>JBFWZN010000007.1:0-307314 GCA_050185275.1 Vicinamibacterales bacterium | reverse complement strand
GGCTCACGCCGCCGCAGGAAGCGCGTCACGAGGGGATCCTCGGTGGCTTCTACAAGGCCAGCGAGCGGTTCCTCGACAGCATGGACGAGGGATACCGCAAGCTGGTCCACGTTGCCCAGAACAACCGGGCGATCGTCGTCGGCGCCAGCGCCGCCCTCATCGCGCTCTCGGTGGTGCTCTACCCCCGCATCGGTGTGGAACTGGTCCCCCAGACCGATGAGGGCCAGGTCAACGTGAACGTTGAGCTGGCCGTCGGCACGCGCATCGAGCGGACGGAGGAGGCGGTGCTGCGGCTCGAGCAGCTCGTCAAGGACAGCGTGCCCGAGGCTGTCGACCTCATCACGACCGCCGGTCAGGGGGGCGGCGGCGGCCCCTTCGGCGGCGGCGGCACCCACCGCGGCAGCATCTCGATACGCCTCGTGGACAAGGCGGAGCGGACGCGATCGAGCGATGAGATCGCGCAGGACCTCCGGCGCCGCCTCGCCGGTGTCGTACCGGGTGCGCAGGTCCGGGCGCAGCCGTCCGGCGGCAATTTCCAGATGAATCGGCTGCTCGGCGGCGGCGGCGACGGTCGGCTCGCGCTGGAGATTCGGGGGCACGAAATCCCCGACGCCGAGCGGCTGTCGCAGGACGCGCGGGAGCTGATGGAGAACACCCCGGGCGTGGCCGACGTGCGGCTCGGCCAGGACGTCGGCCGGCCTGAGATCTCGGTGCGTGTGGACCGCCCGAAGGCTGCCCTCTTCGGCTTGAGCGTCACGGGCCTCGCCAACACGATTCAGACGAACGTGGCGGGCACCACCGCTGCGCAGTTCCGCGAACGGGGCAATGAGTACCCCGTCATCGTCCGGCTCCGTCAGGAGGACCGCGCGGCCGTCGCGGACGTCGGGGACGTGCTCGTCAGCACGCCTTCCGGCCAGGTCGTCCCGGCCAGGAACCTCATGCTGGTGGAACGCGACACCGGTCCGACCCAGATCAGCCGCAAGAACCAGGAGCGGATCACGCGCGTCAACGCCGAGACCGAAGTCGCCCTCAGCGAGGCGGTGGATGCCGTGCAGGCCCGCCTCTCGCAGTTGCGCGTCCCGCCCGACTTCTCCGTGGGCTTCGGCGCCGAGGTCGAGGAACAGGCGCGCTCGTTCGGCCAGCTGCAGCTCATGCTGATCCTGGCCGTGGTCCTGGTTTATGCGGTGATGGCCTCGCAGTACGAGTCGCTGCGCGACCCCTTCATCATCATGTTCTCGATCCCGGTGGCCTCGATCGGCGTCGTCCTCGCCCTCCTGGTCACGGGCACCTCCTTCAGCCTGCAGGGCTACATCGGCATCATCATGCTTGCCGGTATCGTGGTGAGCAACGCCATCCTGCTGGTGGACTACATCAACACGCTGCGCCGCCGGGACAAGCTCCCGCTGCGTGAGGCCGTGGAACTGGCCGGCCGGACGCGCCTCCGTCCCATCCTCATGACCTCCATCGCAACGGTGCTCGGCCTGGTACCGATGGCCATCGGGTTCGGCGAAGGCGGCGAACTCCAGGCCCCGCTCGCCAGGGTCGTCATCGGCGGCCTCACGGCGTCCACACTCGTGACGCTCGTGCTGGTGCCGGCGGTCTACACGCTGTTCGAAGAGGGGTTCTCGGGCCTGCGCAGGCCATCCGGGGACCACGAAGCCGCCACGCACTGACGGCCGGGGCCCCGCCGGGCCTCGCGCCAGCGACATCACCGGCCGCCGGCCCCTGCCGGCGGCCGTTTCCCTGTACGAGGGGGTACGCTCGCGCGGCCCCGGCCAGCACCCGACCTAGCCGAGGCGCTGCCTGAGGGCCGCGATGGTGAGGCCCGTCACCGGGTCGATCCAGTCGGGCGCGATCTCGGCGAGCGGATCCAGGACGAAACGACGCTCCCGGAAGCGCGGGTGGGGTACCTGCACGCCGGGTCCAGTCGTCACCGTCTGGCCATGGAGCACGAGGTCCAGGTCGATCGTGCGCGGAGCGCCCGGATGGGGCCGCTGCCGTCCGGCGTCGGCTTCGATGGCGAGGAGTGCGGCCAAGAGAGCCTCGGGCGTCAGGCTGGTGACGCCGACGGCGGCCGCGTTCAGGAAGTATCCCTGAAAGCCCACCACGTCCACGGGCGCGGTCTCGTACAGGGAGGAGAGCCGAAGCTTGCCAAGCAGACGGCTGAGGGCCTCGGCCGCCGCCAGGATGCGGCCGCGGCGGTCGCCGAGATTGCTGCCCAGCGCCACCGCGACCTGCGTGAGGCCGGTCATACGTCGCCGCCCCGGACTCGTGTCGGGCCCCGGGTCGGCCCTACTCCATCCAGCGTGCCGGGAGGACGCCGCCCTGTCGGGCCACGCCGCCGGTACGCCGCCCGAGCAGGTCCTCCATGCCGGCGGCTGCCTGCTCGAACAGGCGCTGGTGTTCGGCCGACTCGCCGAGGACCACGTTCAGCATCGTCCGGTGACGGGCGTGCGTCATGTCCTGGACGCGGGGCCGCCACTTCGCCACGAAGGCGGCCAGGAGGCGCGCATCGTCCTCGAGGACGCCGCGGTACAGGCCCGGCTCCGCTCCAGCCCTGCCAGCCTTCGCGACGGCCGGCACGGCAAGATGAGAAGCAGCCGCCGGCATGGGCGCGCCCACCTCCGCGAGTGCCGTCCGGAGCCAGGTGAGGTGGGTCTCTTCCCGGTTGATGACGTATTGGTACGTGTTGTTGAAGTCGTAGTGCGCCACGGCGCGGGCGCCCGCCTCGTGCCGCTCGACGAGCGCCACGCGGTCGGCCGCGACCTCACTCAGGAATGCCTGCAGTTCGTGCTGCTTCACGGCGTCACTGTGCCTTCTGTTTTTCCTTGCAGGTGATGCACACGCGCGTCCACGGGATGGCGTTGAGCCGTGCTGCTGCAATCGGCCCCCCGCAGTCCCGGCACACGCCGAACGTACCCTGGTCGATCCGGCCGAGGGCCTCTTCGATGGCCTGCAGGATCTTCGCGTCGGTCTGCTTCAACTTGAGGTGAATGTGCACTTCGTTGGTGCCGCTGGCCTGGTCGGCCATGTCACCCTGCCGTCCGGAGTTGTTCTCCATGGTCCATTGCAGGGGGCGGCCACCCGTGCCCAGCAGCTCGTCACGCTTGTTCAGCAGCGCGTTGCGGTAGGTCTCGACGTCCATCGACTACGACTCCCTGCTTGGGGGCCCTCCGAGTTCGACAACCCGCAATCTTAGCACGACCTATTCGGCCCTGAGGGTGGCCAGCGGCTTGTGCCGCAGCACGTCGAGGCTCGCGAGCACGCCGATGGTCGCCACAAGGATGGCGGTGCCGGCGATGCCCCCCAGCGTCAGCAGGGGGGCGGGCTCCCACGACAGCTCGAGGGCGAACGTCGCGACGGCCCAGCCGAGGGCAACGGCGCCCACCGACCCGACCGTGCCGGCTATGGCACCGAGCACGCCGTACTCCAGGAGCAGCATGGACGCGATGAGGCGTCCGTTGGCCCCCAGCGTCTTCAGGATCGCCGCCTCGTACACCCGCCTGAACTTCGTCATCGACACGGCGCCCACCAGGATGAGTACGCCGCTCAGCATCACGAGGCCCCCGACCACGGTCACGGCAATCGTCACCGTTCCCACGATCCCCTGGATCGTGTCCAGGATCTCCCGAAGGTCAATCACCGAGACGTTCGGGTAGCTGGCCACCAGATCGGACTGCATGCGCGCGCGCACGTCCGGCGCCGAGGGAGCCCTGAACGTGGACATGTAGGTATGAGGGGCGTCCTCGAACGTCCCGGGGCGAAACACCAGCATGAAGCCGCCCGCGCGGAAGTTGCGCCAGTCCACCTCCCGGATGCTGGTCACCCGCGCAATCACCTCGCGCCCCAGCACGTCGAACCGCATACGGTCGCCGATCTCGAGCCCGAACCGTTCGACCAGTCCTTCCTCGACGGAGACCTCCGCCTCCCCGGCCACCGGACTGGCGTCCCACCACCGACCCGCGAGCAACTGCTCGTTGGACTCCAGATGCGGCCGATACGTGATGGTGTACTCCCGCGAAAACGACCCCCGCCCGCGGACCTGCTCGTAACTCTCGACCGCCACCTCCCGTCCCTGCACGCCGGTAATCCGCGCCCTGAGCACGGGCATGAGGACCGGGGCGGGCTCGTCGCCGTTCCGGGCATCGAGAAAGCGCTCCACGCCTTCGCGTTGGGCCGGCTGGATGTCGATGAGGAACATGTCGGGGGCGTCCTCGCCCACTTGCACTGCGAAATCGCGCAGGAGGTTGTCCTGCAGTCCGCGGACCCCCAGGATGAAGAACGTCCCGAGCCCCACGGCCAGCAGGATGACTCGGGTCTGGTTGCCCGGCCGCGCCACGTGCAGGACGGCCTGACGGAGAGCGAAGGATCGCGCGTGCCGCAGAGGCTGTACGGCGCGGATCAGGGCCGCCCCCGCCGCGTTGAGCACGAAGGCCGTCACGACGAAGCCCGCGGAGAGGACCAGGCCCACCGTGAGCGAGCCGGCCTGCCAGGCCGCGACGCCGACCAGCAGGGTCGCGACCGCACCGGCCACCAGCCACTTGAGCCAGTCGAACGAGGGCATGGCGGGAATGTCCTGCCTGAGCAGCAGCGAGGGCTTGATGTGGCGCACCTCGAGCATCGGCACGATCGAGAAGAGCAGGGACGCGAGCAGCCCGATGAGGAGGCCCTGAAGCACCGCCGCGGTCGTGAGGCCGTACTCCACCTGGAACAGCGCTGCGACGTCACCCACGAAGCGGGGCACCAGCGCCACCGCACCGCCGGCCAGCGCCACGCCCAGGATGCTGCCGGCCAGGCCGAGGAACATCACCTGGCTCATGTAGACGCCCAGAATCTGCGCCGAGCTGCTCCCCACGCACTTGAGGATCGCGATGCTGCGGATCTTCTGCTGGACGAAGACCCGCGTGACACTCGACACGCCGATGCCCCCGAGGATCAGCACGACGAGCCCGACCAGGCTGAGATAGTTCTCCGCGCGGGTCAGGTTCTCCCCCATCTGATCCTCGCTCCGCCGATAGGAGCGGACGCGCAGGAACTCCTCGGAGAAGGTGGCGGTGAGGTCCTCGGTCACCGTGTCGAGCAACGGCGCCGGCACGCGCAGCAGCAACTGGTGCGACGCGCGGCTCCCGAACCCGAGCAGCCCCGTCCCGTCGAGATCGGCGCGGTCGATCAGTACGCGCGGACCGAGACTGAACGCGCCGACCCGTCGGCCCGGCTCGGCCGCGATCACGCCCCTGATCTCGAACGGCACGGTGCCGATGAGGAGACCGTCGCCCACCGAGAGGCCGAGCTGCGCCAGGAGTTCCGGCCGCACCAGCGCACCGCGATCGCGCAGCAGCGCATGCGTGTACTCGCCGTCGCGCAACGTGAGGGTGCCGTAGAACGGGAAGGCGTCTCCGACGGCCCGCAGTTCGACCATCCGCGTGCCGGTGCGGGACTCGTCGGCGGGCCGCACCATCGTGGAGATCTCCACGGCCTCCGACTGCCCCGTGATGCGCGCCTCGCGGACGGCCTGCTCCAGCGTACCGGTGACGAGCTCGGTGAACGGGCGGTCGCTCGTGATGAGCACGTCCGCCGCGATGAGCGCCCGCGACTCACGGGAGATCGCGTCACGCACGCTCTGGATGACGGAGCGCAGGGCGACGATCGACCCCACGCCAATGGCAATGCAGACGAAGAAGAACAGGAGGCGTTGCCAGGATGCCCGAATCTCCCGGAGCGCCATGCGCACGACGAAGGTCATCGCGGCACCCCCACCCGGGCGTCCACCGGCCGACCGTCGCGCAGGACAAGGCGCTCGTCGGCCAGAGCGGCCAGCTCGAGATCGTGTGTCACCAGCACCATCGTTGTCCGCCGCTCGCGCCTGACGTTCAGGAGAAGATCCAGGATGTGCCGTCCGGTGGTGGAATCCAGGTTTCCCGTGGGCTCATCGGCCAGGATGATGGGCGGGTCGTTGGCCAGGGCGCGCGCAATTGCCACACGCTGCTGCTCGCCACCGGACAACTGCGAGGGATAGTGGTGGCCACGCTCGGCCAGGCCGACCTCGTCGAGCAGCTGCCGCCCCCGCGCCATCGCGTCGCGTCGCCCGGCGATCTCCATCGGCACCATGATGTTCTCCAGCGCCGTGAGCGATGGCACGAGGTGGAAGAACTGGAAGACGAAGCCGATCTGCGCACCGCGCAGCTTCGCCAGCCCATCCTCGGACAGCCGGGTGATATCCACGCCCCCGACCAGAATCGAGCCCGTGGTCGGCGCGTCCAGCCCTGCCAGGAGCCCGAGCAACGTCGACTTGCCGCTGCCGGATGGCCCCACGATGGCGAGGAACTGCCCGTCGGCGATGGTCAGGTCGAGGGGATGGAGAATGGTGAGCGCGTGATCGCCGCTCATGACGGTCTTCGAGACGCCGCGCAGCTGAATCATCGGTCGTGCTTCTCCAGCACCGGCTCGAGCGCGCGCCAGATCGTCTCCTCGATGATGCGGGTGCCGTCGGCGTTGGGATGGATCCCGTCCTGGATGTTCAGGCTCGGAATCCCCGCGACGCCTTCGAGGTAGAACGGCACGAAGACGACGTCGTGGGCGTCGGCGAGGTCGCGGTAGACCTGCCGGAACTCCTGGGTATAGGCCGCGCCGTAGTTCGGCGGGGCCTCCATCCCGGTCAGGATCACGTCGATGCCGCGGCCGCGGGCGGTCGTGATGATCGCCTCGAGGTTCTCACGCAGCTGCGAGACGGGCAGCCCGCGCAGACCATCATTGGCGCCGAGCTCGATGACCAGCACCTCCGGACGGCCACCCTCGGCATCGAGTGCCCACTCCAGCCGCGAGCGCCCGCCCGCGGAGGTGTCGCCGGACACGCCCGCATTCACCACCTGATACGCATAGCCTTCGGTCTCGAGCCGCCGCTGGATGCGCGAAGGCACGGCGTCGGCCAGGTCCAGGCCATACCCCGCGGTCAGGCTGTCCCCCAGGAAGACGATGCGCGGCTGGCCCGCCCGGTCGTCATCGCGCGCGGGCGTGCCCCCCGCCGGGCCACGACCGGGCTCGGTGGCAGACGCATCGGATGCTGGGGATGTCGCCTCGCGCCCGGAGCATCCGACGAGCACGAGCCCGAGAAGGACAGCGGCGCACGACCTCGTCATCGACATCAAACCATTATGGTATACCTCCCTCTTGGACCATCCGCTTACCCAGGGCGTGCCGCCTCCGCGCGGCTCCCGGGCGCGGCGCGTACGGATCCGGTCCGGAGGGAGAGCGTGTGAGCGACTACGCAGTCAGGCTGCGGCCGGACCGGTACGACGAGTCCTGTGCCCGACTCGACCAGGTGGCCTTCGGGCTGGCGCTCTGGGAGCGGCGGCTCGACGTCTGGGGTGCGGACCCGGGTCTGCAGGCACGGATCGGCCATCGCCTCGGCTGGCTGCGCGCACTCGACCTCGTTGAACCGCACGTGGACCGGCTCCGCGCCTGCGCACGAGCCGTGACGGCCGACGGGTTCACCGATGTCGTACTGCTCGGGATGGGCGGCTCCAGCCTGGGTCCTGAAGTCCTCCGCCAGGTCGTCGGCGCCGCGGACGGCGCCCCGCGCTTCCGCATGCTCGACTCGACGGATCCCGACGCGGTCGCGGCCGCCCTCGACCGGGTCAGCGCCACGGTGTTCCTGCTCGCCAGCAAGTCCGGATCGACCGTCGAACCCAATGCCATGGCGGCCGCCGCCCGGGACCGCCTGGCCGCCGCGGGGATCGTGGACTGGGGCTCCCGGTTCATCGCGGTGACCGACGAGGGCACGACCCTGCACCAGCTGGCGAAGACGGCCGGATTCCGTGACGTCTTCGTCAACCCCTCCGACATCGGCGGGCGCTACTCGGTGCTGTCGTACTTCGGCATGCTGCCCGCCAGCCTCCTCGGCGCGGATCTCACGGCACTCATTGCGCATGGCCGCCGCATGGAGCGCGCCTGCCGCCACGCCGCGAGCGCGGGCAACCCCGGCCTGGCCCTGGGGGCCTTCATGGCCAGCGCGGCCCTGCGGGGCCGTGACAAGCTCACCGTCCTGCTGCCCGATCCCCTGCGGGCGCTCGGTCTGTGGATCGAGCAGCTGGTGGCCGAGAGCACCGGCAAGAGCGGCCAGGGCGTCGTGCCGGTCGTCGGCGAGCCAGTCGATCTGACACCGGTGGCGGGCGACCGTGCCGTGGTGGCGGTCCGCCTCGCCGGCGAGGGCCCCTCCGAGGAGCTGCTGGCCGCCGTCACCGCCGCGGGCGTCCCACTGCTCCTCATCGACGTGCCCGATCCGACGGCCATCACGGCGGAGTTCTTCCGCTGGCAGTTCGCCACGGCCGCGGCAGGCTACCTGCTCGGCATCAACCCCTTCGACGAACCCAACGTGCAACAGGCGAAGGATGCCACGCGGAGCCTGCTCGATCGCTACGCGCTCTCTCGACAGCTGCCCGCGCCCGAGTCATCGGCGTCGGTCCACGGCGCCCGCGTCGCGCTCTCGAGCGAGGCGCAGGCCCGGCTCAATGGTCACCAGCCCACGAATCTCGCCAGTCTGATCGGCGGCGGCGACTACGTCTGTCTGCTGCCCTACCTGCCGCCGGACGATCCGACGCTGGCGCCCGTGCTCGAGCGGTTTCTCGCCCGTGTGTCACTGGCGAGCGGCTGCGCCACCATGCTCGGATACGGCCCGCGGTACCTGCACTCGACGGGCCAGCTGCACAAAGGTGGGCCCAATACCGGCGTCTTCATCGTCCTGACGGCCGCCGTGCACCAGGACCTGCCCGTGCCCGGTGAGGTCTACTCCTTCGGCGTGCTCGAGACCGCTCAGGCCATTGGCGACTTCCAGTCGCTGGACCGCACGGGCCGCCGGGCTGTTCACGTGCAGCTGCCCGACCGCGACCCGGCACGGCTCGAGCGCGTGCTCAACGCCCTTCTCCCGCCCCAGGGGCTGTAGGCGTCGTCGCGCCGGAGCGTCGTCGCGCTGGAGCGCCCGAGTGCGGCTGCGCCGAAGTGTCGCCGTGCCGGTGGTGCGGGTGTGCGACCGACCGGACGTCCCCGCACCAGGCCTCTCCCGGTGCGGCCACGCGACGTGCGCGCCCGGGCGGATGGCGCCACGCATGTGGCCTGTATACTCCTGCCGTGGCAACGTCCGGGGTGCAGTCCACGCTCGCCCGCGCCGCTGCGGCCCTCGAGCGGGGCCACGGGGGCGAGGCCGTCCAGATCGTCACGCCGCTGCTGCGGAGCGGTCTGTTGAGCCGGGACAACGAGTTCGCGCTGCGGGCGGCGGTCGCGGAAGGCTGGCTTCAGCAGGATGAACTCGCGCAGGCCGCGAGCGCCATCGGCCGGACCCCGGATACGCATCGCGAGCCGCTCCCTGACGCGCTCGTCTCGACACTCTGGCGCCTGCACGGGCGCATCACCTTCCAGCGCGGCGAGCAGTCCCGCGCGATTGCCCTGCACACGCGGGCCCTCAAGCACGCGGAGCTGTCGCACGAATCGCGGGCGATCGGCCTCGCGCACTATGAGCTGGCGACCTGCTACAAGCAGGTCGGCGACTCGGGCACCGTGCGCGACCATCTCACGGAAGCCGCGTCCGCCCTGCACGCGGCTGGAGACCGCCGGCACCTCGCCCTCGTCCATTCGCTCTCGGCCGTGCTCCTCGCGCAGTCGGGCCGTTATGAGGAGGCGCACACCGCTCTTCGGCAAGGCGAAGCCCTCGCCCATGCCATCCAGGCGGGTGACGTGCTGGCGGGCATCGTCCACAACCAGGCCAACGTGGCGCTGATGCGCCACCGTCACGGCGATGCCCTCGCCCTGGCCGAACGCAGCGTCGAACTGCACGAGGCGCTCGGCTCGGGCCACGGCCTCGCGGTGGCCCTGGCGACGCTGGGTCAGATTTGCGTGCAGCTCGGCGAGCTTGGCAGGGCCGAAGAGACGCTGACGCGCTCGCTCGCCGTCAGGAGTGCGGTCCAGTTCGGTGAGACCACGGGCGCGGTCTTCGACACCCTCGCACAGATCCACCTGATGCGGGGGGAATATGACAAGGCCGAAGACGCGATCGGCCAGGCGGGCGAAGCGTACGGCACGTACGGCTCGCAGACGATGCGCTGGTACGAATGGTCGCTCCGACTGCTGCGGGTCAAGGTCGCGATTCGCCGCGGCCTGGTGGACGAAGCCCTCGCGCTCGCCGACGAGATCGCGGCCACCCCGGGCGTCCCCCCGGCCGATGCCGCCCAGGCAGAGCTGTCGGCCTGCGAGGCGCTGATCGCGGCCGGACGTACGGAGCAGGCCGAGGTGCGACTGACCGCGCTGGCCGGCCGTCTTGATCGACGGACCGCACCGGCGACCTGGGGAGAGTATCTGCGCGTGCGCGGCACCGTCGGCGAGCGCCTCGACCGCCTGGCGGCCGCACGCCACGACTTCGCCCAAAGCGCTACGGTCTTCGACCTCCTCGGGGAGCGCTACCAGGCGGCCGTGAGCCGGCTCGCGCAGGGACGCGTCGCGGCGCGGGCCGGATTCCTCACCCAGGCGACGGCCCAGATCGAAGCAGCCGCCGGGATGTTCACCACGCTCGGCGCCCTTCACGATCTCGGGGAAGCCGACCGGGCCCGGCAGCTGGTGGCCGCGTCGGCGCCCCTGGACCGCATCGAACCGGACGACGCCGACGACGCCGTCGTCCGGCGGCTGGTGGACGCGTCGATCTTCGACTATCTCCTGGCCCGCGAGACCGTCACGGTCTTCGTCGAGGTTGCCCGCGCGGACGCAGCGGTCGTGTTCGAGCAGGAGCGCGGCGGCGGCATCCGGATCATGGCCACGGCAGGGCGCGACGAGGCCGCGGCCGAGGACCTGGCCCGGGCGGCCCTCGCCCAGCGTCGCCATACGCTCGACCGGCTTCTCTTCTGGGAATCCCTGGGCCGCACGCACCAGGGACAGCGCTACTGCGCCGCGCTCGCGCCTCAGCCGGCAGCCGACACCGCGCTGCGTCGCCTCCGGATGTTCGCGGCGGTTGCGCGGCAGGGGTTCGAGTTGTGCGCCGCACGGGAGCCTTCGCCGCTCCCCGACGCCGTTGGTGAGCGCTCCCTCGAGCCGCTCCTGCCCGGCTTCGTCTGTGCAAGCCCCGCCATGCTCCGCGTGAGCGAACAGATCCAGCGGCTCCAGGGCCACGACCTGACCGTCCTCATCACGGGCGAAAGCGGCACGGGCAAGGACCTGGTCGCGCGTGCCATCCATGCGGGCTCCCGGCGCAGCGCGCGGCACCTGGTCCCGTACAACTGCACCACCACGACCCGCGAACTCGCCGACAGCCAGTTGTTCGGGCATCGCCGTGGCGCGTTCACGGGTGCCGTCACCGATCAACCGGGCCTCATCCGCTCCGCCACCGGGAGCACGTTGCTGCTCGACGAAGTGGGCGATCTGCCGATCGACGTCCAGCCCAAGCTGCTGCGGTTCCTCGAACAGGGCGAAGTGATGCCCATCGGCGACACGCGTCCCCTGGCCGTCGACGTGCGCGTACTCGCGGCCACCAACGCCGACCTCGAACAGCGCGTGGCCGAAGGGCGATTCCGCGAGGATCTGTACTACCGGCTCAGTGTGATTCGCATTCACGTGCCCCCGCTGCGCGAGCGGCGCGAGGACATTCCCCACCTCACCACCTTCTTCCTCCGCGACGCCCGCGAGCGGATGGGCAATCCGGACGTGCACTTCAGCCGCAGCACGCTGGATCTCTTCGTACGCTACTGGTGGCCCGGCAACGTGCGGCAGCTCCGCAACGAGATTCAGCGCGCCGTGGCCATGAGCGCGCCGGGGGCCACCATCGAGCCGGAGCACCTGTCGGCAGAGCTCGCAGCCCCTGCGGCCGGGGTCTCCGCCACCACCTCGCCCGGACAGCTGGCGCCGTCCCCGGGCAGCACGGAGATCCTCGCCCGGTTGGTGGAACAGGTGGAACGGCAAGCCATCTCCGCGGCCATGGAGCGCTCGCACGGCAACGTGACCCACGCCGCGCGGGCACTTGGCCTGACCCGGCGCGGTCTGTACCTGAAAATGCAGCGGCTCGGCATCCGCGACATGGCCGGGGCGTAGTCTCCCACGGGACCGGCCCACTGGATACCGGCTACCCTGGTATCCACCGAGTTGGATACAAAGTATCCACACCTCCGTACGTTCTCTACCGTATTAGTCCTGATTACACAATAAGTTATGCGATGACGCCATGCTTCGCGGGCAGTGGCGCCGGCCGGCTCGGACCTTGATAGACAGGGTGATGAGATATCACCCCGCAACCCGAGGGACATGCCGTGATCGAGACCATCCCCCAGCCCCCCGCACTCGCCCGGCGCGACCGTATCGCAGAGCGCCGCTCCCTGCGCCTGCCGGGTCGTCTGACGTGGAGAGACGCCACGGGGGCCCTCCGCTTCACCTCCATCGTCACGCGCGACGTCAGTGAGTTCGACCTCTTCGTCGAATGCGAACTGCCCGCCTCCATCGCCCTCTATCGCCTGGTGCACGTGCAGCTGGAACGGTCGGCGCTCGACTGCGACGGCCTGCCGCCAGTCCTGCGTCACGGCAAGGTGCTCAGCGCGGTCTACCGGGTCGGCCCCTATCGCTCTGCCACGGGAACGCCTGCGGGCTACGCCCTGCGCCTGCTCGTCGAACCGGCGCGGAGGGCGCTCCGGGTGGCGCCGCCCGACCCCTACGCCGTCCAGCACTAGCCCGGTCTGAGGCCGCTCCCGCGCGCCGACGGTCCGGGCGCGGGCACGCGTGCATCCCGCAGCACCAGGGCCGCGCCGTCATGCGCGCGTCCGCTTCCTCCAGTACCTGGCCAAACCCAGCCAGAGCAATTCGAAGGGCGCCGCCGCCTCGTAGGCCGCCACCTGCGAGGCAGGCATCTCTCGCTGCAGCAGGAGGCGCACGCCGGCCGCGAAGCGATGGGCACGGTCCTCGTCGCTGGCCTCGCCCTCGAGCGCGCGTCGCGCCTCGCTGGCAAACGCGTCGAGGTGTTCGGCCAGCGTCCGCAGGTGCGGCACCACCGACGGCGCCGTCGCGAAGTGCGTGAGAAAGAGTGCCGAGGCGCCCCACTGCTCCAGCAGGTGCAGGCTCGCGTGCCAGGCCTCGATGTCGATGTCGGGCGGCGGCGTGGGCGGCAGCAGATAGCCGCCGTCCACGGCCACGCCCGCCGTGTCGCCCACGAACGCCACGCCGCTGTCGCGGTCGCGGAAGCAGACATGGTGCACGGCGTGCCCGGGGGTGTAGAGCACGTCGAGTTCGCGCCCCCCGGCCCGGAGACGTTCGCCCCCCTCGAGCGCCACCACCTGCCCGGCTGGCACGGGTGCCACCTCACCCCAGAGGCGATCCATCTGGTCGCGGTAGAGTCGGCTGGCGCTGTCGAGGAGCCGGGATGGGTCGATCAGGTGCGGCGCGCCGCGCTGATGGACGAGCACGCGGATCCGGGGATGGCGCGCCAGGATGGTCCCGGTGGCCCCGGCATGATCGAGATGGATGTGGGTCACCAGGATCTCGGTGACGTCGGCGAGCGCCACGCCCTGCGCCTGCAGGCCGTTTTCGAGCGCATCCAGGCAGGTCGTGGGGCCTGGATCCACCAGCGCCACGGCCCCGGGCCCCTGCAGCACGGCAGTGGCAATCGCATGGGGCCGCCCCATGAAGTGAAGGTCGATCCAGCTGAGACCGTCGGCGAGAGTGTTCACGCTGGGCGGATTATACTGACTGCCTGCAACCCATGCTCCAGACGGACTCGGGCACCATTCTCGCGACCGTGGCACGCGTCGTGGCCGAGGCGTCCACCCTCGGCGAGGTCGTCTCGCGCCTGGCCGTCGCCCTCCAGCCGGTCATTCCCTTCGAACGCCTGCACGTGCTCAGGCTCGACCGCGCCGAGTCCATCGTGCTGTACGTGGCCCGAGCGGATGGTCAGCTCGAGACGACCGGGCATCGGATCGCCGATGTGGCAGGAGCCGGTGCGCCTCCCGACGGTGCAGACGCCCGGTCGCGGATGATTTGCACCGTCCGGCAGGGCGTGCGGGTGCACGGCGCCCTCTGGGTCACCGCCGACACACCCAATGCCTTCTCGGCCGACCACCAGCTGCTCATGGACGCGGTCGCCGACCTCATGACGGTCGCGCTCCAGCACGACCTCCTCCGCTCGCTCGAGGCGGGCCGCCGCGAACAGCTCGAGAGCCTGGACCGCCTGCTGCGGACCGTCGCGGGGGCACTCGACATCCGCCAGGTGTTCGCGGAGGTCTCCGCGGTGGTGCGGGGCGGCCTGCCCCACGACGTCCTCGCCCTCTCCTCGTGGGGAGAGGACGCGCGGTCCCTGCGGATCTATGCCCTGGCAGGCGTCGACATCCAGGATCCGGACTTCTGGGCGCCGACCACGCTGACCCCGGACGACAGCGCGCAGCTGCGCCGGCACGCCTACGTGGTGCACGACGTGCAGGCCGAGATCGCGCCCACGAGCCTCCGCGGGCGATGGTTCGCCCGACTCGACGTGCGCTCGGCCTTGCGCGTCCCCATGCCGCTCGGCGGCGATGTCTTCGGGTCGCTCTTCTTCCTGGCGAGGAGCCCGGAATGCTTCAGCGAGGAGGACCTCGACTTCGCGCAGCGGGTGGCCGATCACCTCGCGCTCGCCCTGTCGCACCAGCGCCTGGCCGAAGCCGCCCGCCGCGACGCGGAAGCCCGCGAGACGGCGGCCCGGCTCGAGGCCCAGGTCGCCACCCTGACCCGCGAACTCGAAGCGCGCACCGGACACCGTCGGGTGGTGGGCCAGTCGCGCCCATGGAAGGACGTGCTGGCGCAGGCTGCGCGCGTCGCGCAGACGGAGACCACCGTCCTGCTCACCGGCGAATCGGGGACCGGCAAGGAAGTGGTCGCGCGCTTCATCCACCAGGGCTCGCGCCGGAGCGGCGGGCCCTTCGTCGCCATCAACTGTGCGGCGCTGCCCGACCAGCTGCTCGAGTCTGAGCTGTTCGGCCACGAGCGCGGGGCCTTCACGGGCGCGGTGTCCGCCAAGCCCGGGCGCATCGAGCTGGCCAACGGCGGGGTGCTCTTCCTCGACGAGGTCGGTGAGATGGCGCCCACCGTCCAGGCCAAGCTGCTTCGCGTCCTGGAGCAGCGCGAGTTCGTGCGTCTCGGCAGCACGAAGCTGCTGCACGCCGACATTCGGGTGATCGCGGCCACCAATCGCGACCTGCACGCGGCCATGCGTCGCGGCGAGTTCCGGGAGGACCTCTACTACCGTCTCGGCGTGTTCGAAATTCCCCTGCCGCCGCTCCGCGAACGCCGCGACGACATCCTCGAACTGGCGCAGGCGTTTCTCGAGGAGCTCGGTCAGACCACGGGACGACGCGCGGCGGGCATCTCGCGCGAGGCCCGCGAGTACCTGCTCGACTACGCCTGGCCCGGCAACGTCCGCGAGCTGCGCAATGCCATCGAGCGGGCCGTCATCCTGGCCGACGGCGGCCACATCCGGAGCGAGCACCTGCCGGTGGCACCCTACCGGGCCCGTCCCTCCGCCGAGGATCTCACCGGGGCCGGGCCGCTCCCCGCGGGCGGCGTCGATATCGACGCCATCGAGCGGGCGCTCGTCATCAAGGCGCTCACGCAAGCCCGCCACAACAAGACACGGGCCGCGAAGCTGCTTGGCCTGACCCGCGCGCAGCTCTACACGCGCATCGAGAAATACGGGCTCGGGAGCGACCCGGAGTGACGGGCCGGGATCCGGCACGATGAGTCTCGGACGCCCGCTCCTCCGGGGCCTGGCGGCGCTGGTCTTCGCCGCGCTCGCCGGTGCCACCTACCAGGGTGTCGCCACGGCGCTCGAACGTCGCCGCCTTCCCCACCCCGGCCGCCTGGTGAGCGTCGGCACCCACCAGCTGCACATCACCTGCGTGGGAGACGGGTCGCCGACGGTCGTGCTCGAAGCGCCCGTGGGAGGGGTATCGTCCGAGTGGACGCTCGTGCAGGATCTGCTGCAGCCGTCGGTCCGCAGCTGTGCCTACGACCGGGCCGGCCTCGGATGGAGCGAAGCGGGCGACGTGCCCTTCGACCCCAGCGGGGTGTCCGCCGACCTGCACGCCCTGCTGCGACGCGCGGAAGAACCGGGCCCCTATGTCGTGGCCGGGCATGGAAGCGGCGCCTGGTTTGCCACGGCCTTCGCCCGCGCCTACCCGGACGACACCGCTGCCCTGGTGCTCATCGATCCCGCGACCAGCGCGACCGGCCCCCCGGACTGGAGTCCGATGGGAGGCTCGCCCATGGCTCCATGGCTGGCACGCATCGGGCTGCTTCGCATCGGTGGGTGGATCGCCGCCGCCCCCACCGACCTGCCACCAGCCGCCGACGGAGCCCTGCGCGCGTTCAGTCAGCGACCGGATCACCTCACGCGCGTGGCCCAGGAGCAGCGCGCGATGGCCTCGGGCAGCCTGATGCCGCCAAGCCCCAGAGACACCGTGACCGTGACGACACGTGCCACGCTCACCGGCATCAGGGCGTCGCCCTTGCACGACCGCGCAACCTCGTCCCAGGTGGCTACCGCCCTCCGCTCGGTGGTCAACACCTGGAGAGCCGCGCACGAGTCCAGCTCGTACGTCCCCGCCACCGCGGAGCGTTGATCATGCCCATGCGCACACTCGTCCTGACCCTGCTGCTCGGCGTCTGTTTCGCACCGCCGGCGCTGGCGCAGCGACTGCCCGCCGCCGTGACGCCCGAGCATTACACCTTGTGGTTCGCGCCCGACCTGGCGGCCGCCACCTTCGAGGGGCGGGCCACCATCGACGTGCGGCTGGAGGTGCCCGCCCGCACGATCGTGCTGCATGCGGCCGAACTGGCATTCGATCGGGTGGAGGTCCGCTCGGGCGACGTGGCCCTCGCCGCGGTCGCGCAGCCATCTCCAGAGACGGAGACGATGACGCTTGCGCTGCCGCGCGAGTTGCCCGCCGGCCCGGCCACGATCGACATCGCCTATACCGGCGTGCTCAACGACCAGCTGCGGGGGTTCTACCTCAGTCGCGCCAACGGCCGCCGGTACGCCGTGTCGCAGATGGAAGCCACCGATGCGCGGCGCGCGTTTCCGTCCTTCGATGAACCGGCCTACAAGGCCACCTTCGATATCTCGCTCACGGTGGCCCAGGGCGACAGCGCGATCTCCAACGGGGCCGTGCTGTCGGACACACCGGGCCCGGGCGCCGGGCGCCACACGCTCACCTTCGCCCGCACGCCCAGGATGTCCACGTACCTGGTGGCCCTGCTGGTGGGCGACTTCGCGTGCCGGAGCGGCGAGTCCGACGGCACGCCGATCCGGGTGTGCGCCACGCCCGACAAGCTGCCGCTGACGGCGTTCGCGCTCGAGGCCGCGGAGTTCCAGCTCGCCTACTTCAACCGGTACTTCGGCATTCCCTATCCGTTCGGCAAGCTGGACATCATCGCGGTTCCCGATTTCTCCGCCGGGGCGATGGAGAACGCCGGGGCCATCACGTTCCGCGAACGCCTGCTCCTGGCCGAGCCCGGACGGGCATCCGAGGACGTGCAGAAGAGCATTGCCTCCGTCATCTCCCACGAACTCGCGCACCAGTGGTTCGGCAACCTCGTCACCATGCAGTGGTGGGACGACCTGTGGCTGAACGAGGGGTTTGCCACGTGGCTCGCGAGCAAGCCGCTGGCGGAGTGGCGGCCCGACTGGGACGTGGCGCTCGACGACGCCACCGCGACCCAGGAGGCCGTGGCACTCGATGCGCTGCCCTCGGTGCGAGCCATTCGCACCAACGTCCAGACCCCCGCCGAGATCGGCGAGGTGTTCGACGGCATCGCATACGAGAAGTCCGCCGCCGTGCTCCGCATGGTCGAGGCGTTCGTCGGTGAGGAGCCGTTCCGGCGGGGCGTGTCCGCGTACCTGCAGCGGCATGCCTACGGCAACGCCGCCGCCGAAGACTTCTGGGACGAGGTGTCCCGGGTGACCCGGCAGCCCGTGGACCGCATCATGCGGAGCTACGTAGCCCAGCCCGGAGTCCCGGTCATCGACATCGAGACGCGCTGTCGCGCCGACGAGACGGTCATCACCGTCACGCAGGAGCGGTTCACCCCGTCGGCGTCTGGCGCCTCGGCGGTCTCGACAACCGGGGGCGCCACCTGGACGTTCCCGGTCTGTCTCGCGCAGCCCGGGGGGGCGCCCCAGTGCCACCTCGTGAGCCAGCCGCGGACAGAGATCACGGTGCCGGGGTGCGCTGCCGAGCCCTTCCTCAACGCGGGAAGCAGTGGCTACTACCTGTCGTCCTATGCGGCCGACGATCTGCGACGGCTCGCCGGTCCGGCGCTCGACGCACGGCCCGCGACCGACCGCCTGGCCCTGCTGGCCGACGAGTGGTGGATGGCCAGGAGCGGCCGCCACGACCTGGGCCTGTTCCTCGACGTCGCCGACGCCCTGGCCGACGATGCGTCCGTGGACATCCTCCAGGCGCTGTCGGGTCGGCTCGGTGAAGTGGCCGGCACGCTCGGTGGAGGCCCGGCCACCACGCGCTATCAGGCGTGGCTCCGCGCGCACTTCGCCCCGGCCCTGGCGGGACTTGGCCCGCTGCGGGCGGGCGAGGATCCCGACACCCTCCTCCGACGCGCGGAGCTCATCGGCCTGCTCGGGGTCACGGCCGGCGACGGAGATGTGCGACAGCAGGCGCGCCGCCTCGCGCTCGACTACCTCACGCAACCGGACGCCCTCCCTGCGGCGCTCGCACCCGTGGTGCTGCGCACGGCGGCGATCGGCGCCGACGACGCGCTGTACGAGCGCTACCGTGCCCGGCTGCGGACGCTCGGCACCGAGCCCGAGACCTTCTACCAGTTCTTCAACGCCCTGCCGTGGTTCACGAGCCCGGCACAGGTGCAGGCGACGCTCGCACTGGCGCTGTCCGACGAAGTGAGGAGCCAGGACGCGAGCGGCCTCATCGGCGGGCTGCTCGCGCAGCCCGCGGCGCGCGACAGCACATGGGCATTCGTGAAGGCCCGCTGGGCCGACTTGTCCGCAAAGCTCGACGCCTTCCAGGGGCTGCCCGCCGTTGTCTCGGCACTCGGCAACTTCTGCACGGCGGACGCCGCCAGGGACGTGACCGCGTTCTTCGAGGCCAACCCCACGCCGGTGGCCGAACGCGCCCTCCAGCAGGCACTCGAACGCGTGGAGGCCTGCCGCAGGTTCCGCACGACTCAGGCCGGCAGCGCCGCGCGCTGGCTCGACGCCCGCGCGCGCTGAGGGCGCGCCCGGCGGCGCGCGGTGTGGCGGCGGCCGTGGCTGCCCTTCTTGCCGCCGCCTGCATCGGCCGACGGTGACGGGGCCGCGTGGGATAACCTGAGGCCCTGCACCCACGACCACAGACAGGAGGCTCCATGACCACCGAGAAGTACGCGGACCTGGCCGACGTGGCCCGCACCCTGGGCATCACGAACTTCAGCATGACGACGACCAACGGCAAGGTCGTCATCGCCGGCCAGACCGAGTTCCAGCTCGAGAAGGATCTGTTCTGGGATGCCATCAAGCGGCACGACGGCTGGCAGCAGGACGTCACCGCCGATATCCGGACCGCTCGCACCGACGTGCATGGCTACCATGTGGTCCAGCCGGGTGACTCGCTGTCGAAGATCGCGAAAGTTCACCTCGACAACGCCGCGCGGTACCCCGAGATCTTCGAGGCCAACCGCGATCAGTTGAAGGATCCGAACGTCATTCACCCCGGCCAGCGCCTGCTCATCCCCAAGCGGTAGAGACCCGACACCGCGCACATGGAGGCGTCGCTCGCCTCGGCCCAGGGCCGGGCGACGGTGGGCGATCTGCCGCACTTCGCGACCGGCGGCGTCGTGGTGCGCTTCGGCGCCGCGATGGCTCCTGGCGCGCACTCCGGACATCCGCCGGGCGCTGACCGACAGCGCGCCTGTGCCCGCGCGCATCAACCGCCTGCTCGACGCTGAGCCCCCGGTGCCGCCGGCCGGGACTCCACACCGTGGTGCCGGGGGTGGGAATCGAACCCACACGACCCTTGCGGATCCCGGGATTTTAAGTCCCGTGCGTCTGCCAGTTTCGCCACCCCGGCCCGTAAGCCCTCCAGATCGCGGTGGATTGTACCTCTGGGGTAAACTCGTCCGTCCCCTGTCGTCGTATCCCGCGAGTCGATCGTCGCGTCCCCTCGTGCCTGGAGTGGTCCCTGATGCTGATCCGTGAACACGCGCGAGCCCTGTTCATCGCCTGGTCGCTGGTGCTGTGGGGCGCCATCGGCGCGTTCGCGCAACAGCAAGCCGCGCCGGCCGACATCGAGCGCCGCACGATGGATGCCGTGGTCATGCAGGGCGACGAGTCGATCGTGCTCGACGGCCGTCTCGACGAAGGCGTCTGGTCGCGGGCGGTGCCCGCATCCGACTTCATCCAGGTGGACCCCGCCAACGGGCAACCCGCCACCGAACCCACCGAGGTGCGCATCGTCTACAACAGTCGTGCCCTGTACATCGGGGTCATCTGCTACGACTCGGAGCCCGATCGCTGGCTGGGCTACCAGCGGCGGCGGGACGAGTTCCTGGCCTCCGACGACCGCTTCATGTGGACGATCGACACGTTCCTCGATGCCCGGTCCGGGTACTTCTTCGAGATGAACCCGTCGGGCCTCATGGCCGACTCGCTGTTCGGCGTCAACGGCGACAACCGCCCGTGGGACGGCATCTGGAATGCGCGCGTAGTCCTGAGCGAGGTGGGCTGGACCATCGAGATCGAGATCCCCTTCCGCACGCTCAACTTCAACCCGAACAGCGACACCTGGGGCATCAACTTCCAGCGCACGGTCCGCCGGAAGAACGAGGACAGCATCTGGATGGGCTGGGCGCGGAACCAGGGCCTGCGGCGCATGGCCACGGCGGGACGCGTCACCGGCATCCGGAACGTGACGCAGGGCAACGGTCTCGACGTGAAGCCGTACGGCCTGTTCACGGCCCAGTCGGCGCCCGGTCGCGGGGACACGGCCACGCGTGGCGACGCCTCGGCCGGCATCGACCTCTTCTACAACCCCACCCCGCTCCTGCGCGCGAACCTCACGGTGAACACCGACTTCGCGCAGACCGAGGTGGACCAGCGCCAGGTCAACCTGACACGGTTCTCGCTCTTCTTCCCCGAGCGCCGCGACTTCTTCCTCGACGGCGCCATCTTCTTCGACTTCGGCAGCCCCACCAACGACGACCTTCGGGTCAATCCGTTCTTCAGCCGGCGCATCGGCCTCACCGGGGGCGGCGAGCCCCAGCCCATCGACTTCGGCACCAAGGTCACCGGCCAGATCGGCGGACAGGATGTCGGGCTGCTCCACGTGCAGACGGGCGAGGAGGGCGACGTCAGTAGCGAGGCCTTCACCGTGGCCCGGGTGAAGCGGCGGATGCTGCAGCAGTCGTACGTGGGGGCGATGTACACGCGGCGCGACGTGCGCGGCCTCGATCTCGACGCCAGCCAGACCATCGGGTTGGACGCGCGCTTCGCGACCAACACATTCGCCGGCTCGCAGAACCTGTCGGTGGCCGCCTGGTTCCTCAACGCCTCGCAGCCGGGTGTGTCGTCGGAGACCTCGGCGTTCGGCGCGATCATCGACTATCCGAACGACCGCTGGAACGCCAACTTCGACATGCGCGAACTCCAGCGCAACTTCAACCCGTCGGTGGGCTTCATCACGCGGACCGACTACCGCCGGTACCGGCCTCAGCTCAACTTCGCGCCACGCCCGCGCAACAACCGCATCGTCCGTCAGTACACCTACGGGGTGACGATGGACGTGCAGACGACGCTCGACAACGACCTCATCGTGCGCAGCCTCGAGGCGACGGCCTTCCAGGTCAACCTGCAGTCGCAGGACACCTTCTCGGTGATCGCCAGCCAGCGCTACGAGAAGCTGGACCTGCCGTTCCGCGTCAACTCGGCCATCACGTTGCCCGTCGGATCCGAATACACCTTTTCGCGGGTGCGGGTGAACGCCCAGACGGCCAACCGGCGCGTCGTGGCGCTCAACGGACGGGTGGAGACGGGCCAGTTCTACTCGGGCACGCGCCACGAGTTCGTGGCCAACCTCACGTTCCGGCTCGCGCCAGGCTACATCGTGTATCTCGCGAACGAGATCAACCGCGTCCGGCTCGCCGAAGGACGGTTCACCACGAAGCTGTTCCGGGTCGTCGGCGAGACGCAGTTCTCACCGTTCGTCGCGTGGGTGAACAACCTCCAGTACGACACGCAGAGCGCCGTCCTCGGGTGGCAGTCGCGCTTCCGGTGGATCGTGCGGCCGGGCAACGACCTCTACTTCGTGTATACCCACAACTGGCTGGACGACCCCGTCCTCAACCGTTTTGCCTCGCTCGACCGCCGCTTCGCCACCAAGGTGCTGTACACGCGCCGCTTCTGATACCGAGCTTCTGTCATTGCACAGAAGGCATTTATTTTCAGTTATTTAACTTGACAATATCAGACCCGACCCCCGAGGCCGATCGACCCCGGACTGGTCCCGGCGGCACCCGCCACCGCCGAACGGGCGCCCTTCCAGACGAGCCGGCAGGCGGGCCTACGGAATTGGGGCTCCCAGGCGGGCCCCGGCCCGAGTATGCTTTCCGAAGCCCCGCGAGGGGCTGGGTCGGAGGGTAGCCGGGCCCTGTGCCTCTCCTTGCCAACCACCCTCATACCAGTGATTGGCTGGACCCTCCGACCGGCTCCAGCCGACGGCCACCCGCCGTCGGCTGCGAGCCACCTTCCTTCTTCGACCACTCCCCGGGCGCAACCCGTTCCAGACGGAGGCTGCGGCGTCGCGCCGAAGGGCCGGGGCGGCGTGCGACACCGAACCGAACCTCGCGCTAGTGCACCGTGGCGCGTTCGCCGCGCGCGGCGCGGTCGTCCCGCAGCACACGCTCGATCGTCGCCGAGAGCGCACCGGCCGCCACGTCGAACGGGCCGCCGACCACCGCGCCAAGCGACAGCTCGAGCGCGATGACCACGCCGCCGTCTTCGAAGGGGTTCACGATCCAGCTGAAGCCGCGCAGCGCCACCGGCCGGTCGTCGGTCGCCGCCGGGTTGCTGGCACGTTCGAGCGCACGGAGCATCGCCGCCAGCACCGCCGCGACGTCCGCGTCCGTCCACGCCACGGCTTCGCGCGGCACCGGTGCCAGCACCTCTGTCGTTGCGTGGTTCGTTCCCCTCAGCCAGATGTCGACCTGAAACTCCATACGCTCCTGCGATACCCGGCCAGACTCCGCGGGCGCGCGCCCGCACGCGCTGCGTTCCGGTCGCACAGCGGCCCGACCACGATACACCGATCCATCAGGGTCGCGCCGTGTCCGTCGGGGTCCATCGACGTCCATCGCGGCCCATTCGGCCCCGCGCGCGCCGTCCCCGCGTCAGACGACGGCATCGAGCTCCGCGGCCAGGGCGGCCGGCGACAGGGACGGGAGCTCGCAGCTGAAGTGACGACACACGTAGGCCGCGGCGGCCGACGCGCCCGCGGCGGGCTCCCCGGCCACCGGCGCCAGGCTCGCGGTCCAGGGCAGCAGGCGTGCGAGCGCATCCCGGAAGTGGGGACGCAGCGGGACCACCACCGCCGAGGGCATGTACCGCTGCCGCACGACGGCCAGCAGGGCTCGCGTGTCCTCCCGCACCGGGTCGCCCGCCACCACGACCTGTATCGGCGCCGCATGGTAGGTGCTCAGCGCCACGAGCATCATGGGCACCGCGCGCGCGGCGTCGGGCACGTAGGGGCCGGCGGCCCCGAGGGCCTGCTCCGCCCGTGCCAGCAGGGCCTCGCGCCCGGTCAGCAGTCCGAGCGCGCGCAGGTTCAGCGCCGAGAGGGCGGCCACGGAGGGCTCGGCGCCGTCCTGCTCATCCTTCATCCGGACGAGCACCGTCTCGTCCGCCCCGCTCGAATTGAACCAGCCTCCGCCCTCCCGATCCGCGAACGCGGTGTCGAGCTGCTCCTGGAGCGTCAGCGCCCACTCGAGCCAGGCAGGGTCACCGTCGGCCTGGAACAGCTCGAGCAGGCCGAAGATCAGGCATGCGTAGTCCTCGGCGAACGCGGCGATGCCCACGTGGCCGCCTCGGTAGCGGCGCCACAAGCGGCCCGACGCGTCGTCCCAGACCGTGGCGCGAAGCATGCCCGCGGCCCGCTGCGCCTGCGCGAGCGCACCCGGCGCGTGCTCGAGCGTGCGGGCCGCCCGCGCACAGGCGGCAATCATCAGGCCGTTCCACGCCGTGAGCACCTTGTCGTCGAGGTGTGGCCGGGGCCGCGTGGCGCGCCGCGCCCAGAGGCGCTCGCGACTCCGGGCCAGCACCGACTCGATGTCCGCCTCGTCGCGCCCGGTGGCTCGTGACACCTCGTCGAGCGAGCGCGCGACGTAGAGCAGGTTCTGGCCGGAGAACTCGCCCTGCGGGTCGAACGGGGCATTGCCGTCCGGCCGCACGCCGTAGCGCAGGCACACGATATCGGCATCCGCCCCCAGGACGTCGCGCACCTCGGCCTCGGACCACACGTAGAACGCACCCTCCCGCGGGTGGCCGTGGACCTGCCCGGCCGGGTCGCCAGGCGGCAGACTGTCGGCGTCTTCGGCCGAGTGAAATCCCCCGGCCGGGTCTGTCAGGTCGCGCGCCACGTACGCCAGCGTGTCCCGGGCGACATCGGCATACTGCGCCTCGCCGGTGAGCTGGGCGGCCTCGGTGTACGCGAGGGCGAGCTGGGCCTGGTCGTAGAGCATCTTCTCGAAATGCGGCACACGCCAGGCGGCATCCACCGAGTACCGGTGAAACCCGCCCCCGATGTGGTCGCGCATGCCGCCGAGCGCCATCGCCCGGAGCGTGACGAGGGCCATCTCCCTGGCTTCGGGGTGCCCCGTCCGCGCGTGCTCGCGCAGCAGGAACAGCGTCTCACCCGGCCGGGGGAACTTCGGCGCGTCGCCGAAGCCACCCCGGTCGCTGTCGAACGCCACCATGAAGCGGTTCACCGCGGCCGACGTCGCGGCCGGGCCCGGCACCTCCCGCCCGCCCTGGCCGCGACGTGCGCCGTGCAGGTGAGCCAGGATCGACGCCGCCGACGCGACCACCTGCGCCCGCTCCTCGCGCCAGGCGCGCGCCACCTCCGTCAGCACGTCCACGAAGCCGGGTCTCCCCCAGCGTGGGGCGGGCGGGTAGTAGGTGCCACCATAGAACGGCTCGAGCGCGGGCGTGATCCACACGCTGAGGGGCCAGCCGCCCGAGCCCGTCGTCGCCTGCACGAACGTCATGTAGACGCGATCGACGTCCGGCCGCTCCTCCCGATCCACCTTCACGGGCACGAAGTGCCGGTTCAGCACATCGGCGACCGCCGCCGACTCGAAGCTCTCATGGGCCATCACGTGGCACCAGTGGCAGGTCGAGTAGCCGATCGACAGGAAGATGGGCTTGTCCTCGGCGCGGGCCCGGGCGAACGCCTCGTCGCCCCACGGATACCAGTCCACCGGATTGTCGGCGTGCTGCAGCAGGTACGGGCTCTGCTCACCGGACAGACGATTGGCCATGGATCTCCTTGGGACGACCGGGCCGCGCTCCTGCGTCCTCGTCGAACAGGCTCCCGGGCCTGCGGCGGCGCAGGCGGGCGTGCGCGGCCGTGAACTCCACACCGTACAGCAGAATCAACGCCGACACGTAGATCCAGAGGAGGAACACCACGACGGTGGCGATGGAGCCCTGCACGAAGGCAATGCGGCCGCCCCGCGCCATCCACCAGGAAAACAGGTCGAAGGCTCCGCGCCAGAGCAGGCCGGTGAGGACGGCGCCGCCCCACACGTCCCGGAGTCGTGTGGGGGCGTTCGGGAGGAAGTAGAACACGAGACCGACGCCGGCCACGAAGAGGCCAAGCGCCAGCGGCTCCAGGGCGGACGACTGGAAGACGTCCAGCCAGGGATATCGCGCGAGCACCGTGCCGAACCAGGAGGCGCGGGCCAGTTCGAGCGAGCTGACGATGACCAGCGCGGCCAGCGTGGCCCCACCGGCCGCCGCCAGCATGAGGAACGACACCAGCCGGTGCTGCAGGAAGCTGCGCTGCCGTTCCACCCCCCACGCCACGTTGACCGCGCTCGTCACGGCGCCGAACACGCCGAGCGAGGCCCACACCAGGGCCAGGGCGCCGAGGCCACCCACCTGCGCGGGAGCAGCGGCCAGCGCGTCCAGCTGCGAGGCCACGAAGTCGACCTGCGTCGGAAAGTAGCGCAACACGAAGTTGAGGACGGCGGCCCGGTCCGCCTCGTTGGCCGTCACCGACCCGAGGATCGACGCCAGGAGCAGAAGGAAGGGAAAGAGCGAGAGCAGCGCGTAATACGCGATGGCCGCGGCGTGCGTGGGATCGGTGCCGGTGATGAGCCTGATGAAGCCATACCAGGCGGCCCGACCGGCCAGCCGCGCCTCACTGAGGACGCGCCGCCGGAGCCAGCTCACCCGCATGCGGGCTCCACGCTCAGGCCGTGGCCCCCGCGGTGCGCTGCTGCGCGCGGAGGTCCCGGATCTCGTGCTTCTTCATCTTGCTGTAGAGCGTCGGACGATAGAGGCCCAGGATCTGCGCGGCTTCCTGCTTGTTCCAGTTGGTACGCTGGAGGGTCTGCACGATGGCCATCTTCTCGATCTCCGCCAGGGTCCGGTGCGGCGGGATGGCGAACTCCTGCGCCACCTGGCCGTCTTCCCGGATGGGTTCCGGGAGGTCCGTGGGCTGGATCTCGGTGGACTTGCACACCAGCACGGCACGCTCGATGGCGTTTTCGAGTTCGCGCACGTTGCCGGACCAGCGGTTCCTGATGAGCAGATGGTAGGCCGCCGGCGAGATCGTGCGCACGTTCTTGTCGTAGCGCTGGTTGAACTTCGAGAGGAAGTGGTTGCACAGCAGCGGAATGTCCTCGGTCCGCTCCCGCAGCGGCGGCACGCGCAGCGTGATGGTGTTGATGCGGAAGTACAGATCTTCACGCAGCCGCCCGTCGCGCAGGGCCACCTCGAGATCCGTGTTGGTCGCGCAGATGAGCCGGAAGTCCACGTGCACGAGCCGTTCGCTGCCGATCGGACGGTACTCGCGCTCCTGCAGCACGCGCAGGAGCTTCGTCTGCAGGTACGGCGGCATCTCCCCGATCTCGTCCAGCAGGAGGGATCCGCCTTCGGCCATCTCGAACAGGCCGATCTTGTCGCCGGTGGCGCCGGTGAACGCCCCCTTGCGGTAGCCGAAGAGTTCGCTCTCGATGAGGTCCTTCGGAATCGCGGCACAGTTGATCTTGATGAACGGGCCGCGGAAGCGATTGGAGTTGTAGTGGATCGCGTTGGCGATGAGTTCCTTGCCCGTGCCGTTCTCGCCCTGGATGAGGATGTTCGCGTCGCTGGCGGCCACGCTCTCGATGAGGTCGAACAACTCCTTCATCTTCCGGCTGTGCCCGACGATGTTGGCGAAACTGTAGCGGCCCCGGATCTGTTCCTTGAGCTGGTGGTGCTCGGCACGCTCCATCGAGCGCGTGAACGCCTTGTTGAGCATGTCGGCCAGCCCTTCCTGGCTCACCGGCTTCTCCAGGAAGTAGAACGCTCCGGCCTGCCCGGCCTCGACCGCACGCGAGATCGTGCCCTGCCCGCTGATGACGATCACTTCAGGCCAGGCGTCGATCTCCTTCAGCCGGCGCAGCAGGGCCACGCCGTCGGTGTCGGGCAGCATCAGGTCGGTGACGACCACGTCGGGGCGCCACTGCCGGAAGATCTCCTCTCCGCGCGCGCCGATGAGCGCCGTCCGCACCTCGTAGCCCTCGGCTTCGATGACCATCTTCAGCCACTCGGCCATGGATGGTTCGTCGTCGATGGCCAGGACACGTCGGCGGCGCTTTCCGCCAGGAATCGGTGGCGTTGCCATATCAGCCCCCTGCAAAGGTGACCGATAAGCTAACACGATTCGTCACCATTCAATACACGTGAACAGTATGTGACCAGAAACACTACGGCCGAGGTTATTCCCGGAGCGCAGTGCCCTTCGGCGCCGCCCAGCGGGCGCCAGGCCTGGCGCGAAAGGCAGACCCTATAATGCCGCGATGTCGTCAGAGCCACCGACACCCGTCCGGACCCTCCTGCCACGGCCGATCGTCAGCACGGCCCGCCCCGCCCCGCCCGACGACGCCGTCATCTGCGAGCGGTGCGGACAACACGAGATGTATCGCATGCACGCGGTCTGGCGCTGCCCCGGCTGCGGCTACAAGACCGACTGCTGCGGCTGGTAGCGGCCCGGAGCTGCAATGGAACGCCTGGAAAGCCAGATCCGCACCGGCAGCGAGGAGTACGCCCGGAACCACGCCCGGATGTCGCGGCTCGTCGCCGAGTTGCAGGGCCGCCTGGCCACCGCTCGCCAGGGGGGCGGGGCGCGCGCGCAGGAGCGGCACCGGGCCCTCGGCAAGTTGCCGGTGCGTGACCGCGTCGATCAGCTGCTCGATCCCGGCTCCCCGTTCCTCGAACTGTCGCCGCTGGCGGCGTGGGACCTCTACGACGGCGACGCACCCGGCGCCGGCCTCGTGACGGGCATCGGCCGTGTCCGCGGACGCGACGTGCTCGTCGTGGCCAACGACGCGACCGTCAAGGGCGGCACCTACTACCCCCTCACCGTACGCAAGCACCTGCGGGCGCAGCAGGTCGCGCTGGAGAATCGCCTGCCGTGCCTCTACCTGGTGGACTCCGGCGGGGCCTACCTGCCGCTCCAGGCCGAGGTCTTCCCCGACCGCGAGCACTTCGGCCGCATCTTCTTCAACCAGGCCCGCATGTCGGCCGAGGGCATTCCGCAGATTGCCGTCGTCATGGGCTCCTGCACGGCGGGCGGCGCGTACGTCCCGGCCATGGCCGACCAGACGATCATCGTGCGCGGCACCGGCACCATCTTCCTGGGGGGTCCGCCGCTCGTGAAGGCCGCCACGGGCGAGGAAGTGTCCGCAGAGGACCTGGGCGGTGCCGACGTCCATACCCGCCTCTCGGGCGTCGCGGACTACCTGGCGGAGGACGACGCACATGCGCTGCAGCAGGCCCGGACCCTCGTCGCCACGCTCGGCGGCGCGAAGGCCGTGCCCGTTCACGCCCAGCCCGCGGAGGAGCCCGCCTATCCGTCCTCCGAGATCTACGGGGTGGTCAGTGCCGATGCCCGCCGGGCGTACGACGTGCGGGAGGTCATCCTGCGACTGGTGGACGGGTCGCGGTTCGACGAGTTCAAGAAGCGCTACGCCCCCACGATCGTCACCGGCTTCGCCTATGTCCACGGACTGCTGGTGGGCCTCGTCGCCAGCAACGGCGTGCTCTTCTCCGAGTCGGCCCTCAAGGCCACCCACTTCATCGAGCTCTGCAACGCGCGGGGCATTCCGCTGGTGTTCCTGCAGAACATCACCGGGTTCATGGTGGGACGCGAGTACGAACGGGGGGGCATCGCCCGCGATGGCGCGAAGATGGTGCACGCGGTGGCCAATTCCGTGGTGCCCCGCTTCACCGTGATCATCGGCGGCTCGTTCGGCGCGGGCAACTACGGCATGTGCGGGCGCGCCTACGATCCGCGCCTGCTCTGGTCGTGGCCCAACGCCCGCATCTCGGTGATGGGCGGCGAACAGGCCGCGCGCGTGCTGACGACGGTGAAGGCCGATCAGGTGGCGCGAGAGGGCGGCACCCTCAGCGATGCGGACGTGGCGGCCATCGCCGATCCGATTCTTCACAAGTACGAACAGGAAGGCTCGCCCTACTACGCCACGGCGCGCCTGTGGGATGACGGCATCCTCGACCCGGCCTCCACGCGGGCAGCCCTCGCGCTCGGGGTCTCGGCCGCCTTGAACGCCCCCGTCCCTCCGCCCCGCTACGGCGTGTTCCGCATGTGACGAGCCCCTGCCAATGACCGCTGCCTTCGAGACGCTGCTCGTCAGACGCGACGGCCCCGTGGCGCGCGTCACGCTCAACCGGCCCCACGTGCGCAATGCCATCGACGCGCAGCTGGTGCAGGAACTCACGACCTGGGCCACGGCCGCGGCAGCCGACGCCACCCTGCGGTGCGTGGTACTCGACGGCGCCGGCCAGGCCTTCTCCGCAGGCGCGGACCTCGCGTGGATGCGCGGCGCGCTGGACCGCAGCCGCGAGGACAACCTGGCCGACGCCGAGGCCACGGCCCGCCTGTTTCTCGCCCTCGATACGTTGCCGGTGCCGCTCATCGGGCGCGTGCACGGTGCGGCGCTCGGTGGGGGCGCCGGGCTCGTGGCCGTGTGCGACGTCGCCGTCAGCGAGGCGGACGCGCAGTTCGGGTTCACCGAGGTCCGGCTCGGCATCGTGCCGGCGGTCATCTCGCCCTATGTCCTGGCGCGCATCGGGCGGTCCGCGGCCCGCGCGTACGTGCTGACCGGACGCCGGTTCGACGCGGGCACGGCATGCCGCATCGGCCTCGTGCATGCGGTCGCCCCGGCGGCGCAGCTCGACGACACGGTCGAGGGGTACGTAGCCGACGTCCTGGCCTCCGGCCCGCACGCGGTCGCGGCGGCCAAGGCGCTCATCGCCGAGGTCTGGCCGCTCACACCGGCCGAGGCCCTCGGGCGCACGGCCGCCACCATCGCCGACCTGCGGGTCTCCCCCGAGGGACAGGACGGGCTGCGGGCGTTCCTCGAGAAGCGGGCACCGTCCTGGAGACCGTCGTGAGCCCGGGGCGCGCGATCTCGCGCGTGCTCGTCGCCAACCGCGGGGAGATCGCGGTGCGCATCCTGCGCGCCTGCCGCGAGGCCGGCCTCGGGTCGGTGGCCGTCTACTCGGAGGCGGACGCGTCTGCGCTCCACGTCCGGCTGGCCGACCGGGCCGTGGCCATCGGCCCGGCGCGCGCGAGCGAGAGCTACCTGTCGGTGCGCGCGATCATCGACGCCGCGCGGGCCTCCGGCGCGGATGCGGTCCATCCGGGGTACGGCTTCCTCTCCGAGTCACCGGAGCTGGCCGCGGCGTGCGCGGACGCCGGGCTCACCTTCGTCGGACCGTCCGCGCACGTCATCGAGCGCATGGGCTCGAAGATCGCCGCCCGGGCCACGGCCGAGCGTGCCGGCGTGCCGGTCGTCCCCGGCCAGGTGCCCCTCACCCAGGACCTCCCGGGCCTGCTGGCGTCGGCCCGGACCGTGGGCTTTCCGCTGCTCGTGAAGCCGGCGGCCGGTGGCGGCGGCATCGGGATGAAGCGCGTGGACGCGGAGCGCGACCTCGAGGCGGCCACGCGCCAGGCCCGCCGCGAAGCGCAGGCGGCCTTCGGCGACGACACGCTCTTCGTCGAGCGCCTCGTCGCGCCGGCCCGCCACGTGGAGTTCCAGGTCCTGGCCGACGCGCACGGCCACGTCGTGCACCTGTTCGAGCGGGAATGCTCGGTGCAGCGCCGTCACCAGAAGGTCATCGAGGAGTCGCCGTCGACGGCCCTGTCGCCGTCGCTGCGCGCGACGATGGGCGCGGCCGCGTGCGCGCTGGCACGCGAGGCCGGGTACCAGAACGCCGGCACGGTGGAGTTTCTCGTCGAGGGCACCGGCGACCAGGCACGCTTCTTCTTCCTGGAGATGAACACCCGCCTGCAAGTGGAGCACCCGGTGACCGAACTCGTGACGGGCATCGACCTGGTGCGGGCCCAGCTGCGGATTGCCGCCGGCGAGCCGCTGCCCTGGAGGCAGGAGGCCATCACCCAGCGGGGCCATGCCCTCGAAGCCCGTGTCTACGCCGAGGACCCCGCCCGGGGATTCCTGCCGCAGTCCGGTCCCCTGCTCCTGTACCGCGAGCCCTCGGGGCCTGGCATTCGCGTGGACAGCGGCGTGTGCGAAGGCCAGACCGTGTCGGTGCACTACGACCCGCTGCTGGCCAAGCTCATCGCATCCGGCGACACGCGGGAGGCCGCGCGCCGCAGGGCCCTGCTCGCGTTGCGCGCGTATCCCGTGCTCGGGATTGCGACCAACGTGGCGTTGCTGACCGCGATCCTGGAGCACCCCGCGTTCCTCCGCGGCGAGGTCGATACCGCGTTCCTCGACCGGGAAGCCGAGGCGCTGGTGCGCGCCTGCGCCGCAGCGAGTGACAGCGACCTGATCACCGGGCTGGCCGAGGTGGTCGGCCAGGCGCTCGACGCGGAGGCCGCAGGCGCCGCGCAGTCCGCCCTCGGTTCGCAACGTGGCGAGGCGCCGCCCGACCCGTGGACCTCCCTGGGGCCGTGGCGTGTCTGAACAGGAGATGGCGCCCACGGCACGGCTCGCCGGCCCCGGCCTGTTCGTCGTCGAGCGCGACGGCGTGCAGCACCGCGTGTACGCGGTGCGCGACGGCGCGCGTACCTGGATTTTTCATGAGGGCCTCACCCACCGCAGCGAAGCGGCCCGTCGCGCAGACGCGGGAGGCCGCGCGGCGACCGGGACGGCCACGCCCGACGAGACGGCCCTGGCGGCGCCGATGCCGGCGACCGTGGTGCGTGTCCTGGTGCAGGAGGGACAGGCGGTTCGCGTGGGCGACGTGCTCGTCACCCTGGAAGCCATGAAAATGGAGCTGCCCGTTCATGCGCCCCGCGACGGACGGGTGACGCGCGTGCACTGCCGCGAAGGCGAACTCGTCCACCCCGGTGTCCCGCTCCTGGAGATGGCCTGATGGCGCTCCCCGCCCGCGTACGCATCGTCGAGGTCGGCCCGCGCGACGGCCTGCAGAACGAGTCCGCGCGGGTCGCCACGCCCGACAAGATCCGCCTCGTGGACCGGCTGGCCGAGGCCGGCCACACCCACATCGAGGTGTCGGCCTTCGTCAGCCCCCGCTGGGTGCCCCAGATGGACGACGCCGAGGCCGTCTTCTCGGGCATCACGCGACGACCCGATGTGCGGTACACGGCCCTGGTGCCGAATCGCACGGGCCTGGACCGCGCCCTGGGAGCGGGCGTCTCCGAAGTGGCCGTGTTCGCGGCGGCGACCGAGACGTTCAGCCAGCGGAACATCAACGCCTCCATCGAGGCGTCGCTGGCCACCTACGCCGAGGTCTGCGCAGTCGCCGCCGCGGCTGGCCTTCCGGTACGCGGATACCTTTCCACCTGCTTTGGCTGCCCCTTCGAGGGGCCGGTGCCCCCGGCGCGGGTCGCCGAACTCGCCGCACGGCTCGTCGGCATGGGTGTGTACGAGGTCGCGCTCAGCGATACGATCGGCGTCGCGCACCCGGCGCAGATCCGTGAGGTGCTGGATGCCACGCAGCGGGGCGTCCCGGTCGAGAAGCTGGCGCTCCACCTGCACGACACGCGGGGGACGGCCCTCGTGAACGTGTATGCCGGATTGCTCGACGGCGTGGCCACGTTCGACAGCTCGGCGGGCGGCCTCGGCGGCTGTCCCTACGCGCCCGGCGCGTCGGGCAACCTCGCCACGGAGGATCTGGTCTACCTGCTCGACGGCCTGGGCATCGACACCGGGGTGCAGCTCGAGGGCGTGCTCACCGCCTCACGCGGCATCGAGCCCCTGATCGGCCACGACCTGCCGTCGCGGGTGTACCAGGCGGCGCGAGCACGCGCATCCGCTGGTCGGTAGCGTGCCGCGCGCGGCCTCAGGACGAGAGATGGACGACATCACGACAAAAGCGCTGGCGGAATTCGTGGAGAAGGCGGGACTGCTGCGGCGCGAGCTCGAACACGCGGGCGACGCGGCGAAGTACGAGGCCCGCCTCAGCAGGATGGCCCAGAAGCTGGAGCGCCTGGCCACCCACCTGGCCGCCACCGACCAGGCGGCGGCCGACGCCGTGCGAACCGCCTGGGAACGCCCGGCGCGCAGCCTGGCGTTTCGCAACGCCACGCACCGGAAGCCCTGACGCCCCCGGCGGGGGGGCGCGCGCGCCCCCCCGCCGGGTGTGTGGGCAATGCGGTGAGTCGCGGAGACGGCGGGGGTGCTACTCGGACGCCGACCCGAGCGTCTGGTTGGACAGGTACCGCTCGTAGCCGATTTCCTCGATCTGGTGCAGCTGTGTTTCGAGCCAGTCCATGTGCATCTCCTCGTCCTTGAGCAGGAGCGAGAAGAGTTCGCGCGACTGATCGTCGCCCGCGTCGCGCGACACCTGAATGGCCTTGTTGTACATCGCGATCGCGCGCTCCTCGAGCTTGAAGTCGGCGTCGAGCTGCGCACGCACGGTGTTGCCGACGTTCAGCTCCAGGTAGTCCATCTTGGGGCTGGCATCGAGGAACAGCAGGCGCTCGATGAGCTTCTCGGCGTGGCGCATCTCGTCGATCGACTGCTTCTTGATGAAGTCGCCGAGCCGGTGATAGCCCCAGTCATGACACATCTCGGCGTGCAGGAAGTACTGGTTGATAGCCGTGAGCTCTTCCTTGAGAGCCAGATTGAGCTGTGCGATGACCTGGTCGTTGCCGCGCATCCGCCGCCTCCTCGGCCCGAAAAATGTCGGGCAGTGCATCGTATGCGGGACCGACGGGCGCGATCAACCGCGCACGCTGTGACGTCGGCCGGCCACCCCGGCATCTGCCAATCCCGTACAATGCCGAGAGTGATCCGCCGGACCGGCTCCCCCGCCGCGGCCGAGGTGCCCCGATGAGACGTATCGCCATCCGCTCGCTCACGACCGCCGCCATCGCCGCCATGCTGGTCGTGGTCCTGCCCGCGCAGGCCCCCCAGCCGGTGCAATCGCTCTTCGACGCCGGGCAGTATCAGCAGGTCGTGGACATGACGCCGGCCGACGCGCCGGCACCGGCCGTCTTCCTCGCCGGTCAGAGTCAGCAGAAGCTCGGGAACACCGCGGGCGCCGCCGCGCTCTACGCCACGTTGGCAGCCCGCCCGGAGACCGACCCGTGGCACGGCGTCGGCCTGGCGGCGACGGCGCTCATGCAGGGCAACCTCGACGCGGCTCTCGCAGCGGCGCAGGCCGCGGTGAACACGGACGGCGCGTTGCCGGAGGCCCACTTCCAGCTCGGGCTCGTGCAGGCGCGGCGGCAGGAGTGGCCGGCAGCCGCCGCGGCATTCGATCGCGTCACGCAGCTCGCGCCGATGCTGGCGTACGCGTACTACTACGGCGGCCTCATGCACTACCGGGCCAACCGGCCCGACCGCATGGCATCGCACTTCGAGACCTTCCTGCGGCTCGCGCCCCAGGCGCCAGAACGCCCCGAGGTGCTGCAGATCATGCGCACCATCCGCGGACGATAGACGCGACCACCGCACCGGGGACAACGGCCGGGCCATCTGCGGACGCCACGCGCGGGCGCTCAGAAGGTCTGGCCGATGCCGAACGTCCAGCGTCCCCGGCCGCCGCTGCTGTCGGGCGACCAGAGGCGCCCCCAGTCCACGCGGAAGAGCGCGAACGGCGTGTGCACGCGCAGGCCAACGCCGGACGATCCGCTGAGACGCGTCGGCCGCAGGTCGCCTACCGCTCCGAACACGTTGCCGGCATCGACGAACAGGACGCCGCGCACCCACCGGTAAAGCGGCACGCGCACTTCCTGATTCAGGATGAGCAGCCCCGCCCCACCCGACGGCTCGCCGAGGAAGTTGGTGGGACCCAGGCCTTCCTCCGGCGCGCCACGGACCGTGCGCGCCCCGCCCGCGAAGAACCGCTCCGACGTGATGAGTTCCTCGTCCCCCGGCGTGGTGGCCAGCCCGAGCCGTGCCGCCGAGGCGAAGACCACTCCACCGCGGCGGGCGAAGACGTACGCCTGCCCGAGGTACTTGAGGAAGTGGATGTCGGAGCCGAGGGCGTCGGCGGCCCACTCGACGCTCGACGACACCAGAAGACCGCGCGTGGTGTCGGACGGGTCATCGCGGCTGTCCCACACGGCCGCGCCGTTCAGGCGTGACGCCGTGAGCGTGACGTCGAAGGGGGGAAACGTGGGGTCGAGGGGCGGCGCCGTGTCGAACGTGCGGTTCCGCTCCAGCCGGTAGCTGTAGGACAGGCGAAGCGGACGGTCGAACCGCACGCGCTGCTCCCACGCGCCGCCGCGCCGGTCGGTGATCAGGGTGGCTGCCGAGAATTCCCGGCGCGACGCCTCGAGCGTGAGCGACGACTCGACGGCCTGACCGAACAGCGTCGGCGCGTTGAGGAACAACCGGGCCGACCGCTGGCGGCGCTCGTACTCGACGGCGCCGCCGAGCCCGATCGGGCGGCCGAACAACGTGCGGCGGGTGATGTCGGCCGAGAGACCCGGTGTGAGGTCCCGTCCCTCCACCTCGGTCTCGGGACGTTCCTCGGAGACCTGGAAGCCGTAGCGCAGCCGGAACGCCGGCCACTCCTGCACCGTGAGACGCACCCGCACGGGCTGCACCGCGGCGTCCGCGGCCACGTCAGCGGCGGTAACAGGGGCCGCGCCGGGAGCGGCACCCGGAGCCGCGCCAGCGGCGATCGCCCCGGGCGCCGCGTCCGGCATCTCGATGGGTTCGGGGATCAGGTCTACCCGGCGGAAGAGGCCGGTCTCGTACACGCGACGCCGAGCCGCCAGCAGCGTCTCCGTCCCAGCGGCCTGATTGGGCTCGAGCGCCAGCGCACGACGGACGTCCTCGGCGGCAATCGTGCGCGTGCCCTCGATGACGACCTCGCCGATCACCTGCTGAGGTCCCTCGTCCACCTCGAAGACGAGCCCGACGCCGCTCGCCGCCTCGTCCAGGCGCTGGTCCACGTCCACCTGCACCTCGGGGAATCCCCGCAGCCGGTAGCGCGCGATGAGCCGATCCCGCGCGGCCGCCACCCGGTCGGGCGCGTAGGGGTCGTCGGGCCGCAGGTCCAGCACCGCCTCCGCCTCGTCGAGACTGAGCCGTGCCGTGCCGCGAACCTCCACCTCGGCGATCGCGAACAGCGGGCCGGGCATGACCGCGATGGTGGCGACGGCCGCTCCATCGCCGAAGGCGGGCGATCCGATTTCGACCTCCGCCCGCACGTACCCGAGGCCACGCAGGAAGCCCATGACCTCGTCGGCCACGACGGCCGGGGTCGTCCAGATCGCGCGCGGGTCTTCACGGCTGCGCAGCCAGGCGCGGATGTCGTCCTGGAGGGTCGGATCCACGCCCGTCACGACGACGCGCGTGTCGGTCCACCGGGTGCCCGGCTCCACCGTCAGGGCCAGCACCTTGTCGGGCCCGTCCTCGACCACCTGTGCCTCGACGCGGGCATCGAGATATCCCCGCCCGACCAGCGCGTCGCGGGTGATCGACTCCGCCTGCTCCACGAGGAAGCCGTCGAACACCTCCTCGCCCCAGGCCCGCTCCAGGCGTTCCAGGGTACCCGACGCCAGGTCCATACCCGTGACCTCGATGCGGGTGCGGGGACCGCGGACGACCGTATAGGTGAGCACCACGTCCTCGCCCTCGGTCGTGCGGGCGGCACGGACGTCCGCTTCGAGGAAGCCCTCGTCCTGGAGCGCACGCTCGAGACGGTCGCGGTCGTCCTGCCACCGGATGAAGTCGAAGCGGTCCCCCGCGCGCAACCGGAGTCGCCGTCGCAGGTCCGCCTCGCCCCCATCGGCACCGACCACACGCACCTGGGCCACGTCCGGGCTGCGGCGCACCGCCTCACGCGGCCGGTCGGCCATGAGCGGTGTGCCCCCGAAGGACACGTCGTGGCGCAGTTCGTAGGACCGCAGGTTGTCGTCGTCGGAGACCAGCCGGAGCACCAGGCGCCGGGTGGCCAGGTAGTCGATGATCCACGTCTGCGCCGCGCTCTGCCGCAGGCTCTGCGAGACGGTCACGTCGAGCCGCTCTCCGATGCTCTTGCCGAAGGTGACGCGGGTCGAGGGGTCGGTCTCGGTCGCCAGGGCGACGGGATCACGGCGGAGCGCCGCCGAGCCCGGGCCGCCGATGCGCAGCACGTCGAGGCCCACCGCGTTCCCTGCCAGACCGAGCACGTCGCCCGACAGGAAGCCCAGGACCTGCTCGCTCACGATGGCCGCTTCGTCACCGGGCACGTCCTCGAGCCGGCGGCCGGTCAGCAGGAGCGACGTCAGGTCCGACGGCCCGAGTTCCGGCGTGGTCGTTGATCGCAGATTGCTTTCGAGGTCCGCCGGCGTGCCGGTCAACGTCAGCACGATCTGCTCACCGGCCACGTCGGTGCGTGCCTCGAGGTCGAGCGAGGGTTCAATCGCCGTGGGGTTCGAGAAGTCCACCGTGCCCCGATCCACGACGAAGGCATTGCGCCCGAAGAACACCTGGCCGCCTTCGCGGAGCACGGCGCGCCCGGCCAGCGCGGGCTGGGCCGCGGTGCCGATCACGCGGACGTCCGCGCCGAGTTCGAATCGGCCGTAGTTGTTGTTGACGATGAGATCCTCGTCGGTCACCACCCGCACGTCGAGCGCGATGCGGTCGGCCAGCGTCGGCCCGTCCGTCGGTGACGGCAGGGTCGGGCGCCCCAGCCCGGCGAAGAGCCCCGTGATGAGCGTCACCTGCTCGCGATAGGCGCTGCGGCGGATCGTCACGTCGCCCGAGAGGCGACCCTCCGGGCGTACGTCCCCGGGCTCGCGCACCAGGCTGAAGGCCAGGTCGGCGTCCACTTCACTGCGCAACCCGTCGGGCACTTCGAGCGCGGCTTCGCGGACCATCAACGTGAGATCCGCGCGCACCGTGCCTGCGTCGCCGAGCCTGGCGGTCCCGCCGCCGGTGAGCATGCCGCCGTTGAGCGACCCGGTCAGGGATGTGATCTGCGCACCGGAGCGGGACACCAGCGCCCGGACCTCCAGGTCCGACACCTGCACACGCGGGTCGGCCAGCGCCACGACACCGTTCGCCACGCGCAGGTCGCCATCGATGCGTGGCGCATCCAGGGTGCCGGTGACCGACAGCCGGGTCTCCAGGCGTCCGGCCGTCGCCACCCCGCTGTCTCGCACGAAGGGGGAGAGCAGCCGCAGGTCCACGACGCCGTTGGCCAGCACGGCCGCCTGCCGATCCTCGAGCCGCACCTGCCCCTGCAGGCCGAGGGTCAGTCCCTCGCCCGTCCACTGCCAGTCGGCCACCCGGGCAAAGCCGTCTTCCGCGACGATGCGGGTCGGCACGACCTGACGGATCGGCAGGTCGGCGACCGCCAGGTCGAGCCGCTCCACCCGCAGCTCTCCCCGCAGGTCCTGAAGGGCCGGCGAGGCGCTCGTGAGCGACAGGGCGAGGTCGAGCCCGCCCTCCACCCCGTCGAGGATGCCCTCACCCACGAACGGCACGAGCACCTGCGGCGAGACTCCGGTGGCGCGGCCCTCCAGCGAGGCGGCCCCGTCAGCGGCCGTCACCGGCGCCGTCCGGTCGAGGATCCACGCGGCAGGGACCCGCCCCGCCACATCGACCCGGGCTCCTTCGAACGCCGCTTCCAGTCGATCGACCTCCGCCCAGCCGTCGCGCAACCGCGCGCGCACCACCACCTCCGAGAGCGGTGGCAGTCCTTCCAGGTTGACCACGGCCGGCCCGGCGTCGAGGTCCACCGCGAGCCGCGGAGCATCCAGGGCACCGGTCACCACCGCCGCCAGTGTCAACGACCCGGTGCCGCCGACCGGGGTCACGGTGGACACCCCGGACGCGGCCGCCGCTGCGAGCACGTCTTCCACCGTCCCGCGCACGATCGCCTGCAGGCCCGAAACCGTGGCGCCCGGCTGGCGTGCGGCAAACGCCTGGATGTCGCCCGACGCCTCCACGGTGACGCCTTCGGCACGCACAGTCAGGGGCTCCACGTGCAGGGCACCGTTGTCGTACACCGCCGTTGCAGTGCCCTCCAGCCGCAGCGGCAGGCGTCCGACGAGGGCCTCGAGCGCCTCGACCACGAGCCTGGCGCGACTGGCCCGCCAGTCAGCAGGTGCGATGTCGGCCGCCACCCGCGCCGCGGCAGTGCCTGCGAGCGACACGGGCAGGTCGAGCCCGGCCGTGACGGCCGCCAGGTCCAGCGACCCGGCACGGATGTCCGCATGAGGACCCTCGCCGTCCAGCGTCAGCCCGACATCGAGCCGCCCGAGTGCGACCTCATCCCATCGGGCGTCGCGCAGCACCAACGTGCCCGCGCCCGTCGGCTCGTCGAGTGGCCCCTCTGCGGTGAATGTCCCTTCGACCACCGCCGACGCCGGCAGCTCCGGCGTCGGCGTCACCATCCATCCCGTCAGCGAGGCGGTGCCGGTGACGGTCGACGCCGCCAGATCGAAGGCCGCCGATGCGCCCAGCTCCCCAGGTCCGGACGCCTGGCCTGCCGACAGGTCGTCGATGAGGAGCTGGTTCCCCTCCCAGCGCGCTCGCGCCGACAGCTGTCGAATCGACTGGCCGGCGACGTCGGCCTCGGGCACGCGCGTGTCGAGCACGAGCGCCCGGCGCACGGGCCGGCCGGTGGCGGTGATCTCAGCGAACGGTACGCGCAGCGAGGGGCCCGTCACCTCCGTGGCCCGCACCGCCGCGGCCACGGTGGGATCGGTCACGGATCCCGACAGCCGCAGGTCGGCCTGCACCAGCCCCATGGCGGTGGCCACGACATCTGGGACGGAGTGCCCCACGGCGCGCATGGCGGAGACCCAGGCGTCGAGCGCGCTCTCACCGACCGTCACGGTGCCACTGACCGTACCGGTGACCGTGTCTGTCGAAGTGCCTGCCGCAGTGCCGATTGCAGCGCCGGTGGCAGCCTCGGCTGCAGCGTTGCTCGCCGGTGGGTCCGGCCACTCGAGTGTTCCATCGAGTACCAGCGCCACGGGCGCGACGTCGGCCACGATCGTGTCGCCGCGCACGCGCCACCGGCCGTCGGTCAGCGTGACGGCCACCGTACCCCCGACGCCCACGCGCGCAGGTCCGTTGCCGCGCGAGCGCGCCGCCAGGTCGAGAGAGGCCGACCACCCCGCAGGGTCCGATAGGCGTCCGCTGGCCGCGAGGGTTCCCGACACGGTGGCCGAGGGCGTGACCGCCGCGTCTGGCGCCGCCACGCGCGCGGCCTCGCCCACGTCGAGGCCTGCGATCTGGGCCGACACGGTGGTGGTGGCCGCCGCGTCGAAGGGAATCGTGGCCGCACCGTCCACCCGACCGCCGGCCAGCGTGAACGACACGCGCTCCAGGTCGAGCGACGCGGTCGTCACCGTGGTGGACGCCTCCACGTCCGCGAGCGTCACTTCCTGCCACTCGAGTCTCGGGCTGCGCACGGCGAGCGTGGCAACGGGCGCCCCGAGGGGGCCCGACAGGTCCCCTTCGGCCGTGATCGTTCCCGATGGCCCGGGGTCGAGCTGCAGCAGGTTCGGCAGCGATTCGAGCACCGCATCGAGACTGACCGTGAGGGCCACGTCGGGCTCGGCCTCGAGCACACCCAGCTCGCCGTCGAGATCCGCTGTGAGACCGTCGCCCTCGACCCGCACGTCCGACAGCCCGAGCCGCCGGCCGTCGAAGGCCAGGCGGCCGTCCAGGCGCGTGAGGCGCAGGCTGCGCGGTTCGATGGCAAGTTGCGCGGGCATGGTCAGCGCGAGACGGCCGTCCGCGCCCGCAAGCCGAAGGTCTACGCCCGGCAGCGACACGAGGAGCCCTCGCGTCGGATGGCGGTACTCGACGGCGAGCCCTGGCGCGTCGAGGGTCTCGATGTCGAGGGCGGGAGGCGCCCCCCCGCCGGAGCCATCGCCGGCGGGCAGGTTCGAGCGGCCGGCCTCGTCGTAGACGATCGCGACGCGGCCGCCGGTGAGCGCCACGCGGTCGAACCGCAGGATGCCCGCCAGTGCACGCCACGGCACCTCGACGTCCAGGCGATCGGCACGCAGGAACGGCTCGTCGGGAGACTCCAGCGCGGAAACCCGCAGGTCGCGCATCGAGACGCGCAGCGCGAGGAGGTTGTAGTCGAGCGAGGCGGCCTCGATGCGGACACCGAAACGGTCGCGAGCCACCGACACCGCCGTCCGGAGCACGGCCCGACGGACCACGGGCGTGTGCAGCGCGGCCAGCAGCACCGCCAGCACCACGCCGAGCACCGCCACGCTCAGGCTGAGGCGGCGCATCCGAGTGGTCCCTGTGTCAACACGCGCACGACCCCCTAATCCTACGCTGCCTGCTCCTGCCCCGACGCCCCGGTCACGGGCCTCGTGTGCTACCCTAGGCCGTCGTACGGTGCCTTCACACCCACTGCCCAGCGTCAGGCCGCCGCTCGATCTGTCCGTCGAGCTGGCGCCGACATCCCGGTTCGACGTCGTCGATCTGCGATCCCGCTTTCCCGAGGAACATCGCGCACTCGAGCGCTATCCCCGGACGCTGTACTGTTCGTTCCACACGACAGCCGGGTTCCTCGATCCACGCCTCACCGCACGGCTGAGCGGGCGCGATCTGGCCGCGTACATCGATGCGCTGCGCACCCTGTTCCCCGAGGGCGCCGGCTATCACCACGACCGACTCGACGAGCGCACCGACCTCGACCCGGCACAGCGCGCCGTCGAACCGCGCAACGGCGACTCCCACCTGGCGTTCATCGCTGGAGGACTGCGCCCCTGCGTCACGCATCCCAACCGGCCCAACGAGAGCGTGCGCTTCGTCGACCTGGACGGGGTGTGCGACGGCCGTCCGCGCCGTCGTCTGGCGCGGCTCATCGGGTTCACCGAAGAGACGGTGGTGCGCCGCGCACAGCTCGAGGTGCCCACGTCGGCCCACCCCATCGACTCGATCAACCTGAAGGATCCGCGTCTGGGCGTCTACCAGCAGATCGAAGCGTTCGTCGCCGCCTCCGGCGTGGAGCGCGGGCGGCTGCGCATCAGCCTCGAGCCCTCGGAGCGGCACTCGGCTCTCACCGTCAACGAGTACGAGACGCTCCTCATGAAGCACGATGTCGCCGACGTGCTGCGCAATCCGCTGCGATTCGCCGCCGAGAAGTACCGGCATGCGCTCGCGAACCCGCTCGCCGTCCCGGCCAAGACGCTCGGCTATGCGAAGTACGATCTGGTGCGCGTGCTCAACACCGGCCTCGACACGCTCGGCCTGCGCGGATCGATCGTCGAGCGCGTCCTGGCGCACACGCTGGCGGTGCCGGCGGCCCGCTTCTTCCGGATGCGCCGCTCGGTGGGCCTGCTCGTGTCGACGCGGGCGGACGGCTCGGTGGGCCTGGTGGAGGGCACGTACCAGAGCCCCATCCTCGTGCAGTGGCAGCACGCCCCCCGCAAGTCGCGGGTCCTCAGCCTCAGTCTCACGTCCCTTCGCTGACGCACACCTCCCGCGTCGAGGGCGCGGCGCGCAGCTCTCCACGCCGACGCTCCGCCCGTACGCCCGCCGGCGACGGACAGGGCCAGGCGCGGCGCCTGCGCGCGCCGTGCGGGACGGCGGTCAGCGATTGGGCGCCGACCGGGATGCCGCCCCCGCAGGCGACACGGCGCCTGACGGGGCCGCTCCCGGCGCCGGCGGACGCGGCTCGCCCAGCCAGGTCCTCGGACGCGGGTGGCGCGGAACCAGGCCGAACCGGTGCACGGCGTGCTTCTGGAGGTGCGCCTTCGCCGCGGCGAGGTCGTCGGTGATGAGCAGCAGATCGAGGTCGTGGTCGCTGATGGTGCCGCTCTCGGCCATCCGGTGCAGCATGTCGCGGAAGGGCTGCCAGTAGGCGGTGCCGAACAGGATGACCGGGAAGTCGGCGATCTTCCCCGTCTGAATGAGCGTGAGCGCCTCGGCGAGTTCATCGAGCGTGCCCAGGCCGCCCGGCAGCGCGATGAACGCGTACGAGTACTTGAACAGCAGGACCTTGCGCACGAAGAAGTACCGGCACGTGACCCATCGGTCCAGGTACGGATTCGCCTGCTGCTCGAACGGCAGTTCGATGTTGCAGCCCACGGACCGCCCGCCGGCTTCCCGGGCGCCGCGGTTGGCCGCCTCCATCAGGCCCGGCCCGCCGCCCGTCATCACGGTGAAGCCAAGACTCGTCACCATCCCGCCGACATCCCGGCCCAGCTGATAGAACGGATGGGCTTCCCCGAAACGGGCGGAGCCGAAGACCGTGACGCACGGGCCCACGAAGTGCAGCACCCGGAATCCCTGGATGAACTCGCGGACCGAACGCAGCACGAACCACAGTTCGCGCCGCCGCGACAGGGGGCCTTCGAGGAAGATGCGCTCTTCGGTGCCCTTGGGCAGGGGGCCCGCGGGGGGTTCGTGACCTGGGACCTGTACGGGCTCCGCCATCCAACGCTCCAGTGGGGGGGCCGGCGTTGGCCCATCGACGCCAGGGCCCCTCGGGGCCTCGACAGCCGGCGGCCGTCGGGGCCGGGCCGGCTCTCAGGAGTGACAGGTCATTGTGGCGCAAACGCGCGCCCGAGGCGAACGTCCGGGCGCGGACGCGCCCGCGCAGACGCCTGAGAGACGGACGAGGGGCCCGGCCGACGCGAACGTCAGCGGGCCCGCGATACGCCTCAGGCGTTGCGCCGGGCGAACTCGAAGGCCGCCACGCGCGCCGCGGCGTCCTTCACCGCGGCATACTGCCGCTCCACGAGATCGGTGACGGTGGGCGGCAGCACGCTCGCGAGCGCATCCTTGTACGCCGCCAGCGCCGCCTCCTCGCCGCGCACGGCCTCGCCCAGCACCGTGTCGTCCTGATGGCCGGTGAGCATGCCCTTCAGGTTCATCCAGGAACGGTGCAGCGCGCCGGCACTCGTGCCATCGCTCGTCTCGGCTCCGCCCAGGCGCTGGGCGTGCGGGACGAGTTCCGCGGCGAACGCGGCCCGCTGCGTCGACAACTCGAGCAGCAGTGCCTTCAGCGTGCCGTCGCCCACGTGCTGTGCCGCCGTGTGGAACCCTCGCTCGCCGTCCTTGCAGATCTCGATCAGTCGATTCAGCATTTCCCGCTCGGTCCGCGTGTCCATCGCTCACTCCTCGTCCACAGGTTGACATCCGTCGCCGCTCGCGCGCAGAGGGCGGCCGTCACGTCGCCGTTGCACGTCGCAGGCCAGCCGGTGCGACATGCGTTCCCGGCCCACCGAGCCGTACCGGCCACGTTCCGAGCCGCGCAGGCGCGAAATAGTCCGCGCGCGGCGGGGGAACTTCGCGGGGCCTCCAGGCGAGCCGGCACCGTGTGCTATCGTGCGTCGGCGTGCCTCGGGACGACGTCACACAGACCACGGACTCGCGGGAGTGCCAGCGCCTGATCGATGGGCTGACGTCGTTCGGCGTCGTCCGCGCGCTCAAGTTGTACCGGGTCGGCCTGACCGACCCGCCACCCGTGCCGCTGCTGCCCTGCCTCGATCACGAGGCGATGCTTCACCAGGTGACGCCGCCCCACGCGTCGGCGTACGTGGAGGAACGCAGCACCGGAGACCTCCACGAACTCGCCTTCATGCCGGCACGACGCCGCATCGAAGTGGACCTCGTCTCCACCTACGGCGAGTCCGAGGACGCGGGCCGCAACCGTCTGCTCGGGATGCTCGCGTCCACCTACCCCGGCTACACCGCCGTGCTCCGGGGCCCCACGTGGTGGCGCGGCGACCTGCGCGTCGCCCGGGCGTGCCGGGCCCAGGTCACCCTGCGCGACGTGCTGACGGCGGCCGACCTGGGCCGCCTGCGCGAATCCGTCGATCGCCTGCAGATCGTGAGCGCCATGATGGAGAAGGAGTCGCGGGTCGCGTCCTGGGGCGTCCGCACGATTACCGGTCCGATGCTCGCGGCCACCGGCTTCCTCGCCTTCGAACTCATCGACACCGTCGGCGGCTCACTCAGCCCGGCCACGGGGGTCAATCTCCGCCTCGGCGCGGTGGGCCTGCTCGGCCTCGTGTTCCTCTACTACGGGCTGAAGGCGGTGCAGCTGACCGGCATGGCGAACCGGGCGTGGAAACGCGCGGCGGAGTACAAGCTCATACTCGCGGAGCGCGCGCGGCTGCCCCAGCACGCACCCTGAGGGCACAGGCCTCCCGGCCGGCCACAGGCGCCTTGCCTCGCGGGGACCTGCCGTTTCACAATCGCCGGTCGATGCGGGTCTTTCTCAGCTACGCGCACACGCCCGCCGACGCGGCGCTGGCCGACTATCTGGCCCACCGGCTCACCGCGTGTGGAATCGACGTCTGGTGGGACCGCGCGAGCCTGCACGCGGCCGAGCCGACGCGCACGGCCATCGAGCAGGCGGCAGCGTCCTGCGATCACGCCATCTTCATCGTCTCCCGGTCGTGGCTGGACCGTGAATGGACCGAGTGGGAGCTCGATCTGTTCGCGGCGCGCGACCCGACCCTCGTGCGACGCGTGCCGATCCTGCGCCGCAGCCGGCGCGAACTCCGCCCCCCACCTGCGCTCGTGAAGTTCGCGGCCCTCGAGTGGCTCGAACACGAGCCCGACGCAGACGCGCGGTTCTGGCAGGTCCACTGCGCACTCCACGGCCAGCCACCGGGCGATCCCGACGCCTGGGCGGCGCGGGGACGGGCGCTCTCGGGCCCCGACGCCACGACCCGGGCGCCATCCGTCGGCGAACCCCGAGAACCCCGCCAGATCCGGCCCTCCCTCCGGTGCGACCGGGCGCCGCAGTGGAAGACCGTGGACGACCTGACCGGCTCGGGCGCCCATGAAGTCATCATCGTCCCTGGCGAAGCCGGGCAGGATCACGAGCACTTCGTGCAGCGTGTCCAGCATCTCCTGCGTGCCGATCCGCCACGCAGCATCGCCCGGATCGCCTGGCCGGTCCGCCCCGCAGGATGCGACGAGTACGCGGAACGCCTGGCGCAGGCGCTCGGGGTGTCCACGGCCCGGTTGATGCCCGAGCTGCACGACCGCCTCGCCAGCCACAACCTGGTGCTCCTGCATCCCTGTCTCAGGGCCCGCTTCGTGGACGACTCGGTCGTGCGGTACTACACGGAATGGTTGCCCGGCTGGCTGGAGGCCGCCGCCCCCCGCATGCAGGTGAAGTGCGTGCAACCGGTCGAATGGCCGGCCGAGCCGTTCTGGGCGCCGGTCGCGCGCCTGCTGCCCGGGCGCGCAGACGGCGACGGCGACAAGCGCAGTGCGCTGAGCTTCATCACCCGGCTGCTGCAGACCGCCGCGCCAGGGCTGCGTGGCATCCGCCTGTCGGATCTCCACGACGTGGCGACCGCGGACCTCGAGGAGTTCTGCCAGGTCACGGCGCTCTCCGCCACGCAGAAGGCCTTTCTCGTGTCGCGCGTCGAGGCGCGACGCCCGCGCACGTCGGAGGACCTCTTCCAGGCCATCGACGATTTCCTGCCCGATGCAAGGGGGCTTTGATGATCAGGTCCACAGACTGGATGCGGTACCGCGGGGACGGACGCACGCCCGCCGGCGACACGGCGCTGACTCGCGGCGAACCGGGGCGCTACCTGGCGGACGACGCGCTCGTCACCGCCGTGAACACGGCGCTCGCCGTCGAACAGCCGCTGCTCGTGACCGGAGAGGCCGGCACGGGCAAGACCATGCTCGCCTGGTCGATTGCGGCGGAACTCGGCCTGGGACCGGTGCTCGATTTTCACACCCGCAGCGATCATCAGGCCCGCGACACGCTGTACGACGTGGACCATCTGCTCCGCTTCTATCACGCCCAGACCGGTGATGCGCGCGCGGGCGACATGGAGTCCTATGTCCGGTGGCAGGCACTGGGCGAGGCCATCCGGTCCCCGGTCCAGCGCGTCGTGCTCATCGACGAGGTGGACAAGGCGCCACGCGACTTTCCCAACGACCTCCTCGACGAGATCGACCGGATGGAGTTTCGCGTCCCCGAACTCGGGCAATCCTTCGCGGCGACGACGCGGCCCATCGTCATCGTCACGAGCAACAGCGAGCGCCAGTTGCCGGACCCGTTCCTGCGCCGCTGCATCTTCCACCGCATCGCCTTTCCCGACGCCGGGCGGCTGCGGGCAATCCTGCACGAGCGCCTGCGGCACCTGCGAGTGGCCGATCGCCTGGTGGACGTGGCGGTGGACCGGTTCGAGCAGCTCCGGGGTCTGGCCGGTTGGGAGAAGCATCCCTCCACGGCGGAACTGCTGGCCTGGGTGCGCGTCCTCGTGGCCGCAGGCGTGGACCCCGATGCGCTCGACCGGACCCCCCTCGCCGCGCTGCCGTTCCGCGGCGCCCTCGCGAAGACGGAACAGGACCAGCTGGTATTCGAACGCGCCGCGGACTGATTGCCGGTGCACACGCCCCTGCCCTTCGAGACGTTGCTCGAGACCCTCCGCGACCGGGGCGTCCCTCTCGGCGTGCGTGAGCACCTCGCCGTCGGGCGTCTGCTCTCGCGGTGGGACGGCACGGCGTGGACCGACCTGCGAGACGCCCTGGCTGCGCTGCTGGGGCGCAACGACGACGAGGTCGAGGGCATCCGGCGCGCCTTCGATGAACTCTACGCACCGGCGGCCACGGCGGGCCCAGGAGCGGCTCCGGTCGTGGCCCCTGCCGGCCGGCCGGCCACCCGCTGGGCCGGCGCCGCCGGCGTCGCGGCGGTTGCCGCCGCAGGCCTGGCGCTCGGCGTCCTGCTGCTGCTGCGCTCGCTCACCCCGATTCCACCACCACTGCCGCCCGCGCCGGCGCTCTTCCGTGCGACGCTCGTGCCACCGGTGCCGGTTCCGGACGTGCTCCCCCCGCAGGGCACGGTGACACCGCCCGAGCCGGTGCGGGTACCGCCGCCGACGCCACCCGAGCTGCCCCCCGCGCCCATCGCGCCCGACTGGTTCCGGCTGCTGGCGCTCGGAGCGGTCGGTCTGCTGCTGCCGCTGGCATGGCTGTGGCGACTCGAGGTGCGGACGCACACCGAGCGGTGGCTGGTGGACGGCTGGCGGGCCGCCTTCGCCGCGCTGCCAGGCCCGTACACCGTCGACCTCCTGCCGCAGGCCACCGCGCCGGGCCTGCCGCGCCCCGACGTCGAGGACGCGGCCTCGCTGCTCGGCCGGATCTTCGAGACCGACGCTCGCACGCGCGCCCTCGACGTGGCGGAGAGCCTTCGCCTCACCCTGCGACGGGGGCTGGCGCCCACCCTCGTCTACCGCCGGCTGCGGCGCGCCCGTCCGATCGTCGCGCTCGTGGATACGAGCCGCGCCACGGCGATCTGGGACCGGAAGGTCCAGGCCCTGCTCGACGGTCTTGCGCGGCAGGGTGTGGCCATCGAGCGGTGGTACTTCGACGGCGACCCTCGCCACGTCTGGAGGACGCGGCACGGCAGCCCTGTGCCCCTCGAACGCCTCACGGTGCAGCACGCCGAGTCCCCGCTGCTGGTCCTGAGCGACGGTGCCGGACTGACGGCGTTGGCCGAGTCGGGCGAGACGGCGTGGCACCGTCCCCTCCTCCGGATGGCCCAGCGGGCGTGGCTGACGCCCGTCACCGATGACCGCCTGTGGCCGGACGCCCTGCGGGCCGTGCCGATGCAGGTCTGGCCGATGACACGTCGCGGCGTCCTGCTGGCCGCACGGGATCTCGCGGGCATGGACGAGCCGCTGCGCCTGCGGCAGCGGGCGCTCGCGGAGGGGCGCGCGACTCTCGACGACGTCGAGCGCGTCCGCCGACTGGCCAGTCTCGTCCCGCATCCCTCGCCGGCATTGCTCGACCACCTGCGCCGGCTCTTCGTGCCCGACGTACCCGACGCCGCCCTTGCGCACCTGGCCCGAGAGGCCGAGGCCGGCGGCACCCATGCCCTGCACCTCCCGGAGGCCGACCTTCAGCGATGCGTGCGCGCCGTCCGACACGAGACCCCTCGACTCGAGGCGGCGGTCCGGGCCGAGGTCCTCGCCGTCCTGGCTGCCTCGGAACCCTCCGCCCTGTCAGCGGCGCACCTCCGCTGGAAGCTGGCCGTAGCGACGCAGCAGGTGGCGCTTGGCGACCTGAGTGGCCGGGACACCTCGGCGGCGCGCGCCACGCTCGCGCGCCTGGCGGAGGGTCCGATCTGGGAGGAGGTACCGCGCGCGCTTCGCCTGGTCCCGGCACCGGCCGGTGGCCCGGCGCGCGATGAGCGCGGCGACGGGGCGGGCCGCAGGACCGCACGCGGCGGCGCCGTGCGCCCGCCCGGTCCCGACGCCGACATGGCTCGGCTGTCCCCTCGCCCAGCCATCTGGCCGGGCCCGCGTGCCTGGGTCCCGGCACTCACGCTGGCGCTCGGCGTGTGCGTGGCGGCGTGGCTGTCTGGCGTATTCCACACGCGCGCGCTGGCCCACGAGCCCGACGCCTTCACGCTCACGTGGGTGCGGGCCACGCCTGGTACCGGCGAGCGGCTGGAAGTACGGCGACGCCCCGGCCCGGGTGCGTCCACGGTCGACGTGTACCAGGACAGCAACGCGTTCCGCGCGGACCTCGCGGTGCCGCCGACGGGCGCGCTGAGCGTGCCGCTCGGGCCGGCGGATCGCGGGCGCTACTACCAGGTGCGGGCGCCACGGCCCGACGGGACACTGGCCCTCAGCAACGCCGTCTGGGTGCCCTCGGGAGATGACGTCATCGTGCTGGTGGATGCCCAGCCCTGGGCCCGGGTGGCCATTCAGGGTGCAGGCGTCAGGCTGACGCCCAGGGTCACCCCGTTCCGCGTCGCACTGGCCCCCGGCGCGTACACGCTCTCCCTCGAGAACGGTGGGGTGACGCCGCCCCTCACGGCCACCGCCACCGTCACCCCAGACTCCGACAGCCTGCGCTACATCATGCCGGGCTTCGACGCCGATGCGGTGGCTGCCGAACTCGCTGCACCGACGGGCCTCACCGCACCCTGAGGGAAGGGCTCAGAAGCCGTATCCGCACTTGCCATTCGGGAACATGCGCACGTTGCGGTTCACCGCCTGGTTGCTCACGTTGCCCTGCGCATCCTCCACCGCCAGGCGCACTTCCATCTGTACGAACTGCACCCCGCCCTGGTTCGTGCTCTCCTGCCCGCCCAGGAACCCACAGCCACCAGCGGGCCGCGTGACCGGATCGCTGCTCGTCGAGCTGTCCTGTTTCACGCCGATGAAGTAAGTCCACCGCCACGTCCTGACGCCACCGGTCGAGGCGCTGCCGTCGAAGGTGCAATCCAGCTGGCTGTCGTCGCCCACGATCACGCACGCATCTGCTCCGCGGCTCGACGAGGTCACCCGGAACGACGCGGTGAGCACGGGCGCGGCGGGCGGCGTCACGGTCAGCGTGGCGATCCGCTGCGAGGTCAGATACGACACGGTGATCGTGATCGGAACCTGGGCGGTCACCGCGGTGGTGTTCACGGTGAACGTGGCAGCCGGCGCACCGGCCGGAATGATCACCGACGACGGAATCACCGCAGCGCTGTTGCTGGCGAAGACCGTGACGGTCGATCCCCCGGTCGGCGCCGGCCCGGTGAGGGCGACCGTGGCCTGGACCGCCGTGCCGCCCACCGTTGTGGCCGGCACCAGCGTCAGGGACGCGATCGTCGGCAGGCCCACGTCGGTCCCGGGCGTCGGCATGGTCGGCGTGCTCACGCTTCCACCGCTGCACGCGACAAGCCCCAGCGCCAGACCCAGCACGAGTGCCGTCACGGGCCTCGTCGCCCTCGGCGCCGCGGCCCCAAGGATGAGATAGGGTCTCGTCATGGCTCAGTCCTCTGCTTCCTGCTGTATGACCGGGACGATCAGCGCACGACCATCGACGCTGACATCACCCGGCTCTGCGACGTGAGGTCGATCGCGGCGTTGAGCTCGATGCGCGGGCTCACCGACAGGCCCAGCCCGCCCGTGTAATGCACGAGGCGGGTGCCCGTCGACAGCGCCGCCTGAAGCCGCTCCTCCAGCAGCCGGCCGCCTCCCACCGCTGGTGCACCCACGGGGCGGAACATTACAGAGTGGTCCGGGTCCACCCAGAGACCTGCGCGAATCTTGGGCGCCATGTAGTTGAGCGTTGGCAGGTATTGCGCGCCGACATGTACTTCGGTGCCGCTGTCGAGGCGGAAGTCATCTTGCCGGTTCAGAAACCGCGCCTGGTCGGTCACGAACTCCTCCCGGAGCCGTGCGTAGCGGACATAGGTCACCTCTGCCGCGAGGGTCAGGACCGGCGACGGCCTGAAGGAACCCCCGACAGCGAGCGTGTGCGGGACGCGGAATGCCACCGGTCGAGCCGGCTCGGCGACGATGCCCGTCGAGGGATCGAGCGACTCGGTCTCGAAGGTGAAGGACGCGCCGTGCCGGTAGGTGAGGCCGAGCCGCCCTCGTCCCGTCAGCCCCAGCAGCACACCGACCGTGGGCGCCACCGACCGGTCGCGTCCCACCTGTGTCGAGCGCCCGATTTCGACGACCGGAACCTGTGCCGGCCCGAGGAACCCCACCGTGTCCAGCCGGCTGAAAGCGGAATCGATCGCGAAGTCGTAGACGGTGAGTCCGACGCCGACCGACAGGTGGTCGAGCGGGCGGTAGCCCACCGCCACGCCGTACCCGGTCACGTCCAGTCGGCGGATCGCCTGCTGCGGCAACTCGCGTGTCGACGTGAAACTGCCGGGCAGTTGCTGGAAGACCCCGGTGGACGTGAAGCGCTGGTCCACACGCACCAGTTCGTGCCGATAGCCGGCCAGGCTCCACGCGCCACGCGGCACGATGATCGAGGCGAAGGCCACGCCCACATCGGTCCCGACACTGGTCCCGAACACCGGGCCGGTCACCGTGTCGAGCCCCTCGCCGATCACCGTGCCGGACAGGCGCCCGCCAGACAGAAACGGGGTCTCGATGCGCGTCGCGCGTGCTTCGAGCGACACCTCCGTGCGACCAATCAGCACCAGGCCCGCCGGATTGGCGAAGGTCGCCGTCGCGTCGTCGGCGAGGCCCACGAACGAACCGCCCATCGCCTTGGCCTTGGCGCCCGGGTTGAGGAAGTCGAACTGCAGCGGGATCTGGAGACTCGATTGCGCGTGTGCCACCGGCGCGTGGCCGGCGACGCCCCACGCGACGACCGCAGCCCACGTGCAGACGCGCACGCGCCAGCCCCGGACCGCGCGCCGCGGCGCAGGCGCGGACGGCCGTGCGCTCACGGCGCCACCTCGAGTGCCGCCAGGATCCGCGGCGAGATGTACTGCTGGTCACGCGCGAATCGGTCGAGGGATCCCGCGCGCTCCAGGGCCTGCCGGGCCTCGAGCAGCGCCGAGGCGTCCCGCTCGCCGGTCACCACGAGGGCGGCCAGGCTGCAGGCATAGTAGAACTGCGCGAGCGGCGACCGCGCCTGCCCCCTCACGACCTCGCGCAAGGCGCTCTCCGCCGCCGCATAGTTGCCGCGCAGGAACGCGGCGACCGCTGCCCGTTCGCTCGACCCGGCGATCACCGCGTCGACGGGCGCGCTCGCGCGCTGGGGTGGTGTGAGGGGCGCGGCCTTCACGGCCTCGGCGGGTGGGGCCGGTGGCGTGACCGCGGCGTCGGGACGCGGTGCCGCCGTTGATGCGGCCGACGGGGCCGGCGGGGGCGCCGCAGAAGGGGCAGGTAGTTCGGCCGGTGAGGCGGCCGCCGCCGGCGGGGCGGTCACCGCCGGTTGGCTCCCCGACGCGGGCGGCGCGGGACGGGGCCCGGGCGCATCGGCGCCGGCCGCGGACGCCGATGCGTCTCCTGCTCGCGGCGCCGCCGCACCAGGGGACGCCTGTGGCGCGACCAAGGCGGCCGTCGCACGTTGCTCGAGCTGCTGGTTGAACGCCTGGATACGCGCGGGGCTCGTCCCCAGCCGGGCCGCCTCGGCTGCCGCGGCCCGCGCGCCGTCGAGATCACCCGCGGCGAGCCGCTGCTCCGCTCCCTGAAGAGCCACCTCGAATGCCGCGCGCGTGGACTGGGTGACGAACGCCTCGTACAGGCGGTCACCCGAGCGCACCAGCCCCGCCTGCCGCACGCGGGCGAAGGCGGCGGCCGCCTCCTGAGGACGCCCGGCTTCCAGATAGGCGAGCCCCAGGTAGTAGTCCGGGTTGAATGCGTCCACGCGGTCACCGTAGAACAGCACCCGGCGAGCCGGAGCCGGTGCGCCCTGCCGGGACTGCTCGAGGCTCTCGATCGCGGCCTGCCACTGCCCCGCCTCGACGGCGCGCAGGCCGTCGTCATAGGCCTGGTACCAGAGTCGGCGGGAGGCCTGCTGCGCCCAGGCGCGCTCCCCGCCCACCGCACCGCCCGCCACCCCGAGCAACAGGAGCAGGACAAGCACGTGGCACCCCCTGCCCTCCCGTCTGCCCACCGTCCCGGGATCCGCGGTGCTGCGCGTCACAGTGCCCCCACAGTCCACTTCACAGTCCTGCACTCTAGCGCCGCCCCGACACGACCGCAAGGCGCGACTCGGTCCGTGCGACCATGCGTCGGGTGCGTCCGTGGGCGAACGGAGGGATGCGCGAGGAGGCAGGGTCCGCGATGCGATGGGCGTGGGTGGCGTGGTGGGTCGTCTGGCTGGGCATCGGCGTGCCGTGGCGGCACCTCGGGCCACACCCCTACTGGTCGCGCGTGGCCTGGATCCCGTTCCAGTTCTTCCGCGCGGGCGACGCCTTCCGCAATGTGGTCTTCTTCGTGCCGTTCGGCTACCTCGCCCGGCGAGGCGGCCATCACCCGTTGGCGGTGCTGGCCTGGGGTCTTGCCATCTCCCTGCTGACCGAATGGCTCCAGGTGTTCACCACGGAGCGCTACCCCAACGCGACCGACGTCGTGATGAACGTCACCGGAACCGTGCTCGGCACCGCTGTCGCGCACATCCGGTCGCGCGCAGCGCGGCAGATCTGACCGACCTCCTTCCTGATTGAGCGCCTCCTGTACGTGCCTTCCTGGTTGAGTGGCCGTGTGGACGGGTGCGGACGGGCTGTCGGTGTGCGCGTGAACGCCGTCACCTCCGTGAACGCCGTCACCTAGTGGGCAATCTCGGCCACCGCGTCCTCCTCGCACGCCCGCAGTTCCAGCAGCCGCGACTGGACGTAGGCGGCGGCCAGCATCGGCAGGAGCTGGTGGCGATCAGGGCGACCGGCCAGCCGCAGCCGGTGGCCACGCTTCATGTCCGGGGCGTCGGGCTGGGCCAGCAGCTCGACCAGGGCCTGTCGCCGCTCGATATCCGCAAGCATCGTCGATGTCCTCCGTCCGTCCCTTGAGCAAACGCCCGGCCATCGACGCCACGCGGAGAAGACGCCAAAGCCCCGCGACAACGCTCCAGAAATCTTCCGCCTTTCACCAAAGTCTTCCCGGATGCAGAATTAAGCCGGAAGCCGTGTGGATTTGACATGCCGATCGCACAATCTGCCCCCGCGGGGGCAACACCCCTGGGGGACCATCGTGACCGCTGCCCTGACCACGACGCGCTACGGCTACATCAAGCACCTGCCCGGGCGCGCATTCGCCGAGGTGCGGGCACGGGTTGCTGAGGCGCTCAAAGCCGAAGGGTTCGGCGTCCTCACCGAAATCGACGTCCAGGCCACGCTCAAGCAGAAGCTGGACGTGGACATGGGGCCCTACCTGATCCTCGGGGCGTGCAATCCGCACCTGGCGCATCGCGCGCTGGGCGCCGAAGCGGCCATCGGGTTGCTGCTTCCCTGCAACGTGTGCCTCTGGGAGGAGGCTGCGGCCGTGGTCGTGGCCATCGCCCGCCCGGATGCCATGTTCGAGCTGGTGGCCAACCCGGCGGTCGCCGACGTCGCGCGTGAAGCCGATGAGCGGCTCCGACGCGCTCTCGACACGCTTTGAGCTGCCGGAGCACGCGCACCCGTCCTTCGTCCCGTCCCGCTACGACACGTCCATCGGAGACTCCCCCATGTGTATCGCACGCAGCGTCGGCACGAGTGGCACCAACGACGTGACCGACGTCATGGTGTTTCAGGCGCTCTTCAACCTCAACGTGGCACGCTTCCCGGCACCCCGGCCCGCGCCGCTCAAAGTCGACGGGCGTATCGGGGCAAAGACCATCGGCGCCATCGAGTCGTTCGAACGGGTGGTGATGCGGCTACGCGACTCCGACGGCATGCTGGCACCAGGCGATGCCACGGTGAAGGCGCTGCTCAAGGGCCTGCCCCCTGGACCGGTCAAGGAGAAGCTGGGCGTGGTGATGCCGCGGGCGCTGCCGCAGACCGTCAACCGGTTCTACGAGCCGCTGGTGGCGGGGATGAAGCGCCATCAGATCACCACCCCGCTCCGCATCGCGCACTTCATCGCGCAAATCGCGCACGAGAGCGCGTCGTTCCGCTACACCGAGGAGATTGCCAGCGGCTCGGCCTACGAAGGGCGCGCCGACCTGGGCAACATCGCGGAGGGAGACGGGCCCCGCTTCAAGGGTCGTGGGCTCATCCAGCTGACGGGACGCGCCAACTACACGGCCTATAGCGAGGCGACCGGCGTGGACTACCTGCGCGCACCGCAGAAGATCGCGAGCGACCCGTTTGCCGCGGCCGACGTCGCGTGCTGGTTCTGGGCCACGCACGCCCTCAACACGCTGGCCGATCGCGACGACGTGAAGGCCGTGACCCGGCGCATCAACGGGGGCTACAACGGACTCGACGACCGGGTCGAGTACCTCGGACGGGCGAAGGCGGTGCTGGGAGCCAGGCCCTGAGCCGATGCGCATCCTGCTGCTCTCGCCCCGGCCGTTCTACCCCGCCAACACCGGCGGGCGGATTCGGTCGTCGAAGCTGGTCGAACAGCTCGCCCGCTGGCACGAGCTGACCATCGCCTGTTTCGAGAGCGCGCAGGACGATCCCGCGCAGTTCGCACGCATGCGCGCCACCTGCGCGCGGCTCGAGCGGGTGCCCTGGCACGAGACCGCCCGCTATTCGGCGGCCTTCTATACAGAGCTGGCCACGAGCCTGCCGAGTCCGCTGCCCTACACCGTGCGCAAGTACCGAAGCGAGGCCATGCAGCAGCGCCTGCGGTCCCTGCTGAGCGAGACACCCTACGACCTGCTCGTGTGCGACTTCCTGCAGCCGGCCATCAACTGCCTCGACCTGCCGATCCGACCCAAGGTGCTCTTCGAACACAACGTGGAGGCCATGATCCGGGCCCGGCAGGCGACGCATGCCGAGAGCCTCGCCGCCCGGGCCTACTTCCGGCAGGATGCGTGGAAGCTCGCCCGCTTCGAGGCGCGCGCCGCGAAGGCGTTCGACCACTGCATCATGGTGAGCGAGGACGATTGCCGCACCATGGCCGACGCCTACGGCGTGCACCACACGTCGGCCATTCCCATTGCCGTGGACACCGACTACTTCAGGCCGCGGCCGGGCGAGGAGGGCGATGCGCCGGAGCTGGTCTTCCTCGGGTCGATGGACTGGATGCCGAACCAGGATGCCGTCGCGCTGCTGGCGGCCGAGATCCTGCCCCGGGTCCGTCGCCAGGTGCCGGCCACGCTCACGGTGGTGGGTCGCAATCCCCCGGCCTCTATTCAGGCACTGGCGGAACAGCCCGGCATCACCATCACGGGCACGGTGCCCGATGTCAGGCCCTTCCTGGCACGCGCGCATCTGGTCGTCGTCCCGCTGCGGTTCGGGGGCGGCACGCGGATCAAGATCTTCGAGGCCATGGCCATGGGACGGCCAGTCGTCTCCACCACCATCGGGGCCGAGGGCCTGCCGGTCACCGACGGTCGCGACATCGCGCTCGCCGACGGACCGGAACGATTCGCGGAGGTCGTCGTGTCGCTGCTGCAGGACCGCGCCACGCGGGTGCGCCTGGGCAACGCGGCACGTCAGCAGGCGCTCGATGGGTACAGCTGGACGGCCGCTGCCGCCGCCTTCTCGTCCACGTGCGAAGCCCTGGTGGAACGCACCAGGGCGGCTGCTACCAGTACGCGATCATCCGGCCAGCCGTCACCGCCGTGAGCCACACCAGCAGGGACACGGCCCCCATGGCCGCCAGCCGGCGTGTCTCCCGCGCGGACAGCGGACGCAGGCCCTTCTCCCGCCAGGCCACCGTGCGCCGCAGCACGACGGCGTTCGCGACACCCACCGCCACTACCGGCAGCTTCACGTACAGAAAGCCATTGCCGACGTAGTCGGTGGCATTGGTCGCCAGCAGCGCCGTGCCCGTCAGCAGCGCCAGCACACAGCCGGCCGCGGCCAGCGGCTCGATGGGTCGCGCCAGGCTGGGGAGCGGCACCTGGCGCCAGGCGCCGAGCAGGCGCAGGTCGAGGACGAGCACGGAGCCGAAGAGCGTGGCGATCGCCAGGATGTGCAGCAGGTTGACGACCGGGTAGGTCCACGCGCCCGACTCGCGCATGGCCGTACCCAGCGCCGATCCCTGCAGCCAGGCGAAGACGTCTCCCACGCGCGCGTGCGTCTCCGAATCAGTCGCGATCGGGATAGACGTTGAACACCCGGTTGTTCCAGGTGAGCCGCTCCGTCTTGATCTCGAAGCGCTTGGGATCGCGATGCCGGTGGCCGTGCGCGGTGACGGTCGCGCCCATCGGGATGATGTCCTCGGTCAGCCCCGCGCGCTCGGTGCGGTTGGGCGGGGCCAGCACGACGTCCCAGATCTGCCCGTCCGCCCGGATCTTCAGGGCCCCGTGGGGCCCCGCGAGATTCACGGGGGCGGTCACCGTACCCGTCACCTCGAAGTCCTGGTCGAGGTAGCCGCCCCAGCCGTGATGTGCGTAGAGCGAGAGCGGGGCCGCCATCGCGAGGGCCAGGAGTACGCCGCCGAGCCGCAGTGCGGTACGACGTGACGTCTGTGCGCGCGTCGTTGCAGTCTTCATCGCAGTCCTCCAGCGTGACACGGGTGCGCGGATGGGCCCGTCCACGGGAGGGGCCCTGACGATCGCTGGCATTATAGGTCGGTCGCTTCCACGTGCGGCCCGCCCCCCCGCTTCGCTACAATACGCGCGTCAGCCAGGTCGTCCGGCTGGCTGATCCCTTTTCCCTTCAGGAGGCAGCGCGACATGCACGAGGTCCACGGCACCGACCGTCCGCCCGTTCGTCAGCCGGGTCGTCCGCACCGCTCCCGCCTCAGCCGCGCGTGTCTGCTGCTGGCCACCGCGGGCTTCGCCGTCGTAGCGGGGCATGCGCTGACGCACGCCCAGGCACCGGGCGCGCCGCCGGAGCGGACGGTCTGGGACGGCGTCTACACGGATGCGCAAGCCGATCGCGCGACGGGCGTGTTCGGGCAGCGATGCGCCAACTGTCATACGCTCGACGCGACGGGCGCCCGGCCGCTGAGCGGCGCCAAGTTCTGGGAGGGGTACACGCAGCTGAGCGTCGTCGACTTCATCGACTACGTCCGGACGGCGATGCCCAACGGCAATGGCAACTCGCTGCCCGAAGCCACCTACAACGACCTGGTCGCGCTCATCTTCCGGGCCAATGGCCTGCCGAGCGGCACGACGGAACTCTCGCCCGAGGCGGCGACCGGAGTCCAGATCGTGCCCAAGGACGGCCCTGGCCTGCTGCCCGGCGGCAGCCTGGTCCGCGTCGTCGGCTGCCTCGTGCGGAACGGCACCGAATGGGTGGTCTCGAACGTCCCGCCGCTCGTGCGCGTCCGACGCGGCGGCAGCGACCCGGCCGACGTCTCGCGTCCGCTCGGCGAGCAGGCGTACGCGCTGCGCTTCGTCATCACCAGGCTGGACCGGTATGAGGGCCACCGCGTCTCGGTGAACGGCCTGCTGATCGGAGACGGTGGCAGCGGCGGCATCAACCTCTCTGGACTGACGTCGCTCGCCCCCACCTGCCCCTGACGTCAGGCCCCGCCGGGCACGCTCGGCCCCGGTGTCGCGACGGGACGATCGGTACCCCCGATCGTCCCGAACCTGTCAGCTTTGCAGGAATCCGAGGGTCCTCGGCGCGAAGTTCCCCAGGTTGGGGAAGATCGCATCGAGGCTGGCGTCCGGCACGCCGAACCAGCGGCCCAGGGTGGCTGCGTACTGGTCCAGCGAGATCGTGGGAATCCAGTAGCCACGGTCGCCCGCATCGTCGGGCCCGCGGAGCTGGAGTGTCGGGAACGTCCCGTACGTCCCGCCCTGCACAGCGCCGCCGAGCACCAGCTGCGTCCCGCCCCAGGCGTGGTCGGTGCCGATCGTGGCGTTGGCATCAGCCGTCCGGTTGAACTCGCTCTCGGTGAAGAGGGTGACCTGGTTCGACAGCCCCCACAGATCCAGCGTCGCCATGAACGCGGCGATCGCCGCGTCGAGCGTTGCCATCAGCCCCTGGTGATTGGCCAGCAGCTCCTCGTGGTTGTCGAAGCCGCCCATGCCCGCGAAGAAGATCTGCCGGTTCATGCCGAGCGTGCCACGCACGGCCAGCAACTGCGCCACCTGGGCGAGCTGGCGCCCGATGCCGCTCGTCGGGAACGCCACGGGCAGCGGCGGCGCGCCCGCCAGGGCGGCGTTGATCTCCTGCGCCGCGTCCACGGCACCCTCGAGCACGCCATTGGCCGCGCCGACGAGCCGGAGCCCGGTGTCGAACGTGAGGAGTCGCTGCAGCGCGGTCAGCCGCGCACGGCTGACCACGTCGTCACCGAAGGTCTGAAACCCCAGCGACTGCACGTTCGAGAGGTTCAGGCCCTGTGTGTTCGCGCCGGCCAGGAACAGCGCGTTTCCGCCGCTCACCGTGATGCCGGGAGGGAGCGGACCGGTGTTCACACCCGCCAGCACCTCGTTGACGCGGCCGCCCCACCCCGTGGCGCCCCCGGTCGGGTCTGAACTCTGCCACTGCTGGGTCTGGTCGGAGTGCGAGTACAGGTTCCTCGGCAGCGGCGTGCTGCCCAGGGTGGCTTTGGTGGTCGGGCGCACCAGGGTGCCGACGTTGAACACCATGGCGCCACGCTGCTCGTTGCAGATCTGCTGCACGCCGCCGAGCGCCGGATGCAGGCCGTAGCCGGTCGCGCCGACCGGCCGCAGGCTGTTGGCGGCCAGTGCCACCGAGCCGCGCATCGCGCTGTACTGCGCGTAGCGGCCGTCGAGCGGCACGACCATGTTGTTGGCGTCGTTGCCGCCGAAGAGGAAGACGCAGACGAGCGCCTTGTAGTCGGCCGCCGCCTGCGCGTGGGCGGTCACCATGCCCAGACGCGTGAAGTGCGACGCGACACCGGCCGCGCCGACGGCGCAGACCTGCTTGAGGAAGTCTCGACGATTCGTGTTCGTGGTCACGTATGGCTCCTTCGGCACGCGGCTACCGGTCGACCTGGAATTGCCCAGACACCAGCGTCAGGAAGATCGCCGTGCGCGAGCGCTCGGTTCTGCGGGTATCGGGAGAGGCGAGCACGGCGGCCACGATCTCGGCACGCTCCGCGTCGCTCAGGCGTCCCCCGGTGAAGAGCAGGCTGACGTAGTCCACCAGGCGCTCGGGCTCGAGGGCGAGATCCCGGAAGGGCGTGAAGTCCACGGTGGCACTGCCCGCGAAGCTCCCGCCCAGCAGGCTCGCCACGAAGTTCGCCCGCACCATGGCCGTCACCTGCGTCAGGCCCTGGAACTCCGGCCCCATCAGCGGCGGCACCCCGGTGCCGGCCACGCGGTAACCGGGCGGGAAGTAGCTGAACACGGAGGGCGGATAGAACACCCGCTGCCCCATCTCGCTGACCTTGTCGCTCATGAACGGGTGATCGGTGACCGTGGCGTTCAGGGCGCGCAACTGGGACACGACGAACAGCACCGGCTCGGAGAGCTTGCCCGACGTGGCCGATGTGACTCCGGCTTCCGGATGCGTGAGGATGGCCGTGACGACCGCCGCGAGGTCGCCGCGCGTGCCGGTGCCGTTGTCCGCGAACACGGCCGCGACGTCGCGGACGTACCCGGGACTCGGGTTCGACGTCACCAGCTGCTGGATCAGCTGTCGGCTCACGAACGGCCCCACGTTCGGGTGCCGGAAGATGAGGTCGAGCGCCTGCTCGAGGTCCTGCACCGCCGTCTGTCCCGCAGGGAAGGTCTCGCCGAGGAACACCTTCTCGCCCGGGTCGTGATAGGCAGCCACCGGTTCCATCGGTACCCGGAAGTTCTCGAGCGCCGACCGACGCGGGGTGGTCGTGGGATCGCCGTCGCCGAACGTCCAGCCGCTGAGGATGCGGGCCAGCGCCTTCACGTCCTCCTCGGTGTAGGCCGGCAGGGGCTGCCCGGTGGAACCAGGCTGGGGCGTGCCATCGGGCCCAAGCGCGGTGAGGCCGAGAGTGAACAGCTGCAACAGCTCCCGTGGGTAGTTCTCGTTGGCGGGCACGCCCGTCACATGCTGGCCCTTGTTGTTCAGCATGCTCAGGTACTCGCCCATCGCGGGATTGAGCGTCGCCTGCCGCATCAGGTCGCGGTAGTTGCCGAACGCGCCGTCCATGAACAGCCGGTAGTAGGTGACGATGGCCGGCGCGTAGTCCACTTCCACGGCCGACACGACCCAGATCTTGTAGAGCGCCCACGCGAGTCGCTGGCGCAGCTGATCGGGCCCGCTGAGCGCGAGCTGCATGAAGCGCTCCTCCGAGGCCTCGACCACCTGGTCGAAGAGCGCATCCGGATAGGTCGAGACCGGTGCGGCGAACTGCTCGGCCAGGAACGCGTCGACGCCGATCGCCTTGACGCGCTCGACGTCGCCGGGTTTCGGCCCCCACGTGGCCTGCCGCAGGAAGCGAAACGCGGCGACGGTCTCGGGATCGGTGCCCGTCGGCGGCGCCTGCGGCGTCACGTGGACTTCTGCCGAGCGTGCGCCTTCGCCGTCGGCGCCCAGCGCGGTGACCTGGTAGTAGTAGGTCTGGCCGTTGACGACCGTCGCATCCACGTACGGAGACGCCGCCAGACCGGAGGCCACGGGGACCGCGCCCGTGTCCCCTGGCACGGTGCCGCGATACACGTGATACGCGTCGGCACCGGCAACCGGTGCCCACGACACGGTCACCTCCCCATCGCCGGCCACGGCCTGCACGTCGGACGGCGCCACCGGTGGCGCGCCCGACGACACGCGGATGGCTGCCGACACCGGGCCGCTTCCACCCGCGTTGACGGCCGCGACCTGGAACCAGAGCGCCGTCCCCGCCGCCGGCGGATCCTGGCGGAACACCGGGGACCCCACCGTCGCGACGGGCGTGTCACCGAACGCACCGGTCGTGGAGCGGTACACCGCGTATCCCCGGGCATCGTCCACGCGCGCCCAGGTCAGGACGAGGCGCCCGCCGCGAATCGCCGCGGTGAGGCCGGCGGGTGCCGTCGCCGGGGGTGTGGGAAGCGGCCGCGCCGCGGCCCGCGTCGACAGCGGACCACTGTGCGGGCCCGCCACCGCCTGGACGCGGTAGACGTGCCATGCCGTGCTGTCGAGCCCGTCGTCCACGAAGGCGAGGCCGGTCACGCGGGCGGCCAGGGGTTCAAACGCGGCGCCGTCCCGCGGAATGCGGCGGTACACCGTATAGCTCGTCGCCCCCGGCACCGCCTGCCAGGCCAGCGACACGCTGGTGATGCCCGCCGTGGCCGTCAGGCCCGTGGGCGGACCAAGCGGGACGACCGAGACGACGGCCGACGTCGGGCCGTTCCCCCCACGGTTCCTCGCCACGACCTTGTAGTCGTAGGTGGTGCCGTTCTGCAGGCCCGTGTTCCAGACGCGAGGGCGACTCACCGTCGCCACCGGTGCCGGTTCCCAGAGCCCCGCCACGCCCCTGAACACCTGGTAACTGGTCGCGTCCGCAACCGCGTCCCATTCGATCAGCGCCCGTCCATTGCCCGACGTGGCACGCACCTGCGTGGGCGCCGTCGTCGGGGGTGGGGGCACTACGGCCGCCGTCGAATGCACCGACAGCGGGCCCACCATCGCAAGCATCGCGAGGAGGGCGCCCATTCGCACGTGTCTCAGTCGTTCCACAACCAGTCCTTCCCGGCACGCAGCCGCACGGCGCGACGGAGGGGACCATCGCGCGATTCGACAGCTGTGCAGTTTCCGTTCCCGGTGCGGGGGATGTCCGTTTGGTGAAGAAGGGCGCAGGGGCGGGGGACCGTCACTGACGGATCTGGTCGGCGCGTGACGGTGACACGCCATGCACCTGGTCGCGTCGCCAGCCTCGGTGCTGCGCTCCCATGTGTGAGATGGGTTCCAGTGCCGCGCGTGCAGATGCGGATGCGCGGAGGCGACCGCGTGACGGTGCGTAGCGAACGGTCAGGCCACTGGGAAAATCCCGCGGAATCGTCGAGGCCTGTGTCTGCAGTCAGCGGGCACGCACAGCAGCGAACGGTCAGGCGCACGCGTGCACAGCGCAGGCCGCCCTGTCGCGCCGCCGTACGCACCGTGTAGTTTGCGGACGGCCCATAGTCGAGCTGGCGCCGGCACGTCGTGCACGAGCGGACAGGGCCAGAGCGCTGCCCCACCCGGAACGTCGCGCCAGCGCGTCACGCGCCGACCGAACGCAGACCCGCTGCACCGGCACGGCGGGTCGTGCGCACGTCGGACAAGGGTGAGTGCCTGCCCCGGCACGCGAACGACGCTAGCGCAGGCCGCCGTCCACCTCGGTGTAGACGCGACGCAGGCCGGCCGGTGCCATCGCCTCGCGCAGCGACCAGTCGGCGAACTCGCCGAAGTCGGCGCGCGCCGGCGCGTCGTCCACGCCCACGCCCGCCGCATGCAACCGACGTCCCTCGGCGCGGAGCGTCTCGAGCGCCCGGCGGAACACCGCGAGTTCGGTCTTGAGGGTTGCAGGGTCGTCCACGAAGCCGTGGCCCGGCACGTAGACGTCGGCCTGGAGCTGCTGCGCCTTGCCGATGGCGTCGATCCACTCGGAGGGATACCCGCCCCCGACCGACGGGAACATGCGATGGAGGTACGTTTCGCTCATGAAGACGATCCGCTGCGCCGGCAGGTGGACCACCAGGTCTCCCCCGGTATGGCTCCGTCCCAGGAAGAGGATGCGGATCTCGGTACCGCCCATCGTGAGCACGCGCGAGTCGGACACGGTCTCGGTCGGCACCACGACGCGTGACGGCCCGCCACCGCGCGCGGGCTGCGAGGCCGCCCGCTGCATCGCGGCCTGCGCGGTCGGGTGCGCGATGACGGTGGCGGTCGAGGGGAAGGCCGCGTAGCCCCCGGTATGATCGCCGTGATTCGAGCCCATCACGACGTAGCGAATCGGCTGGCTGGTCCGGGCCCGGATGTCGGCGACCATGCGCTCGACCTGCGCCTCGGTGCCCTGGCCATCCACCACCACGACGCCGTCGGTCGTGATGACGATCAGGCTGTTGGTCGTGATGACGCCCTGCACGTGCACCGCCGAATAGGCGAAGACGTTGGGGGCCAGTTCGATCATGCGCGGAAAGTCGGCGGCCGTCAGGCCTCGCCCGGTGAGCTCGGCGGTCTTCACCGGGGCCTGCGCCACGGCCGCCGACGCCAGCGTCAGCAGCAGTAGGCCCGCCAGCACGACACGGCCCGCTGCGGCAGCGGCCATGCGTCGTCCCGGTGCGTCTGCAAGCCCGTGTGCAACTGCCCCGCCACCACTCACGACTCGTGTCTGATCCACCACGTGCTCCTCGACATGCGCCCGCGCGCCGCCCCGGGGTCAGTCCCGGGGCCGATGGCCGGCCGTGCACAGTCTATGTCATCGCAGCACGACCAGGAGGAACCGGGCGGCCGTCCGGGCGTCCACGGCGTGGGGCACGTGTGCGGGCAGCCGCACGAGCGAGCCCGGTGGGGCGGATACCGATGCCCCGCCGATTGTCAGGCGCACATCGCCCTCGAGCACCAGCACGGAGGCATCGTGTGGCGACGCATGCTCGCGCAGCCCCTGCCCCGCATCGATCTGGAACAAGGTCAGGCTCCCGCCGGGGCTCTTCGCCAGTACGCGGCTGGCCACGCCGCCAGGCGTGGGGGTGACAAGCGACACGAGGCTCACGGCCTCGCCCTCCGGAATCTCATCTGTCATGTGTCCTCCTGCCCATGCCGGCGCCCGGCTGCTCGGATGCCACGCATACCGGGGGACCGGGCGTTGTGCGACACCACCCCACCGTGGCCACCGTGCCGCTGGCGCCCGCGCACACCGCGTCAGCGCACCGAGAGCGACGGCCGGTTGTTCAGCAGGGCCGGATCGAACCCGGCCTTCTGCTTGTAGCCCGCGGAGATCGCGGCGAGTTCGTCCGGCGAGATGATGGCATCCAGGTCGGTGAAGCCGTCCGGCGCACGCGCCTCGACGATCTCCATGCACTGCTCGGGTCCCACCGCGCGATTGGCGAGCACGACTGCGGCGGTCGCGGGGCGGCGGGCGGCATCGTAGGCCGCGAGCGCGTCCTCGATGTAGGGCTGCAGCACGAGCTCGCGCGCCAGCACGCGGGCGTCGAGGATGGCCTGCGAGGCGCCGTTCGAGCCGACCGGGTACATCGGGTGGGCCGCGTCGCCGAGTAACGTGACGCGACCGGCGTTCCAGGTCGGCAGCGGATCACGATCGACCATCGGGTACCGGTACACCGCGTCCGCGCCGCGCATGAGCGCCGGTACGTCGAGGAAGTCGAAGCGATAGTCGGCGAACGGCGCGACGGCCTCCTCCACCGATGCCCGATACTCCCAGTCCTGGCGCGGCATCGGCTGGCCCTCCGCGGTCTGGTGCTCCGCTACCCAGTTGATGAGCGAGCGGCCTTCCGCTTCGTGCCGTCGCGAGATCGGATACACGACGACCCGGCGGCGAAAGTACCCGGCCATGATCATGGTGCGACCGCCCAGGAACGGCGCCGACACGGTCGTGCCGCGCCACATCGTGATGCCGTTCCACCGGGGCGGTCCCTCGTCCGGGTACAGGGCCGCCCGCACCACCGAATGCACCCCGTCGCAGCCGACGAGCAGGTCGCCGTCGGCGATGGCCCTCGTCGGCTCGCCCACGGCCGGCCCGAACTCGGCACGGATCCCGCCTTCTGCGCGATCGGCGAACCGCAGCAGATGATGGCCGGTATGGATGCGCGCCTCGCCCAGCCGCGCCACCACCGCCCGATGCAGCAGGCCGAGCAGGTCGCCGCGGTGGATGGAGAACTGCGGCCATCGATAGCCGGCCGCGAGGCCGCGGGGCTCGGACCAGATCCGCTGGCCCCGCTTGGTGTAGTACGACAGCTCCGCGGTCGGGATGGCCACCGCCTCGAGCGCGCCCCGCAGACCGAGTTCGTCCAGCTCGCGCGTGGCGTGCGGCAGGACGTTGATGCCGACACCGAGTTCCCGCATCGCGCGCGCCGACTCGAACACCTCGATATCGGTGATCCCGGCATCGAGCAGTGACAGCGCCAGCGACAGCCCTCCGATCCCGCCGCCCGCAATCAGCACGCGCATGATCCCTCCCGGTCTTCAGCCGGGCCCCATTCTCTCCCCTCTGCGGTCCGACATCCAGTGCCCCCGCGGCGTCGAACGACAGCGGGTGCGCACGCGTCGAACCGCGCGTCGGACGACGCGGCCGGCCACGTGTCGGGTGATCGCACGGCCGCGTGGCGCAGGGTCGCCCGTCGGCTCACGGCGGAGACCAGGCTCGCCCGCGTGGGGCCGGCACCGGCTGCGCCGGCAGATTCGTCGCGCCTCGGTGGCCGATGCCGTCACAATAGCTGGCGCATGGAACTGGCGGTGCTCGGTCTGCGGCTGCTGCTCGCCGCGGTCTTCCTGGTGGCGGCGATCGGGAAGCTCCGCCAGCGGGCGACCTTTGCTCCCACCCTCGTGGCCTTTGGGCTGCCGCCGCGCGGCGCGGCGGTCGCGGCCGATCTCATCCCGCGCGCCGAGCTGGTCGTCGGTGCGCTGCTCCTGGTGCCGTCCACGGCCGTCTGGGCAGCCACCGCGAGCCTGGTCCTGCTCGGGCTGTTCACCGCCGCGATGGCCCTCACCCTCGCACGCGGGCGCGCACCGGCGTGCGCCTGCTTCGGCGCCGCCAGCGCCGAGCCGATCGGTCCGGCGACCCTGGTGCGCAACGGCGCGCTGCTGCTGGCCGCGGGGCTCGTGGTGCTGGCCGGACCAGGGTCGGGCCTGCTCGAGGCGCCGGCCCGGTGGAGCGCGATGCCGCCGCCCGAGCAGGGGCTCGTGGCGCTGACATGGCTCCTCCTCGCCGGTCTCGGCGCGACCGCCGTCGATGCGGAGCGCCAGCGCGCCACGGGCGCCCGCCTGCGTGCCGACGTGGCCGCTCTCCGCAGGCGCCTCGACGCCCGTCCCAGCTGGGACGAGGCGACACTCGGGCTCCCGGCAGGCACCCCCGCACCGGTGTTCGTGTTGCCCAGGCTCGAGGGCGATCAGGCCTCGCTGGCTGACCTCATCGCCCTGGGGCGTCCCGTGCTCCTGGTCTTCTCCGACGCCGCCTGCTCGGCGTGCAACCAGCTGTGGCCCGACATCGAGCGCTGGCAGCGCGATCACGCGTCGGCGCTGACCATTGCGGTGCTGGCTGGGGGCAACCCCATCGTGGTCGAAGGCAAGCTCTTCGGCTTCCGCGTGCACAACGTCCTGCTGCGCGACGATGCGCGCCTCCCGGAGGCGTACCGCCTCACGATGTTTCCCGCGGCGGTCATCGTGGGTCCCGACGGCCGTATCGACAGTACGGGCGCGGGCGGCGTACCGGCCATTCGTGCGCTGGTCGAGGCCCGGACCGGCGGCTGAACCGGCCCGGCGTCCTCGGCGCCTCGATCCGGCGGACCCTGCGGTGGTATCGTCAGGCGCCCATTCCTTCTCTTCCAGGAGACCCGTGCCCATGACCCAGCCTCGCGATCCGCACCATCAGGCCCCCGACGACCCGTCCCGGCGCGACTTCGTCGCACTGTCCATCGCGGCCGGCATCGCCGCCGCCGCCGGCACCTCCGCCAGCGCGCAGCAGCAGGTGACCGAACGCGACGTGGAGATCCGCACGCCCGACGGCACGTGCGATGCCGCCTTCTTCCATCCGACCACCGGCACGTTCCCGGGCGTGCTCGTCTGGCCGGACGCCTTCGGGCTGCGACCGTCCATGCGCGCGATCGGGCGTCGGCTCGCGGCCGAGGGCTACGCCGTGCTCGTGCCCAATCCCTTCTACCGGGTCCAGAAGTCGCCCGTGTTCGAGAGCGCCAGCAACTTCAACTTCGGCGACCCCGAGCAGCGCGGCCGACTGACGCCACTGATGGGATCGGTGACCGCGGCAGGCGCCGCCGAGCGCGATGCCACGGCGTTCATCGCGTTCCTCGATGCCCAGCCCCAGGTGGATCGGGCCCGGAAGATCGGCACGCAGGGCTACTGCATGGGTGGTCCGCTGGTCGTCCGCACGGCCGCCACCGTGCCCGACCGCGTCGGCGCCGGGGCGTCCTTCCACGGCGGCGGTCTCGTGACCGACCAGCCCGGCAGCCCGCACCTGCTCGCGCCGCGGATCAAGGCCCGCATGTACTTCGGCGTGGCGCGCAACGACGACGAACAGCAGCCGACCGCCAAAACGACGCTCAAGGAGTCCTTCGACGCCGCCCGTGTCGCCAACGAGGTCGAGGTGTACCCGGCCCTGCACGGCTGGTGCGTATCGGACATGCCGACGGGCAACGGTCCCATCTACGACCAGGCGCAGGCCGAGCGGGCGTGGGGCAAGCTCCTCGCGCTCTACCGGACGCTCTAGCACGTCGCCGCCCCTCGCCGGCCGGATGCCTGTCCGCGTCCGACCGGCGGGGGCTGGTCTCGCAGGTGGTCCTGCTGGCAGCCTCCACTACGGGTACGCCTCCCCGTGGCTGCTCCTCGCCGATGGGCTCGTCGAGCTCGCGCCGTGTCATCGGGTCTCAGGACGCGCTGGCATCCCCCTCCTCGGTGCGCCCACGCCGTGTCACGATCACCTTGTCCACCCGGAAGTGGTCCATGTCGGCCACCTCGAGATCGAAGCCGTTCCACGTCAGGCGGTCACCCTCTACCGGAATGCGTCCCAGCCTGGCCATGACGAGTCCCGCCAGCGTGTGGAACGCCCACGAGTCCTCGGCCTCCGGCTCGTGCACCTCGAGCGCCACGCGCAGGTCGCTCACCGACATCGATCCATCCACGAGCCACGAGTCGGTGTCGCGCAGCACCATGAGCGGCGTATCACGCCCGCGCTCCGCGCCCTGGGCCGGCTCCACGTGTGCGGGTGGGACGCCCAGCACGAACAGCAGCAGGTTGTTCAGCGTGAGCAGGCCGTCCACGCTGCCGTGCTCGTCCACCACGATGGCCATGTGCATCGGACCGGCACGGAACCGCTCGATCACATCGAGGGCCACCGCGCTCTCGGGAACGAGCAGCGGCTCCCGTATCAGCCCGCACAACAGCGCGGAGGTGGCGCCCGCGGGCGCCTGCAGCGGCCAGAGGTCCCGTACGTGTACCACGCCGAGGAGCCGGTCGAGCGTGCCGTCGCCCACGGGAAACCTCGAGAACGGGTACTGCCGCACCAGCCCCAGGGTGGTATCGAGCGGGGCCGTGATGTCGAGCCACACGATCTCCCGCCGCGGCGTCATGATGGCCGGCACCCGCTCGTCGTCGAGCCGCAGCACCTGTTCCACCATGCGCCGCTCCGCGGGCTCGAACACGCCCGATTCGGTTCCGGCCCGGATCATCGCGGTCACGTCGGCCTCGGTCACCGCCGTGTCGTGTCCCCGTGGCAGCCGAAGGATGGTCATCAGTCCATCCGAGGTCCACTCGAGCAGGCTCACGAGCGGGCTCGCCATCCGTGCCAGACGTGCCATCGGTAGCGCCATCAGGCGTGCGAAGCGCTCCGGACCGCTGAGGGCGACACGCTTCGGCACCAGTTCGCCGATGACGACCGACGCGAAGGCGAGGATCACCACGACGATGCCGACGGCGACGAACTCGGCGTAGGGGGCCACGGCAGGACTGGTGGCGAGCCGTGCTTCCAGTCCCTCGGCAATGGTCGCGCCGCCGAACGCCCCGGACAGGATGCCGATGAGCGTGATACCCACCTGCACCGCCGACAGGAAACGGGCGGGCGACTCAGCCAGCGTCAGGGCAGCGCCCGCGCGCCGGTCGCCACGGGCCGCCAGTGCCGACAGCCGAGTCCGGCGGGCCGACACGATGGCGATCTCCGAGAGCGCGAATGCGCCGTTGGCGAGCAGCAGCGCCAGAATGATCCCGATCTCGATGCCGATGGTGGTCATGTCCCTCCTGCCCGTCCGGTGTTCCGCCCCGGGTGAGGCTCCTGCTGAGTTGTGCGATAGTAGCGGATGAGCCGCGCGGCCCCGTCCGGCCGTCCGCTCACCCCCTGCACATGATTGGCACGACCGGCCTCAAGGACCTGCGTGTCGACTGTATCGTCGGCATCTACCCGCACGAACGCGCGGACGTACAGACGGTCCGGCTCGACATCGAGCTGGACTACGACTTCGGGCCGCCAGCCGCCTCCGATGCCATTGCCGACGCGGTGGACTACGACCGGATCGCGAGCTGGGTGACGGAGCTCCTGCAGGTCGAGCGCTTCCAGCTGATCGAGACGATGGCCGAGCGCGCCGCGGCGCTCCTGCTCGACCGCATCCCGCCGGCCCGCGCCGTGCGGGTCGAGATCCGCAAGCCCGCCGCCGTGCCCGCCGCCGCCTGCTCGTTCGTCCGCGTGGAGCGCACCCGATGAGCGGCGCGGCAGACGGCGCCGCGGAACGCTCCGGCGCACCGGTCGCACTCGTGACGGGGGGCGCGCGGCGCCTAGGCCGCCATCTCTGCACCCGTCTCGCGGCCCGGGGCTACGACCTGGTGGTCTTCTACCGCACCTCCGAGGAGGACGCACGGTCCCTCGAGGCCGCGCTCACCGCCGCCGGTCGGCGCGTGCGGTGTCTCGCGGTCGATATCGGGCAGAAGGCACAGGTGGCCGCCGCCTTCGCCGACATCGGGGCCCGCGAGGGACGCGTGGACCTGCTCGTCAACAACGTGGGCAACTACAACCCGCAGCCGGTGGCCGCCCTCGACCCCGACCACTGGGACAACACGCTCGCCGCCAACCTGTCGGGCGCCTACTACTGTGCCTATCACGCCCTCGCGCTCATGCCGGACGGCGGGAACATCGTCAACATCGGCATGGCCGGCCTCGACGGCCTCCGCGCGCAGCCGCGCGGCACCGACTACTACGTGAGCAAGACCGGCCTGCTCGTCCTCACGCGCGCGCTCGCGGCGGCCTACGCCACGCGGCAGATTCGCGTGAACATGGTGTCGCCCGGTCAGCTCGAGAATTCCATCGACCTGGCCCCGCCCGACGAAATCGGCCTGGAGGTGCCGCTCGGACGGGCCGGCAGCCTCGACGATGTCGCGCAGGCCCTGGAGTACGTCCTCGATGCCCCGTACGTGACCGGTGTGAACATCGACGTGGCAGGCGGCTACAGGCTCTGATGCCGGCCGCGTCCGCGCTGGTGCCGCTCTGGGACCGGTCGGCCGAGTGGCAGGCTCGACTCGCGATGATCGACGCGGCCACCTCCTTCCTCTATCTGTCCACGTTCTACATCGAGTACGACGCCTACGGTACGGACCTGCTGGCCGCCCTCGCCCGTGCCACGCGGCGCGGCGTGAGCGTCCGGCTCGTCGTGGACCACTTCGGGCAGCGGCTGGGGGGCGTCCTCATGTCGCGGGCCCAGCGTGATGCCCTGGCCAGGGACCTCGCGGCCCTGCGCGGCGCGGGTGCCCGGGTCTGCCACTATCGTCCGTCCCGGCTGGCCCAGCGGATGGTGGGCGGTGGCCAGCACGTGAAGATCCAGGTGTCGGAGGCGGGCGAAGCCATCTTCGGCAGCAGCAACATCTCGCGGGCGAGTTTCGACGGCTGGAACGAATACGCGGTGGCGGTGCGCGGGCCCGTCGCGGGCGCGCTGCTCGAGAGCCTGCGCCACATCGGCGGGGTGGTGGACCCGTCGCACGCGGCGCATCTCGCCGGTGCGGACCCGGCCCACCCTGCCGACCTGCGGCTCGACTACTGGATCTGCAATCCGAACAGGCACCAGGGCCGCCTCGGGCCCTTCCGCTGGGCCGGCTCCAATGCCGTGACCGATCGCCTCGTGGCCATGATCGACGAGGCACGGACGTCGCTGCGCATCACGAGCTTCTACTTCAAGCCGGTGGGACCGCTCCTCGAGGCCGTGCTGCGCGCGGCCCGGCGCGGCGTGGAGGTGGAGATCTTCCACTCCCACCGGGACGCCCTCCCCGCCACGGACCTCGCGTGGGTGGCGGCCGCCGCCACCTATCCCCGACTGTTCGCCGCCGGCGTCGGCGTCTACGAGAACCGCCGGGGCGAGCACTCCAAGATCGTGCTCGTGGACGACGCGTGGGCGGCCTTTGGCAGCTACAACTTCGAGGATGCCGCGCACGATCGCCTGGCCGAGGCGATGCTCGCGAGTCGTGACGCACGGGCCCTGGCGCCCGTGCGCGCCATCTTCGAGCAGTTGCGCGCGGACCCCGACAACGAACGCGTGACGAGCGCGTCCTTCGCCCGGCTGCCCGCCCGGGTCCTCTCCCGGGTGGCGCGGTATGGCCGCTTCAAGTGGTGGATGTGATGCGTTTCCAGGAGATCGAGCACAAGTTCGTCGTGGACGCGGCCTTCGACCTCGACACGTTCCGGGTGCGGGCCGACGCGCTCGGACCCACCCGCCGTACCCGTCTGGAGGTCCGCGACCGGTACTTCCTGACCGAGGACGGGCGGGCGCGCCGCTACGTGCTGCGCCACCGCTTCGACGATGAGCTGCACCAGCTGACGCTCAAGTCGCTGACGCGGGACGCCGAGGTGCGTGACGAGATCAACCTCGACCTCGGCCACCACGCCGGCGACCAGGCCGCGCAGGTGGACGCGCTCGTGGCCCGGATGGGGGTCGTGTGGACCGGGGACATCGTCAAGCACATCGACGTGTGGCACTTTCCCGACTGCGAGGTGGTGCACTATGTCGCGTCGAGCGAGGGCCGGGAGGTGTGCTGCGTGGAGTTCGAGGCGCTGGGCCAGGCCTCCGTCGAAGACGCGCTCGCGGTGATCGCCCGCTACGAAGGAGCGACCGGGTTCGATGCGCAGACGCGGGTCCATGGCTCGCTGGTGGACCTGCTGTTTCCAGGCGTCCTGCCGGCGCGGACCTAGCCCGTTCGCGCGTCGGTGTCGCACGCCATCTTGGTCCTCCGGCGCGACGCCGAGGGAAATCGATGCCCGAGAGGACTCGGCGACCCCTCGCGCATCGTTTTCCAGACTGCCGCTGTCACGCCGTGCGCAAGTCGGACCGGGATGGAAGGCTACACCGACGCGGGAACGCACGACGGCAGGACACACGCGTCCGGGCGCCGACGCCTCAGGCTGATCCGCGGAAGGACGGTCAGTCTGAGGAGGACGACCACACGCGCGCGCCCTCGGCCCCGATGGGTCCCTCGTAGACACGTCCGCGCGGGCCCAGCTGCCGCCGCACGTCGTGGGCCAGCGCGCGGCCGCGGGCCTCGCCCTCGACGAAGCCGAAGACCGCCGGTCCCCACGAACTCTGTCCGACCCCTGTGGCGCCGAGGGCACGCAGCGCCGCCACCAGGTCGGCGGTCGCGCCGGGCGCGTACACGCCGCCCTGGGCGCTCCCGAACCAGCGCCCGGTCACCTCCTGCACGTCGGTGAGCGCGGCGCCGAAGGCCGCGAAGTCGTGCTCGCGCGCCGCGGGCAGGAGCCGCAGCTCGACGAGATGGGCCAGCGCCTCCACCTCGTGCCGCGGCGGCGCCGGCAGGCCGGCCAGGACGCGTGCTTCCTGCTCCCCGCTCATGCCGGGCTGCGCCTCGGGGATGCCCACCACGCAGCGCCACGACTCCGGCAGCGACACGCGCGCCAGCAGCGGTCCGCAGCGCGTCTCTCCCGGCACACGTCCACCGTCCAGCACGAGGCCGCCGCCCGCGAACGTCCAGATACCCACCGACGACCGGCGCGTCCGGCCCACCGATTCGGCCAGCACGACCGGGTCGTGCCCGAGCCCGTGCACCTCGGCCAGCGCGCGCCCCACGGCGAGCGCCAGCTGAGTGCCGCTCCCCAGGCCCGCGTGCGCGGGCAGCGCGTGGTGCACCTGCACATCGCCGGTCGCCGGCAGCCCGTGCGCCGCGAGGAACCGGCGGGCGAACGCCTCGGCGCGGCCGGCGTCCTCGCCGCGGACGCACCAGGCGTCGCTCGCACACGCCGACACCCGCAGGACCGGCCCCGGTGCGGGCGCGCCCAGCCCGGCGAACACGCGGCCGCGGCACCCGAACGGGTCGAGGACGCCGAAGTGGAGCCGGCCCGGCGTCTCCACGAAGACACGCGCGCTACGGGACGAGCCTCCGGTCGGCTGCTCGCTCATCGCTGTCCGCCCACGGTGTCGCGGCTCATCGTTCGTCTGCACCCAGCTGCGCACGCACGTGGTCCTGGAGCCACGTCATGGCCTCCTGCTCGGCGGGCCCGGCCGTCTTGTCCACGATGACCTGCAGGCGGGCCATCTCGGTGCGTACGAACTCGGGCGCCAGCAGGTGCAGGCGGGTGGCGTGAATCGCGGCCTCGAGCACCGCATGACGGGCCCGGTTGAATCCGAGGAACTCGCGGTGGACCCCGCGGTGGACGACCCTGGCCGTGACCCTCGCACGCGGAGGGCGCGCGTCGATGTGCTGCACGGCGACCTCGCGCCACGAGCAGGCCTCGGCCAGCACCACGCCGGGCACCGCCTGTGCGGGGAGCACCGCGCACTCCGGGTTGCCGAGGGCGGCCCGGGCGAAGAGGCGCACGTCGTCCACGAGATTGACGACGGCCGCCCGCGTCGCCTCGAGGTTCCGGAAGGTCGCCGTCTCGAGAAAGGGCTTCAGCACGAGGGCGTCCTCGCCCCACTCCACGCCCATCGGCGCCACGTTGACGTGCCCATCGGCATCCCGGGTCGTGACGAGTGTCTCGAGAATCATTCCGTCCGCCCGCGCCGTATCGACTCACGGCGTGCCGACTCACGGCGTGCCGACTCACGGCGTGCCGACTCACCGCCTGCCACGTCACCGCCTGCCGGCTCGCCGCGTCCCGGCTCACCGCGTACCGGCGCCCCCTGCATCGACTCACCGCACGCGGGCTGACCGCCCGGTGGCTGGCCGGGTACGGGCTCGCCGCGCGCGAGGCGGACGTGCGAGCGGGACATGGGCTCGTCCGGCGTGAGATACCCCCACGCGAGCGGCGCGTCCTGCCGAAAAGTCTTGCCCAGCCGCATCGCCAGTTCCGCCCGGGCCAGTTCCCCGCCCAGGTAAAACGCGTGGGCCGCGTCCATCACCCCCAGCGACGCGAAGATCGCCTGGACGTCGGTGCCCCGCACGAACACGTCACGGCTCAGCACGGTGATCGCGTCGCGGTCGGCGAACACCCGGAAGTTCGGGTCGGTGATCCGGGCCTGCAGGTCTCGCAGCTCCGCTTCGCCCCAGGCCAGCACCGCGGCATCCTTCACTGTGAGCAGGCGGTCGTCGATCCCCTTCGGGGCGGCGTGCCGCCCAACGGCGTGGTACATCATCCGGCGGGCAACGTCCAGTTCCCGTACCGCCCCCCGGGTCCACGACGCGACCTCGGTCGTGAGCACGGTCCTGATGCCGAGTTCCTGGCAGATGGCCACGAGCACGGCGTGCACGCCGGTGGAGTCGGCGGCGGTCAGTTCGGTGACGTTGCCGACCCCCATCAGCATCTCCGCATCCGGCCAGCGGCGACGCGCTTCGGCATACCGGGCGAGCGAGGCCGCAAAGCCGTGACCGATCGGGGCAAGGATCGGGTCCACCAGGTACGGCACGCCCGCGCGCGCCAGCGCATCGAGTACCGGCTCGAGGGCCGCCACCGGCTGGTCCGGCTCGCCGATGGCCACGACGCGGGCTCCCGTCCCCGCCAGCGAGGGCACGACGTCGAGGTTCGTGTGGGCAATGCTCAGGACCAGCTCGGCCCCGGCCGCCACCGCCGCGCGGATCTCCGTGCCATCGAGCGAATCCACCGACACCCGGTAGCCGTCCGCCACCAGGCGCGCCACCACCGTGCCGAGGCCGGGAAACGGCACGCCGGGCGTGCACCCGATGTCGATGACGTCCGCGCCGGCATCGCGGTAGTATGCCGCCTGCGCCAGGACCGTCTCGAGCGGGAGGCGTGGCACGTCGTTGATCTCGGCCACGATCTCGATGTCCCACGCCCCGTACTCCCGTCGTCCCGCCGCCAGTCCGAAGTGACCCGGAATCTCGCGCAGGTCTTTGGGCCCACGCACGACCTCGGTGCCGAGCGACGCCGCCAGCGCCGCGGTGTCGCCCTCGCACAGACCAGGGATGACCACGAGATCGGGGTCGAAGCGGGTGGCCAAGTGCCGCGCGATCCACGACGTGGTCATGAGCGCGGCGACCGTGATGCCGAGGACCTCGATGTTCCAGGCAAAGGGCAACGCCGCCGCGTCGAGGACGCGGCGCAGCTCGGGTTCGGCCAGCCGTCCGGTGACGAAGCTCACCCGTTGGGGCACGTGCGGTGGCGCAGCGGGCGGAACCTCGACGGGCATCAGCGCGGCGTATGGGGGCGGGGGCGCGCCTGGGACATCAGCGCGGATCGCCGCCGCGCACGAAGGCGTTCGGCGTGCCGGTGAGACCCGGGCCTGCAGGCCGCCACAGCACGAGTTCCTCGAGACGGCGCGCGAGCTCGAAGTCCTTGGTGGTCAGGCCCCCCGCGCTGTGCGTGCGGAGCTTCACGATGACACGGCCCCACGTCACCGACAGATCGGGATGATGATAGGCCGCCTCGGCCGCGTAGCCGATCACATTGACGAGCATGAGCGTCGTCGGCCAGCCATCGGTCGTGAAGACGCGGCGGATCCAGCCGTCCTGAAGATACCAGCCTGGAAGCGCCGCCAGGGCGGCTTCCACCTCTGCCTCGGAGCACGTCGGTTCGCGTTCGGCCATCATCCCTCCTCCGGGCACGCCGCGACGCCATACGCGGCGCGCCCCCGCCTCTCACATCACGTCGCCGCCGCCAACCAGGAGCGCCTGGCCGGTGACGAACGCCGCCGCCGGTGACGCCAGGTACACCGCGGCAGAGGCCACATCCTCGCCCGTGCCCCACCGGCCGAGCGGCACCGATGCCGCCACCGCGTCGTAGCGTCCGGCCTCGAGGCCGTCGGCGAACGCGGTGGCAATCCAGCCGGGCGCGAGCACGTTGACGCGGATGCGCGGCGCCACCGATCGCGCCAGCGCCTTGCTGAACGCCAGCACACCGCCCTTGACCGCCGCGAACATCTGCGGGTGCGTCCCGGCCATGCCGCTCAGCACGCGGTCCCAGCTCATGTTGATGATCGTGCCGCCCTCGCTACTGCGGCCCAGGCACTCCACCGCCACCCACGACGCCAGCACCGTGCCCCGCAGATCGACCGCCAGCAGCCGATCGAGCTTCTCGAGATCGCTGCCAGCCCCTGCCGGGCCGGTCAGGATGTCGGCGCCGGCGTTGTTGACCCACACCCGCAGGGAACCGAGCGCGTCGGCGGCTTCCCGACCCGCACGCTCGATATCGGCGGGCACGGCGAGGTCCATGCGGAGGGCGACGGCGCGACGGCCCTGCGCCACGATCCCGCGCTCGACCTCCCGCGCGCCGGCCTCGTTCACGTGGTAGGTGATCGCCACGTCGGCGCCGGCCGCCGCCAGCGCGAGCGCGATGGCGCGCCCGATGCCGCTCGAGCCGCCCGTGACCACGGCGGCCTGACCATCGAGCGGGAGCGGTGCGGAGGAGGCCATGACGACGGCCATAGTACCCTGATCGCATGCGGCTGCTCGTGAGCGTGCGCAGCGTCGGCGAAGCGAGGGTCGCGCTGGCGAACGGCGCCGACATCATCGATGCCAAGGAACCGTCGCGTGGCGCGCTCGGCGCCGTGTCGCCGCACGTGCTTCGCGCCATGGCGCTGGCCGTGCACGGAGTGCGCCCCCTGAGCGCGGCGCTCGGCGAGACGCGACGCGCGCCCGACGACGTCGGCGCCCGCGCCGCGCAGGCGTCCAGGGCCGGCACGGCGTTCGTGAAGATCGGCCTCACCGGTCTCGACGGCCGTGCGGTCGCAGCTCTTGCCGCCGCCGTCCGCGGTGTCGGCCTGGGCCGTGTCGCCGACGGGGGCACCAGGTGGGGTGACAACGAGGAGGCCCCCTGGCCCGACGGCTCGTCCGACCCACGGGCGGACCGCTCGGCGTGCCGCGGAGACGCAGGACACGCGGCCCGCTGGCCCCCGGGCGCCGGGCGGTGCGGCGTCGTGGCAGTGGCGTACGCCGACTGGCGCACGGCGCGGCGGCCCGCGCCCCACGACGTGCTTCGGATTGCCGCGATTGAAGGCGCCACGGGCCTGCTCGTGGATACCGCCGGCAAGTTGGGGCCGGGCCTGCGCGGTCTCATGCGCGACGCGGAGCTGGCCGACCTCGTCGGCAGCGCCCACGCGTCCGGCCTGTTCATCGCGCTCGCCGGGCAGCTCTGCGCCGGCGACCTTCCCATGCTCCGCAGCCTCGGCGCCGACATCGCGGGCGTGCGCGGTGCGGCCTGCACGGGCGGCCGCACCGGACGCCTCGATCCCCTACGGGTCCGGCACCTCTCCGCCCAGGCTCGCGGCCAAGCCCGATCCATCATCGGCGGCGACGACGACGTGGTGGATACCGACGGGCAGGCTCCGCGCAAAGGCCGCGTCGAGCGCCACCTCGCCTGAGACCCCTGGCGGTTTCACCAGCACGAGCTGCTGCACGCCGAGCGCACCGGTCATCCAGGCCGCCAGGCTGTCGCTCGTGACGTCCCATCCATGCGGCAGCGGATCCGCCGCACGCAGCCAGGCAAACGGGGCGAGCACCGTGACGCCCGGCGTGCGGACGGCCGTCCGCGCCGCACGGGCCGTGCGCGCCAGGTGCGATCCGGGCAGCCGATCGTGCAGCAGCCACGCGTACTGATCCATCGCCAGGATCGCCATCCAGTGCGCCGCGTCCGCCGACAGGCCCATCCGCGCGTCCACCTCGCGCACGGCATCGGCAAACGGTCCGCCACCCGGGACCACGAGCACCGGCCGCTGCCCACCCGCACGTGTCACGGCGACGAGGACCTGCGACCGGGCCCCTTCGTGCGGGAGCAGTCCGCCACCCACCTTCACGACAACGGCGTCACGCGCCTGCATCACGCATCCTCGCCACCCAGCCCATCACACAGGAGCAGCGCCACCGCCGCTGCCGGTGCACACCGGGCACCGGCGGCACCGAGGTGATCGGCGAGGGCCACGACCTCGAGCCCTGCCGCCCGCGCGGCACGCTCGCCGATGAACCCGCCGAGACCCGTGACCACCGCCACGCGGAGCCCGGGGTGACGGGCCCGTACGCCGTCGAGGGCGGCCGCGACCTGCGCGACCTGCGCATCGGCGACCGCGGCGGCGATGCCGTCGATGTCGGGCGCGTGCAGCATCTCGGTGTCGCCGCACACCATCCGGGCGATCCGCTCGCCGGCCGCCGCACGCGTCACCGGTCGCCCGTCCGGCGTCGGCACCGTGTACGCCTCCGCGGCCAGGTCACCCCGCCAGAGATGCACGTCTCCGGTCAGCGCGAAGCCCTCCGCCGCGACACCGGCCATACCCTGCCACAGCGGCACCTGCCGCACCACGGCCTCCACCGGCGTGCGCAGCGCGCCCGTGTAAACGAGCGTCCCCGAGAGGAGCCGCTCCGGGTCGGTCGTCCCCATCGCGCACACGGCACCGCCGACGATCGCCACGATGTCCGTGCTCGTGGTCCCGATGTCCACCAGCAGCGCGTCGGGGTGGTGGCTGGCCACCAGGTGCGCGGTGGCCGCCCAGTTGGCCGCGGCCACGGCCAGCGGCGCGTGCCGCGCCTCCGCCACCTCCACGAACCGGCCGTCCACCGTGAAGACACGGATGGGCGCTGGCCCCACGGCCTCTTCGATGGCGGCCAGGACGGCGGCCACGCCCTCGCGCTTGGTGCGGAACGTCCGCGACAGCTCCGCGGTCATCGTCACCGCATGCCAGTCGCCGGGGCCCACCGCCAGCGTGCCAGCGAGGTCGCGCAGGACCTGGGCCAGCGCGCCCGGCGCCTCCCGGACCTCGAAGGCCACCGCGCGCACCACCTCGACACGGCCGGCCCGCACGCGCACGGCCTTGGTATTCGATCCGCCGATGTCCCATCCGACGACCGCGGAGCGCGCCACTACAATGCTCCTCGCATGGAGTCGTGTCGGTGCGCCTGATGGGCGTGGTGGACCTCGCGGGCGGCCTGGCCGTGCATGCGCGTGGCGGAGACCGTCGCGGGTACGGTCCCGTGGCGCGGGTGGCCGATTCCGACGTGGCGGGCGATGCCGTGCGGCTCGCGTGCCTGTACCGCGCGCACTGGGGCATCACCGACGTCTACGTGGCCGACCTCGACGCCATTGCCGCGCGACCCCTCCAGGCCGACGCGGTACGCCGCCTCGTGGCGACAGGCCTGCGCGTGTGGCTGGACGCGGGCGTGGGCGACGACGACGCGGCCTCGGCCGCGTTCGACCTCGGGGTGCACCGCGTGGTCGTGGGTCTCGAAACGCTGCCGACGTTCGCGCACCTCGACCGCATCTGCCAAGGCCTGCCCGCAGGCTGCACCGCGTTCAGCCTCGACCTGCGCGACGGCATGCCACTGCGACCGCTGGCGGGCATCTCCGCAGGACCCTCCCTCGCGCCCGGCTCCGGCCACGCGGCCCTCTCCGTACCCGATGCCCGCTCGACTCCGCGTGGGCCGGCCACTCCCGAGGCGATCGCAGTGCGCGCGGTCCGGGCGGGGGCCGGCGCCCTCATCGTGCTCGACCTCGCGCGGGTGGGCGCGGGCGCGGGCCTCGACATGCGCCTGCTGTCGCGCATCCGCGAGGCCGTACCGGGCGTGACCCTGCTGGTCGGGGGCGGCGTGCGCCACGACCACGACGTGGCCGTCGCCCGGTCCCTGGGCTGCGACGGCGTCCTGGTGGCGACCGCGCTGCACACCGGCGCCATTCACGGACGTGCCCCGCGCGACGCGTCCGCGGATCCGTAGCCGGTCTCCTGCCACGCGCCGTGCGCCAGCACGACGAAGAGGCCGGCCGTGACGAGGTCCGCGGTCGCGCCCGGGTTGCGCCGGTTCAGGGGATCGCGCAGCGACGCGTCGAATGCCGCGAGATGCCGGCGGCCCGCCTCGGTCCGTACGCCTCCCGCGGCGACCACCGCCTGTGCATCGCGCCTCACCGTCTCCGCCTCCGCCTGGCCAGCGCGTCGCGCCACGTGCGTGTCCGGCGCGGCGGCCAGCAGTTCCAGGCTGGTCTCGACAATCGCGTCGTCCCAGGTGAGCGACACGGCCCGTGCGGCCAGCAACGCCGGCACGACGCGTGTACGCGTGACCTCGTAGGCGGTCGCGTACTCGCGCGCCACGGCGTCGCGATCGGCGGCCAGCCGCATCACCTCCAGCAGCGACCGGCCCGGCTCGTCCGCCACGTCCTCCTGATCCGCCCGGCCGAGACCGCCAGGCGCGGCGAGGCGAATCGCCGCGTAGGTCTCGCGCGCATCGTCCACCGTCGTCGCCTCGAGCACGCGACGCACCGCGCGGGCCCACCAGGGCGCGCCGTGCGACGCCCACGCCTCGAGGGGTTGCGCTGTCTCCGCCACCCCGCCCGACGGCGCGGTGGCCACCGCCCGCGCCAGCGGCGCCAGCAGCAGCACGATGCCCAGGTTGGTGTTGCACGGGCACCAGCGGCGGGTCGCCGCGATGGCCCGGCGGATGGTGACCCCCACCGGCTGCGCGCCGGCGTCGCGGAACGCCTCCCCGACGGCCAACGCACTCGCCAGGAAGTGCGCGTGGGTCACGTCGCGGAACGGGCGGCCCGGACTCACGTTGCCCGGTTTGGGCGCGCTCACCTCGAGCAGGCAGGCCAGCTGCGCCAGCGTCCCGAGGTCAGGGTCCGGCAACGGGAGTCTCCCCCAGGACACGGACCTCCAGGTGCCGCACGATCTCCGCCGCCACGTCCAGTCCCGTGGCTCCCTGCACGCCCTCCCACGCGGGAATGGCGTTGACCTCGAGCACGTACACCTGCCCGTCGCGGTCCTGCAGCAGATCCACGCCCGCGTAGTCGGCACCGACGGCCGCGGCCGCCTGCACGGCCAGGCTGGCCCACGCCGCGGGCAGCGTGCACGGCACCGCGCGGGCGCCGCGGGCCACGTTGGTCCGCCAGTCGTCGGCGTTGTGGCGCTCGATGCTCGCGATCACCCGTCCGCCCACCACGAAGGCCCGGTAGTCGCGTCCGCCGTGGTCGACGAACCGCTGGAGGTGGAACACCGCCCGCACCTGCTCGAGGGCGCGGAACACCCGCCAGGCCACGTCGGGGTCCGACACACGCACCATGCCGGCCCCCATCGAGCCGAAGAGCGGCTTGACGACCACGTCGCCCAACGCGGCCACCACCGCCAGGGCCTCGACCGCCCGCTCGCAGGTGACCGTCTCCGGCACGGGCACGCCCGCATCGTGCAGACGTGTGGCCGCCCACGACTTGTCCACGCACCGCTCGATGGCCCGCGCACCGTTCATCACCACCACGCCCTGCGCCTCGAGCCCGTGCAAGGCGTCCACACGGAAGATGAGCTGCTCGAGCGATCCGCTGGGAATGATGCGCGGGAGCACGGCATCCAGCTCGGAGAGAACGACGGTGCCGACGGCGGTGCTGCCGATGGTGCTGACGACAGTGCTGCCGGCCGCTCCCACGGCGGCGGTGGCGAGGGCGCTGGCCTCCAGGGTGTGGCGGCCGCCTCCTACCCGTGCACGCAGGGACTCGTAGGGCACGACGACGGCGTCGTGGTCGCGCGCGTCCAGGGCCCGCCGCAGCGCGTCGATGTGCCACCCGTCGCGTGAACTGAGGATGCCGACGCGCACGCGCTCAGCCCCCGAGCAGCGATGCCCGCAGCACCGCGGCGTTGCCACGCCCGGCGTGGACCGTCCGGCCGCTCACGGTACTCGTCAGCCACACCTCGGCCGGACTGAACAGCAGCGGGTCGATCCGGTAGAAGTCGCGATCGTAGCGCCGGAAGATCCGCTCGAACGGCTCGCCGTAGTCGCGCGAGGCCGAGGCCGGCAGGCGCGCGGCCAGCGCCGCCAGCTCCTCGTCGGAGGCGTCGATGGTGTAGCGGGCGCTGCCGCCGTACAGCACGCAGTCGTTGGTCCGGCCGATCGCCTCGAGATCGGTCGCGCCGATCGGCGCCACCGGCGCGAGACCGGAGGCGCTGCGGACGCGGGTGACGTCGAAGCCGAGCACGTCCATCTTGTGCAGTCCCGTCTCCACGATACGGGCCGACACCTGCACGCTCCCCGCCAGGCTGGCCGTGGGGGCCACCACGAGCGTGAGCCCCTCGGCCGGGATGCCCGCGCGCGTTGCGATCCAGTCGGCCACCGCATCGGTCGGCAGGGTGCGGGTCTCCAGGGCGAGCACCCCGCGCGCCCCGGCCTCGTGACACGCCAGCTTGGCGAACAGGGCCTGCTCCACGCGCGCCACCGCCCGCAGCGGCCCCGACCCGAGCGCGAAGTACCCGTCGGGCGTGATGGCCCAGCCGGCATACTGCGCGGCCATGCACGCACGCGCCGGATGATCCGTCCACACGTGCACGCCGTCCCACGTGCTGTCGCCCACGGTGACACTGGTCAGCGACACCTGCCCCAGGCCGCCGAGGCACATGTGTGCGAGCGCCAGCCCGGCGCCCAGGCCACCGGGGGTATCCACCCCGGCGTCGATCACGCGCGTGCCCCCGCGCAGGCGGAAGAGCCGCACGCGCAATTCCGCGGCGCGCGTCTCGCACGCGTCGGCCAGCGCCCAGGCCCGCTCGTTCATCGTCGGCGTCAGCGGCGCGGGCCCGGTCATACGTCGTCCCTCATCGTCCCGTCCACTGCAGGATCTCCCCTTTGCCCGGCGGCAGCAGGTCGCCGCAGAAGCGGCGGTACCGCCCGTCGATCATCGCCTGCGTCACCGGCAGCCGGCCGGCTCGCGCCAGGCCCACCAGCAGGAGACGCAGGAACACCGGCTCGAACGTGCAGGCCTCGCGATACGTGGACGGGACGTCGAGCCCTCCCAGCGCGACGATGGACCCGCGCCGGTTGCCCCAGCCCGCGCCACCCGCGATTCGCCCGAAGGCGACAAGAGTGCCGGCGCGCATCTGCCGTCCCGCCTGCGCCCCAAGGTCGCCGCCAATGACGACGAGCCCACGTCGCAGCGCCGCGGCGGCATCGGTTCCCGCCGATCCGAGCACCTGGATGGCTCCGCCGCGCATGCCGGACGAGGTGCCCGGCTCGGCCGCCCCCAGCCGGTCACCCGCATGCCCGTGGACCAGCAGGGTGCCGCCGCCCATCGCGAGGCCCGCATCGTGTCCCACGCTGCCCCGGACCTCCACCTCGCCGCCCAGCATGTGCGCGCCGGTCCGGGCGCCGGCCGAACCGTCGATCACCAGGCGCCCGGCGGTTTGCCCCTCACCCAGGCCGTCCACCGCCCCGAGGTCGCCCTCGACGTGCACGAAGGGCCCCGGTGCAGACCGGACGTGAAACAGGTCGCCCAGCGCCACCCGCTGCCGGCCGACCCACGCCGGGAGCGCCGCGACGTCTCGCTCGCTCCGGCCCGCCAGGCCGTCGGCCGTCACGCCCTCCACCTCGAGGCCGCCAGCCACCGGCGCGCGCAACGTGAGGCGCACCCCGTCAGTCATCAGGGCCCCTCCGGCTCACGAGCCGGCCTCCGCCGCGTTGCGTCCGCCGAGCACCGCGTGCAGATGGAAGTGATAGGGACCGAGCGTACCGCCGTAGTTGCCGGCGCCAATCGCCCGGATGCCGGGGCGACACGCCGCATCGATGCCCGTCCGCATGGCCGTGGCGATAGCCGCGGCGTCCAGCCCGTCGATCACGACTTCCAGCACGGCCTGGACGCCCTCGGGCAGCGCGGACTCGGTGAGCGGACGCAGCGTCGGGCAGTAGGCATCGTTGGTCGAGGCAATCATGCCGCGGTATCCGCGCGCCCCCACCTTGCTGCCGCTGCGCACCACGCCGCCAGGAAACGGCAGGATGATGCCGGGCACGTCCCGCATCGCGTCGACGGCGGCCTCGGCCGCCTCGAGCGTGCGGTCGATGTCTTCGCCCATGATGAGGAAGTTGCCGCCGCCGATCCCTTTCTGGATCCCGTACTGCTCCTGGATGAGGCACTCACCGTCCATCACCGGGATGCGCCACACGCGCGCCCCGTCCAGCACCTTGCTGATCTGGAACCGGTCCCCGAACGTCCTGAGCGCGCGACCCGCCGGCACGTGGGCCGGCGCCCCGGGCAGCCCGTCGTAGCAGCTCGCCGTCGCGCACGTCAGCACCGTCTGGCCAATGCGCGCGGTGAGTTGTGCGGCCAGCCCCTCGGCCTTCAGGGCGAAGAACAGCACCGCCACGCCTGGGCGCCCGTCCGGCGTGTCGGCGGGCGTCAGTTCGCGTTCGATGCCCGCCTCACAGCCGCAGCCGATGACGGACGTCGCAAAGCCCGTGCACGCCTGCGCGGCCTCCCGCGCCCAGCGCGCCGTGCGCGCCGTGATGAGCAGCCGCGCCGCACGCATGCCGAAGGCCTCGGCGAACGTGTCCTCGATGGTGACGCCGCGGATCTGCATGCTCACGGCCTCCCTGCCAGCGGGTACGGCGCATCGGGCAGCGCATCGGCCAGCGCATCCGCCCCGTAGTGCTCGAACCGCACGGTGCCGACGCGGGCCAGGTGACGCCTGACGCCGGCGAGCACCGACGCGTCGAACTCGGGCCGCACATGCAGGCGCCGCCCGGCCGGCGCGCGACGCAACTGGCCCTCCTCGACGACCAGGACCCCCGCCTTGACGACGTACCGCGGCGTGGCGAACGTCTCGGCCGCGTGCGCCCCTGGCTGGTACACCGCCACGTCGGCATCCGCGCCCGGCGCAAGGTGCCCCTTGTGCGCGAGCCCGAGCAGCCGCGCGGGGCCGGCCCGCGTGATGATGGCAATCTCCGAGAGCGTGTACTCGCGCGTGAGCCCGTCGGCGAGGGCGCTCCCCGCCAGATGGCGGGGATTGAGGCGGCGCAGGCACGCGTCGCGATACGTCCGGTCCATGAGCAGCCGGATGAGCTCGGGATAGGCCGTGAACGACCCCCCGTTCGGGTGATCGGTGGATAGCACCATGCGCCAGGGGTCTTCCGACAGCAGGAACAGCTCGAGGCCGACCACCCACTGCAGCGCGCTCACCGCCTTGCGGTCCGCGTAGACCAGCGGCACCACGCCGCAGCCGGTTTCGAGTTCGATGTCCAGGTTCGACCACGTGCCGCCGCTGCTCCGGTGCAGCAGGTACTCCACGGGCCCGTCCGCCGTGATGGTCGCGGCCGGCCCGAACAGCACCTGCCCCACGTCGCCGCTGAGCGTCGGATGCGCGTTGAGGTACTCGGCCACCGCGCGCGCCCCCGACTGCCAGGGCCGCGCGGCCGACGTGGCGTAGCTGTGAAACTGCAGGTGGGTGAAGTGCGCGCGTCGGCCGTCGAGGGCGCGGAGGCTCTCGAGTGTGGTCTCCACGTTGCCCGGAAGGCCCAGGTTGTTGCCGTGCACGTGGACGGGGTGCGGAAGGGCCAGCGTCTCGCTCGCGTCGGCCAGCACCTGCAGGAGCCGGCGGGGCGTGACACGCGTCGACCCCACCGGGGTGTCGAGCGACGTGCGTTCGCGGTGCCCCTGCTTCCAGAGTTCGATGCCGCCGGGGTTGACCGCCTTGAGCGCGTAGGCGCCCGTCACACCCACGAGCCAGCCCAGGAACTCGCGCGCCTCGGCCTCCTCGCCGCGATCCACCAGGTCCAGCAGATGGCGATCGTTGCCGGCCAGCACGTAGAACCCGCCGTCCACGATGGGCGTGTCGTCGAACTCCAGGTGCGCGAGGCGCGCCATCACGGGCGCCACGGCCGCGTCGAACACGGTGGTGTAGCCAAGACCCGCGTAGCGGTATCCCGTGCAGAACGTGCTCGGCACCACGCCGTCCACGCCGCTCCGGCCCTGTGTGCCATCGTCGAGATCGGGGCGCCCGACGCCCCGGTGCCCGCCGGGCAGCTGCCGTCGCGCCAGGTTCACGCTGCCACCAGCGACGTGCGCGTGCATGTCCACCCCACCCGGCATGACGATCATGCCGCGCGCGTCGATGACGCGGGCGGTGTCAGGCACGTCGGCCACGATACGGTCGCCGAGGATGCACACGTCACGCACGTCGCCATGCATGTCGTGCTGCGGGTCGTAGACGGCGCCGCCGGCAATGCGGAGCGCCGTCACCGCCAGCCTCCCGATAGCCGCAGCCGCAGGGCCCTGGCCGTGGCCGCGGTCGAGGGTGGCCCCGGCAGCACGGCACGCAGCGGCAGCGGGACGTCGTCGAGCCGGAGCGCCGTGCCAGCCTCGTGCACGCCCGGGACCCCGGTATCCACGACCACGTGGGCGCCGGCGGCGAGTGGGCTCGCACTGACACCGGGTCCGATGAAGATGCGGGTGGTCGGCGACAGCCGTGCCGCCACGTCGGCGGGCACCTGGGCAGCACCGCCCGCGACGAGCGCCACGTCCACCCGTCCCGAGCGCAGTCGATCGACGGCGCGACCGTCGCAGGGGCGATACCGCGGCGTGCCACGCGCCAGATCCACCGCGGCAGGATAGCCGGTCTGCCAGGTGAGACACGCGTCCGCTCCGTTGACGTTGCCGCCCGCCCGCAGTGTCACGAGCGCGGCCCGTCGCGTGTCGTGCAGGGATCGGGTGAGCGCCAGCAGTCCCCGCGTGCGCAGGCCCTGCGGGGAAGGCGCCTGCGCGGACGGCGCCCGTACCGGCGTCCCGGCCTCGCGCACGCCCGCCTCCGGCCCGTCGGGCTCGCCGTCCACGATGACCGCCACGCAGGTGGCCTCGCCCAGGCGCGCGGCGAGTGGGCCGACACCTGCCGTGGCCTGCATCAGGACCGTCACTTCGTCAGCCGGTGCCAGCCACAGACGATCGGCCAGCGTGTCCGGCCCGCGCGCCTCGCCAACGTCCACCGCGAGCAGGCGGCGGGGGCGGCCGTCCGGCAACGGCGCATCCAGATAGCGCTCCACGAAGCGCGGGTAGCGCACGGCCGGGTCCACCGCCCAGAAGACCACCAGGTCCGCGCGGTACCGCACCTCGGCGAGCGTGGCGGACACCCGCCCCATCTCCTGGGCCGCGAGCAGGCCCGGGAGCGCACCGGACGACGTGGCGGAGTCCACCGTGGCGCCGATCGCATCGCCCAGGCCCACGCACTCGCGCTGCGCCTCGCACGTGAGGTGGGGGGCGAGGTACACGAGCGGTCGGGCCGCGCCCCCCAGCACCCGTGCCGCCTCATCGAGCGCGTCGGGCACCGTCACCGCCCGTCCGTCCACGAGGGCCCGCGCCGGGAGGACGCCGTCCCCGAACCACGCCGCGCCGAGCGCACAGGCCTGGCGGGCCGCCACGATGCGTCCCTCCCGCACCTCCAGCGTGATGTCGTCGCACGCGCAGCCGCAGCCCAGGCACGTGGCCGGCACGCTCTCCGCCGCACTCATCGCGCGCGGCCCGCCACGCGGGCCGGTACCAGGCTCGCGTACACCTGTGCCGCGCGCCGCACCAGCGCGTCGCGGCACACGGCCACGTCTGGTCCCTCGGCAAACACCGAGCAGAACGGGCGGCCCGCGGCGACGTGTTCACCCGGGTGCGGCACGTCCGCCACGGTCCCATCGGTCAGCCAGGCACGCGTGTCCGGCGCGAGCACGTCGTGCCGCGCGAAGACGATGGCCTTCCCCACCGCCACCGTGCGACACCTCGGGCCGTCCGCGGGGAGCCGTCCCTCGACGCACGCCCCCGCGTGCACGGCGAACAGGTTGTCTCCGTCCGCGCGCTCGACGAGTTCCAGGGCACCGGTCCACCGCGGGTTCACTTCGAGGGGCATCAGTTCGCCGTCGCGGTCGATGACGTCCACGCCGTTGACGCCTCGCAGGTCGAAGGCACGGGCGAGCACGTCGGCCAGGCGCGTGGCGCGTCGCATCAGGGCGTCGTCGGGGGCGGGTTCCAGGATGCCGCCACACCAGGTGAACCCTGTGGCGCCGAAGGCGGCGTCGCCCACGAGCTGTCGCGTGAGGCCGAGCGCGACGGCTCGTCCGCCGGCCGCTACGAACTGCACGGAGCTGGCGCGCCCTTCCACGAACGCCTGCAGGTAGGTGCCGCGCGGCACCGTGTGCCCCCCCGTCCACGGACGGATACCGTGCCCCCCGCCCGAGCGGACGGGCTTGAGCAGCCAGGGGCCGTCCGCGCGCGGGCGGCCAGAGACCTCGGGAACATGCAGCCCTTCGCGGCGCAGCGTGTCGGCCAGCATGGCGGGATGGCGCACCCGGCGCAGGGAGTCGGGCGTATTGCCCCAGAGCGCCCGGCCCGCAGCCAGCATGGCCACGGCGCTCGGCGCGTGCTCGAAGCCGGAGAGGTACGCGACGGCCCCGCCTGGGGCCGTACGGGCCATGCGGGCCGCGGCGGTGGCCGTGAAGCGTCCCGGCACCTCGAGGGCGTGCACGGCAGGATGTTGATCCAGATCGGCGAACCCGTCCACCGCCGTCACCGCGTATCCCGCCCGAGCCGCCGACCAGGCGGCGGCGCGAGTGGACAACCCCGCCAGCACGACGCGCTCGACGTCGGGCACGGCCTACGGCCCGGATACGAGAGCGCGGGCCTCGTCGGCCATCGATTCCACGTCGAGGACGAGGTCGCTGCGCTCGAACAGGCGACCGATGCACGCGCGGTGCAGCGCCACCTTGGTGCCGCCGATGCCCAGCGCCCCGAACACGCGCACCCCGTGCCGCTCGGTGCCATGGTCGCCCGCCTCGACGCCGGCCACGCCGGCTGGCGGCACCGCGTTGAGATCGGCCACGGCCAGCACACCCGGACGGCCTGCCCACTGGTCCTCCGCGAGCATGGCGACGCCGGCGGCCCCACAGTTGACGATCACGGCGGCGCCGTCGAGGGCGGCGTCGGCCGAGGCACGGTCGTGGACGATGGCGCCCTCTACTCGGGATCCGAAGCGCGCACGCAGCGCGTGCAGACGGTCCTCGGGGGCCTCGCTGCGGGATGTGGCGACGACGGACGCCCCCGCACGCACCAGGAGGCCGCACACCCGCTGCCCCACAGGGCCGAAGCCTCCCAGCACCACGGCGCGGCGACCGTCGAGCGACCCGACCGCGTGCTCGATCGTGCCCACGGCCGCCGCCGCGGTGGTGTTGCAGCCGTTCGAGTCCAGCATCACCGACACGCGCATGCGTCCGAAGAAGGCGTCGTGCACGGCGGCAAGCACGCGCTCGCCGTCGGCGAGCTGTCGCCCGCCAATGAAGATGGCGGTGCGGTGCAGGTCCTTCGGTCGCCGCGTGAAGATCGCGCCGTGCACGAGCTCACGCACCGCATGCGGCCGCACGCCGCCGTAGCGCAGCACCACGTCGGCACCGCCGTCGTACGCGATGATGCCGTCGAAGGCGCTGGCAGGTTCGGAAGTGTCGAGTTGCAGGAGGATGCGTCGCACGTCGGGTGCCCCGTTGCCGGCTGAGGCGCACGACCGCGCCAGGACCACACGCGGGAACGGGGGCCCCTGCCGCCCGTTCCCGTCCCGTCGATTGGCCGCCCGATCAGGCCCCGACGCCCAGCGTCCGTTCCGCGCCGGCGGCGAACGGGTGCGTCGTGGTCTTGGCCGCGCTGATGACTTCGTCCACCGACGGCGTGCGGGCCAGCGCACGCTGCAGGGCCTCGCGGGTGGCCCGGTAGTTGAAGTCGAAGATCTTCTGATCGTCCTTCGCCTCCCAGTGGATGAACACCCCGACCAGCACGACGTAGTCGTCGGCCTTGTCGCGCGGGATGACACCGCTCGCCACCGAGTCCACGATCGCGCGGGCGACGGCCGCCTGCGCGGGGCCGAACATCTGCACGGCCTGCGTGGCGCCCTTGATCGTCACCTTGTTGAACATGAGGGTGTCGGGCTTGGCCGGCAGGTTCGGCGCGACGACCGCGAGCAGGTTCGTGAAACCGTCCTTGTTGTTCGCCAGCGCGTTGCAGAACGCGGCGCCGGCCGGGCCGGTCTTCGACCCGACGATGAGATCGATGTGCGCGACCTCGTTCCCCTCACCAACGAGGGACTCGCCAACGAAAAAATCCGCAGCCATGAATGTGTACTCCGTGAGATGGGTGTCGCGCGTGCAGAGGGTCCGGTTATACGACGCGGACCAGGCCAAGTCAACACGACGCCGTCGCGCCGCTCGCTCGACGGGTACGAGACCTCGTCGGCCGCAGACCAACCCCGGTTGGAGCGGACGTCTACTACCGTGCGCGCGTCGGTGTCGCCCTCCGGTTCGGGCCTCCGGCGCGACGACGCAGGAAAGCGGTGCTTCAGCGGATCCCTGCCTGGGTCGCCCCTTCCGCACCGCTTTCCACACTGGCGCCGTCGCGTCGTGCGCAAGTCGACCCGATCCGGAGGGCGACACCGACGCGCACACCCCGCTAGGGGTCGACAGCCCCCCTCTCGGCAAGGCGTTGCGCGGCGTCGGCCGCCAGCGGCGACAGCCCGACGCCGCCGGCCCGCACGTGCGCCAGCAGGTCGCGCGTCATCCGCGCCTCCCAGAAGCGCCGGACGTGATCCTCCACGCCCGCCACCGCACGCGCACGGTCGGGGTCCGCGGCAAAGAAGGCGGCAATGTCGTTGAGCATCGCCACGAGACGTTCGGGCTTCACGCGCCGCCTCCGCCGGGTGCCACGGGAGTCACCGCAGGCGTCACCCCGGGCGCCGGGGCTGGCGAGGAGGTCCGCCCGGGCGAAGGAATCGGAACTGGCGGAGCGGCCGCGCCTGCTGCGGCCACCGGGGCCGCGTGGTCGGCCGCGGCGTGACGCGCGCGCCACTCGGACGGGCTCGCGACCCGGACGGCCTGCACGGCCGTGACCTTGTATTCGGGGCAGTTGGTGGCCCAGTCGGAGTTTTCGGTCGTCACGAGATTGGCCGCCGAGTCCGGGAAGTGGAAGGTGGTGTACACCACCCCCGTCGGCACACGGTCGGTCACCTGCGCCCGCAGGGCGGTGGCCCCCACACGGCTCGTCAGCCCCACCCAGTCGCCGTCCTCGATGCCGCGTGCCTCCGCATCGGCCGGGTGGATCTCGAGCCGGTCTTCGTCGTGCCAGGCCACGTTGGCCGTCCGCCGGGTCTGCGCCCCCACGTTGTACTGCGTGAGGATGCGCCCGGTCGTGAGCAGCAGCGGATACCGGGCAGACGCCCGCTCGGTCGTGGGCACGAACTCGGTGAGGTAGAACCGGCCCTTGCCCCGCACGAACTGACCAACGTGCATGGTGGGCGTGCCGTCCGGCGCCTCGGCGGTGCACGGCCACTGGAGGCTGCCGAGCGCGTCGAGCCTCGCGTAGCTCACGCCCGCGAAGGTGGGCGTGAGACGGGCGATCTCGTCCATGATCTCGGACGGGTGCGTGTAGCGCATCGGGTATCCGAGGGCCTCGGCCAGCATGGCCGTCACCTGCCAGTCTGCGTAGCCCGCCAGCGGCTCCATCACCTTGCGCACCCGCCCGATCCGGCGCTCGGCGTTGGTGAAGGTGCCGTCCTTCTCGAGGAACGAGGAGCCGGGCAGGAACACGTGGGCGAAGCGCGCGGTCTCGTTCAGGAACAGGTCGTGGACGACCACGCACTCCATGGCCGCGAGCGCCGCCCACACGTGCGACACGTTCGGGTCCGACTGGGCGATGTCCTCGCCCTGCACGTAGAGGCCCCGGAAGCTGCCGTCGAGGGCCGCGTCGAACATGTTCGGGATGCGCAGGCCGGGGTCGGCGCGGAGCGCAACGCCCCACTCCGCCTCGAAGAGCCCCCGCACCGCCGGGTCCGACACGTGACGGTAGCCACTGAACTCGTGGGGAAACGATCCCATGTCGCACGAGCCCTGCACGTTGTTCTGCCCACGCAGTGGGTTGACGCCCACACCCTCACGTCCCAGGTTGCCCGTGGCCATGGCCAGGTTGGCGATGCCCATCACCATCGTGGTGCCCTGGCTGTGCTCGGTGACGCCCAGGCCGTAGTAGATGGCCCCGTTGCCGCCCGTGGCGTAGAGCCGGGCCGCCTGTCGGACCCGTTCCGCCGGCACCCCCGTCACCGTCGCGGTCGCCTCTGGCGCATGTCGGGGCTGTGCGATGAAGGCGGCCCAGGCCTCCCACGCCTCTGGCTCGCAGCGCTCGGCCACGTAGCCGGTCGCGACGAGCCCCTCGGTGACCACGACGTGCGCCAGCGCGTTGATGAGGGCCACGTTGGTGCCGGGCCGCACCGGCAGGTGCACATCGGCCTGCACGTGCGGCGTGCGCACGAGGTCGGTGGTGCGGGGATCCACGATGATGAGGCGCGCCCCCTGGCGCAGGCGCTGCTTGAGCCTCGACGCGAACACGGGATGGGCGTCGGTGGGGTTGGCCCCGATGAGCAGGATGACGTCGGCGTGCATCACGGAATCGAACGCCTGCGTACCGGCCGACTCGCCAATGGTGTGCTTCAGACCGTAGCCGGTCGGCGAATGACACACCCGCGCGCAGGTGTCCACGTTGTTGGTGCCGCACGCCGCGCGGACGAGCTTCTGGACGAGAAACGTCTCTTCGTTCGTGCATCGCGACGACGTGATGCCGCCCACCGCGTCGCGCCCGTACTGGGCCTGGATCCGGCGAAACTCCCCGGCGGCGTACGCAACCGCCTCGGGCCAGCTCACCGGGGTCCAGGGGTCCTCGATGCGCCGGCGGATCATCGGCGTCGTCACCCGGTCGGGATGCGTCGCGTAGCCGTAGGCGAAACGACCCTTGACGCAGGCGTGCCCGTGGTTGGCCTGGCCCGCGCGGTCGGGCACCATCCGCACGATTGCGCCACCGCGAGTCTCCACGGTGAGCGCGCAGCCGACACCGCAGTACGCGCAGGTGGTCGAGACGGCCGCCTCGGCCGGGCCCATCGCGGCGAGCGTGCGCTCCGTCAGCGCGCCGGTTGGACACGCCTCCACGCACTGGCCACACGACACGCACTCCGAGCCCAGGAACGGCTCGCCCTGGCTGGCCGCCACCCGCGAGGCCGCGCCACGACCCTCGATGGTGAGCGCGAACGTCCCCTGTACGTCGTCGCAGGCGCGGACGCAGCGCGAGCACACCACGCACAGGGCATCGTCGAAGGTGAAGTACGGGTTGGAGGTGTCGCGGGCCGGGGCCCGACGCGCGCCCGCACCGTAGCGGGACGCCGTGACCCCGGTGGCCGCAGCCACGTCCTGCAGTTCGCAGTGCCGGTCCGCCGGGCACCCGTCGCAGTCGAGCGGGTGCTCGCTGACATAGAGTTCGACCACGGAGCGCCGCAGGCGCAGGAGGGCGTCGCTCTCGGTGCGCACGCGCATGCCCTCGGCCACCGGCGTCGTGCAGGACGCGGGATACCCGCGCCGCCCGTCGATCTCGACCAGACAGAGACGGCACGAACCGAAGCTTCGCAAGCTGTCGGTGGCGCACAGCTTGGGCACGGACCGACCGGCGAGCGCGGCCGCGCGCATCACCGACGTGCCCTCGGGGACCCGCACGGCCACGCCGTCGATGTCCACCGACACGGTGGCCGGCGACGGGCTCGCCGGCGTCCCGAGATCCCGATGATCGATGCCGTGCATGACGTCCTTCCCCACCAGCCTGCCGGCCGGCGCTACCGTCCCCGTCCGACGAACTCGGCCCTGAAGTGTGTGAGCGCACTCATCACGGGATAGGGCGTGAGCCCGCCCAGGCCGCAGAGCGACCCGTCGCGCATCGTGTCGCACAGCTCCTCGAGCAGCGCGACGTCGCCCACCGGGTCGGCGCCGGCCACGATGCGGTCCACCAGTTCCACGCCGCGCACCGACCCCAGCCGGCAGGGCGTGCACTTGCCGCACGACTCGTGCGCGCAGAAGGCCATGGCGTGGCGCGCCATGGCGGCCATGTCCACGGTGTCGTCGAACACCACGACACCGCCGTGACCCAGAAGCCCCCCGGCCCTGGCGAGAGACTCGTAGTCGAGCGGCACGTCGAGGCCCGACGCGGGGATGTACGCGCCCAGGGGGCCGCCCACCTGCACCGCCTTCACCGGGCGACCCGACCGCGTGCCGCCGCCGAAGTCCTCGACGAGTTGTCGGAGCGTGAGGCCGAAGGGCGCCTCCACGAGCCCGCCGTAGCGCACGTTGCCGGCCAGTTGGAACGGCAGCGTCCCTCGCGACTCGCCCGCGCCGAGATCGCGGTAGTGTGCCGCCCCGCGTGCCAGGATGCCGGGAACGCTCGCGAGCGTGATGACGTTGTTGACGACGGTCGGGCGCTGGAACAGGCCCGCCACCGCGGGCAGCGGCGGGCGCACCCGCACCTCGCCACGCCGGCCCTCCAGGCTCTCGAGCATGGAGGTCTCCTCGCCGCAGATGTAGGCGCCGGCCCCGAGGCGGATCTCCAGGTCGAAGCGCCGACCCGAGCCCAGGAGGTCGCCGAGCAGCCCGGCCTCGTACGCGCGTGCCACAGCGTGGGCCAGGACGGCATGCGCGTGCGGGTACTCGACTCGCAGGTAGATGTAGCCCTGGGTGGCGCCGACCGCGAGCCCGGCGATGGCCATGCCCTCGAGGAGCGCGAACGGGTCGCCTTCCATCAGCATGCGATCCGAGAACGTGCCCGAGTCGCCCTCGTCCGCGTTGCAGGCGATGTACTTCGGCGTGGCGGCCTGGTCGAGGACCGTCTGCCACTTCGTGCCCGCGGGAAACGCGGCCCCGCCGCGGCCGCGCAGGCCGGAGGCCGTCACTTCGGCCACGACGACGGAGGGCGCCATCTCCAGGGCGCGCCGCAGGCCGGCAAGTCCGCCGTGCGCTTCGTAGTCTCCGATCGACAGCGGATCGATCTCACCGACACGCGCGAACGTCAGCCGCTGCTGCCTCGCCAGGTACGGGATGTCGTGCACCGGGCCCAGGCAGAGCGGGTGCGCGGCCCCCTGGGCGAGGCCGGCGCGCAGCAGCCCCTGCACGTCCGACGCAGTCACCGGCCCGTAGGCGATGCGCCCGGCGTCAGTCTCCACCTCCACGAGGGGCTCCAGCCAGTACATCCCGCGCGACCCGGTGCGGACCAACTCGATCGCCAGACCCTGCGCCGCCGCATGCTGCCGGATGGCCGCCGAGGTGCCATCGGCTCCCGCCGACAGCGCGCCGGAATCCCCGGGGACGAACACGCGCACCCTGTGGGTCGTGGGATGCGCCGTGGCGCCAACAGAGGCGACACGGGCGACAGGAACGAGAGCGTCACGCCGGTCCCCCGCGCGCAGGGGTCCCGCCAGCGACCCGCCCACTGGTACCGCTGCTGGTACCGCCGCTGTTACCGCCGCGGTGGTGGATTCGGCGGTGGAGGGTGCCACGGCGGTGGCCGCGGCAGTGGCGTCGACAGTGGCTCCGGCAGGGGCTGCGGCATCGTGGCGCAACCCGGACACCAGCACCGAGAACGCCTCCGGCGTCAGCGGGCCGTGCAGATCGCCGTCCACCAGCACCGCGGGCGACCGCGCGCAGTTACCCAGGCAGTACACGGGCAGAAGCGTGATGGCCCCGTCGCTGGTCGTGTCGCTGGTCGTGTCACCGAACGCCACGCCGAGCACCGACTGCACGTGGGCCTCGAGCGCGCTCCCGCCGGCCGCCTGGCAGGACTCGGCGCGGCACACCTGCACCACGTGACGCCCCGGCGGCTGCTCGCGGAAGACGTGATAGAACGACACGACCCCGTGCACATCGGCGCGCGACAGGTTCATGCCCTCGGCCACGAGCGTCACGGCCGCGCGCGGGATGCACCCGAGCGACGCCTGCACGGCGTGGAGCACTTCGAGCAGCGCCCCCGGACGCCCCGCCGCACGGGCAAGCGCCTCCTCCACCGCCGTCCTGATCGTCTCGTCCGTCACGGTCTCACGTCCTGTCGCCCGGCACGCCGCGTGCCCCCCGGCGTCTACCGGCACGCCGGGGCTCCCCGCGAGGATACCCGAGAGCCGCGGGTCGGTGGTGGCCATCCGACCCGGGCCTCCGGCGCGACGACGCGGGAAAGCGGTGCTCCAGGGAGTTCGTCTGCCGGTGCTCGCCATGGGTTTCGCTTACCCGTGCCTGGGGCGCTCCCTTACGCGCCGCTTTCCAGGCTGACGCTGTCGCGTCGTGCGCAAGTCAGCCCGGGTCGGACGGCCACCACCAACCCCACACAGACAAGCCGGCGGCGGGGCTCAGGTCTCGTCCAGGATGCGGGAGGGCGCGGTGTAGATGTTGAACGTGGCGCCCCGCACGAACCCGAGCAGCGTCACGCCCGCGCTGCGCGCCAGGTCGATGGCCAGCGTGGAGGGCGCCGAGACCGCGGCCACGAGCGGGATGCCGGCCGTCACCGCCTTCTGCACGATCTCGAACGAGGTGCGGCCGCTCACAAGCAGCAGGCGCTCGTCGAGCGGCCAACGGCCCGCCAGCAGTTCGCCGCCCACGACCTTGTCCACGGCGTTGTGGCGGCCGACGTCCTCGGCCATGGCCACGAGGCGGCCCTCGGGGTCGAACAGCCCCGCCGCGTGCATGCCGCCCGATTGCTCGAAGGCGGTCTGGGCCGCCCGCAGGGCGTCGGGGAGGGCGCGCACCACGGCCGGCGCCATCGCCCACGTGGCGCTCACGGCCGGCAGGTCGCACAGCAGGTCGTCGATCGAGCGGCGCCCGCACACCCCGCAGGCGCTCCCCGCCACGACGTGGCGCCGCCCCGCCAGCCGCTCGGCGGCCCGGCCGGCGGCAGCGCCGGTGAGCCACGCCGTCACGACGTTCCCTTCGTCCTCAGGCGTGGTGGTGGCACAGGGACGAATGGACCCGACCTCGTCCGGCTGCTCCACGATGCGCTCGGCGACGAGAAACCCCGCCGTGAGCGCCTCGTCGGCTCCGGGCGTCCGCATCACGACGACGAACGTGGCGTCGCCGATGCGGATCTCCAGGGGCTCCTCGGCCGCGGCCACGTCGCGCCCGGGGTGGCGCGTCCCTGGCCCGACGCGCACCACGTCCACCGGCGCGGTGCCGTCCGCGCTCCGGACGTCGTCAGGCATGCACGCCATCAGACATGAACGCTCTCGGGCACGGACGTGTCAGGCATGGACGATACGGGGCCGCACGCTCACGCGCGCGCCCGGCCGGCGAGATCGAACCGGTCCAGGTTCATCACCTTGTCCCAGGCCGCCACGAAGTCGCGCACGAACAGTTCCTGCGCGTCGCTCGACGCGTACACCTCCGCGAGCGCGCGGAGCTGCGAGTGCGAGCCGAACACCAGATCGACCGCCGTGGCCGTCCAGCGCACGGCACCAGACGTCACGTCCCGGCCTTCGTAGACGCCATCAGCCGACGCCGACGGCGCCCACGCCGTGCGCATGTCGAGCAGGTTGACGAAGAAGTCGTTGGTGAGCGCCCCGGGCCGCTCGGTGAACACGCCGTGTGGCGCGTGGCCGACGTTGGCGTCCATGGCCCGCAGTCCGCCGACCAGCACTGTCATCTGCGGTGCCGTAAGCCGCAGCATGTACGCCCGGTCGAGCAGCTGCGTCTCCGGCGAGAGCGCCGCGTCCTGGCCCGCATAGTTGCGGAACCCGTCGGCCGTGGGCTCGAGCACGGCAAACGCCTCCACGTCGGTCTGCTCCTGCGAGGCGTCGGTGCGCCCGGGCGCAAAGGGCACCGTGATGTCGTGGCCCGCCCGCTTGGCCGCCTGTTCGACGGCCGCGCAGCCGCCCAGCACGATCAGGTCCGCCAGGGAGATGCGCACCTGGCCCGACTGCGCCTTGTTGAAGTCCTGCTGCACCCGTTCGAGCGCCTGCAGCGCCGTGCCGAGTTCGGCCGGTTCGTTCACCGCCCAGTCGCGCTGCGGCGCCAGACGAATCCGGGCGCCGTTGGCCCCGCCACGCTTGTCGGTGCCGCGGAAGGTGGACGCCGACGACCACGCCGTGGCCACCAGGCGCTGCAGTGACAGGCCCGAGGCGAGCACCGCGCGCTTGAGGGCGGCAATCTCCTGCGCGCCGACAAGGGCGTGATCCACCGGTGGCACCGGGTCCTGCCACAGCTGCGGCTCGGGCACCCACGGCCCGAGATACCGCGACAACGGACCCATGTCGCGGTGCAGCAGCTTGTACCAGGCTTTGGCAAAGGCCTGCGCCAGCTCCTCTGGGTGTTCGTAGAAGCGCCGCGCGATGGGCCCGTAGATGGGATCGACCCGCAGGGCGATGTCAGTGGTGAGCATCACCGGGGCGTGCCGCTTCGACGGATCGTGCGCGTCGGGCACCGTGCCCTGGGCCTCGGGGTTCTTGGGTACCCACTGGAAGGCGCCGGCCGGGCTCTTCGTGAGTTCCCAGTCGTACTTGTACAGGTTCTCCAGGAAGCCGTGGCCCCACGCGGTGGGCGTAGTGGACCACGCGCCCTCGAGACCGGACGTGATCGTGTCCCCGCCCTTGCCCGTGCCGTAGCTGTTCTTCCAGCCGAGCCCCTGCTGCTCGACGGGCGCCGCCTCGGGCTCGGGGCCCACGTGATCCGGCGCCGTAGCCGCCCCGTGCGTCTTGCCGAACGAGTGCCCGCCGATGATGAGCGCCGCCGTCTCCTCGTCGTTCATCGCCATGCGCGCGAACGTCTCGCGGATGTCGCGGGCGGCGGCCAGCGGATCCGGCTTGCCGTTGGGGCCTTCGGGGTTCACGTAGATGAGGCCCATCTGCACGGCGCCCAGGGGCCGCGCCAGCTCGCGGTCGCCGCTGTAGCGCGCATCGCCGAGCCACGTGTCCTCGGGCCCCCAGAACATCTCCTCCGGTTCCCAGATGTCGGGACGCCCGAAGCCGAAGCCGAACGTCTTGAACCCCATCGACTGCAGGGCCACGTCGCCGGCGAACACGAGCAGGTCGGCCCACGACAGCTTCCGGCCGTACTTCTGCTTGATGGGCCAGAGCAGCCGCCGGGCCTTGTCGAGGTTCGCGTTGTCGGGCCAGCTGTTGAGCGGGGCGAAGCGCTGCGCGCCGCTGCCACCGCCGCCACGCCCGTCGGTGATGCGGTAGGTGCCGGCCGCGTGCCACGACATCCGGATGAACAGCCCGCCGTAGTGTCCGTAGTCGGCCGGCCACCAGTCCTGCGAGGTCGTCATCAGCGCGATGAGATCCTGCCGGAGCGCCTCGACATCGAGCGTGGAGAACGCCTCGCGGTAGTTGAAGTCCGCCCCGATGGGTGTGGAGAGCGGCGAGTGGCGGTGCAGCACCGAGAGGTCCAGCTGATTCGGCCACCAGTCCTGGTTCGTCCTCGGCCTGCCGCGCTTCGCGGTCGGGGCCGGAATGACCGGGTTCTCGCTCTCGCTGGTGCTCCGCGTGGCGTCCTTGTCGTGCGTGGGCATGCCGTCCTGATCAGTCACGGTGCGTCCTCCCCTTCTCGCCGTCCGTTCCGTGAACGACGCAGGCCCCGACACCGCCAACTGCCCAGCTTTGGGGAGCTGTGCGCCGCGCCGAGTACCCGCACGGTCTCAGGGAGCGAGTCTAGCGCACTCGTGCGCGAGACAGACGATGGTGTGGAGGTGGCGATCCCGCCGACGCAGGCACGCAACGGAGGCGCTACGCGCGCGGCGCGTAGAACGTATTGGAGTCGTCGCGGCTCCAGCCTTTCACGCTGGAGCCGGTGGTGTAGTACCACCCGGACGTGGCAGGCGACGCGTCACACGTGAAGGCGTTGACGCGCACGCGCGATCCGTCCGCAGCCGGTCCCGGATAGGCATGAAAAGCCACCTCGGCGCCGGACCAGCCGTTCCGGCTGGCCCGATTGGGCGACAGCATGAAGCGTGTGGGGTTACCGGCCGTCAGGCGCCAGATCGGAATCGTGCCCGGTTGCGGCGTGTCGAAGACGAAGAACGGGACCGCGTCGCCAGGACCAAACTTAGCCGGACGTGTCTCGGGCGTTGTGGTGAAGTACCAGCGCGATGGGCTGCCCGTATGAAACGAGGTGACCGGGACCATGTCCGGCGCGTCGGGCAGCGGATGCCGCGCCAGCACGTCGTCGATCGCGGCGTCGATCTCCTGCTTCCTGGCGGGATCGCCCACGAGCGCGCTGATTCTCTGCAGGCCACCCGCGCAGTCGGCAAACTCCAGATTGTCGGGGATACTCTCCGCCCAGGCCGTGAAGTCGCCGTTCAGGATGCGGGCCGCGAGGCGGGGGTCGCCACCGAGCACCCGTGCCACGGCACTGGAGTTCTCCCGCAGTTGCGTCGCTGCGGCCTTCTGGGCCGCCGTGACACTCGCACTGGCCGAGCCCACGACCCCCTCGAAGCTCACCTGGGCGGCCACCGACAGCGACACGTCGGAGCTGTAGCTGGTCGTGTCCACCGTACAGCAGTAGCTGCAGCGCCCGCCGACGATCAGGCTGGAGATGTAGTGGGTGCCATAGAAGGCGACGAGGTCCTTCGCAGACAGGGCGCCCCCGAAGTCCTTCGCCGCGGCCGGGACGAGCTGCTGCATGAGCGACGTGGGACTGGCCAGCGAGAGCTTGTAGTAGTAGGCCTTCAGGTTGTACTGCACGAAGCTCGTCGTGGACTTGCGGCTCTTGGAGGTGTCGTACGCGGCGCTGATCTCGCCCGCGAAGTACCCGTACTGGCCCTGCATGCCCACCGACCCCGAGAACTGCGTGCTGTACTCGGCCAGGGTGGACCCTTGCACCCTGGTTGCCACACCCTGGCCAGCCTGAGCCACGTGCACCATCGGGGACGTGCGCTTGCCCGAAATATTGGTGGTGTCGGTCAGGTCGCCGAGATCCACAATCGGCACGGTCACGGCGGAGGGGGCGCAGAACTCCCCGAACACCGCGATCCCGGAGCCGATGGTCGTCGTCCCGGCCAGAATATCCGACGGGCCGGATCCCGCGTCGCCAGCCGCGACCACGTGCACCGCGACAGATCCCAATGTCCCCGAGCTCATACCCACCTCATCGCGCCATGCGCACGGGCGTGACCACACGCCGGCATCATCCGTTTCAGCTACAACGATTCGACGGGCATTCTACGGCCGACCGCACGTCGGCAACAAGGCGGGGCGCGAAGGCGTCCACCCATGCCGCGACACGCCGAAGAAGCTGGCCGTCGCCTACCGCGTCGGCGATGGCCCGAGTGCACTACTCGCCGTCGGCGACGCAGTCCGCGAGCGTTACCGGGAAACGACCCTCGTTGTCGGGGAACTGGTCCATCCAAAAGTAATGCCGACGGAAGTCCGCGAAATTGCCGTCGTGGGCTTCCAGGTGATGGCGCGCCAGGGCGCGGGCACGTTCGAGCTCCCGATCCGTGACGTCTCTGCCGAAGTCGATACGCGCTTGAGCGTGCCACTCGGGAATCATTGCGTCCAGTCGTCGTTCGATCGACTCCGGCGTGCACAGCTGCCTATGGAACTCTCTGTACACCTTCTTGAATAACAGCTCCGCATGAAGCGCCCCGAATGTCATCTCACCGGGCTTGATGGCATCGTTCATCTCCTGAATCGCTCGATCGCCGCCGCGGTGGGCGAACATGCCGCGATAGAACGCTTGAAGGCCGCGGGCGACCTCGTCGTCGTCCACCTTCCGGTGCGGGCCAATGATCGCCAACGCTGCGCTGCGCGTGGCGGGTTGGAACATCTTCATTCCCCAGATGCCGTGGCACGCCGCCAATACGACGAGCAGCCGGAGTCCTGTCAACCCGTTCAGCGGAATCAGTTCTTCCATCAGTTCAAGAAACGTGAAGCCGTTGTCGGCTGCGATTCCGATGCCGTCGTCGTTGCCGTGCGTCTCGATGTGTAACAGAGGTAGGCGGCTCGTTCGCCGGAACTCATTCTCGATCGCACGAATCACGTCGATGAATGCATCGCGCGTCGCGACGCGATAGAAGGCCACGTCGACGCGAGGATTCGAAACGATGCCCATGGGCTCGACTTCGCCGAACAGCTCCCAGCCCGTGCGCCGGTCGCTGTCGCGCAGCCACTCGATGATGTGAATCTTGCCGATGAAAATCTGAGCGTCCACAGCGCCGATCCAAACTAACCTGCGTTCCAAATCGAGGCCGCGACATGTTATGCCTTCGCGTTCGCACGAATCGATCGTCCGTTCGACCCTTGGCCCCCGCGCCGGCAAGGACGCTTGCTAGCACGCCGCCGTCATGATCGTTGCCACAGCCAGACTGCGATCCGCCGTCTCGCTTCAGGCAGAGGTTCTCTGGACCTCCTTAAAGAACTTGGGGCCAGAACGCGCCGGGAAGCACGATGCCTGCCGCGGAGCGACGTTCAGAAGTTGTTGATCCGAAAAGGGTTAGGTTGGAGGCGCCGCCCGGATTTGAACCGGGGATGGAGGTTTTGCAGACCTCTGCCTTACCACTTGGCGACGGCGCCCTCTTGATCTGGCGGACACAAAAAAGCCCGCAATGGGCGGGCTCCGTGCTGCCGTTCGCCGCGACGACCAGCCGCCGTGCGAAGAGGGATGTTGGAGCGGGAAACGGGATTCGAACCCGCGACTTCGACCTTGGCAAGGTCGCACTCTACCACTGAGTTATTCCCGCCCGCGACGAACGAAGAGCGTACCACAGCGATTCCTGGGCAGGCAAGCCTCTCGAAGCCAGCGGCCGCAGGGGTCGAGCGAGATTCTACACCGGGCGGTCGCCTGGCCAACACCGGCCGGACGCCAGGCGGACACGGCTTGGAACCACACCGGCTGCGCAGCGGCGCGCACGGGCGAGAGGCAAGCGGCAACCCGCACGCGGGAGGTGCGGGTCGCAGCTCCTAGCCCTCCCCGGCGTCGAAGGCGCCCGCGATGACCTCCACCCGCCAGCCGTCGGGCCCGCCGTCGAGCGTCACCACGTCGAAGCGGCAGGGCGCGGCGGGACCTCGTGCCCGGGCCAGGTAGTCGCGTGCCATCCGCACGAGCCGCCGGCGTTTCGTGGCCGTGACGGCCTCCGCCCCGGACCCGAAGGCCGCCCCGCGCCGCGCCTTCACCTCGACGAACACGGTCGTGGAGCCGTCGCGGGCCACGATGTCGATTTCGCCGAGGCGCGTCCGGTAGCGGCGCGCAACAACCTCGTACCCTCGCTGCCGCAGCGCGTCGCAGGCGACGTCTTCCCCGGCCTGACCGAGCGCCTGTCTGTCGGGCTCGCCGGGCAATGCGGGGTGCCTTCGCGGATGGTCGCTGGGGCTCGCCATGCCGGGACCATGAGCAAGGCGTGGGCCGCCGCGCCGCGTCGTCGAGCCGGAGGGCCGGGCCCGCGCGCTCCACCGACGCGGCGACTACTTGCGCTTCCAGCGCGTCCCGGCGGCGTTGTCCTCGAGCAGGATGCCCCGCTCGGCCAGCTCCGTGCGGATGGCGTCTGCGCGCGCGAAATCGCGCCGGGCCCGTGCCTCGCGTCGCTCCACGATCAGCTGCTCGATCTCCTCCACCGGCACCGGCGGGCTGGCGTCCTCCGCGCGGCGCAGGGCCACCACGCCCAGCACGCGGTCGAAATCGTCCATCGCACACCGGACGGTCTGCGCGTCCTCGGCGCCCACCGTGCCCGCGTCGACCCGCGCGTTGATGTCGCGGATCAGGTCGAAGATGGCGCCAAGCCCCGCGGCCGTGTTCAGGTCGTCTTCGAGCGCCTCGGTGAATGCCGCGCGCGCGGCGGCCACGCGCTGGGCCACCTCGGGATGGGCGCCGGGGGTGGTCACCCCGTCGAGCCGCACCAGGAAGTCCACCATCCGCCGCAACGACTCCTCGGCCTGCTCCATGCCGGCCCAGGTGAAATTGAGCTGCTTGCGGTAGTGCGACGACAGCAGCAGGTAGCGCAGCGCGGACGGCCGGAACCCCTTCGCGACGATGTCGGGCACGCTGTAGACGTTGCCCAGCGACTTCGACATCTTCTCGTTCTCGACGAACAGGTGCTCGACGTGCATCCAGAAGCGCACGAACGTCTGGTTGGTGGCGCCCTCGGCCTGCGCGATCTCGTTCTCGTGGTGCGGAAACACGAGATCGATGCCGCCACAGTGGATGTCCACCGGTCCGCCGAGCAGGCGCAGCGCCATGGCGGAGCACTCGATGTGCCAGCCCGGACGCCCGGGCCCGGAGCCCACGTCCCACGTGGGCTCCCCTTCCTTGCTCGCCTTCCACAGCACGAAGTCGCGGGCGTCGTCCTTCGAGTACTCGTCCACGTCCACGCGCGCGCCCGACTGCATGCCGTCGTGGTCGAGCCGCGCCAGGCGGCCGTACGTGGGCAGGCTCGCGATGCGGAAGTACACCGAGCCGTCGCGCTCGTAGGTATGCCCGTTGCGCGCGAGGGCCTGAATCATCTGCCCCATCGCCTCGAGGTTGGCGGGGTCGGTGGCCCGCGGCGTCTCCTCGGGCTGCTCGATGCCCAGAGCCGCCAGGTCGGCGCCGAACGCGTCGATCCAGCGCGTGGTGTAGTCGCGGAGCGACTCGCCCGCCGCGCGCGCGCCGGCAATGGTCTTGTCGTCCACGTCGGTGTAGTTGAGGACCTCGCGCACCTCGTGACCGCACAGGTACTTGAGCGTGCGACGCAGCAGGTCGACGCAGACGAACGTCCGGAAGTTGCCGATATGGCCCCGCGCGTACACCGTGAGCCCGCAGGCGTACATGCGGGCGGTGTGGCCGTCGTGCGGGACGAAGTCTTCTTTCTGCCGGCTCAGGGTGTTGTACAGGTGCAGCATCGTGGTCGAATCAGCGGGAATCCAGGAGCACGTGTGCGATACGGCACCGGGAGCGCCCGGCGGCGTGCGTGCAGGTGATGGTGGTGCGTCCCTGGCTGGTGGCCAGCGCGGACAGGTCGGCCTCGCACTCGACCAGCACCTCGAGGGGGCCCTCCTCCCGGCGCACCACCACGTCGACGAGGCCCCCGGAACGCTGGCGGCAGCAGACGGCCACCACGTCGAGCACGACCCGGCAGAACGCCGTGGCCTCCGTCGGGTCACAGCCCGCGTAGGCGGCCGCGTGCTGGACCACATCGTCCAGCGCCGGCACGAAGCGGGCCTCGCCGGGCAGTGTCACGTGCAGCTCGAAGCTCGAGGGCGTCATCCGGCCCGCATCATATCGAGAGTTGGCGGAACAGACGCTCGGCGCGGCGGCGGTCGGCGTCGATTTGCGCCCGGAGGGCATCCACGTCGGGAAAGCGGCGCTCGTCGCGCATCCGCTGCACGAAGTGCAGTCGCAGGCGACGGCCGTAGAGGTCCAGGTTGCTGCCCAGCAGGTGCGTCTCCACCGTGACCTCGGTGCCGTCGTCGAACGTGGGGCGCACGCCGACATTGGTCACGCTGGGGTAGACGGTGCCCTCGTAGGCCACCGCCGTGGCGTACACGCCGTTGGGTGGCAGCAGTTCGTTTTCGGTCTGGAGATTGGCCGTCGGCACGCCGAGCCCGCGGCCGCGGCCGCGGCCCTCCACCACCACCCCGTCGATGAAATAGTGATGCCCGAGCAACGCGCCGGCCTCGTCCATGCGCCCTTCGGCCACGAGCCGGCGGATGCGCGTGCTGCTGACCACGAACTCCTTGTAGCGCACCGGGTCGATCTTCTCGGCCCGGAAGCCGTGCAGCTGTCCGAGGGTCCGCAGCGCGCTGAAGTTGCCGGTGCGGTCGCGCCCGAAGAGAAAGTCGGCACCCACCCATACCTCCGACACGCGCAGCCATTCGGCCAGCACCACCCGCACGAAGCGCTCCGGCTCCCACCGCGAGAGTTCGGGGGTGAACCGGACGACAGCCACCGCGGGAATACCGGCACGGTCCAGCGCCTCGAGGCGCTGGGCGGTCGTCATCAGCAGGGGCGGCGCCTTGTCGGGCCTGACCACGCGTGGCGGATGCGGATCGAACGTCATCGCCATGGGCGATCCGCCCCGTTCGGCCGCGCCCCGCTTGACCCGTTCGAGGATCTTCAGGTGACCGCGGTGCAGCCCGTCGAAATTGCCGAGGGCCAGCACGGGATGCACCAGCCACGGCGGCGGCGCGTCGTCGGGATAGTGGAGCAGCAGGCTCTTCACCGCAGGTCGACCGTCACGTCCAGAACCAGCCCATCATAGGCCAGCTCCACGCCCTGGGGCAGATCGGCGCTCGTGGCGGCGTGCGGCAGATCGTGGCACATGTGCGTCAGCAGGGCACGCCCCGGCGCGACCCGCGCCACCACCTCGAGGGCCTCGTCGAGCGAGAAGTGCGTGGGATGCCGCCGCCTGCGCAGCGCGTCCACCACGAGCGTCCGCACGCCGGCCAGCAGCGGCCACGACGGCTCGGGCACGGCGCTGCAGTCCGTGAGATACGCGAAGTCGCCGAAGCGGAACCCGAGAATCGGCATGCGGCCGTGCAGCAGCGGCACGGGCGTCACCGCCACGCCCGCCACCGAGAAGGGACCCGCAATCTCGTGCGTCTCGATCTGCGGGATACCGCCGCCCTCGCGGGGCCCGCCGTCGAAGGCGTAGCTGAAGGTGCGCCGGATGATGGCCCAGGTGGCCGCGTCGGCGTAGCACGGCACGCCGCCACCCTGGGCCACGTTGAACCGCCGGAGGTCGTCGAGGCCCAGGATGTGGTCCGCGTGGGCATGCGTGAAGAGCACGGCATCGAGCTGATGCAGGCCGTGCGTCAGCGCCTGCTGGCGCAGGTCGGTGGAGGTGTCCACGAGCAGACGGGCACGGCCGGGCACATCCAGGAACATCGACGCCCGCAGCCGCCGGTCGCGCGGATCGGGGGACTGGCACGTGTCGCACGTGCAGCCGATCATGGGCACGCCGTGGGACGTGCCCGTGCCGAGGAAGGTGACCCGCGCGGACGCCTGCACAGGCTCAGCGTGCCGGCACGCCGGTGCGGCCCGCGGCCTGGCGCAGCCGGAGTTCCTCGAGCAGCTGCTCGAGCAGCTGTCGTTCCTCGGCCGTGAGGTTCCCGCGCGTCCGCGTCTGGAGCAATGCGAGGATGTCGATGATCTGGCCGGCGGCGGGCAGGTTGGGAGGTGCCGGCGCGCCGGTCACGGGATCGGCGACGTCGCCGAAGTGCACGGCAGCCGTATGGGCCAGCGACAGGACGAACCCGACGAACGTCACCTCGCCCGGGGCGCTCGGCCGCCCGTCGTCGCCGGATCCACGTGCCGCGTCGCTCGCCATGGCAGGAAACCCGAATGGTAGCATACGGTCCGGAGACACCATGACCGACGGCGCCGGGGCCCAGTTCGACCGTCTGCGCGAGATCATGCGCATCCTCCGCAGCCCGGACGGCTGCCCGTGGGACCGCGAACAGACGCACGCGTCACTGCGCCCGTTCGTGCTCGAAGAGACTCACGAGCTGCTCGAGGCCCTCGACAGCGGGTCTGCCGACGCGGTCTGCGAAGAGCTGGGCGACGTCCTCTTCGAGGCCGTGTTCCTCGCGCAGCTCAGCGAGGAGGCCGGCGACTTCACGATGACCCAGGTGCTCGACGGCGTCTGCACGAAGCTCGTCCTGCGTCATCCCCACGTGTTCGAGCGGCGCGAGGGCGACGAGGCGCCGGCCACCGGCGCGCAGGTCCTGGAGCGCTGGAGCGAACTGAAGGCACGCGAGCGCGCGGCCTCGGGACGCCCGCCGAAGCCGCCGGGAGGCCTCCTCGACGGGGTACCGGCGTCCCTCCCTGCCCTGCACCGCGCCCACACCCTGGCGACCAAGGCTGCCTCTGCCGGCTTCGACTGGGTGGAGCCGCGCGACGTCCTCGACAAGATCGAGGAGGAGGTCGGCGAACTCCGCGAGCACGTGGAGGCGGGTGCGCTCACCGACCGGGCGCGCGCCGAAGAGGAGATGGGCGACCTGCTCTTCGCCATCGCCAACCTCTCCCGCAAACTGGGCGTCGAACCCGAAGCGGCCCTGCGGCGGGCGAACGCGAAGTTCAGCACGCGCTTCGCAGCCATGGAAGACATCTTCCGCGCGCGCGGCGGCGACATCAGCGGCGCCACGCTGGCGGAACAGGAAGCGGCGTGGCAGCAGGTGAAAGCGCCGTCCGCGTCCACACCCGACGGCCGTCGGTCTCGAGCGTGAGCTGACCCTCGAGGTCGGTCCGCCAGACACGCACCCCCGCACGGCGCAGGCGCTCGATCACCTCGGGTGCGGGGTGGCCGAACGTGTTCTGCCGGCCGCTGCTCACGAGCGCCACCTGCGGCCGCCAGCCGCGCACGAGCGCCTCGCTCGTGGACGTGCGGCTCCCGTGGTGCGCCACCTTCAACACGCGGAGGGCGGCGGGCGTGAGGTGCGGGAGAATCGTCTCCTCCACCGCGGCCCCGATGTCGCCGGTGAGCAGGAGGGTCACCCCACCGCACACGACCTCGAGGACGACGGAGTCGTCGTTGCGCACCGTGCGGCGCTCCCAGTCCGGTTCCGGCGGCCACAGGACACGGACGCGCACCGGTCCCGCCACGAGATCCTCTCCGATCACGACGCGACCGACGACGGCCCCCGCGGCGCGCGCGGCCGCTTCCACCTGGGCCATCCGCGCATCCCCGGGCACGGGCACGCCCCGCCACACGGCTCGCGGCGCGAAGGTGGCGATCGCGAACGGCGCACCACCCACATGGTCGCCGTCCCCGTGTGAGAGGACCACGTGGTCGAGTCTGGAGATGCCACGCCCCCAGAGTGCGGGCCCCAGCGTCCGTTCGCCGAACGCCGTGGCGCGGCCGAGCAGCGAGCCCCCCGCGTCCACCAGCAGGCGGAGACCACCGGCCCCCTCGAGCAGCAGCGCCTCGCCCTGGCCGACGTCGAACACCGTGAGCCGCGCCCAGGTCTCCGGCGGCAGTCCCCCGCCTGGCGGGGGCAGCGCGCGATGGGCAGGCACCAGGCCCGCGGCCATCAGGCCGGCGCAGGCCAGGTACCCGGCGAGGGCGCCCGCGCGCCACCGCCAGCGCCCACGTGCCCACGGCGGACCCGTGAGGGACATGCCGAGCAGCAGGCCCGCCACCACGACCAGGACCGGCGCCGGCGGGGGCACCCGCCACGTGAGCCACGGCAGCCACTCGATGAGCCGCGCGCTCTCCACGAGCGCCGTGGCGCCCAGGTGCACCACGAGGCCGGCGGCGCGTGCGCCCACGTCCGGTGTCCACGGAAGGGCCACCACGAAGCCCGCCAGCTGCACCACGCCCATCACGGGCACCGCCACCAGGTTCAGCAACGGCCCGGCGATGCCAACACGATGAAACACGCCCGTCGCAAGCGGTACCAGCGTCAGCTCCACGGCCACCGAGGCCGCGCAGGAGGCCACGACCCATCGCAGCCACGCGCGGCGCGGCCAGAACCGCGCGGGCACCCGTGGCAGCTGCAGCAGCGCAATCGTGGCGAGGAACGTGAGGAGGAACGCCGGGCTGGCCACATCGAGCGGCGCCACGACCAGCATGCCCGCGGCCGCCACGCCCACCAGGTGCAAAGGCGTGCCCCGCTGGTCGAGCGCACGCCCCACCAGGTGCAGCACCGCCATCAGCGTGGCCCGCCACACCGACGCCTCGGCGCTCACGACGAGGGCATAGGCCACCACGCCTGCGAGCGCCACGAACGCGGGCACACGTCCACGCAGGCCCAGCAGGGCCAGCGGCACGCTGAGGCTCACGACGAGCACGGCGACGTTGCCGCCGGAGATGGCCAGCACGTGGTAGGTGCCGGCCGCCTGGAGGCGTGCCTCGACGTCGTGTGGCAGGCCGGCACGGTCGCCAATCACCACCGCGCGGGCAATGGCCGCCGACAGGGGTGCGTGACGCCCCACGTGCCGCGCCAGACGCGCGCGCACATCCTCGCGCAGCTGCCCGGCCCACTCCTCGAGGGCCCGCGCGGGCGCAACCACCTCGACCAGCAGCCCGCTCTTGACCGTCCCGACGAGCGAGATGCCCGCCAGCGCGAGCGCGCGTTCGGCATCGGGGACGCCGTCGTTCAGGTAGCGCGGCGGGCGTCGCAGCGCGACCGGCAGGCGCAGCGTGCGTCCCCGGCGCCAGGCCCCGGCCTGCCCGACGGCCACCTCGCCGTTCACCGTCAGCAGCACACCGCCGGCCGCCGTGGTGGTGGCGGCAACGGGAAGGGCCTGGGGCGGGCCCCCTGCGAGCGGCGCCTCGACGCGTAGAACCTTGGCACGGAGCGTCACGACAGACGGTTGCTCGGAGCGCGATTGGCCGGAGCGCGGCGAGTCGTCACGCCGGCTGCTGTCAGCCTGTGGCCCGTCGGGCCGCTGATCGTCCGCCTCCGAGTCGCTCTCGGTCATGGCAGCGTCTTCGAGCAGCCGAACGACGAGCGTCACCGGCACGCGCACCCCTCCCACACCCGGCGCGACGGGCCCAGCGGCGGGTGCCTTGCCCGCCGCTGAAGCAGGCCCAGCGCCCGACGCTCCGAGAGGCGCTGAGACGGGCGGCAAGCCAACGACCGCCCGAAGAGGTGCGTGGAGCGCCGCATCGCGCGCATGCGCGCCGAGCACGAGGCCCGCGCACGCAAAGCCCGCCGCGAGCCAGGCCCTGGTTCGCGCGGCGCGGCCCGCCCGCCAGGCGACCGCGGCGCCGAGCAGCAGCAGCGGCAGCAGCCACCGGGCCCCCGGGCCCACACCGGTCCACAGAGCGGCCGATGCCCCGGCGGCAAGGCAGATGGCAGGCAGCAGTCCCACCGGTGGCATACCCGTGAGGCTGCAAGCGGGATGACAGGCGGCCCGGCGGCCGGACGTGCGTCAGGACATCGCGGTATGACCGCGATGGCGCGGGGCGCGCCAGGCGGCGCGCAGGATCCGCGTCAGACCTCGGCCCAGCGGCGTAGCAGATTGTGATACACGGCCGTGAGCTGCGTCCCGACCTCGTGCTCGGGCAGGTCGAGACCGAGCCGCTGGATGGCGGTGTCGAGATCGAAGAGCAGCGTGCGCGCGCCGTCGTCGCGCACCATGCTCTGAATCCAGAAGAACGCGGCGATGCGAGCGCCGCGTGTCACCGCCTGCACGTTGTGCAGGCTGGAGGCGGGATAGAGCACCATGTGGCCGGCCGGCAGCTTCACCGCGTGGACGCCGTAGGTGTCCTCGACGCACAATTCGCCCCCGTCGTACTCGTCGGGGTCGGCCAGGAAGAGCGTGGCTGACAGGTCGGTGCGGAGGCGGATCGGCGTGCCCGGCACGGGACGGACCGCGTTGTCCACGTGGTTGCGGAACGACTGGCCTCCGCGGTACCGGTTGAACAGGGGCGGATAGACCCGCTGCGGAAGGGCGGCCGACAGGAAAAGCGGATTCCGCTCGAGCGATCCCAGGATGAGGCTGCCGAGTTCCCGGGCCACGGGGTGGTCCTGGGGTACTTGCGCGTTGTCCTTGGCCCGCGCCGACTGATGCCCCGCGGTCACGCGCCCGTCGACCCACTCCGCCGCATCGAGGAGGCGGCGCGCGTGCGCCACCTCCTCCGACTGGAGCACATCGGGAATCTCGATCAGCACGTCAGAACCCGACGTCCATGCTGAGCAGGACCTGCCGCCGCGGACCAGGAATGTAGTGCCCGCCGCCGACGCGGTCCACGAACCGCTCGTCGGTGAGGTTCTGCCCGTTGAGCCGCATGGTCAGGCGCTCGTTCACGCGGTAGGACACCAGGCTGCTCAGCAGCCAGTAGCTGGGCACGCGCGTGGTGTTGGTGGTGTTGCGGAACACGGCGTCCATGTACTGCGCACCGCCCCCGACCGTGAGGCCCATCGGCAGCTCGTAGGTCGACCAGACGTTGAACGTGTTCTCCGGCGTGAGCGTGAGGTTGTTGCCTTCCTCGTCCCCGTTGGCCGAGCGCGCGATGCTGCTGTCCATGAAGGCATAGCCGGCATAGGCCGTCCAGCGTGGGGCAATCGTGCCCGATATGCCCAGCTCGATCCCCTGCACGCGCTGCCGTCCACCCAGGATGAACGGCTCGCTGTTCAGGTTTCGCGTGCGCGCGTTGGTCTTCTCCGTCCGGAACACGGCGCCGTTGAGGGCCAGGCGGCCCTGGCCCAGTTCCCACTTCGCGCCAAGTTCCACGTTGCGCGACTGCTCGGGTTCGAGGTTCGGGCTGTTGGCCGACGTGGCCGTCGTGCCGAAGCCGGCGCCCGTGTTGCCCGCGTCCACCGATGGATTGAAGGACGTGCCGTACCCGACATAGATGCTGCCCGCCTCCCGCGGCTTGTACACCACGCCGCCGCGCCAGCTCACCATGGTGTCCGACCGGTCCGCGCGCGTCACCTCGCCGGTGGCGAGCGTCGTCAGTGCGTACGCGGCGTCCACCACGTCCACGCGCGCGCCGCCGGTCACCTCCCAGTGCGACCCGAGACGCACGGTGTCGAACGCATAGGCGCCGACCTGGCCGAGGCGTGTCTCGCTCGGGTTGCCGCTGTTGGCCGGCATCGGCCCGAGCGGCAGATCGGAGGGGTTGGGGCGCACCAGGTCCGTCTGGGGCTGATTGATGTTCTGCGCCGAGTTCTGGTTTGCCGTGCGCTCGCGCGACACGTCCACCCCGAACACCAGATCGTGCTGCTGGCCTGGCGCCGCCACCGTGCCGGTGACCGACAACTGGTTGGCGAGGTTGTCGTTGCTCATCGTCCGGCGCTGCAGCTGGCGATTGGGTGGCCGCGGCGCGGTGATGGCCGAGTTGCGGTCGTTGTCGTTGTAGCGGCTGATGTTGCGGAGCGTGAAGCGGTTGTTCAGGCGGTGCGCCACCTCCACGGTGGCGATGTCGCTGCGGATGTCCTCGAAGTCGTAGTTGCGCAGCCCGTAGAAGTTGCTCTGATCAACCGCGGGCGTGGCCTGGAAGGCGCCCGTGGGGAAGCCCGGATAGGAGCCCCACGGCAGCCCGTAGTCGGGCACGTTGTCCTGTGAGAGATGCTGGTACTTGAGCGTCACCTGCGTGGGCCCACCGAGGCCGAAGCCGACCGAGGGCGCAACACCCCAGCTGCTGTTCTCCACCACGTCCCGGCCCGGCACGCCCGTGTCGAACCACATCGCGTTGAGGCGCACCGCCGTGGTGCTGTCCGCTCCTCCCACCTGCCGGTTGATGTCGAACGTGCCGCGCTGATACGACGCGTTGCCGAGGGCGAGGCTGCCCGCGTACAGGTCCGCGGCCAGCGGGTTCTTCGTCACCTGGTTGATGGCGCCGCCCGTGGCCCCGCGGCCGGCGATGGCTGCCGAGGGCCCCTTGGCCACCTCCACCTGTTCGAGGTTGAAGGCGTCGCGGGAGTAGCCGCCCACGTCACGCACGCCGTCCACGAACATGTCGTTGCCGGCGCTGAAACCACGCAGCGTGAAGCTGTCGCCGGGCAGGCCGCCGCCGCCCTCGCCCGCCTGGAACGTGATGCCGGGCACGTTGCGCAGCACGTCGCGGAGCGAGGCCGCACCCTGGCTCTGGATGACCGAACTGGGAATCACCGCGATCGTCTGCGGCACGTCGCGCAGCGGCTGGTTGAACTTCGGGGATGCCGACGCCTGCGGGACCCGCCCTTCGACCGACACGAACTCCGAGGCCCCGAGATCGGCGGTGCCGGTCGTCGGCGACGTGAACTGCACCGTCACGCTCGTGCCCATGAGCAGGCGATCGAGCGCCTGACGAGGCGTGAACCGGCCAGAGACGCCGGGCGACGGGAGCATCCCAAGGTCTGGGTTCGCGAAGCCGACCGTGATGCCCGTCGCGGCCCCGAAGGCCCTGAGCGCGTCCTCGAGCGTGCCCGCGGGAATAGCGAAGTCCTGCGCCTGCTGTGCCGGCCCTTGCTGGATGGGCCGCTGCTGGATGGGCCGCTGCTGGATGGGTCCCTGCTGTCCCGCTCCCTGCTGCGCCCGCGGCTGCAGGCGCGGGCTGCTGGTGATGCCCGGTGTCCGCGACGACAGGCGGGCCCAGCCGGGGCCCGTCAGCGCGGCGGCTGACGCACCGGCCGGCGCGCCCGACGCGGCCGCGACGAACGCCGCGCTGAGCACGAACAGGCGCGCGGTGCCCCTGCGGCGGGCTCGGCGGCCGGCCGCCGCACGTCCGCCCATGGCTCCCATGTTCTTCATGACGATCTCGCTCCCTGTGTGCTGACGAGAAACGACTGCGTGTGGCGACGGCCCCCGCGGCCCTCACGGGGTGGCTGTCACCGCGCAGCCACAACGTCCTGGCGACCGATCACGCGGCCGGGCTCTGGCGCACGTCGGCGGCGCGCGTCACGGTGCGACCCCGTCGCCGCACCCAAGCCACCAGTCGCCGCAGTGAAAGGGCGATGCCCGTGTAGACCAGGACCACGGCGCCGGCGGTGGCCAGACCCGCCACCGTCTGGCCGACGAGGCCGAGCACTTCACCCGTGTGGGCGAACCGCGAGAGGCTGCGCAGCCGGCGGCCCAGGCTCTGTGACCCGAACGTCTCGTACGCCACGACCTCGCCCGTGGCCCTCGCCAGCGTGAGCGTGGAACGCAGCTGCGGCTGGCCGCCGTCGCCGCGATCGATCGCGAAGGCCAGCGGCGCGTCGGGGTCCGTCGGCAGGCGCAGGGCGATGGTGGTCCACTCGGGCTCCTGCCGTTCAGCCCTTGCCCACCGCTCGTCGAGGCCGTCGAGAGCGAGGACGGGCTCAACGGCGGCGTCCCCCTCGCGCCCCCGCGGCCCGCCGGCCGGTCCGGCTCCCGGGCCACCACCGCGTGGCGCAGGGGGCGCCTCGCCCGCCAGCTGGTAGACGGCGCTATTGGCCCAGGGGAACGAGATCGGGAGCGCCGTGAGGACGACGAAGAAGAGCGGCACGACCGTCCAGAGGCCGATGACGTTGTGCCAGTTGAAGTCGCGCGCCTTGCCGCGAAGGCTCGTGCCGAAAAGCACGACGGGCCGCAGGTGCGTCCAGGTCCACTTCCGCGGAATCCAGAGGTAGGCACCGGTGACCACGATGAACAGGAAGATGAAGTTGGACCAGCCGGTGATAGCCCGCGCGGTTGCGCGGGACTCCCCTTCCACGGCGATCCAGCGGTGCCAGGCTCGGAGGTCGCTCATCAGCTGGCGCACGGCGGTCGAACTCTGTCCGAGCACGGCACCTGAGTACGCATCGACGAGCAGCGTCTGCCGCCCCACGGACACCTGTACGGGCGCGGTGGGGTCGGACGAGCGCGTCACGGCCGTGGGGGCCTGCCCCGGATGAGCGGCCCGCACCCGCGCCAGCAGTGTCTGCACCGGCAGCGGCGAAGCGCCCTCCTGCGGGGGCGTGGACCGATGGTCCGAGTCGGACCAGGCGATGAGCTGTCGTTCGTAGGTGAGGGCCACGCCCGTCACCGACATCAGCAGAATGACGAGACCGGCGCAGACGCCGGCGATCAGGTGTGGCCAGAAGATGAGGCTGCGTATCGTCATGCCCTTCGCCCAGGCGACAGGGGAGATCCCGCCTGCGACGGCGCGATGGCGATGCGCGAGCGGAGTACAATCCGCAGCGCCAGCGGCCATCCGCGCACGCGCGTGTGGAACAGGTCTCCCGACCCTCCGTGTGGCTCCCCGCCTGGTGTTGCCGCACCGGGCGGGGCCTCTTCACCGTCTACCGCCCCACAGCCGTCTTGCCGGACAGATGTGAGACTGAGTCTCAATTGCGAAATGAACTCTACCGACAGGGGCGCCGGGCGTCAAGCCCAAATTCCGCCGACGGCTGAACCCTGTCGGGGCTGTGCAGGGCGGCGCGGGGTCGTCGAGGCCCGCCGCGTGTCGCGACGCGGTCTCAGCGGTCCTGGGGCATGGCCAGATAGCCGCGCCGTGCGCGCGCCAGCAGGTCCGGGTTCCGGAGGCGGACCCGGATCGATCGCCACTGGCCGTCAGCGGGCTTCGGGGAGTTGTAGGCGAGCGTGTACTGCGCGTTCAGCTCCTGCGCGATGCGCGCGGTGGCCGCCGCCAGTTCCGACGAGGCCCGGATCACTTCCGTGTAGCCTCCGCTCGGCGTCGTGATCTCGCGCAGCGCCTCCGGGCTCACCCGCGTGCTGGCGCGTGCGTCATCGGCATCGATCGCAATCGCGTACACGAACGCGTCGGCCCGCTGGATCGCGGCGCGGGTCTCCCCCACGGAGTGATCGCTGGCGGTGTCGGAGCCATCCGAGATCACCACGAGCGCCGATCGCACGTGCGTGCGTCGTTCGAAGAGCGGTGCCACGTCGTGCAGGGCGTCGTACATGGCGGTCCCGCCGGACGGCACGAGCGTGTCGAGCAGGCCCGACAGCTCCGTGGGCGGCCGCGTCCAGAACGCGGCGAGCCGGGTGGCGTGATTGAAGGTGGCGACGAAGGCTTCGTCGCCCGGCGCGAGCAACTCGCTCACGAAGCGGTCGAGCGCGGTCCGCGCATCGATCACCGGACGTCCCCGCATGCTGTCGCTGGTGTCGAGCAGGATGCCCAGGCTCACCGGGACCCGTTCGCCGGTGAACTGCGTGATGGCCTGCGGGTCGCCGTCTTCGAAGATCTCGAAGTCGTCGCGCTGGAGCCCCTCCACGAGCCGCCCCGCCGCGTCGGTGACGGTCACCGTCACCGGCACCGTCACGACCCCCGCGCGGAACAGCTGCGCGGCGCGGCCCACCACTCCCCCTGGGCCTGCCAGCGCGAGCAGCCCGATCACCAGCGCGCCTGCCCGCAGCATCGTCATCGTGGAGACCGCCGGGCCCATCCTAGCAGAGGGGATAGCTCGACCTGAGCGGTTCAGACGAGGCGCACCGCGTAGTACGCCCGCCCGACCCACCAACGCGGAGACACCAGGGCCGCCCGACCAGGGGCGAGAGTGCCGCGCGGAGCCGCGGCTGCGACGGCTGTCAGCGACCGGCTTCCACGGCGGCGTAGTAGTCCTGCAGGGACCGCACCGTGAGCGTCTGCGACCGAAGCGCCCGTATCGCGCTGACCGCGGCAGATGCCCCGGTCAGCGTGGTGATGCAGGGGACCTGCGCCATGGTGGCGGCTCGCCGCACCGCGCGCTCGTCGAAGAAGGACTCCCGTCCGAGCGGGGTGTTGATGATGAGGTCGATGCTGCGGTTCACGAGGTGGTCGGCCACGTTGGGACGCCCCTCGTTCACCTTGAAGATCACCTCGACATCCAGGCCGTGCGCGCGCAGATACGCCGCCGTGCCACGACTGCCGGCCAGGATGAAGCCCAGTTGCGCCAGGTCGCGGGCAATCGGCAGCACCGTGGGCTTGTCGTGGTTGTTCACGCTGATGAACACGCGTCCCTGCTCCGGAAGCTTCTGGCTGGCGCCCATCATGGCTTTGCTGAAGGCCACACCGAAGTTGTCCGCCCCGCCCATGACCTCGCCCGTGGACTTCATCTCGGGTCCGAGAATCGTGTCCACCCCGGGGAAGCGCACGAACGGGAACACGGGACTCTTCACGAACACGCCCGCTGCCTGCAGGTCGTCCACCAGCCCCAGGTCGGCGAGCGTCCGTCCCGCAGCCACCCGCGCCGACACCTTCGCCAGGGGCACGCCGGTGGCCTTCGAAATGAAGGGGACGGTGCGCGACGACCGGGGATTGACCTCCAGGACGTAGACCACGTCGTCCTTGATCGCGTACTGGATGTTCATCAGCCCGACGACCTTCAGTGCCCGCGCGATGCGTCGCGTGTAGTCGCGGATCGTGCCGAGGTGCCGCTCGGCCACCATGAAGGGCGGCACCACGCAGGAGCTGTCGCCGGAGTGGATGCCCGCCTCCTCGATGTGCTCCATGATGCCGCCGATGACCACGGCCCCGGTCGCGTCCGCCACCGCGTCCACGTCGAACTCGAAGGCATCCTCGAGGAACCGGTCGATGAGCACGGGCCGGTCGTGGGAGACGTCGACGGCGCCGGTCATGTAGCGGTCGAGGGCCGAGGCGTCGAACACGATGGCCATGCCGCGCCCGCCGAGCACGTAGGACGGCCGCACCACGACCGGATAGCCGATCCGATCAGCCACCTCGCGGGCTTCGGCCCGCGACACCGCGGTCCCGCTCGCCGGCTGCGGAATGGCCAGGTCCCAGAGCAGCTGCGAGAAGCGCTGCCGGTCTTCGGCCAGGTCGATCGAGTCGGGAGCGGTCCCGAGGATGTCCACCCCCGCCTCCTGCAGGGCCAGGGCGAGCTTGAGCGGGGTCTGCCCGCCGAACTGCACGACGCAGGCGACGTCGCCCCCGGCGCTTCGCTCACGATCGACGATGGCCATCACGTCCTCGAACGTCAGTGGCTCGAAGTAGAGACGGTCGGCGGTGTCGTAGTCGGTCGACACCGTTTCCGGATTGCAGTTGACCATCACCGTCTCGAAGCCTTCCTCACGGAAGCCGAAGACCGCGTGGCAGCAGCAGTAGTCGAACTCGATGCCCTGGCCGATGCGGTTCGGCCCGCTGCCGAGGATGATGACCTTCTTCCTGGCGGTGGGGTCGGCCTCGCACACCTGCTCATAGGTCCCGTACAGGTAGGGTGTGAACGACTCGAACTCCGCCGCGCACGTGTCGATGCGCTTGAAGGCGGGTACCAGGCCCTCGGCGAGGCGGCGCTGGCGGACGAGCTCCTCGTCCACGCCGTTCACCGCCGCGATGTCCGCGTCGCTGAACCCGTTGCGCTTCAGGGTGCGGAGCAGGTCGCTCGACATCTCGCGCAGCTCCACCAGGCCGGCCATGTCGCGCAGCGACACGATGTCGGCGAACTGCTGCAGGAACCAGCGGTCGATGTGGGTGAGCTCGTTGATGGTGTCGATGCTCCACCCGCGGCGCAGGGCGCGGAACACGGCCCACATCCGGCGGTCGCTCGGCACGACGAGCGCGGTGCGCAGAGCCGTCTCGTCCTCGGGCTCGTCGGGCAGCGGGGGGAACAGATCACCCAGCCGCCCGAGCTCCAGCGAGCGCACGGCCTTGAGGAAGGCCTCCTTGAACGTGCGGCCGATGGCCATCGCCTCCCCCACCGACTTCATCTGCGTGGTGAGGGTGGGGTCGGCCTGGGGAAACTTCTCGAAGTTCCAGCGCGGGAACTTCACCACGATGTAGTCGATCGTCGGCTCGAACGACGCGGGCGTCAGGCGCGTGATGTCGTTGGGGATCTCGTCCAGGTGGTAGCCGAGCGCCAGCTTCGCCGCGATTTTCGCGATGGGAAAGCCGGTGGCCTTCGACGCCAGCGCGGACGACCGCGACACGCGCGGGTTCATCTCGATGGCCACGATGCGGCCGTCGTCGGGGTTGATCGCGAACTGGATGTTCGACCCGCCGGTCTCCACGCCCACGCGCCGGATGATGCGACGCGCGATGTCGCGCATCCGCTGGTACTCCTTGTCCGTCAACGTCAGCGCCGGCGCCACCGTGATGGAGTCGCCGGTGTGCACGCCCATCGGGTCGATGTTCTCGATGGAGCAGATGACGACGAAGTTGTCGGCCACATCCCGCATCACCTCGAGCTCGAACTCCTTCCACCCGATGACCGACTCCTCCACGAGGATCTCGTGCACGGGGCTGAGCTCGAGACCGCGGCCGGCGACCTCGCGGAACTCGTCGATGTTGTAGGCGATGCCGCCGCCCACGCCGCCCAGCGTGAAGGAAGGGCGGATGATGGCCGGGAACCCGACCTCCTCCACCAGCGCGAGCGCCTCCTCGAGCGTCTTCGCCACCCCGCTGTGCGGCACGGCGACATCGATGCCCTTCATCGCGTCGCGGAACAGCAGCCGGTCCTCGGCCACCTTGATGGCCTCGATGGACGCGCCGATCAGCTTCACGCCGTACTTCTCGAGCACGCCCCGTTCGGCGAGCGCCACGGCCAGGTTGAGCGCGGTCTGACCGCCGACGGTCGGCAGCACGGCGTCCGGGCGCTCCTTCTCGATGATGGCCTCGAGCATCTCCGGCGTGAGCGGCTCGACGTAGGTGCGATCGGCCAGTTCCGGGTCCGTCATGATCGTGGCCGGATTGCTGTTGACCAGGATCACCTCGAGCCCCTCGGCCCGGAGCGCCTTGCAGGCCTGCGTGCCGGAGTAGTCGAATTCGCAGGCCTGGCCGATCACGATCGGCCCGGACCCGATCACCAGCACGCGCGCAAGGTCGTCTCGTCGTGGCATGAGTTCGTCAGGGAATGAGGCGGGTGGCGACGGTCATCGGTCAGCGCCGCTCCATGGCTTCGAGGAACTGGCGGAACAGATAGTCGGCGTCGTGCGGTCCCGGCGACGCCTCCGGGTGGTACTGCACCGAGAAGATCGGCTTGTCCACGTGGCGGAAGCCTTCGACGGTCCCGTCATAGAGATTCAGGTGCGTCACGGCGACGTTCGACGGCAGCGAGTCCGGATCCACGGCGAACCCGTGATTCTGGGAGGTAATCTCCACCTTGCCCGACTGCAGGTCCTTCACCGGGTGGTTGGCGCCGCGGTGCCCGAACTTCAGCTTGAACGTCCGCCCGCCCATGGCCAGACCGAGCACCTGGTGGCCGAGGCAGATGCCGAACACCGGCACCTCGGCCGCCAGCAGCGTACGGACGTGTTCCACGGCGTAGGCCACGGCCGCCGGGTCGCCGGGACCGTTGCTGAGAAACACGCCGTCGGGTTCGATGGCGAGCAGGTCGGCCGCGGGGGCCGAAGCCGGGAACACGTGCACGTCGCACCCGTAGGCGTCGAGGCGGCGCAGGATGTTCCACTTGACCCCGAGGTCGTACGCCGCCACGCGCAGGCGCCGGGAGGCACGCCCTTCGGGTGCGATGCCGAACGACTCCTGGTCGGCCGCGCCGGTCTGGGCCCGGTCCTGCCAGCGGTAGGGCTGCGCGCAGGTGACCTGCTGCACCAGGTCCGTCCCCTCCATCTTGGGGATGGCCCGCGCCCGGTCCACGAGCGCGGCGGGGTCGGGGTGTCCGGTGGCAATCACCCCGCGCATCACGCCCGCCGAGCGAAGCACGCGCGTCAGCGCGCGCGTGTCGATCTCGGCGATGGCCACGATCCCGTGCTTGAGCAGGTAATCCCGGAGTGTCCCGTCCGCACGCCAGTTGCTCGCGATCGGCGAGGCCTCGCGGACGATGAAGCCCGCCACCCGGGGACTCCGCGACTCCGCATCGCCGCCGGCGACCCCGTAGTTGCCGATGAGCGGCGCGGTCATGGTGACGATCTGTCCGGCATAGGACGGATCGGTGAGGATCTCCTGGTACCCGGTCATGCTCGTGTTGAACACGACCTCGCCGCGGGCCTCGCCGGCCGCGCCGGCGGCGACGCCGCGATACCAGGTGCCATCTTCGAGCGCCAACACCGCGTTCATCGTGCTGTCATCACTCCCGCGGTCCGTCGCGCCTCGCGGCACGCAGACCACCTGGCCATGCGGGCGTTCCCTCGTTCGCAGGCCCCGTCGGCCCGTTTTGCCGCACACCACGGCCGCAAACGGGGGTCGGAACAACCGGTTCCGGACGGCGGCTGAGCTCCAGTGCGGAAAGGACGGTGATATCGAGGTGAGCGCACGCGGATTTGCGGGCGATCGTAGCACGCGAATTCTCGGCACAGCAATCGAACGTCGGGCCGCCGCGGCCGTCGGGGGCGCGAGTCCACGCCGGCAACCCGTTCACCCGGGCGCAGCGGTGCGCGCCGCCGCGCCTTGACACTGCGTACGGCGCTCTGCGACAGTAGCGCCGGTGTTGTCCCAGCCCGGCCTCGGAGCCAGTGCCTCCCGTGTTCCTACCGACATCCGGCGTTTTCCCTGGGTTCGGCCACTAGTCTCCGACTACGCCTGTCACTACGAGCGCCTCGCGGATTTCTACGCCGGCAACCCCGCTGACCCCGCGGCCTGGACTGCCGCCGTCGAGCGCGCGCGCGGCGTCGAACGGCCGCGCGAAGCCGTCGCCGACATGCTGCAGGCACAACAGGCCGCCCGTCAGGCGCCGCCGGCGGCCATCGCGGCTGCCGATCGCCTGAGGCGCCGCGACACCGTCGCCGTGGTCACCGGCCAGCAGGTCGGCCTGTTCGGCGGGCCCTTCTTCACTCTGCTGAAGGCCCTGACGGCCCTGATGCTCGCCGAACGCCTTCGCACGCAGTTTTCGGTGCCCGCGGAGGCGATCTTCTGGGCGCACGGCGAGGATCACGACTGGGAGGAAGTCCGGGGCTGTACGGTGCTCGACGCGACGCTCGAACCGACGAGCGTGGCGCTCGGGCCTCTGCCAGGTTGCGGGGCACAGCCGGTCGGCCGCCTCGTCCTGGACGAATCCGTGGAGCTCGCGCTCGAGACGCTGGCCCACACGCTGCCCCGCACCGACTTCACAGCCGGGCTGATCGAGGATCTGCGCGCGGCCTATCGTCCGGGCACGGGGGTGGCCGACGCCTTCGCCCGCTGGATCGAACGCGTGCTCGGGCCGCGGGGACTCGTGGTGTACGACGGCAGCGATCCGGCCGCGAAGCCCCTGGCCCGTCACCTCTTCGAGCAGGAGCTGGCTGCGGGCGACCGCACGGGCCGCCTCGCCACCGAGGCCGGTCGGGCGCTGACGGCCCAGGGCTATCACGCGCAGGTGGCGCCGCAGCCCGGCGGACTGGCGCTGTTCCACCTGAACGCCGACGGCCGGCAGCCGATCCAGATGGAGGGCGACGACTTCCGGATCGGCGCGCGCGTGGAGCCGCGTGCCGCGCTGCTCGAACTGGCCAGCCGCGCCCCCGAGGAGTTCAGCCCGAGCGTGCTGTTGCGCTCCGTGATGCAGGACACGATCTTCCCCACCGTCTGCTACGTGGGCGGGCCTGGCGAACTGGCCTACTTCGGCCAGCTCCGGGGCGTCTACGAGGCGTTCGGCGTCCCCATGCCCCTGGTGGTGCAGCGCATCAGCGCCACACTGCTCGATGCGAACGCCATGCGGTTTCTCTCCCGCCAGGAACTGCCGCTCGAGGCCCTGCGCGATCAGGACGAGTCGGCCCTCAATGCGTTGCTCCGGGCCCAGCTGCCCGCGGCCGTGGACGGCTCCCTCGACAACGCCATTCGCGCGGTCGAGGAGCGCATGGCGGAGGTGGCGTCGGCCGTCACCACCATCGATCCCACGCTCGAAGGCGCGGCCCGTTCCACGCTCGGTCGCATGCAGGACGACCTGAAGAAGCTGCAGGCCAAGATCATCCAGGCAGCCAAGCGCAAGGACGACACGCTGCGACGCCAGTTCCACCATGCCCGCGCCCAGGCCTTCCCCGCCGGCCATCCGCAGGAGCGCGAGGTGGGGTTCGTCTACTTCCTGAACCGCTACGGGCCCGGACTGGTGGATCGGCTCGCCGACGAACTCGCGCCCGATATGGGCACCCACTGGGTGCTCACCATCTGAGGCCTGGCGCGCCGCGTACCCGCGATGCCGTCCCACGGCTGACAGGGGCTCTATAATCCCCGCATGAACCAGGAGGTCTTCGCGGCGCTGGCCGAGGCCCTGCAGCGGGGTGAGGGCGTGGCGCTGGTCACCATCGTCTCCTCCAACGGTTCGACGCCCCAGCGCGTCGGCGCGAAGATGCTCGTCTATGCGGACGGGCGGACGGTCGGGACCATCGGCGGCGGGTGCTACGAGAACGACGCCTTCTGGAAGGCGCGCGAAGCCATCGGATCCCGGCAGCCGGCACGGTTCACCTATGAACTCTCGGACGACTTCGCCGAGGAGAGCGGCCTGATCTGCGGGGGCCAGATGGAGGTCTTCATCGAGCCCGTCGAGCCGGCGCCGGAGGTGTACGTCTTCGGCGCCGGACACGTGGGCCAGTGCCTGGCCCGGATGGCGCACGAGGCCGGCTTCCGCGTCCACATGGTGGACGACCGCGAGAAATTCGCCGACCCCAGCCTCTTTCCCGAGGGCGTCGAGGTCATCGTCGAGGACATCCCGGGCTGGCTCCAGGCGCGGACCCTGCCACCGGGCGCCTATGCGGTCATCGTGACGCGCGGACACCGCCATGACCTCGATGCCCTGCGCGCCCTTGCACCCGCGGGTCTCCGCTACGTGGGCCTGATCGGCAGCCGTGCCAAGGTCCGGCGGATCTACGACGCGCTGCTCGCGGAGGGACTCCCGGCCGAGACGCTGGCGGCGGTGCACGCGCCGATCGGCCTCGACATCGGCGCCGTCACCCCGCAGGAGATTGCGGTCAGCATCCTCGCCGAGCTCATCGCCGTCCGCCACGGCAAGCTGGCCGGCCCCGGCGCCGCGGCCGCGAGCCTGCGGTGGGACGGCGCCGTGCGCGCCTGAGCGAGGGCCCCGCCGGGGCGGGTGGGCTATAATCCTTCGAGGTCCGCAGGTGTAAGCGGCTGACAGGCAATGGTTTCCATCACCCTTTCCGAACGATCGCGGCGTCTGCTCGCGAGCCTGGTTCGCGAGTACATCGTGACCGGGGAACCGGTGTCGTCGCAGGTGCTCGTACGGGCCAGTGGGTTGAACGTGTCGTCGGCGACGGTCCGTAACGCCCTGGTCCAGCTGGAGCACGAGGGTTACCTCAGCCAGCCGCATACCTCGGCGGGCCGCGTCCCCACCGACCGGGGGTATCGGGTGTTCGTCGATCTGCTGCTCGACGGGCGTCGGCCGGTGCGGCCGCCAGCCGGTGTCGAGAGCCAGCTGCGCGAACAGGTCAGCCGTCCGGCCCTGATGGAAGACGTCCTTGCCAGCGCGTCCCACGTGGTCTCGCGGGCGGCACGATCGGTGGGCTTCGCGCTGGCCGCCGAGCAGGTGTCGTACCTGCAGCGCATCGACTTCGTGCCGCTCGGCGGATCGCGGGTGCTGGTGGTCGTCGCCTCGCGGGGCAATCAGGTGACGCAGAAGGTCATCGACACCGGTGAAGAGCTGAGCCCCGATGTCCTCATCCAGGCCGCCAACTACATCACGACCGAGTTCAGCGGGCTGCCGCTCGTGGCGGTCCGCGATGCCGTGCGCACGCGCCTGCAGCGCGAGCGGACGCTCTACGACGAGCTGCTCGGTCGTGCGCTCCGGCTCGCACAGACGACCCTCGACGCGCTGCCGAAGCAGCAGCCGTTCTTCGTCGAGGGCGCGGCGTCGCTCCTGCACGGGGTGCCCGAGTCCGACATCTCCCGCGAGACGCTGCGGGCGCTGCTCGAGATGATGGAAGAGAAGGAGCGGCTCGTCCGCCTGCTCAACGAGTACATCGACGGGCCGGGCTTGACGGTCATCATCGGCCACGAGCACACCGCTCCGGACCTGCGGTCGCTCAGCCTCGTTGCGTCGACCGTGGTCGACGGTGACACGGTGCGCACCGTGGGCGTCATCGGCCCCATGCGCATGCATTATTCACGGGCCATTTCCCTCGTCGACGGCACCACGCAGGTCGTGTCGCGGGTGCTGCGAACCGGAGACTGACCGTTCGCGATGGTCCCGTCCGGGACCATCGCCCATGGGTCGCGCCGGCCCACACCGATGAACCAGGAGTCGCACCCGAGGACCATGTCCGACAACGCTGCCAACGATCCCGAATCGCCCACCACCCCACCCGGTGACCCCGTGAACCCCGCGCCGTCCGGCGACGCGGCCATCGAGGAGGTGCGCCGCGAGAAGGCCGCCCTCCAGGACCGGCTGCTGCGCACGGCCGCCGAGTTCGACAACTACCGGAAGCGCATCGAGCGGGAGCGCCGGGAACACGCGGACACCGCCACGGCGGACCTGCTGCTCGACGTGCTGCTGGTGATGGACGACTTCGAGCGCGCACTCCAGGCGCCTGCCGGTGCCGATGCGGACGCCTACCGGAAGGGTCTCGACCTGATTCACCGCCAGATGCTCGACCTGCTGCGCAAGCGCGGCGTCACGCCCATCGAGGCCCTGGGCGCCGACTTCGACCCGCGGTTCCACCAGGCGGTGGCACAGGAGCCGGTGGACGGGCGGCGGAACGGCGAGGTGGTCGAAGAGCTGCGGAGGGGTTACATGCTCGGCGATCGGCTCCTGCGCGCCTCGATGGTGAAGGTGGCGACGACGTGAGCCGACGCGACTACTACGAGGTGCTCGGCGTCGAGCGCACGGCAGCCGACCAGGAGATCAAGAGCGCCTACCGGAAGCTCGCGCTCAAGTATCATCCCGACCGCAACCAGGGAGACGCCGAGGCCGAGGAACGGTTCAAGGAGGCCGCCGAGGCGTACGCGGTCCTCGCCGATGGCGACAAGCGGCGCGCCTACGACCGCTTCGGCCATGCGGGGGTCGGCGCGGCCGCGCAGGGAGGCTTCGACCCGTCGGTCTTCACCGGCTTCGAGGACATCTTCGGCGGCCTGGGCGACGTGTTCGGCTTTGGCGACGTCTTCGGGGCAGGACGGGCCAGGGGCACCCAGCGCGGAGCGGACCTGCGGTACGACCTCGAAATCTCCTTCGAGGAGTCGGCGACCGGCGCCGAGACGACGATCCAGATTCCCCGCGAGGAAACCTGCGCCACCTGTGGCGGCAACGGCGCGGCCGCCGGCTCGAAGCCGGCCGCCTGTCCACAGTGCCAGGGCCGCGGGCAGCTGCGCTACCAGCAGGGCTTCTTCACGGTGGCCCGGACGTGCGGACAGTGCCGCGGCACAGGCCAGATCATCGCCAAGCCCTGTGCCACCTGCCGCGGAATGGGCCGTACCGAGCGGGAGCGCAAGCTCACGGTGAAGATCCCGCCCGGCATCTCCGGGGGACAGCGCCTCCGCCTGACCGGCGAAGGCGAAGCGGGACGCGGCGGCGGCCCTCCCGGTGACCTCTACGTGGTGGTGCACGTGCAGGAGCACGCGTTCTTCCATCGTGACGGCAACGACCTGCACTGCGACATCCCGGTGAGCTTCCCCACGATGGCCCTGGGCGGCGAGATCATCGTTCCCACGCTCGACGGCCGGGAGCCCTTCACCGTGCCCGACGGCACGCAGAGCGGCACGGCGTTCCGTATCAAGGGTCGCGGCATGCCGGACGTGTCGGGACGCGGCAAGGGCGACCTCATCGTCACGGTGCGGATGGTCACCCCCAAAAAGCTGTCGCGCGAGCAGCGCAAGCTCGTCGAGCAGCTCGCCGAGTCGCTTCCACCCGAGGCCTTCGAGCCCACGCTCCGCGAGGAGCACGACAAGGGCATCTTCGAACGCGTCAAGGACATCTTCGGCTGACCATGCGTACGTGGCCGGCACTGGACATCACGCTGCCGGCCGCCCAGGCACGACCCGCGACCGGCGGGTTCCCGGACGACGTGGGGGACGAGGAGGGGGCGGGCCTGGTCCTGGCGGCCCTGGCCGACTTCGACGTGTCGGCCGTGTCGGAGGACGGTCCCCGTGCGTGGCGGGCCTTCTTCCACGCCAGCCTCGAGCGCGACCGCGCGCTCCTGGCGCTGCCCGCCCAGGTGACGGGCCTGGCCGCGCGCGCGGTGGACGTGCCCGACGACGACTGGGCCGCGCGCTCGCAGGCCGGCCTGCAGGCGGTGCGGGTCGGTCGCATCGTCGTCAGTCCCCCGTGGGATGTGCCCGCCGCGTCGGCGACCGACGACCGCGTCGTCCTCGTGATCCAGCCCTCGATGGGATTCGGCACCGGCCATCACGCCACCACGCGCCTGTGCCTGGATGCGCTGCAGCAGCTGCCGATCGGCGGCGCGTCGGTGCTCGATGTCGGCAGCGGGTCGGGTGTGCTCGCCCTGGCGGCCCGCCGTCTTGGCGCGGCGCGTGTGCGCGGGATCGACAGCGACCCGGACGCGGTAGCAGCCGCGCAGGAGAACGTGGACCTGAACGAGGACCTGAACGTCGCGGGACAGGCGCCGCCCACGTTCGCGGTCGCCGACATCAGGCAGGAGGCGTCGGGTCCCCATGACGTCGTCGTGGCCAACCTGACCGGCGGTCTGATCCTCGCGGTGGCGGACCTGCTCGCCGCGCAGGTCCGCGACGGAGGCTGGCTGGTACTCAGCGGGATCCAGACGGCGGAACGCGACGCGGTGCTGGGAGCGTTCCCGGACTGGACCTGCGTGCGGGCCACCGACGAGGACGGCTGGTGCTGTGCCGTGCTCCGTCCTGTCAGTACACACCCCAGCGCGTGAAGAGGGCCGCCAGCGCCACCAGCGCGGCCGACTCCGCACGCAGCGTCAGGTGACCGAGGCAGACCAGCCGGGCCCCGCCCCGCATGCGGGCCACCTCCTCCTCCGTCCATCCTCCTTCGGGACCCACGACAATCGTGGCGGCGTCCGGCACGTCGGTCGCGGTTGCGGCCACCGCGCCGAGGAGCCAGGAAGACGCAGACGACCCGGGCGACGCATCCGCCCCCGGTGCCGGGGGCTCCAGGCGTGGCGGAAACCTGACGGCCGCAGGTTCGACCAGGATGATGCGCGGCTCCGGCAGCAGCAGGCCTCCCGGCGCGGGCCAGTCGGTCCAGTCCACGGGACGCATCACCGCGGGCACCGTCGCCCGGCCGCACTGCTTCGCCGAGGCCACCGCCACGCGCTGCCAGCGCTCCCGCCGCCGGGCCCGGTCGAGCGCGGCACGCGACACCTCGCTCCTGGCGCTGACGAGCGGCACGACGGCGCCGACCCCCATCATCACCGCGTCGCGCACGACGGCGTCCATGCGGTCGCCCTTCAGCACCGCCTGCACGAGCGTCACGTGTACCGCGGGTTCCCGCGGGGGTTGTCGTTCGGCGCCGGCACGTACCCGCACCTCGGAACGCGCGAGCCGCTCGACGACGGCGTCGTATTCGCGGCCACGGCCGTCGAAGACCCGGACGGCATCGCCTTCGCGCAGCCGCAGCACGCGGGTGAGGTGCTCGGCCTCCTCGCGCGGCAGCGTCACCGCCTCGCCGCCGTGCACGCCGGGTGCATGGAATCTGGGGATCACGGAAGGATTATACGGAGCGCGGTCGCGGCCCCGCGCAGGGCGCCTGCTATACTCGGCCCAGCTTCCATGTTCTTTCGCGGCCAGATGCTCGGCAAGTACCGGATCGACGCCTCCCTCGGCAGCGGGGGTTTCGGGACGGTCTATCTCGCCGAGGACACGTGGATGCAGAGCCGCGTCGCCATCAAGGTCCCGCATCGTCAGCAGCCCGACCTCCAGGAGATGCTGCACGAGCCGCGCCTGCTCGCCTCACTCGACCACCCGAACATCGTCCGCGTCCTCACCGCCGAGCGCCAGGAGGACGTCTTCTTCATCGTGATGGAGTACGTGCCGGGCGAGACGCTCGAGCAGCTGGTGCTGCGTGAGGGCGCCCTGGAGCTGCCGCAGGCGCTCGACTTCACGTGCCAGATCTGCAACGGCGTCGATCACGCGCACCAGGCCGGCGTCCTGCACCGCGATCTGCGCCCGGGCAACATGCTCGTCGGCAGCGGCGGACGCCTGAAGGTCACCGACTTCGGCACCTCGCGGTTCCTCGAGGTCGCCGCGCGGGGCACCACCATCATCGGCAGCCCGCCGTACATGGCGCCCGAGCAGTTCCACGGCAGGGCCGTGTTCGCCAGCGACGTGTACTCGATCGGCGTCACGATGTACCAGATGCTGACCGGCGACCTGCCCTACGAGTCGCCGACGCCGCACGACCTCGAACGGCTCGAGCGCGGCGAACTCGTCACGGCCCCCCGTCTGCGGAACGGGAAGATCCCCCAGGCGATCAACGACATCGTGCTGCGGGCGCTCGCGCCCGATCCGACCGCACGCTACACGCGCGCCTCGGACCTCTGGAGTGACGTGATGGCCGCGCGCCGCTCGGTCGGCACCCCGACGCCCGCGCGCATCCCTGTCCCCGCCGTGCCCGCCGCGGCCGCGGCGGCCGTCGTCACCCCGCCCGCGCCCGAGGCCCGCGTGGACGTCCGGCCCCGCCCGCCACTGCGCGTCCAGGCCGAGCCCGCAGCGGCACGCCTCTGCTGGCATTGCCACAAGGCCCTGCACGCGCGCGCGGACCGCTGCCTGTTCTGCGGCGAGACCCAGTAGCCGCCTCGCGATTCGACGGCGTACGACAGTACCCGGTACAATCGCCGGACGGCCCCCGCCGGCCTGCAGGGCCGGTCCCCTTCGCGCGATACATCGGAGGACGGGATCGGGGCCGTCACCTAAGGAGCAGCACCATGGCGTTTCCGGGAACCGGGAAGATCTGGATGAACGGATCGCTCGTCGAGTGGGCCGACGCGCGAATCCATATCGCGTCGCACGTCGTCCACTACGGCAGCGCCGTCTTCGAGGGCGCCCGGTGCTACGACACGGTCCGCGGTCCGGCCTGCTTTCGGCTCGACGCGCACCTCCGGCGCCTCGTGGACTCGGCCCGCATCTACCGCATGGAGGCGTCGTACGACGTCCCGGCCCTCACCACCGCCGTGCACGAGACGATTCGCGCCAATGCCTTCAGGGCGTGCTACATCCGGCCGCTGATCTATCGCGGCTACGACTCGCTCGGCGTCAACCCGTTCCCCTGCCCGGTGGACACGGCGGTGCTCGTCTGGGAGTGGGGCGCCTACTTCACCAAGGAGGCCATCGAAGAGGGCCTCGACGTCAAGGTGAGCACGTGGGCCCGCATGTCGCCCAACACTCTGCCGGCGATGGCCAAGAGCGTGGCCAACTACGCCAACTCGCAGCTCATCAAGATGGAGGCGACCCTCGAGGGGTACGCCGAAGGCATCGCCCTCGACACGGAGGGCAATCTCAGCGAGGGCAGCGGCCAGAACCTCTTCCTGGTGCGCGACGGGGTCATCTTCACCCCGCCCATGGGTTCGTCCGTCCTGTGGGGCATCACCCGCGACTCGGTCATAACCATCGCGCGCGACCTGGGCTTCGAGGTCCGGGAGCAGGTCCTGCCCCGCGAGTTCCTGTACATCGCGGACGAGGTGTTCTTCGCGGGCACGGCCGTCGAGGTCACGCCCATCCGGTCGGTGGACAAGATCCGCATCGGCAGCGGACGGCGGGGCCCGGTGACCGAGGCGATTCAGCAACGGTTCTTCTCGATTGTGCGCGGGGAGGCACCGGATACGCACGGATGGCTCACCCCGGTCGAGCTGGGGGAACCGGCCGGTGCCGCTACATCCGGAGGGTCGAAGGGTCGATAGCAGGGACATGCACGTCAATGACCTGCTGACCATTGCCGTTGAATCCGGCGCCTCGGACCTCCACCTGAAGGTAGGCAGCTACCCGATGATGCGGGTCCGGGGCACCCTGGTGCCCGCCACCGAAGAGCAGCGCCTCACCCACGACGACCTCTCGCGGATCGCCGAGTCGGTGCTCCCCCCCGAGCAGCAGGAGAAGTTCCGGCGGACGCACGAGACCGACCTCGCTTACAGCGTGGGCGGGCTCGGCCGCTTCCGCTGCAACGTCTTCCAGCAGCGCGGGACCATCGGGCTGATCTTCCGCGTGATCCCCATGCACCCGATTACGCTCGAGGATCTGCTGCTGCCCCGGGTCCTCAAGCGCATTGCCGCCGAGGAACGCGGGCTCGTCCTGGTAACCGGGACGACCGGCTCGGGCAAGAGCACCACCCTGGCCGGCATGATCCACGAGATCAACTGCACGCGCAGCACGCACGTGATGACGATCGAGGATCCCATCGAGTACCTGCACCGCGACAACAAGTCGATCATCAACCAGCGCGAGATCGGCGTGGACACCGACTCGTTCGCCCTCGCGCTCCGCAGCGCCCTGCGCCAGGACCCCGACGTGCTGCTCGTGGGCGAGATGCGCGACTACGAAACGATCGAGACCGCCCTGCTCGCCGCCGAGACCGGACACCTGGTCTTTTCCACGCTGCACACCCTCGACGCCACCGAGACCATCAACCGCATCATCGCGGTGTTCCCGCCGCATCAGCAGAAGCAGATCCGCATCCAGCTGGCGAGCGTGCTCAAGGCCGTGATCTCGCAGCGCCTGATTCCCCGCGCCGACGGCAAGGGGCGCGTGCCGGCCGTGGAAGTGCTCATCAGCACCGCGTTCATCCGCGACTGCATCATGGACAAGGAGCGCACCCACATGATCCCCGGTGCGATAGCCCAGGGCACGTCGCAGTACGGCATGCAGACGTTCGACCAGTCGATCTTCGGCTTCTTCGCCCAGGGCCTGCTCACCTACGAGGACGCCCTCCGGTGGTGCTCCAACGTGGACGAGTTCAAGCTGAAAGTGCAGGGCATCGCCACGACGGCCGAACTCGCCCGGGAGGAGATGGCGCGCAGCAACGCCTCGATGCCCGAGGTCACGAGGTTTGGACAGTAGCGACCGGAAAGCCTACGTCGCGGGGCTGCGTGTCCTGGGCCGGCGGGAAGTCTCGACCGCGCAGCTGCGGCAGCGCCTCGAACGCCAGGCCTACGACCCCGCCGACATCGACGCCGCCCTCGCCCGCCTCCAGGCGGAACATGCGCTCGACGATCGCCGCACGGCCCTGGCCTGCGCCAGGAGCGAGGTCCGCCTCAAGGGACGCGGGCCGGCCCGGGTGCGGTTGCGCCTGCGCGCGCTGGGACTCGACCCCGTCCTCGTGGACGAGACCCTGCGGGCGGTGTTCGGCGACGAGGACGAACGCAGCCTGGTCGAACGCGCCCTCGATCGCCGCCTCCGGCAGGGCACCCTCTCCGATCCGGCCACCGAGCGACGCCTGCACCGCTTCCTGCTCGGACAGGGCTTCTCTCCCTCCCTCGTCCGCGACGTGCTCCGCCGCCGGCGGGCCGGAGACGCCCCACACGACGACTGACGCGCTGCAATTCGGCTTGTGAGCGGCGACCCCCAGCCTGTACTCTGGATCGTCGCCACCCCACTTCCCCCGACGGACTCCGATGACCGCCAACGACATTCGCCGCTCGTTCCTGTCGTACTTCGAGCGCCAGCATCACCGTGTTGTACCGAGCGCCCCCCTCGTGCCGCACGAGGATCCGACGCTCCTGTTCACCAACGCAGGCATGAACCAGTTCAAGGACCTGTTCCTCGGACGCGAACGGCGCGACTACAGCCGCGCCGCGACGGCGCAGAAGTGCATGCGGGTGAGCGGCAAGCACAACGACCTCGACGCCGTCGGGCCGTCGTTCCGGCACCACACGTTCTTCGAGATGCTGGGGAACTTCTCGTTCGGCGACTACTTCAAGCAGGATGCGATCGGCTTCGCCTGGCACCTGCTCACCACCGAATGGGGCCTGCCGCCGGAGCGGCTGTTCGCCACCATCTTCAGCGGCGAAGCCGGCGTGCCCCGCGACGACGAGGCCTTCGCGATCTGGCGCGCGTTCCTTCCCGAATCGCGGATCGGCGCGCTGGGGGCGGCCGACAACTTCTGGCAGATGGGCGACACCGGCCCCTGCGGCCGATGCTCGGAGATCTACTACGAGCGGGGAGACGCGCTCCCGTGCGCCGAGGAAGCGGCCGGAGGGCGGTGCCGCGGCGTGGAGTGCTCCTGCGACCGGTTCGTCGAGATCTGGAACAACGTATTCATGGAGTTCGAGCGCCAGCCGGACGGCACGCTGCTGCCCCTGCCCGCCCCCTCGATCGACACCGGCATGGGCCTCGAGCGCATCACGGCCGTGCTCCAGGGCCACCTGTCGAACTACGATACGGATCTCTTCACCCCGCTGCTCGCCGCGATTGGCGATCGTGCGGGACGCAGACACGGCGGCACGCTCGAACCGGGTGACGTCTCCATGCGGGTCGTTGCCGACCACCTCCGGGCGATGACCTTCCTCATCGCCGACGGCGTCGCGCCCTCGAACGAGTGGCGCGGCTACGTGCTCCGGAAGATCATGCGGCGCGCCATGCGGCACGGCAAGCGGCTCGGCCTCGACGAACCCTTCCTGCACACCCTGGTGCCAACGCTCGTACACGAGTTCGGCGACGCCTACCCGGAGCTCCGGGCCGGCGCGTCGGTGGTCGCCGAGGTGATTCGCGCCGAAGAGGAGCGCTTCGAAGCGGTGCTCACCGGCGGATTGCCCCGGCTCGAGGATCTCCTGGATCAGGCCGCGGCCGCCGGCACCGCGGTGGACGGCGCCGCGGCATTCCGCCTGTACGACACCTACGGGGTGCCGCGCGACTTCATCGAGGACCTCTCCGAGGAGCGTCGGCTCACCTTCGATCGCGATGGCTTCGATCGCGCCATGGAGAGCCAGCGCGAGAAGGCCCGTGCGGGCACGGCGTTCAAGGGCCGCGCGCAGGACGTGGCCTGGGACGCCGACGAGCGGACCGATGCCGTGCTGCGCGGGATCGGCGAGCACGTGTTCCGCGGCTACGACCTCACCTCGCTGCACACCCATGTCGTCCGCCTGTTCGACGCCGACCGCCGGCAGACGGCGGCCCTCACCGAGGGCCAGCAGGGGTACGTGGCGCTGGCCGAGACGCCGTTCTACGTCGAGTCGGGCGGGCAGGTATCGGACCACGGGACGCTGACCTGGACGGGCGGCGGCGCCCGTGTCACGGGCGTCCTGCGCGCGCCGGGATGGCCCCGCCTGCACCAGGTGGACGTGCACAGCGGGCGCCTCGACGAGGACCGGGCGGTCGCCGCCGACGTGGCTGCTCCCGCGCGCGACGCGACGCGGCGCAACCACACGGCCACCCACCTGCTGCACGCCGCGCTCCGGGAGGTCCTCGGTACGCACGTGAAACAGGCCGGCTCGCTGGTGGCGCCCGACCGGCTGCGATTCGACTTCGTGCACTTCACCGCGCTCACTCCCGAGCAGCTGGCGCGCATCGAGCAGATCGTCAACGCGCAGGTGCTGGGCAACACGCCGGTCGTCACCGACGTCCGCTCGACCCAGGAAGCGATCGCCGCCGGAGCCATGGCGCTCTTCGGCGAGAAGTACGGCGATACCGTCCGGGTCGTGTCGGTTCCGGGCATCAGCATGGAGCTGTGCGGGGGCACCCACGTACGCGCGACGGGTGACATCGGCCTCTTCGCGATCGTCTCGGAGAGTGGCGTGGCCGCGGGCGTCCGGCGGATCGAGGCGATCACGGGCCTCGAGGCCGTGGCAGCCTTCCAGCACGCCCGGCAGGAGCTGGCGCGCATCGGCGCGACCCTCGGCGCACGGCCCGGCGATCTCCTGGTGCGCATCGTGGCCTTGCAGGAGGAGACCCGCCGCGTGGCGCGCGAACTCCAGCAGGCGCGCATGCAGGCAGCGCTCGGTGCGCCAGGTGGAGCCGCGGAGGAGGCGTTCACGACCGTCGCCGGTATCCGCCTGGTGGCACGCCGCGTCAGCGGCCTCGACAAGGCCGGACTGCGGGCCCTGGTCGATCGGCACCGCGATCAGATCGGCAGCGGCGTGGTGGTGCTCGCCGCCGAGGACGACGGGCGTGTGCTGCTGGTCGTCGGCGTCACGGCCGACCTGACGGATCGTGTACAGGCCGGGCAGGTGGTGAAGGCGCTCGCGCCGCTCGTCGGCGGCCGGGGCGGCGGGCGGGCCGACTTCGCCGAAGCCGGCGGCAAGGACACCGCGCGCATCGGGGACGTCCTGCAGGCGGCGCCCGGCGCGGTGCAGGCCCTGCTCGGCGCCTGACGCCGCGCTCTACCGGGTCGGGTCGGCCGGCTCGGCCGGTCGACCCGACCGCCGACGGAGCACCCGGTTCCACCACATGATCGCGCCGGTCACGAACATCAGGCCGGGCACCAGCCCCAGCAGTCCCCAGAGCCCCTGCAGCAGCGGCTGCTCGTCGAACCGGCCAAAGTGCAGGCGCACCGTCCACGCCAGCACGATATCGCCTGGGCGCTCGCCGAGAATCGCCTCGGGATCCGACACGGCGTCCACGACCGCTGCGAACGGCTCGGGGATGGCGAGGTAGACGCCGGACACGGCCCACAGCAGGATCAACGGAAAGCACCAGGCCCCGGCGGCGCTGTGCAGGTCCCAGAATCGGCGCGGCCAGCGGGCACGCCACCGCACGGTCAGCGCCCGGCGCCAGTTGCGGACGCCAGGCCACCAGACGACGGCCCCGCTCAGCGTCAGCAGCGCCACGGCCGCACTGGCCGTCCCGTTCACGCGACGGCCGGTCTCGCCAAGCAGCAGTTCATCGTGCAGGCCTGCGAGCCAGAGGACCGCACGGATGCCGCGCGGCAGCGCGTCGCCGAGGTCCTCGCCGGTATAGGGATTGAACAGCCGCTCGAGGCGTTCCTCGCCCTGCTCGAGCCAGATCTCGATCACCGGCCGGCGCCGCCCGAAACGCGTGCCGACCCTGGTGACCTCGTGCGCCGGGTACGCCCGCTGGGCCGCCTCCGTGAGCGCCTCGGTGGACAGCCCCTCCCGACCGGGCTCGAACGCGGGGGCCGGAGTCTCGAACCAGGCGTCGAGCTGATCCCGGAAGACCAGCACGCTGCCCGAGAGGCTCAGCACGAGGACATAGAGCCCGAGCGCCAGGCCGCTCCACAGGTGCACCTGGAACGCCGCACGACGAAGCCAGACCGTCTGTGGCTGCCTGAGCCACCGCTCCCACTGCTCCATGCCGTCTCCGCGCCCCTCCAGGTCGCGGAGCCGTCCGCGCGCCGCGGCATGCTACCACGCAGGCGGTTGCAGGCTGCGCGTGCACCTGCCGATAGGTTCAGCAGCCAGGGTCAGCCTGGTTCGCGCAGCGCCATGCAGCACGTGCCAGTTCCGGGAGTCCTCGTGAAGCTCATGTCGGTCCTCGTCCTCCTCGTGGCCGGTGCCGCGCCCGCGCACGCCCAGATCTACGCCTGGCGAGACGCCTCGGGCACGCTGGTCCTGTCGGACCGCAAGCTGGACGAGACCGCCACCGCCTACGCCGTTCCCGAAGCGCCGGCATTCGCCTCCACGCGCCCCGTGACCGGTGGACCCGGCGTGCACGAGCGCTTCGAGCCCTATGTCCTGAAGCATGCCGAGCGACACGCGCTGCGGCCCGCCCTCGTGCGCGCCGTCATCCAGGTGGAGTCCGGCTACAACCCGCGTGCGGTGTCCCCGAAGGGCGCGATCGGACTCATGCAGCTCATGCCGGCCACGGCCCGCGAACTCGGCGTGCGCAATCCCTTCGACCCCGAACAGAACATCGCGGGCGGCACGGCCTATCTGCGGATGCTTCTCGACCGGTACCAGGGCAGCGAGGAACTCGCGCTCGCCGCGTACAACGCGGGGGCTGGTGCGGTGGACCGGTATGGCCGGCAGATCCCGCCGTATCGCGAGACCCGGGACTACGTCCGGAAGGTCGGCCGTCGCGCCACCGTCGCCTCCGGCGCCTCCACCGCGATTGGGCCGGGCACCCCGAAGCAGGTCATCTACAAGGTGACGCGCATCGTGGACGGACGGCCCGTGGCCACCTACACCACCACGCGCCCGACCAGCGGAGACTTCGAAACGCTCTCGCGCTGACGGCGCCCTCCCCTGCACGGCAGCGCAGCGCCGTGGCTGAGCGCCGTGCTGAGCACTGTAGCGCCGCGCATCGCTGCCTGGCGCCGCGCTCCCGCAGGTCTGTTGTTCCCTCGCCTGCCGCTGGCCCTTGCCCACCCGGTCGTCCTACACTGGCGCACCGCAGGGTGCACCTGGTCACGGCGACGCGGCCTGGTAAACCCACCGTGGAACCCGCTTCAGGAGGTCCGATGACGCGCCTCACGCCCGCGCTCCGCGGTGTCGTCTTCACCGCCATCTCGGGAGCCATCTGCAGCGCCGTCTGCAGTGTTGCCCTCAGTGTTGCGTCCAGTGTCACCCTCGGTGTCGCACTCGCGACGCTCCCCTCGCGCATCGTCGGTGCGCAGGGGCAGGAGGCCGCCGAACGTGAGCGAACGCTCGACGTGATGGTCCAGACCGAACGCGCCTTTGCCGCGCGTGCCCTCGTGGTCGGCTGGAAGCAGGCGTTCCTCGAATACTTCTCGCCGGCGGCCATCGGCTTCGATACCAGTGGACCGGGTCCGGCGCACGCACAGCTCGCCCAGGTGCCCGATCCGCCGCCCACCCTGCGGCTCGTCTGGGAGCCGCGCTACGGGGACGTGGCGGCAAGCGGTGATCTCGGCTACCTGACCGGACCCGTCGAGACCCGCAGGACGGACCGGCCGGATCTGGCGCCGCGCTACAGCAACTATGCGTCGATCTGGCGGCGTGAACCGGACGGGACCTTCCGCGTGCTCATGGACGTGGGCGTCACCACACCCGGCCCGGTCGCCTTTCCCGAGGGCTTCACCCGTGCGCCCCGGGCCGCGGCGTGGACGCCGGGCACCCGCGACTCGCTGCTCGAGGCCGACGCCGCCCTCGATGCCGAAGCCGCCGCTCAGGGCCAGGCCTCCGCCGTGGACCGACACCTGGCCGGCGGCGCCCGTGTGCATCGGTTCGGCATCCAGCCGCTCACGACCGCGGCCGATATCCGCGCCTGGCTCGCGACCCAGCCGGTCTTCGCCGACGCGGCTCCCCTCGGAGCCGCGGTGTCGGCGGCGGGGGATCTGGGACTGGTGTGGGGCCGGTATCGGACAATGGCGGACGCCGGCGGCTCCGCGTCCGGCCACTACGCGCGGGTGTGGGTGCGGACCGGTGACCGCTGGACGGTCGTCCTCGACGTGCATCAGCCCCTGCCCGCCTGAGGCGGTACCGGGCTGCCGGCCCGTGGTAAGATTACCGCTTCGCAGTGTAGGTTTCTTCGCAGTGTAGGTTTGTTCGTGTCGGGCGATGTCAGCCCAGAGAGAGGATTCGAGCACGTGGCCAAGCGTACGAAGTCAGCCCTGAAGGCAAACCGCCAGAACGTGAAGCGCCGTCAGCACAACCGGGAGCTGCGGTCGAAGTTGCGCGGAGCGCTCAAATCCATCCGGGCCACCATCGACGCCAAGGATCTCGACGGCGCGCGCACGGCGCTCAAGAGCACGGTCTCGATCGTCGACAAGATGGCGACCAAGGGCGTCATTCACCGCAACACCGCGGGTCGCTACAAGTCCCGGCTTGCCGCCCGGCTCGCGAAGGCGACCGCCGCCACGGCCTGAGCCGCCACCTCGCAGGGCCCTTCGGGGCCCCGGCCCGTCCCTGTGAGGACCGGCCCCTCAGAATCGCCTGCGCATCGTGCCGCCAGCCCTCGGCGGTTCACACAGCTCCACCACCAGTCGCTCGAGCAGCACGCGCGGGTCTCCCCCCGACGACTTGAGGGCGAGGTCCGTCCGGAACACGGCCTCGATCGCCGCGCGCAGGCGGGCGGGGGGCGACTTCTCCGCCGCGGCCCGCAGCTGCCCCAACACCAGCGGACCGGCCGCGCCGGCGTCGAGCAGCAGCCCGAGTTCTCGAAGCGCTTCGGCGGCGTCGTTGCGCCAGATGGCCTTCGCCACGCCGAAGTCGGCCTGCGCCTCCGCGCCCGCCGCGACCGCGTCTCGCACGTCGGCCGCGGTCACCGTGGCCTGCCCCAGCGCGTAGAGCCCCACACGCTCGAGCCCGGCCCGCAGCCGCACGATGTCGAGCCCGGCCCGTTCCGCCAGCGCGCGCACCGCGGCCGGCTGCAGGGGCACGCCGTCGCGCGCGGCTCGCGCCCGCACCCACTGCTCCGCCGACGCGGCATCCGCCACCGTGCCACAGTCCACGACCTTCGCGTCGTGCAGGAGCCGCTTCACCACGCGGCGGCGCTGGTCGAGCGGCCCGCTGACGAAGACGAGCGTGGTGGTGGCAGGCGGGTCCGCCAGCAGCGCCTCCAGACGGGCCTGCTCGGCCTCGGCCGCGCGGCTCTCGCGCTTCGGCACCAGGAGCTTCTCGGCCTCCAGCACGATCACGATCCGGCGCGGAGACAACATCGGAAAGAGCCCCGCGGCGGTCGTCACCTGGTCGACGTCCGTCTCGGCACCGTGGAGGCGCTCGACGTTGAACGCGCGGAGGCCCTCGTCCACGGTCTCGGCGAACTCGCCCGCCACGGCGAGCTTCTCGAGGTCGTCGCCTCCGGTGAGGACGTACAGGGGACCGAGTGCGCCGGAGGCAAGCCCCGCCCGGAGCGCGGCCAGGCTCAGCGTCGGCATGGAAACGGCACTAGAAGGTCTCGAGGATCGAGGTGATCACGGTCCTGGCGATATCGGTCGCGATGCGGTCGAACGAGTTGCGCTCCTGATCCAGGAACGCCGACCCCTCGAGCGCGGTGCCTCCCCGCGACGCCAGCTCGTACTCCTCGCGAAAGCTGAGCGCCTCGTTCGACCAGATCACGTCGCCCGATCGCGTGTCGGTGAACGCGACCTTCATCAGCACGGTGAAGAGATAGCGCGAGGCGAGCTGCTGCTCGTTGACGCCGGTGGGCTGCACGCTGATGGAGGTGACCTCGCCGGTCAGCACCGCGTCGGCGGGGTCGGCGTCGGCCACGACAGTGTACTTCCCGCGCCCGATCAGCTCGGCGCGCAGCTTCTCGGTGAGCACCTCCTCAACCTGGAGGAACGTGCTGCGATTCTGCAGCGGGGGCACACCCACGACCTGGATGTCCGCCGGGAGGAACGAGCCTCGGCCCGCCAGCGCGTATCCGCACCCGAACGATGCGCCCGCGGCCAGCAGCACCACCGTCATCACGACCAGCCGGGCATCGCGCTGCATCAGGCCTCCTCTACTGCACGACGACCGAGACCATCCGCCCGCTGGCGACCACGACCTTCCGGATGGTGCGGCCGGCCAGGTGCGGCTGCACCGCCGGGTCGGCCAGGGCGAGCCGCTCGAGTTCGGCCTCGGGGGTGCCGGCTGGCACCGTGAGCCGCCCGCGCAGCTTCCCGTTCACCTGGACCGGAATGACGAGCGAATCGGCGCGGGCGACGGATTCGTCGAAGGACGGCCAGGTGGCGGCCGACAGCCCTCCAGGGTGGCCGAGCCGTTCCCAGATCTCCTCCGCCATGTGGGGGGCGAACGGCGACAGCAGGCGCACCAGGGCATCGACGGCTTCGGCCACGACTGCGATGGCCTGCGGGCGCTCGCCCGTCTGGGCTTCCTCGTGGCGCCGACCGGGCGCGCCCGTGACGGTGGAGTCGCCGAACGCGTAGAGGTCGTTGACCAGCTCCATCATCGCGGCAATTGCGGTATTGAACTGCTGGCGCTGTTCGATGTCCGCCGTGACACGCCGAATCGTGTCGTGGGTCTTCCGGCGCAGGGCCCGCTCACCCTCGGTGAGGCCCTCGATGCCCTCGGCCGCGCCTGCGTCGGCCGCCACAAGCCGGTCGCACCAGTGATCGACGAACCGCCAGGTGCGGGCGAGGAAGCGGAAGCTGCCCTCCAGGCCGGTGTCCGTCCATTCGATTTCGCCTTCGGGCGGCGCCACGAACAACACGTACAGGCGCAGGGCATCCGCGCCGTACTTCTGCAGCATCTGGTCGGGGTCGACGACGTTGCCCTTCGACTTCGACATCACCGCGCCGTCCTTGAGCACCATGCCCTGGGTCAGCAGCTGCGTGAAGGGCTCGCTGTGATCCACCAGCCCGAGGTCCCGGAAGACGCGCGCGAAGAAGCGCGAGTAGATCAGGTGCAGGATGGCGTGCTCGACGCCGCCGACGTAGAAGTCGACCGGCAGCCAGTACTTCACGACCGCCGGATCGAACGGCTGGCGCGTGTTGCGCGGATCCGCGAAGCGGTAGAAATACCAGGACGAGTCCACGAAGGTGTCCATCGTGTCGGTTTCCCGCCGGGCGGGGCCCCCGCAGGTTGGACAGGGCACATCGACGAACTCGCGCAGCTGTGCGAGCGGCGAATCGCCCCGTCCGGTGAAGTGGGTCACGGCCGGCAGTTCCACCGGGAGCTGGTCGTCGGGCACGGGCACGATGCCGTCGCGCTCGCAGTAGATCATGGGAATCGGCGTGCCCCAGTACCGCTGTCGCGAAATGCCCCAGTCCTTCAGGCGGAACTGGATGGTGCCCTCGCCGAACCCCTGCGCGGCCGCGTGCTGCGTCATCGCCGCGCGCGCCGCCTCCGACGCCAGACCGGTGAAGGGCCCGGAGGCCGCCAGCACCCCGTCGTCCACGAAGGCCTCGGTCAGGGGGCCGTTCGCCTCGACGTGTGCGTCCCCTTCCGCAGCAGGCTGGATGACACGCCTGATCGGCAACCCGTACCGGGTCGCGAACTCGAAGTCGCGCTGATCGTGGGCCGGCACGGCCATCACGGCGCCGGTGCCGTATTCGCCGAGTACGAAGTTGGCCACCCACACCGGGATCGACTCGCCCGTGAAGGGATTGACCACGCGCGCGCCGGTATCGAAGCCCTGCTTCTCGACCTCGCCGCTCATCCGCGCCGCCTTGTCCTGGAGACGGAACGCCTGCACCTCGGCACGGAAGGCCGCCGGGTCCGGCGACTCGTCGGCCAGCCGCGCCACGAGCGGGTGCTCCGGGGCAATCACCACCAGCGTGGCGCCGTAGATCGTATCGACCCTGGTGGTGAACACGTCGATGGGCACCGTGGGATCGTGCGAGAGCGCGAACGAGATCCGGGCGCCCTCGGACCGCCCGATCCAGTTGCGCTGCATCGTGAGGACCTTGTCGGGCCACCTGGTGAGCGCGCGGGTCTCCTCGAGCAGTTCATCCGCGTAGGCGGTGATCCGGAAAAACCACTGCTCCAGGTCGCGCGTCTCGACCGGTGTGCCGCACCGCCAGCATCCGCCGTCCACCACCTGCTCGTTGGCGAGCACCGTGTTGCAGCTGCCGCACCAGTTCACCGACGAGCGCCGGCGGTAGGCCAGGCCGCGCTCGAACATGCGGATGAAGAGCCACTGGTTCCACGTGTAGTACTCCGCATCGCAGGTGGCCAGCTCACGGTCCCAGGCGTAGCTGATGCCGAGGCGCTGGAGCTGCCCCTTCATGTGCGCGATGTTGCCGCGGGTGGAGGTCTCGGGATGCACGCCGTGCTTGATCGCCGCGTTCTCGGCCGGCAGGCCGAAGGCGTCCCAGCCGAACGGGTGCAGCACGTTGAAGCCCCGCATCCGCTTCATGCGCGCGAGCACGTCGCCCATGCTGTAGTTCCGGACGTGGCCCATGTGGGCATGGCCGGACGGATAGGCGAACATCTCGAGGCAGTAGAACTTGGGCCTGGACGGATCGACGTCCGTCTCGAAGGCGCGGGACTCCGCCCAGCGGCCCTGCCATTTGTGGTCGAGTTCCTGCGGTATGTAGTCCATGTGTGGCGTGTGTCGGAGACGGGCTCGCGATCGAGTCACCCCCGCGGCGGGCGTGCGACGACGGCGGACGGACCGGAACCGTGCTGGGGACCGCTCGATTATAGCGTCCAGAACGCGGCAAGCCCCGGGGCGACCGCCGCCAGGGTGCGCTGTCCGCGTGCCGGCACAGGCGCGTCCGCCGTGGGCCCGTCGTCGGACGTGCTCGCCCCCACCGCGCCCTGCGCCGTCCCGCCGGCTGGCGCGGCGTCGAGCGCCGCGACGACGTGCCGGAGCGAGTCGGTCAACCCCGGCAGGTCGTACCCGCCCTCGGTCACGGCCACGAGCCGGCCCTCACAGCACGCGCGGGCCTCGGCGACGAGGCGGGCCGTCAACCGGCCGAACGCCTCGCCGTCGAGCCGCATGCCGCCCAGCGGGTCGTCCCGGTGGGCATCGAACCCGGCCGAGAGCAGCACGAGGCCCGGCCGGTACTGCCGCAGCACCGGCACGACGACGCGCGCGAACAGCCAGTCGTAGTCGGCACCGGTGGCACCAGCCGCTATCGGCAGGTTGATGGTGTGCCCGCGCCCGGCGCCACGGCCGATTTCGTCGGCGGCGCCGGTGCCGGGGTAGTACGGCCACTGGTGGAGGGACATGAACAGGACGTCGGGATCGTCCTCGAAACACGCCTGGGTGCCGTTGCCGTGGTGGACGTCGTAGTCCACGATGGCCACCCGGGACACGCCGCGCGCGCGTGCATGGGCGGCAGCGATCGCCACGTTGTTGAACAGACAGAAGCCGGATGCCGCAGCCCTCCCCGCGTGGTGCCCGGGCGGTCGGACCAGGGCGAGGGCACGCGTGTCGGCGGGCCCGTCGAGCACCAGGTCCACGGCCTCGATGGCGGCGCCGGCGGCCAGGCGCGCCACGTCGGACGTGTCCGGCGAGGTGAACGTATCGGCGTCCAGCGCCAGGGCCCGGCCGGCCGTGGCGGCGATGGCGTCGATGTACGTCCGGTCGTGTACCCGCAGTAGGTCGGGCAGGCCGGCCGGACGCGGCTCGCGCACGGGGCCGCCCCGCCGCCGGTGCTCGCCCGCGATGACGTGCATCACGTCGGCCCGCTCGGGCCGCTCGGGATGCCCGGGCGGGGGCAGGTGGTCGCGGAAGCGATCGGAGAACAGCAGCGTCAGGGGCACGGTGGCTGGGTGGAGTCGTGATTCTATCAGCCGCGGGACCATGGAGACCGCCCGCCGTGACATCGGCCATCGGCTGCGCTAGAGTCTCGTGGGAGGAGCAGGAAATGGCCAAGATCGGACGCAACGACCCCTGTCACTGCAACAGCGGGAAGAAGTACAAGCGCTGCTGCGAGGCCGCCGACCTCGGGCACGCGCGCCAGTCGAACGTGATGCTGTTCGTCGTGGGTGGCGCGATCCTGGCCGCGCTGGCGGCGGGCGTGGTGTCGTTCACCACCGAGAGCGCCCCGGCCGGTCGCGTCTGGTCCGCCGAGCACGGGCACTACCACGACGCCATGGGCAACGAAGTCCCCTGAGGGCGTCAGTCGGCCGCTCCGGCCGGGTCGTGCCCTCCGGCGCCGGCGCCGGGCGGGTCAGCCGCGGGCCAGCAGGCGCGCCCGCGTCTCGAGGCCGACCAGCGTCTCCTCCAGGTCCCGGCAGGCCGCCTCCCGGGCGGCCTCGTCCAGGTTTGGAGGCACCTCGACGGGGGCGCCGATCACGAGGGCCACGGTGCTGAACGGCTTCGGGATTTGCGTGCGGTCCCAGCTGCGCAGTTCCCAGCACCGGGAGGCCTCGAGGTGGAAGGGCAGCAGCGGATTGCCCGTGGTACCCGCCAGCCACACCGCGCCCGGCTGCGCCACCCGCGCGGGCCCTCTCGGCCCGTCCAGCGTGAACCCCGCCGGCCGTCCCGCCGCCATCTCGCGGAGCAGCCGCACCATGGCCTTCCGCGCACCTCTGGATGTCGACCCCCTGGCCGTCCCGTAGCCGAAGCGTCTGATCACGCGCGCAATCCATTCCCCGTCGAAGTTGTCGCTGGTGATCACGACGATGCCGCGGTGGCGGAAATAGACGGTGGCCGACAGGATGCGCCCGTGCCAGAACGCCATCACCGGCGCCCGTCCGGAGCGCGTGATGACGTCGAGGTGCTGGAGCCCCTCCACTCGCCACCGGAGCGTCAGGCCCAGCAGCCGCATGAGGGGATACACGAGTCCTGCGATGAGCGCCACCTGCCAGCGCTTCAGGACCGAGCGCTGCCAGGCCTCAACGGCCATGCGTGTCAGGGGCGCGGCACACGGCGATGTCCAGCGGCCTCACATGCCGTTGTACTGCGGGCCGTCGCCCCCTTCGGGCGGCACCCACGTGATGACGGCATACGGGTCCATGATGTCGCACGTCTTGCAGTGCACGCAGTTGGAGGCGTGCACCTGCAGGCGGCGGCCGCCCGCGCCGTCGTCCACGATCTCGTAGACGCTGGCCGGGCAGAAGCGCGTGCAGGGGTGCCCGTACTCCTCGCCGCAGATCGTGTGGCAGACCTCGGTGTGGACGAGCAGGTGCGAGGGCTGGTCCTCGCGGTGCGCCGTGCCCGAGTGGTGCACGCCGGTCACCTTGTCGAACGTCGTGACGCGGTCGGGCGGCGGCGGCGCGGGCAGTGCCAGCGGTGCCGCGCCCGACACGCCGTAGTAGGACGCCACCGTCCGCATCCGGTGGTGTCCGGCGTGCCCGGGCAGGTGCTCGCCGAACCACCCGCCGCCGGTGACCATCGCCGCACCGGCGAAGGCGAGCCCCGGCAGCAACCCCTGTGCGAACGCCTGGTGCACGTTGCGGACGGGATACAGCTCGTCCCGGATCGCGCTCGCGTCGATCGCGGCCTGGTAGCCCTGCAGCGCACCGGACGAGGTGTCTCCCGCGCGCACGGCCGCGCACGCGGTCTCGGCGGCCAGCATGCCGGAGCGCATCGCCAGATGGATGCCCTTCAGGCGCACCGAATTCAGGAAGCCCGCGGCGTCGCCGGCGATGAGGGCGCCGTCCATGTGACAGCGTGGAATGGTGTGCCAGCCACCTTCCGGGAGCGCCTTCGCCCCGTAGCGCAGCAGTTCGCCGCCCTCGAGCAGATCCGCCATCAGCGGGTGGCGCTTCAGCCGGTTGAATGCGTCATGCGGATCGAACCGCGGATCCTCGTAGTCGAGCCCCACGACGAGACCGAGTGCGATCTGCCGGTCGTCCATGCCGTAGAGGAAGGCTCCCCCGAACTCCTCGTGGCGGAGGGGATAGCCGAGCGTGTGCGCGACGCGTCCCGCCGGGAACCGTCCCTCGGGGATCCTCCACAGCTCCTTGATGCCCAGCGAGAACTGCTGCGGCTCGCGGCCCAGCCCGAGGGCCAGCCGGCGCATCAGCTGCTTGGTGAGGTTGCCCCGCACGCCGTCGCAGAAGATGGTGACCTTCGCCAGGATGTCCACGCCGGGCTCGAATCCGGGACGCTCCTGCCCCTCCCGGTCGCGGCCACGATCGCCGGTGCGGACGCCGACGACGCGATCGCCGTCGAACAGCACCTCCTGTCCGGCGAACCCGGTGAACAGGTTCACATCGTGCGCTTCCACCTGCGTGGACAACCACCGCACCAGGTGATTGAGCGAGATGATGTGGTTGCCGTGGTTCCGGAGCGGGGGCGGCACAATCGGCAGCGCCAGATGACCGTGCTCCGACAGCACGTATACCTGGTCGCTCTCGACAGGCGTCCCGAGCGGGGCGCCGCGCTCCACGTAGTCGGGCACGAGGTCGGCCAGGGCCGACGGGTCGAGGATGGCACCCGACAGGGAATGCCCGCCGGGTTCGCGCGCCTTCTCGACCACGGCGATGACGAGGGGATCGCCGGCCGCTGCAGCCACCTGCGACAGCCGGAGGGCGGCGGACAGGCCGGCGGGACCGCCACCGACCACGAGCACATCGACCTCGAGCGTCTCGCGCACTTACTCCTGCTCGATCGCAGCCAGCATGGCCGGCACGACCTCGAACAGATCGCCGACGATGCCGTAGTCGGCCACCTCGAAGATGGGTGCGTCGGGATCCTTGTTGACGGCCACGATGGTCCGCGAGCCCTTCATGCCCACCAGATGCTGAATCGCGCCGGAGATCCCCAGGGCGATGTAGAGCCGTGGGGCCACCGTCTGCCCCGAGCTGCCCACCTGCCGGGCCATCGGCAGCCAGCCGTTGTCGCAGATGGGGCGGGACGCCGCCACCTCGGCCCCGAGGGCGCGCGCGAGGGATTCCACCATCGCGAGATGCTCCTGCCCCTTGATGCCGCGCCCCACGGCGACGATACGCTCGGCCTGTGACAGGTCGACCGACTGCCTGGCTTCCTGGAAGGGCGCCTCCGGTACCTGCCGGATCGCGCCGGGCGCGATATCCACATCCACCCGTCGGACCGAGGGAGGATTGCCGGCGGGCGCCTCCGCCACGCGGAACGCCCCGAGCTGCACCGCGACGAAGGCCAGCTGCCCGGGCTCGCGCAGCCGGACGTCGGCCGAGAGTTTCCCCTGGAAGCACGGACGCGAGAAGGTCAGGTCCGGCCACGTGCCCGCGATGGCCGTCACGTCGGCCACCAGGGGACGTCCGAGCCTGGCGGCCAGCGCCGGGGCGAAGTCGCGCGCCTGATAGGTGTGCGCCATCACGACGAGCGCCGGCGACGCCGACACAATCGCGGCCTCGATTGCGAGGATCATCCCGTCGGCCGTGTACACCGCCAGCGACGGGGCCTCGACGAGCAGCACCTCGGCCACGCCGGCCGTCGCCGCCTGTTCCGCCACCGCCTCGAGCCCGGCCCCGACCAGGACCAGGGCTACCGGCTCGCTGCCGCCGACCGACCGTGCCGCCGCCACCGCTTCGAGGGTGGCCCTGGCGAGGCGCCCATCGCGGTGCTCTCCGACGACGAGGATCACAGCGCCCTCGCGTCTTCCCGCAGGCACCGCACGAGTTCGGCGGCGGCGTCACCCGGGGTGCCGGCGATGAGCCGGGTCTGCTTGGTCCTGGCAGGCACCGAGAGCCGCACCACCTCCTGCAGGGCCTGGGACGGGGGCGCCGCCACGGTGCGGACCTCCTTCTTCTTGGCTGCCATGATGCCCTTCAGGGTGGCGTAGCGCAGCTGGTTGATCCCGCTCTGGATGGTGAGCAGCGCGGGCAACGGCAGGGACAGCCACTGGAACCAGCCCCCCTCCAGCTCGCGCTTGACCCGCAGGCCGCCCTCGACGACCTGCACTTCCATGATGATCGTGGCGTGGGCCAGCCCGAGCCGCTCGGCCAGCACGACGCCCGCCTGGGCCTGGCCGAGATCGTCGGACTGCAGGCCCGTGAGCACGAGGTCGAACGCCTCGTCGCGCATCGCGTGCGCCAACCCGTCGGCCACGGCCAGGGGATCGGTCGGCGACGGCTCGGCGGTTACCTGAATCGCGCGGTCCGCCCCTCGCGCAAGCGCCTCGCGGAGCACCTGCTGGACGCGCGCGGGCCCCAGCGAGCACACCACGACCTCGCCCCCGTGCGCCTCACGGAGGCGCAGTGCCTCCTCGAGCGCGTAGGCGTCCGGCTCGTTCATCTCGAAGCTGGCGTCCTGCTCACGGATGGAGCGGCCGTCGTCGGCCAGCCTCGGGTGCCATTCACGGGTGGGCACCTGTTTCACGCAGACGGCAATCTTCATGAACGTCGGTGCCTCCTGGCCGGGAGCCCCCGGGATGTCAGTCCGACTCGTAGCGCCGGAACAACAGGGCGGCGTTGGTGCCGCCGAAACCGAACGAGTTCGACAGGGCGTGCGTGATGGGCATGGACCGGCTCCGATGCGGCACGTAGTCGAGGTCGCAGTCCGGGTCCGGCACGTCGAGGTTGATCGTCGGCGGCACCACCTGGTGGTGCACGGCGAGCGCGGTGATGCCGGCCTCGAGGCCGCCGGCCGCACCCAGCAGGTGCCCCGTCATCGACTTCGTGGACGAGATGGCCAGTGTGCGGGCATGGTCCCCGAAGCAGCGCTTGATCGCCAGTGTCTCGAGGCGGTCGTTGTGCGGGGTGGACGTGCCATGCGCGTTGACGTAATCCACCTGCGCCGGCGTGATGCCGGCCTTCTCGATGGCCAGACGCATCACGCGCACGCCCCCGTCTCCATCCTCGGATGGCGCGGTGATGTGGTACGCATCGGCGGACATGCCGTAGCCGATGAGTTCGGCGTAGATGGGCGCGCCACGCCGCTTCGCCATCTCGAGTTCCTCGAGGATCAGCACCCCCGAGCCCTCGCCGATGATGAAGCCGTCCCTGTCCCGGTCGAACGGACGGCTCGCCCTGGAGGGGTCGTCGTTGCGGGTCGAGAGCGCCCGCATCGCCGCGAACCCGCCGACGCCCATCGGGGTGATGGCCGCCTCGGACCCGCCGGCAATCATCGCGTCGGCGTCGCCGCGGCGGATGATCTCGAACGCATCGCCGATGGCGTGCGCGGACGCCGAGCACGCCGTACAGGTCGCCGAGTTCGGCCCCTTCGCGCCGAAGCGGATCGAGACCTGCCCGGCGGCCAGGTTGATGATGGCCGACGGGATGAAGAACGGCGAGATCCGCCTCGGGCCGCCATCGAGCAGCGCCTTGTGCTCGCGCTCGATGGTCGTGAACCCGCCGATGCCCGAGGCGATGAAGACACCGACACGGGGTGCGAGCTCGGCCCCGATCTGCAGCTTCGAGTCCTCCATCGCGAACTGCGACGCCGCGATGGCGTACTGAATGAAGACGTCCATCTTCTTGACGTCCTTCTTCTCGACGAACTGCAGCGGATCGAAGTCCTTCACTTCGGCCGCGATCTGCGCAGCGAACCCGGTGGTGTCGAATTTCGTGATTCGACCCACGCCGCTCGTACCGGCCATGAGTGCCGTCCAGTTGGCACCCGTACCGATCCCGAGCGACGACACCAGGCCGATGCCGGTGACGACGACTCGCCTGCTCAAAACCCCTCCGTGGACGTGCCGGGCGCCAGCCTGCGCCCGGGGGAAGGCCCGTGCCGGCCCGGCCCTACTTCTTGGACTTGCTGTGCGACTCGATGTAGTCGATCGCTTCCTTGACGCGCGTGATCTTCTCGGCGTCCTCGTCGGGGATCTCGATCCCGAACTCCTCTTCGAAGGCCATCACGAGCTCCACCGTGTCCAGGGAGTCTGCGCCCAGATCGTCGACGAACGATGCATCCGGCGTCACTTCTTCCTCGTCGACGCCCAGCTGCTCCACGATGATGCCCTTGACCTTGTCTGCAACGGCCATTCAGCCCTCCTACATGTACATGCCGCCATTGACGGCGAGTACGTGCCCAGTAATATACGACGCCTCATCCGAGGCGAGAAAACAGACGGCCGCGGCGATATCGGCTGGCACGCCCAGCCGCCCGAGCGGAATCTGTGAAGCCCAGTCCACCTGGGTCTTGTCCGAGAGAGCCTTCGTCATGTCGGTCTCGACGAGCCCCGGCGTCACGACGTTCACCGTGATGTGGCGCGACGCCACCTCACGGGCCAGCGCCTTGCTGAAGCCGATCAGCCCGGCCTTGGACGCCGCGTAATTGGCCTGGCCGGCGTTGCCCATCTGTCCCACGACGGAGCCCACGCTGATGATACGGCCGGCCCGCTGACGAATCATGGGCTTGAGCACGGCCTGCGCGCAGGCGAAGGCCGCCGTCAGGTTGGTCGCCAGGACCTGATCCCAGTCCTCGCGCTTCATCCGCAGGAGCAGCTGGTCCCTGGTGATGCCAGCGTTGTTGACGAGTACGTCGATGCGTCCATGGCGTTCGAGCACGCCGGCCACGACGGCCTCGACACCGGCGGTGTCGGTCACGTCGAGCGCGACGGCCTCGGCCCGGCCGCCCGCCGCGCGAATCGCCTCCGCCGTCGGGGACGCATGGTCGTCGCGCGCCGCGGCGATCACCACGGCGCCGCGCGACGCCAGTGCCTCGGCCACACCACGGCCGATACCCCGGGACGCTCCGGTGACGAGCGCAATTCTGTTGGTGAGATCGAACATGCGATGCGGGGCTAGACCCCGAGCTCCAATCCGGCCACCCGCCCCACCGCGTCCAGATCGTCCGGGGATCCGAACGACACGACCGGGGTCTCCCTGGCAATCTTCCGGGCCAATCCGGCCAGGACGGTCCCAGGACCCACCTCAACATACGTGGTGACGCCGTCGGACGCAAGGCGGTGCATCACGTCCTCCCAGCGCACCGGGGCCGAGACCTGCCGCACCAGCGCGTCCCGTGCTTCGGCCGCGCGCAGCTTGGGCTGGGCATCCACGTTGGCGACGACCGGGATCGCCGGGTCGTGCATGGCAAGGGCGGCCAGCTCCGGCGCCAGACGGCGCTCGGCCGGCGCCATGAGGGCGCAGTGAAAGGGCGCGCTGACCGGCAGCGCAATGGCGCGGCGCGCACCGAGCGCACGGGCCCGGTCCATGGCGCGCTCCACGGCGGCGACCGCGCCGGCGATCACCACCTGGCCGGCGCCGTTGATGTTGGCCGGACTGACCACCTCGCCGTCGCTGCTCTCCCGGCAGGCCTGCTCGACCAGCGCCGTCTCGAGCCCGAGGATGGCCGCCATGGCGCCCTCCCCCACCGGGACGGCCTCCTGCATGTAGCGGCCGCGGTGGCGCACGATCCGTACGGCGTCCGCGAAGTCGAGGGTCCCGGCGGCGACATGCGCGGAGTACTCGCCCAGACTGTGGCCCGCGAGGCGGGACGGCCGGAGCCCGCGAGACGCGAGCACGCGCCACGCGGCCACGCTCACCGTGAGGATGGCGGGCTGCGTGTTCTCGGTGAGCCGCAACTGCTCGTCTGGACCTTCGAAGCACAGGCGGCTCAGTGGCTCCCCGAGCGCGGCGTCGGCTTCGTCGAACACGGCGCGTGCTTCGGGAAACGCCTCGGCCAGGGCGAGGCCCATGCCCACCTTCTGCGAACCCTGTCCAGGGAAGAGGACGGCGATCACGAGAACGACACCGTGGCGGCCGCGATGCCCTGCTCCAGCCGGGGCAACAGTCGGTCGGAGGCGAGACGATGACAGAGGGCCACCGCGTTGCGCACGGCCTTCGCGGACGAGCGGCCATGACCCACCACGGCCAGGCCGGCCACGCCGAGCAGCAGGGCGCCCCCGTACTCGGAGTAGTCCACACGCCGGCGGAACCGCCGGAACGCGCGCTGGGACAGGAGCGAGCCGACCTGGCTGGAGAAGGTCCCTCGCAACTCCTCGCCGAGCAGCTGCTCGATCGTGTCGACGAGGCCCTCGCTGGTCTTCAGCACCACGTTGCCCGTGAACCCGTCGCACACCACGACATCCGCGATGCCACTGTAGATCTCCCGTCCCTCGATGTTGCCGATGAACTCAATCGGTGCGCCCTTGAGCAGGCGGTGGGCTTCGCGCGTGAGCTCATTGCCCTTGGACTCTTCCTCGCCAATCGACAGCAGGCCCACGCGCGGGTGCTCCACGCCGTGCGCGACGCGTGCGTACACGGTGCCCATGACCGCAAACTGCAGGAGGTGCTGCGGGCGGCACTGCACGTTGGCCCCCGCGTCCAGCAGCACCGCGGGGGCGCCGAGGGTGGGAATGGTGGTGGCGAGCGCCGGGCGATCCACGCCTGCCAGGAGTCCCAGCTCCGCGTGGCACGCCATGACGGTGGCGCCCGTGTGACCGGCGCTGAAGAGCGCGTCGGCCTGGCCGCGGGCCACCAGTTCCGCCGCGATCCGAATGGAGGTCCCGTTCCGGCGCAGGCTCGCGCCCCCCGCATCCGCCATGCCCACGACGCTGGCGGCCTCCACGAGCTGGAGACCCGCGTGTCGCCAGGGCCCGAACGCCTCGAGCGCCGGCTCGATGACCGACGCGCGGCCGACCAGCGAAATGCCGACGTCAAGCGACCGGGCGGCGGCGAGGGCGCCGTCGACGACCACACCCGGGGCGTGATCGCCGCCCATCGCATCGACCGCGACCCGGATGCTCACGGCCACACCGCCGGCTTACTCCTCCTCGACCGCGCGGACCTGGCGCTGCCGGTAGAACCCGCAGTGCGGGCAGATCCGGTGCGGCGCCTTGGGCTCGTGGCACTGCGGACAGAGACCGGTGGTCGCTGCCGTAAGGGTATCGTGGGTGCGGCGCTTGGCTCCGCGTGTCTTGGAGTGGCGTCTTTTCGGATTAGGCATCGTGGCAGCTCTCGGTTCCTGGCACTTACGACGGTCGTGATTTTCCCCGTGCGAGCTCGCGGAGTGGATCCAGCCTCGGATCGTCCCAGGCCGGCACGCACGCGCAGGGTTGCGTGTTCAGGTTCGTTCCGCACTGCGGGCACAGCCCGCGGCAGTCGTCCCGGCACAACGGCTTCATCGGCAGCGCGAGGTAGCACTGTTCGCGCAGCAGGTCGGACAGGTCCAGCTGCTCGTCGCCGTAAAAGCTCGTCTCCATCTCCTCATCCGGGAGTTCGCTGTCACCCCCGCTGGCTTGCTCCGACGCCGGCAGGAGGCGAATATCGAACGCGGCATCGACCGGCAGCTCGAACGGTTCGAGGCACCGGCTGCACGCCAGCGTGAGCGTGGTCTGCACCCGGCCCACCAGCCGATAGCGGGCCTTGTCCTTGTGGACGTCCAGGCCGAGCACCACCGGCGCCGACACCTCGAACACCCCCCCGGGGTCCGACAGGCCGGCCGGATCGATCGTTCGATCGACGCGCGAGACGGGCGTCCGGAAGTGGGTGAGGTCCAGCAGCATCGGCAACCCCCATTCGCGAAAATCCCGCGAAGGGCAGACCGGCAATTATAGCTGATTCCAGGCCCCCGGGCCGATCCAGGGCTTCGGAATGAAGAGTTGCTCGAACAGGCCGACCGCATAACGGTCGGTCATGCCGGCCAGAAAGTCGCGAGCGGCGGCGTCCAGCCCCTCGGCCTCCACGATGCGGGTGTCCAGGAATTCGGCTGGCCGTTCCCGGACCTTTTCCCACAGCCCCCCGAGAATACCGCTGGCCTTCCTGAACTCGGAGGTGGCCCGGTCGTTCTCGTAGACGGCCTCGAACAGGAAGCTCCGCAGGGCCAGGGTGGCACGCAGCACCTCGTCGGACATGCGGATTTCCGACAGGCCGCCAGCCGTCGTCTCGGCCACCACGTCCTTGACCATCCGGGCAATGCGCGCCGACGAGGTGGGCCCGAGCGCCGCAATGGGGCCGGCCGGCAGGTCCTCCTCCCTGAGGACGCCGGCCCGGACCGCATCGTCGATGTCGTGGTTCACGTAGGCAATCAGGTCGGCCACTCGCATGATCTGCCCCTCCAGGGTGGAGGCCCGCTTGGCCGGGTCGATGCCCACCGGCGACCCGTCTTTGCCCTTCGAGTGCCTGGCGATGCCGTCCCTGACCTCCCAGGTCAGGTTGAGGCCACGACCGTCGCCTTCGAGCACATCCACGATGCGCAGACTCTGCTCGTAGTGATTGAAGCCGCCCGGAATCAGCGCCGCGAGCACCCGTTCGCCCGCGTGGCCAAAGGGGGTGTGTCCCAGATCGTGCCCGAGCGCAATGGACTCGGTGAGTTCTTCGTGCAGCCGCAGGACCTTCGCCACGGTCCGTGCGACCTGCGACACCTCGAGCGTGTGGGTCAGTCGGGTGCGGTAGTGATCGCCGGCAGGAGCGAAGAACACCTGCGTCTTGTGCTTGAGGCGACGGAACGCTTTCGAATGGACGATGCGATCCCGGTCGTGCTGGAACGCCGGGCGCACATCGTCCTCGGGCTCGGGCCGCTGGCGCCCCCGTGACTCCGCGCTCCTGGCCGCCTGCGGCGCCAGGATCTCCCGTTCCCGCTGCTCGAGGGCCTCACGAATCGTGGACACGGATCTCCTCCAGGAAGCTCGCACCGTGCCGGAGGGGCCCGACACGGAAATTGGCGGCCAGGGTCTGGCCGAGGTCGGCGAAGGTGGACCGCGTGCCGACCGACACGCCGGGGCGTACCCGCGGGCCCGCGAGCAGGACGGGGACGTACTCGCGCGAGTGGTCCGTGCTCGGCGTGGTCGGGTCGTTGCCGTGATCGGCCGTCACCACGAGCAGGTCGTCCTCCCCCAGGCGCGGCAGAAGCGACGCCAGGCGCGTATCGAACCGCTCGAGGTTGGCAGCGAACCCCGACGGGTCGTTGCGGTGGCCGTACTGCGTGTCGAAGTCGACGAGGTTGACCATGACCAGACCGACCGGTTCCTGCGCGAGTGCCTGCTCGAGCATCGTCATCCCCTGCGCGTCGCTCTGGCTCGGCAGCGCCCGCGGAATGCCCCGGCCGGCGAATAGATCGCGGATCTTGCCGATCGCCACCACCGGCACCCGTTGCGCGGTCAGCAGGTCCAGCAGCGTGTCGTGCGACGGCTCCAGGGCGTAGTCGTGCCGGTGGGCGGTGCGCACGAAGCCACCCGGCGTGCCGGTGAAGGGCCTGGCAATCACCCGCCCCACCCCGAGCCCCTCGGCGAACATCGCGAAGGCCACTTCGCAGATCCGGTACAGCTCGTCGAGGGGCACGACATCCTCGTGCGCGGCGATCTGGAACACGCTGTCGGCCGAGGTGTAGACGATGGGCGCGCCGGTGCGCACGTGCTCGACGCCGAGGCGCTCGATGATCTCGGTGCCCGAGGCGACGACGTTGCCGAGGATGGGCCGGCCGATGCGGCGTGCGAAGGCCTCGAGCCGGTCGGCCGGAAACCCGTCGGGAAAGGTGGGAAACGCTCGGTCGAGCACGATCCCCATCATCTCCCAGTGGCCGGTCACCGAGTCCTTCCCCGCCGACGCCTCCTGCATCCGGCCAAAGGCGCCGGTCACCGCGGACGCGGCCGGGCCGCCGATGGCCGCCACCTGCGCCAGGCCGAGGGCGCGCAAGGTCGGGACGGCGAGGGGCACCCGGCGCGCGAGGTTGCCCAGCGTGTCGCTGCCCACGTCGCCGTACGCCGTGGCGTCGGGCAGTTCGCCGATGCCCACACCGTCGAGCACGATGAGGATGACTCTGGAAAATGCGCGCACGCGTAACTGCCGCGGAGAGCGTCGGCCGGCGACGCTCAGGACTGCGGTGGCGTGAAGTAGCCGCCCGCCTTGCGTTGCGACTCGATCGTGGCGATGGCGTGCTTGAACACCAGCGTGTCGATGCCCTCGCACTCCACCACGAGCGCGAAGCGATCGAAGTGCCTGATACGTCCGTCGAAGGCGCGGCCGTCGAGGAGCTGGATGCTCACGGTGGACCGTTCACGCCTGGCATGGTTGAGGAAAGCGTCCTGGATGTTCGGCTGCGCCCCCGGGGCCCTGGTCTCTGACGCCTGACCCATCACGCGGTGCCTCCTCCGATCCCGACGCCGCGTGATGCGAGTGCCTCACAGACGCGCGAGATCACCTCCGGACGCTCACCCGGCCCGTCGAACCAGATTAGATTAGGCTCTTTCCTGAACCAGATCAACTGACGGCGCGCGTAGCGACGGTTCTCCTGCGCGATGAGCGCGCGCGTCGCCACCTCATCGCGCACGCCGTCGAGCATCTCCAGTACCTGCCGGTAGACCAGCCCGCCGAGCGATCGCGCCCGGCGCGGCAGGCCCTGCGCCAGCAGGCCGCGGACCTCATCGACGATGCCGTGCGCGAACTGTTCGTCCACGCGCCGCGCCACCCGTTCGGCGGTGAGGGGCGGCGGCACCTGCAGCGCGATCGTCACCAGCGCGCAGTCGGCAATCGGCGACACCGTATCGACGAAGTGGGAGGACAGGGGCCGGCCGGTCAGGTGATGTACTTCGAGCGCCCGCACCAGGCGCTTCAGGTCCCGCGGCATGATGCGCGCTGCCGAGACGGCGTCCACGCGCACGAGCATCCGGTGGAGACGATCGACGCCGCGCGCCGCCGCCACACGCTCGAGCCGGACACGGTAGGCCTCGTCGGCCGGGGGGCCCGGGAACAGGCCACGCGTCAGCGCCCGGTAGTACAAGCCGGTGCCTCCGACAACCACCGGCACCCGGCCACGGGCGTGGATGTCCCTGATGACTGCCGTGGCATCCTGCGCGAAGCGGCCGGCCGTATAGACCTCACGTGGGTCGACGATGTCGATCAGGTGGTGCGGAATGCCCGCACGCCGCCCGGGCGGCAGCTTGTCGGTACCGATATCGAGCCCGCGATAGACCGCCGTCGAGTCGCAGTTGATGACCTCGCCCGCGAGCCGTGCGGCCAGTGCCAGCCCGAGCGCACTCTTCCCGCTCGCGGTCGGCCCCACGACGGCGAGCACCAGGGGGCGCGGCGCACTCACCATCCGACGCGGGCGATGACGTACGCGACGAGCAGCCCGAAGGCGAGCAACAGGCCCAGATCGCGGACGCGCTCGGCCATCACATCCCGGGTTCGTTGTAGAAGAACGTGACGGTGAAGAAGGCGGCCTCGTCGGGGTACTCCGGAGGCAGCGGCTCGGTCGGGTTGGACGTGATGATGGCGTTGTACGCCGCGTTGTTGAACGAGTCGATCGAGGAGGGCTGCACGACGGCGACGTCGGTGATCCGCCCGTCCTTGTGGATGTAGAACTGCAGGACCACGCGCCCACGCATGGCCATGGCCGCATAGGGCACGAACCAGTTGCGCCGCACCTGGCTCACGAACCGCCGCAGCCATGGACCGAACTCGACGCCCTTGGTGTCGAACTGGATGGCCTGGCCAGGGTCGGCGCCGCCCTGGGGGTTCACGAACGACTCGTTCTGCACGTAGCGCTGCAGGTTCCGCAACGCATCGCCGAGAGGACTGCTCGACGGGGCCACCGGCTCCCGCGCGGCCCGCGGCTCGACGCCCCGGTCGGAGGGCTCGAACAGTCGTGCCACCTCGGATTCCGGCTGCGGCTGGGGCGGCTGGGGCCGCGGCGGCGCCGGCGGGCTTGGTGGCGCGGGCGGCTCCTCACGCGTCTGTTCACCGCCCTCGACGAGCTCCCGGCTGTTGCCGAGGGAAAAGGGATTCTCGTTGACCGGGTCAGGCGCCACCTCGGGCGCCTGCGCGCGCCGGTCGGCATCGGAGGCGTCGGCACGCTCGGGCGGCGTCTCCGCCAGCAGATCCTCCATCGGTCGTACGAACACGAACCGTGGCTCCTCCTCTTCGCGCTGCGGCTGGCGGAGAGCCTCGTCGGCGTTCTCCGCCTCGAACCAGGCCAGCGACGGCAGGAACAGGAACGCCGCCACGACGACCACGTGTACGACGACCGACAGCAGCACGCCCTCGCGGAGCGAGATCGCACGGCCGACGAGCGGCTCGTCCTGGTAGCGATCGTCGATGTCGAAGTGAATCACGGTCCTGGCGGATTATAACCTTTGAATCCTGAGACTTACGGACCGATGGACACGGAGCGTCGTCAGGGCGCCCGCCGGGCCGTATACAGGTAGACGATGCCGAAGGTCAGCGGGACGGCCCCGACGTCGCTGAAACCACTCTGCCGCAGAAGTGTCACGAAATCGGGCGGAGACGGAAAGGCTCCCACCGACTGCGGCAGATAGGTGTAGGCCGAGCCGTGTCCGGACACCAGGCGGCCCACCGTGGGCAGCAGGTACCGGAAGTACCACTGGTAGAGCTGCCGCAACCCCGGCAGGGTCGGCACCCCGAACTCCAGGATGGCCAGTCGCCCGCCCGGCTTGAGCGCCCGGGCCAGTTCGCGGCATCCGGCGTCGGTCCGCTCGACGTTCCGGATCCCGAACGCGACGGTGGCCGCGTCCACCGATGCGTCGTGCACAGGCAGATTGGTCGCATCTCCCCGGATGAGCACGATGCGGCCCGAGTGCCCGGCGCTGCGGATCTTGTCGAGCCCGAGACGCAGCATGGCGCCGGCAAAGTCCACCCCGATGACCCTGGCCGCCCCGTCCCGACGTGCCTGCAGGGCCACGTCCGCGGTACCGGTGCAGACGTCCAGCACCACCTCGTGCCCCGTCAGTTCCAGCGACGCGATGGCACGCGCGCGCCAGCGTCGATCGATGCCCGCGCTCAACACGCGGTTGAGGAGGTCGTAATGCGGCGCAATCGCGTCGAACATCCCCGAGATGCGGCCGGACGACTTGTCCGGACCCCTGGCGGGCGGAACGGGTGTCACAGGCGGGCCCGCGCGCGCGCGCACCAGACGGGGCCGCTCATCCGAGATACAGCGACAACGCGGTGGTGGCGAAGTACAGCACGCCGACGTAGCCGTTCAGGTCGAATGCGCGCTTCACCTGCGACAGGTCGTCCTGGTGGACCAGCGACTGCTCGTAGGCCAGCAGGACGCCCACGAGCGCCACCCCCCCGAAGTAGAGGCCCGGCAGCGCGGCCACCCACCCGAGGGCGGCCATGACCGCCACGGTCAGCACGTGCATCAGCCGCGACAGGCGGATGGCGCCGGCGAGCCCGAAGCGTGTGGGAATCGAGCGCAGCCCGTGCCCCAGGTCGAACGCGAGATCCTGGCACGCGTAGAGGATGTCGAAGCCCCCCACCCAGAGCCCGATGGCCAGGCCAAGCAGCCACGGCTCTGCCCCTGCCCCGCCCCCAGCGGCGATCCACCCGCCCACGGGCGCAATGGCCATGGCGAGCCCCAGGAAGAACTGCGTGAAGCTGGTGACGCGCTTGGCCAGGGAATACCAGAACACGATGGCCAGCGCCACGGGCGAGAGCACGAGGCACAGCGTGCTGAGCCGTGATGCCGCCGCGATGAACACGAGCGACGCGATCACCACGAAGATCGTCGCCTGCCTGCGGGTCATCGCGCCGCGTGGCAGCTCCCGCATCGCCGTCCGCGGATTGAGAGCGTCGAATGACGCATCCACCAGCCGGTTGAACCCCATCGCGGCGCTGCGGGCCGACACCATGCAGACCACGATCCACAGCACCTGGCTCCATGCGAACGGGTGCACCCGCCACGCGAGCAGTGCGCCGGTCAGGGCAAACGGCAGCGCGAAGATGGAATGGCTGAAACGCACGAACGAAGCGTAGGTCGAGAGGCTCATGCCGAGGGCCAGGACACCAGCGCCGGCGGGATACCGGACACCAGGTATTCTCCCGGATCGGACGCCGGTTCCGCCAGCCGCACGGCGATGAGCGAGGCCTGCCATCCCGGAACGAGACTCCCGAACTCCTCTCCGAAGCCGAGCGCCCGCGCGCCTTGCCGCGTCGCGCTCTCGAGCAGTGCGTGTGCCGACACGTCGGGTGCGAGGCGCCTGGCCTCGGCCAGTTCCGTGAACAGGTTGAGATCGGGGGCGCTGGCGAGGCTGTCGGTGCCGAACGCCACGCGGACGCCGGCACGGTACATGGCCGACAGCGGCGGCGCGCCCGCGCCGACGTGGCGGTTGCTCCGCGGACACGACACCACCGTGACACCGTGGGCGGCCAGGCGGGCCAGATCGTCGGCCGTGCAGCAGACGGCGTGCGCCGCCAGCAGCCGCGCATCCAGTACTCCGAGGGACTCGAGGTACCGCACGGGCGTCAGGCCCGGGGGGGACCAGTCGGCCGGCCACGCGCCGAGATCGGCGAGCAGCGTCCGCCAGGGGCCCGAGCCGTCCATGAGGAACGCGCCTTCTTCGGGCGACTCGGCCAGATGTACGCTCGACACGTCGTGGTGACGGCCCTCCCGGTCGGCGCGCAGCGCCCGCAGCAGGGCCGCCGACACCGAGTAGGGCGCGTGCGCCGCGAGGCTGACGCGCACGGCCTTCGCCGGCGAGCCGAGCCGATCGACCCGTGCGCGCGCCTCCCGCACCAGGGCGGCAGCCTCGGTCTCCGACGCGGAGAACCCCAGCACCTCGTGGAACACGCGGGCCGGCATGTTCAAACGCACCAGGCACTCGACCGTGGCCAGTGTGTTCGAGACGTCGCCCACCAGGCCGGTGCCGCTGGTGCGCGCCTCGTCGATGGCGCGTTCGACGGCGCGCGGGTCTGGAGGCGGTGAGCCGTCCGCCGGGCGGCTCATCGCCTGGCGCGCCGCCAGCAGCGCCCGCACCCACGTTACCAGTGATGGGGCCGGCGGCACCTGCCCCTTGAGGACGGACAGTTCCAGATGCGTGTGGGCGTTCACGAGCGACGGCATCAGGGCCACCGGGCCGAGGTCCCTGACGTCGCCCGATACCGGACCATCACCGACGGCGAGGATGCGCCCGCTCTCCACCTGCACCCATCCCCCTCGAACCGGGGGCTGCGCGATGGGAAGGACCCAGGCAGCTCGGAAGATCGGCATGCGCCGGACTACTGGGGAGCCCGTGCGTGCTTGCCCTGCCGGCTGCGCGCCGCGTAGTTGCGGAGTTCGGGCGCTACCGAGGTGTCGCCCTCCGTACGTGCGCTGGCGAGCGCCAGCATCCGGGGCACGGTACGCTCGCGAAAGACCGGGTCGCCGAGGATTTCGTAGTGCATGTTCCGGCGCTTGGCCGTAAAACCCGCGTCCTCGATGTTGGCGACGATCTCGACTTCATCCATGCAGTAGCTCGCGCCCGCCGCCCGGACGACGTTCTCCTCGATCATCACGCTGCCCATGTCGTTGGCGCCGAACGCCAGGCTCAGTTGTCCGACCTTGCCTCCCTGGGTCACCCACGACGCCTGCAGGTTGTCCACGTTGTCGAGCACGATACGGGCCAGCGCCAGCGTCCGGAGGTAATCGACGCCGGTGGCCTCGTGGCCCCCGAGGTCGGTGTGCTCGGGCTGATAGCTCCACGTGATGAAGGCGGTGAAACCGCCCGTCTCGTCCTGCAGATCGCGAAGCCGCATCATGTGCTCGATGCGCTCCTCGTCGGTCTCCTCGGTGCCGTACATCATGGTCGCCGTGGTCCGCAGTCCTGCGTGGTGGGCCTGGCGCATCACGTCGAGCCACTCGTCGGACGTCGCCTTGCCGTAGCAGTTGAGGAGTTTGCGCACCCGGTCCACCAGTATCTCGGCCCCGCCGCCAGGAATGCTGTCGAGGCCCGCCTGCACCATCCGGTCGATTACCTCGGCGACGGGCACGCGGTTGAGCCGGGAGATGTGCAGCACCTCGGGGGGTGAGAGCGCGTGAAGCTTGAACTCGGGATAACGCTGCTTCACGGCCCGGAAGAGATCCTCGTACCAGGAGATCGGGAGGTCCGGGTTGTGCCCGCCCTGCAGGAGAAGCTGTCCCCCTCCGACCGCGATGGTCTCGTCGATCTTCCGGAAGATCTCCTCGAACCCGAGCACGTACCCATCGGCGGCGCCGACCGGCCGATAGAATGCGCAGAAGCTGCACCGCGCGACGCACACGTTCGTGTAGTTGACGTTGCGATCGATGATGTACGTCACCAGCCGGTCGGGGTGCTTGCGCGCGCGAATGCCATCAGCCAGGCGTCCGAGCAGGTGCGTGGACGCCCCGCGGTAGAGCGTCAGGGCTTCCCGTGCGTCGATACGCTCGCCAGCGAAGACCTTGCGTGCGACTGCGTCCACCATCTCTCGTGTCCAGTGGGGCCGGCCCGTCCGCCCCCGGCATGTCGGCGTGTCAGAAGAATTCGACCAGGCGGCGCCGGGGCGCCAGCCCGAGTTCCACGGCCAAGTCGAGGAACCGCTGCAAACCCGCCACCTCAGCCTCGCCGAGCACGTAGCGCACATTATCCCTCAGGTACCGGGCCGCCTTCTCCGCCACCCGGGTGTCGCCGTGTGCGTACTCCGCGGCGATGGCCTCCGTGGCGCGTACTCCCTCGGCTCGCGCGGCCTGCAGCGCCTCGACGAGGTCGGCATCCGCAGCCCCCTGTCGCCCGACCCACGCCGCATAGACGAACGGCAGCCCGGTGAGCGCCGTCCACTCCGATCCGAGGTCCACCTTCAGCAGCCCGAGCGAGGCGTGATCCAGGTCGAAAGCCGGGTCGCCGATGAGGAGGGCGGCGTCGGCGACCTGCAGCATCGCCTCCACGTCGGGTCCATGCGGCACGAACGCCGGGTCGATGCCGAAGCGCTGGCGGCACAGGATCTTCGTCAGCGCCACCGACGTGCGGGAACTCGTGTCGAGCGCGATCCGCCGGACGGCCGACAGGGGCACGCGGCTGAACAGCGCCACCGAGGCCACGGCACCGTTGGAGACGATTCCCACGCCCGGCACCAGACGGTACTCCGCCTCGGACAGGTACTCGACCGACGGAATCAGGCCCAGGGCGACCTGCCGCTCGGCGAGCAGCCGCGCGCAGACGGCGGGGCGGTCGTACCTGACGTCCCAGCGCGCGGGATCCTGATCGAGCGCCCAGGTCAGCGGCCGTGCATTGAGATATCCCACGGCCCCGACGGCCGTCCGGGACATCAGGACAGCCTCGCGAAGCGTCCGTCCCGCTCCCTCGGCGTGAATCCGGCCGCCTCGATGTTGCGACGCAGTTCCTCGATGGGCGCTCGTCGGCGCCCCTCAGGTGCCTCGTCCGATGCAGACACGCCACCAAGATCGTCGGCGCCGAAGGTCAAGCTCACCTGCGCGAGCTTGACGCCGTGCCGGCGCCAGTCGACCTGGATGCTGGGGACGCCGGGTGCGGCCAGGCGCGCCAGGGCGACGCGTCGGATGTCCTGGTACCCCGTCGTGGGCTGACCGGCTGTCCGTCCTGACGTGAGCGGGTCGATGACCTGCACCGAGCGGTCGCGGGCGTGCCGCGCCGCGATCCGCTCAAACACCGCGAGCGGTTCCTGCCCGGGCTCCACGCCGACCCGCAGGCGATCGAAGCCCGCGTCACGCAGCAGATCGATGCGACGGTCGGTCTCGTCGTCGGCCCGCAGTTCCACGCCGGCAAGCGCATCCAGCCCCGCCGCGCGAAGCTTCGCAAGCACGTCCGATTCCGGGCAGCCTGCGTCGGACGACCAGGCCGACACATCGCGCCAGGCAAACCCCGAGAGTGTGCGCCCCTCCGCCTGGGCGGCAATCCCCGCGACGCGGGTGAGCGCCTCGTCGAGGCCCATGCCGGCGCGCAGCAGGCGCACTTCCCGGGCCGCCGGTTCGATCGTCATCGGCGCTGACGAGGCCCCGTCGATGTCCTGCACGCGCACGTAGGTGACCTCGGCCGGCCACAGCTGCCTCCGCAGGGTGTCGGCAAGCGCACCGACGGTCAGCAGATCGGGTACCGACGCGAGGGCGTCGAGGTCGGCCCGCGTCAGCGACGCGCCCTGCTCGAGAATGGCCACCAGGCGGTCGAACGTCGAAGTCGCGGTCGTCATGAGCGGTTCTCCAGCGCGCCAGCCGTGCCGGCGGGATTCCAGATGGCTGCGGACTCCCGCATCCGGGCTGCCACGTCTTCAGCCAGGGCCAAGGCCAGTCGTCCGGCCGACCCGCTCACGCCCGGCTCCCGCCGTCGCCGCACGGCATCCACGAAGTCCACCAGTTCGCAGCGCAGCGGTTCATCGCGCGGCACCTCGAGCTTGCCCCCGGTGATGGCCGTTCGCCCGTGGGCCGTGTCGAGCCGATAGACCTCGACGTCCTGCTCGGCGTAGTCGATGGCGACGTACGCGTCCTGCTGGAAGAACCGCACCTTCCGTACGCGCTCACGACTGATCCGGCTGGCCGTCAGATTGGCGATGCAGCCGGACGCGAAACGGAGTCGGGCATTGGCGATGTCGGCCCGGGGCGTGAGGACGTTCACCCCCACCGCCTCGATCGAGACCACGTCGGAGCCAACGACCGACAGGAGCAGGTCCAGGTCGTGAATCATCAGGTCGAACACCACGTCGATGTCGAGGCTGCGCTCGGGGAATACGCCCAGGCGATGGACTTCGACGAAGCGCGGGTCCCGGATGATGGCTCTGGCCGCCGTGACGGCGGGATTGAAGCGCTCGGTATGGCCCGTACCGAAAATCGCCCCCGAGGCGTCGGCGGCGCGGAGCATCCGGTCCGCGGCCGCCAGGCTCGGGGCGATCGGCTTCTCGACCAGTACCGCGACGCCCTGTTCCAGCAAGGGCACGGCGACGGCCTCGTGCGCTTCTGTCGGGACGGCCACGACCACCGCATCGAGCGGGCCGGCGATCGCGGACACCGACGTCACCGCAGGCGCCCCGCTGGCAGCGGCCACCTCGCGCGCGCGCGCAGGGTCGGTGTCGACCACGGCCACCAGGTCCACGCCGGGCAGGCCGGCCAGGATGCGGGCGTGGTGGCGCCCGAGATGGCCGGCGCCGATCACGGCGGCCCGCAGCGTGCGGTCGGTCCCCGTCACGAACCCTCCTGGGGTGCGCGGACGCGACCGATGAGCGCGACCCCGGCCGCATCGGCGGCGTGGATGACCGCGCGCCCGTCGAGCACGAGCGTCTTCCCCGCGTCGATCGACAGGGCGGTGGCGCCCGCGTGCCGCATCGCCTCGATCGTCGCCACGCCCACCACCGGCACATCGAACCGCATGTCCTGCCGGGGCTTCGCCACCTTCACGACGCTGGTCCCAGGGCCGGCGAGCTGCCCGGCCCGCGCAATCGCGGCGTCGGTTCCCTCCATGGCCTCGACCGCGACGACCGCCCGTGCCTTGACCACCACCGTCTGCCCGATGTCCAGTCCCGCCAGGGTGTCGGCGGCCACGTACCCGAACGCGAGATCCGCCTGCTCGGTGTCGGACGGGGCCCGCGCCGTCAGGACGCCGGAGTCCGCCAACAGCGGCTGCAGGAGGCTCGTCGAGTCGATGAGCTCGATGCCGTGGTCGGCCAGGAGCCGGGCCACGGCCCCAATCAGTCCGTCGGTGTTCCGGCTCCCGAGCTTGGCCAGCAGCGAGAGAAACGTGAGATCCGGCACGATGCCACCGGCGAAGATCTTCGTGTGCTTCACCTGCCCGGCCATCACGCACCGCGTGACGCGCGCCTCCTCGAGGAGGCGGATGCACGTGCCGAGCTGGCCAAGCGAGACCCAGTGGCAGGGCACGTGATACCCGGCCGCCACGTCCGCCAGGTCCGGACTCGCCTCCTCCTTCACCGCGACGACGACGACGTCGAGCCCCTGGGCGCGGGCGGCATCGAGGACGAGGAACGGAAAGCGCCCGTTGCCCGCGAGGAGACCGAGGCGCATCACTCCTCGGCGACCGGTTCTTCGGACCGGCGCGCAGGACGCCGCAGGATGACGCCGCGCTGGGAACTCCGGATGAAGGCCACCAGGTAGTGCACCTCCGGAGCCGTCAGGGCCGGGTCCCGCTCGATCTGGCCGAGCGCCCGCGTGGTATTGAGCTTGGACTGCAGCAGGTACCGGTACGCACGCTTCAGCTGACTGACGGTGTCCGACGTGAAGCCGCGCCGTTCGAGCCCGATTGTGTTGAGACCGAAGGTCCGGGCCGGCCGGCTACCGACCGTTCGCGCGTACGGCATCGCATCCTTGGTGACGACGGAATAGCCGCCGACGAAGGCATGCCGGCCGACACGGCAGAACTGGTGGACGGCCGAGCCGGCACTCACGCTCGCGTAGTCCTCAACGGCCGTGTGCCCGCCCAGCGTCGCATGGGGACCGAAGATGGTGTGGTTGCCGATGTGGCAATCGTGCGCCACGTGCACGTAGGCCATGAAGAGATTGCGATCACCGATGCGCGTCGCGCCTCCGCCACCCGCCGTGCCCCGGTTGATGGTGACGAACTCCCGGAACACGTTGTCGCAGCCGATCTCCAGCCGCGTCCGTTCGCCCTTGTACTTCAGGTCCTGGGGGGCGAGGCCGATCGACGCCATGGGAAAGATCCGGGTGCCATCGCCGATGCTCGTCCAGCCCTCGATCACGGTGGAGGCGCCGATCTCGCAGTTGCGGCCGACCGTGACCTCGGGACCGATCGTGCAGAACGGCCCGATCGTGGTGCCCTCCCCGATTACCGCGGACGGGTGCACGACGGCGCTCGGATGCACCATGGGCGGACTCGCGTCGAGCGCGAGCACGAGCTCGGCCTCGGCCACTGTCTGCTCTGCCACGTAGGCCGCGGCCCGGACACGGGCCAGACCGGCCCTGGTCCGGAGGAACGACACGTCCAGCGTGAGGCGATCGCCGGGCACCACCTGGCGGCGGAACTTCGCGTGGTTCACGCTGCGCAGGCGCGCAATCGTCCGGCCCGACGACTCCGGGCGATCGAGGAGCAGCAGTGCCGCCGCCTGCGTCAGGGCCTCGATCATGAGGACACCAGGCATCAGCGGCGAACCCGGGAAGTGTCCCTGGAAGAACTCCTCACTGACCGTGACGTTCTTCACCGCCACCACGCGCTCCCCGGGCACGTAGCTCGTGACGGCGTCGATCAGCAGGGACGGGTACCGATGGGACAGCCGGTCGAGCAGTGAGGAAAGGTCGAGAGCCACGTCGTCAGGTATCGATACAGGCGGGCAGGATGTCCAGAAGGAACGGCGCGCGCCGGGATGTGGGCTGGCGCGAGGCGACCCCGCCAGGCGCCGCCCACCCCGTGCCCGTCCGCGCTAGGGTTGGGGCGCCGCCGGAGCCGGTGCCGCAGGGGGCGCACCGGCCGCAGGTGCGCCAGCGCTCGCATCGAAGGCCTGGATGACGTCGTTGGTCAGGTCGAGCCCGGGATTGGCCCAGACGATGCCACTGTCGGCCACGCTGAACAGCATCTCGAGGTTCCGCTCCTGGGCGACGCGCTGAATGACCGGGGAGAGCCGCTGCTGAAAGTCGGCCTGCAACTGCGCCTGCAGGGCCTGCACCTCGGCCTGCGCGTCTTCCGTGAATCGCTGGATGTCCACCGACTGCCGCTCGATCTCGCGCTCCAGCTGCAGCCGGGCCGCATCGCTCAGCACCGACCCGCCCTGCTCGAGCTTCAACTGATTCGCCTGCACGGCCTTGTTCCGCTCGTTGAGCTCGGTCAACTTCTGCTGGTTGAGGGCCTGGACCCGGGCCGTGGCGGCACGACCTTCGCCGGACTCGTTGGCGATCCGCTGAATGTTGATGAACGCGTACTTCGCACCTGCGGGAAACGGTACCTGTGGGGCCGGCGCGGGCGCCTGGACGGCCGGGGCCGCCGGAGCGGCCGGGGCCTGAGCAAACGAAGGAGCCGCGCTCAGCAGAAGTCCGAGCACCGCGGCGACGGCGAAGCGTCTCATCTCGAAATGTCCTTTCAGTTTCGACGGAAAGCACATGATTTTACTCCAGATCCAGGGCCGAGTAAGATCCTTCCTGCCACGCCTCCAGGGAGTCTCTCATCCGATGTCTCGAATCCGCACGATCACCCATATTCTAGCCAGCCTGACGCTGCTGGCCGGATGCGGCAGTAACAACACCCTGGACCCGGGCGTCACCCAGCCGACCCCGGCCACGATCACGGAGACGTTTGCCGGCACGCTCTCTCCGAACGGCGCGTCCACGTTCCCCTTCGCCGTCGGGGCGGCCAGCACGGTCACGGCGTCGATGACCGAGCTGGCGCCCGAGGGCGCCTCCGTCGGCCTGAGTCTGGGGACCTGGAATGGACAGACCTGTCAGGTCACGATCGACGACGCCGCAGCCGTCCTCAACACGCTGGTCGTCGGCGTCACCTCGAGCCAGGGAAATCTGTGCCTCCGGGTGTACGACCCGGGCAAGCTGACGGCGCAGGCCACGTTCCTGGTGACGGTGGTCCACCAGTAATCAGAACGTCGTTCCGACGGCGAAACGGAACGTGAAATCGCGCGCCGGCGTCAGCCGGTTCGTCAACACGTTGCCGCGCTGCGGATTGGCCGCCATGATGAGCCGGAAGGGCACGTTGAGCACCGGCATGAAGAACCGGATCTCCGCGCCGGTGGACGTCTTGAACGCGCTGGTCCGGCCGATGACCTCCGTCTCCACGTCCGCCGCGTTCGGCGCGCGCAGCGTCAGCGGCGCGAAGGGATCGAACAGCAGCGGGGGCGGCGGCGCGACCAGCTGCGTGAGGTCTTCTTTCCAGCCGAAGCCGTCACCGACGCCGCGCACCTGGCCCGCGTCGTAGAAGAGGACCAGGCGAACGGGACCGGCGATCGAGATCAGGTATTCCAGGTTGAATAGCAGGCTCTTGTTGCCCCCGAGCACCACGTTGGAACCCGGCACCGTCGGTCCGATCGAGCGGATGTCGTAGCCGCGCACGCTGTATTCGCCTCCGAGCACCAGGCGCTCGAAGATGGGCAGTGCACCCGTCGAGCCGTACGCCCCCACGTACTGGAACTGCGCCCTCGCCCCAATCGAGGTCCGCGCGGTGTGCGGGATGTACCAAATCCCCTCCATCACCGGCTTGAGGAAGCTCGTGTTGCCGCCAAGGCCGGCGATGTCGAGCGAGGCCGTATACCGCCGGCCGCGCGTCGGAAAGATCGGGTTGTCCACCGTGTTGGAGATGAACGACGGCACCACCTTGCTGATGGTGCGCTGCCCACCCTGGCCGATGAGCAGCGAGTCGAAGACGAAGGGGTTGCGTGCGGCAATCTGCGCCTGCTCTGGCGTCAGCTGCGACAGGTTGACGTTCGAGATCGTCGAGCAGCCCGTGGGTGAATTGACACAGGCCGGATCGATCAGCGCCTCGCTCAGGTCGGCCACGGTGGACCGTTCCAGCGAGTAGTTCACGAACATCCGCGAGAAGTCGGCCACGGGGAAGCCGAAGGTGATGTTGGCGCCCGTCGACTTCTGCGTGTAGAAGCCGATGTACTGCAGCTGCCGCCGGTAGATGTCGAAACCGCCCGTGATGTTCCGGTCGAAGAGGAAGGGCTCGGTGAAGGCGAGCTGGTAGTTCTGCGACCGCGAGCCCCCCTGGAGGGAGAGCGTCAGGCTCTCGCCCCGCCCCAGGAAGTTGGCGGTCTGGAAACCGAGCTGCCCGAAGAACCCCTCGAACTGCGACACGCCGGCGCCGAACGTCAGCTGGTTCCGGTTCTGCTCCTCGAGCTTGAGCGTGAGGTCGACGGCGTTGTCGCGTCCCGGCGTCTTGTCGACCTGGATGTCCTGGGCATTCTCGTCGAGAGGGCGAAAGTACCCGAGCTGGTTCAGACGGCGCACACTGAACTTGAGGGCCTCGGTATTGAACACACCACCCTCGACCATCCGCAGCTCGCGCCGGATGACGTTGTCGCGGGTCGTGGTGTTGCCGACGAAGACGATCCGGTTGATGAAGTACTGCTTGCCCTCCTGCAGCCGCATCGTCACGTTCACCGTGGGATCGAGCTCCACCTCGGTGTCGGCGATGGCCTCGGGCACGGCGGCCTCTCCGGTCGACAGGCCGTCGTTGACCGGCTGCAGGTCGGGGAATCCGGTGAACTCGAAGTACCCACCGGCCCCATAGACCTCCCGGGCCTTCACGAGTCCCTGGCGGACCTTGCTCTCGTCGTACCAGTCGCCCTGCTCCAGCTCGAACAGCGTGCGCAGCGCGTCGGAGGTCACGATGTCGTTGCCGTCGAACGTGAATTCCCCGACCTTGTAGCGGGGTCCCTCGGTGACCGGAATCCGCAGCTCGACCCACCGGTTGGCGCCGTTGTCCTCTTCTTCGAGCACCCGCAGTTCGGGCTGGCCGATCCGCGCGCGCACGTAGCCGTTGTTGCGGTAGTGCTCGAGGACCCGGTCCGCGTCCTCCTCGAACTTCGCCTCCTTGTAGGTTCCGCCGCCGGTGATGAAGGACAGGAAGCCCTTGGGCTTGTTCTCCTTCATCCGCCGCTGGAGCGTCCCGTCACCGAAGGCGGTATTGCCGACGAACTCGACGTCGCGAATCCTGATCTTGGGTCCCTGATCCACCGTGAAAGTGACGTTGACCAGCTTGGGACCGCCACTGACGGGGGTGGTGACGTGCGACACACGGGCTTCGGTGTAGCCCTCTTCCGCCATCATGTCGCGCAGCAGCCCCTCGACCCGCCGGATCGTCCCGAGATCGAGAAACGAATCGAGGCGCAGTTCGATGTTGCGCTGCTGGAGTTGCTCCTCGATCTTCGTCCGGTCGAGCTTCTCGGCCTTGTAGTCGACGATCTTGACCCGCTCGCGCTCCTCCATGTCGTAGGTCACGAGCTTGCCGACCACGCCGTTGGAGAACACGTAGTCCTGGACGTCGATCACCAGGTCGTCGAGGAAGCTGGTGGCCCACAGCCGGCGGAAGTCCGCGAGCATCGTCTCTTCCGCGCGCTCGTCGTAGGGCACCCACAGGTCCTGCGACGGCTGGCTGGGACGAAGCTGAATGTAATAGAGGTAGGTCTGGGGGTCGATGTTCGGATTGCCGCCCTGCTTGGCGAAGCAGGGCGCAAGCAGGTAAATCACGGGCCCGGAGCCTTCGGGGGGCAGGGCCCTCGGCGGCGGCACCGGCTGGCCGCAGATCGTGGGTTGTGTGCGGTCCCCGATCTGCGCGGGATTCACCGGCGCGTCCTGCGCCCGGGCCGGACCTGCGACCACCGCGCCCACGAGCGCCGCAGCCGCCAACACTCGAGCGGAGTTTCTGAACATGGCGAGAGTCCTGACCCACCCGGCGGGTGGGCACGATTGCACGCCCTATCTTACAGAATCCCGGCGGCTTCCGGCATCCAGCAGGGCCTGGCGGCAGCCGTCGGACCGGCCGCCGCCCGGCGAGACGAGGCCACCAGACCTCGCGGGCAACACCGATGTAGACGAATCAGGCCAGCTTTCGGCCGCCCGTCAGTTCGCCGGCCGGGCGGTAGGAGAGCTGGCCGGCCTCGAGATAGACCTCGACGTCGCCGTCCCTGAGGTGGCCGCGAATCAGCTCCTCCGACAGCGGATCCTCCACGTAGCGCTGGATGGCGCGCCGCAGGGGCCGGGCGCCGTACGAGCGGTCCTTGCAGGTCACCTCGATGATCCAGTCGATGACCTCCGACGTGAGCGTGATGCGCATGCGGCGGTCTGCCAGATTGGCATTCAGCTGGTCCACCAGCAGCGACGTGATGCGGCGCAGGTCGTCGTCGGTGAGCGCCTCGAACACGATGAGTTCGTCGATCCGGTTGATGAACTCCGGGTTGAACGTCCGGCGCACCTCGCCAAGGACCATGTCATGGACGTTCTTGTCGATGGCCACCGAATCGCTGGACTGGAACCCGAGCGATGCCTTCTTCTGGATGAAGCGGGCGCCGATGTTCGAGGTCATGATGATGATCGTGTTCTTGAAGTTGACCCGGTTCCCGAGACCATCGGTCAGGTGGCCATCCTCGAACACCTGCAGCAGGATGTTGAAGATGTCCGGGTGGGCCTTCTCCACCTCGTCGAGCAGCACGACCGAGTAGGGGCTCCGCTTCACTTTCTCCGTGAGCTGGCCACCTTCCTCGTGCCCCACATACCCGGGAGGCGAGCCGATCAGCTTCGAAACGGAGTGCTTCTCCATGTACTCGGACATGTCGAAGCGGATCAACGCGTGGTCGCTCCCGAACAGGAAGTTGGCCAGAGCCCTGGCGAGTTCCGTCTTGCCGACGCCGGTGGGGCCGAGGAAGATGAAGCTGCCCACGGGCCGGCTGGGATTCTTGAGCCCGGCGCGCGACCGGCGAATGGCCCGGGAGACGGCCGATATCGCCTTCTCCTGGCTGACCACGCGCTTGTGCAGGTCGGCTTCCATCCGCAGCAGCTTGTCGCCCTCGTCCTGATTGATGGAGCTGAGGGGGACGCCGGTCCACTTCGAGACGACGTCGTCGATGTCGGTCTTGGTCACCACCACCTGACGCGTGCTCGACTTCACGTCGAACTGCTCCCGCACGAACTGCAGGTTCTCGCGTGCCGACAGCTCCTCTTCGCGGAACCGCTGGGCCTTCTCGAAGTCCTTCTGCGAGACCGCGTTCTCCATCTGCTCGACGGCCACGCGGATGCTCTTGTTGATCTCGCCGAACTCCTCGCTGTACCCGGCCTGCTTGAGCTTCGCACGCGCGCCCGCCTCATCGACCAGATCGATGGCCTTGTCGGGCAGGAAGCGGTCCGTGATGTATCGACTGGACTGGTAGACGGCCGCCTCGATGGCCTCGCGGGTGTACTGCACGTGGTGGAACTGCTCGTACCGGTCCTTGACGCCCATCAGGATCGCGATCGTCTCCTGCTCGGCGGGCGGGTCGACCTTGATGGCCTGGAACCGCCGCTCGAGCGAGCGGTCCTTTTCGATGTACTTGCGGTACTCCGCGGGTGTGGTGGCCCCGATGCACCGGATCTCGCCCCGGGACAGCGCCGGCTTGAGGATATTGGCCGCATCCAGGGACCCCTCGGCCGATCCGGCCCCCACCAGGGTGTGCAGCTCGTCGATGAACACGATGATGTTCGGGTTCTCGGTGAGCTCCTTCATGATGGCCTTGAGCCGCTCCTCGAACTGGCCGCGATACTTGGTGCCAGCCACGATGAGCGAGATATCCAGGGCCAGAATCCGCTTGTCGGCCAGGAAGTGCGGGACGTCCCCGAAGACGATCTTCTGCGCGAGGCCCTCGACGATCGCGGTCTTGCCGACGCCCGGCTCCCCGATGAGCACGGCGTTGTTCTTGGTGCGCCGGCAGAGGACCTGCTGGACGCGCTCGAGCTCGTAGTCGCGGCCGACCAGCGGGTCGAGCTGGTTCTTCATCGCCGCTTCGGTCAGGTCGCGGCTGAACTCGGCCAGCAGCGGCGTCTCCTTGACCCGCGTGAGCGTTGTCTTCTCGTTGAGGAGCTGGACGATGTCCTCCCGCACGGTGTGCAGGCGCATCCCCTTCTCCATCAGGATCGACGCGGCCACGGAACGCTCTTCGCGCAGGATACCGAGCAGCAGGTGCTCGGTCCCGACGTAGTTGTGCAGGAGGCGGTCGGCCTCCTCCGCGGCAAAGTGCAGCACGCGCTTGGTTTCGGCGCTGAACGGGATCTCGACGGACGTCGACACCTTCTCGCGGAACACGGTCCGCCCCTCGATCTCCTTACGGATGCTCTCGAGCGAGAGATGGGACCGCGCGAAGATGCGGCTCGTCAGCCCCTTCCCTTCCCGGATCAGCCCCAGCAGGAGGTGTTCGGTCTCGATGGACACGCTCCCCAGCTGGCTGGCTTCGTAACGGGCGAAGAAGAGAACCCGCCGCGCTCTTTCTGTGTAGCGTTCGAACATCCGGGTGGCCCAAGGGTTATGAGGTAGCGAACACGCTCACTGTCCTCTGATATCTGCGATATCGGCATTATAAGGCAAAGCCACGACGCCACCAACGTGCCGTAACGCTAAAGCGCTCGACCGATTGAGGTTGGGCGCCAGCGCCGCCCCCGCGCCTCCGGCCTTCGCCGCGTGCCAGTTCCCTCGCGGGCCCTCACGTCGGCACGTGCCGGCTCTCGAACCGGGTCAACACCTTGCGTTCAACGGCCCGGTCGGCCACCGCCTGATAGGCGAGGAAGTGCGGAGACTGCCGGTGCGCCTGGTGCGCCTCGGCACTGGCGTACACCTCGTGGAAGATCCACCGGGTCGGCTCCTCGGGATGCTGGCTCACGTCGAAGCGAAAGCAGCCCACATCGTTCCGAACCGAGTGCGTAGCGTTGTGCAGGATGGCCGCGGAGAACTCCGCGAGCAGATCCGGCTTCACCGTGACCTCGACAAGCAGCACGAGCATGGCGGAACTATACTGCGGCCATGCGCGAACCCGTCGGCTTCATCGGTCTGGGCATCATGGGGCGGCCGATGGCCGCGAACCTGCTCGCGGCGGGCCATCCGCTCGTCGTGCACAATCGAAGTCGCGCCGCCGTCGACGCACTGGTGGCCCTTGGCGCCCGTCCGGCAGCCAACCCCGCCGAGGTCGCACGCCAGGTGACGCGGGTCTTCACGATGCTCCCGGACTCACCGGATGTCGAAGACGTCCTCGAGGGCGACGCCGGGCTGTTCAGCGCGCTCCTGCCTGAGACCATCCTGATCGACACGAGCACGATCGCCCCGGCCGCCGCGCGCCGGCTCGCGGCGCGCGCGGCCTCGCTCGGAGCCGCCATGCTCGATGCGCCCGTGAGCGGCGGTGACATCGGCGCCATCAGCGGAACGCTCTCCGTGATGGTGGGAGGCGACAAAGCCGCGTTCCAGCTCGCCAGACCGCTCCTCGAGGTCGTCGGCGATCCCGAACGCGTGGTGTACCTGGGGCCGGCCGGGTCGGGACAGCTCTGCAAGGTCTGCAATCAGCTGGTCATCGGGGGCACGCTCGCCGCGGTGAGCGAAGCCTTCGCGCTGGCAACGAGGGCCGGCGTCGATCCGGCGAAGGTGCGCCAGGCCCTCCTGGGCGGCTTCGCCGCGAGCCGGGTCCTCGACGTGCACGGCGGTCGCATCATCGCGGGTGACCATGCGCCGGGGTTCAAGGCCGACCTCTACGCCAAGGACCTGCGTATCGCCCGCGACAGTCTCAGCGCCCACCGCTCCCCCGCGCCGGTGAGCGCGGTGGTGCACCAGCTCGTCGAGCGTCTCGTGGCCTCGGGGCGCGGCGGGCTCGACTACTCGGCCCTCGCGCAGGTGGTCTTCGAGCTGGACGAGGACGGGCGCTAGGCCAACCTGAGGCTGCCGCGCTCGAGGATGAGGACCCGGTCGCACTCGGCCGCGAGCCGGGGATTGTGCGTCGCGATGATCGAGGTGAGGCCGTCCTCCGCGTGCATCCGGCGCAGCAGCTCGTGCAGGCTGTCCGCTGTCGTCTCATCCAGATCGCCGGTCGGTTCGTCCGCGAGCAGGAGCCTCGGTCGCATGATGAGCGCGCGCGCGACCGCCACACGCTGCTGCTCCCCGCCGGAGAGCATCGACGGCCGGTGATCGAGCCGTTCGCCCAGGCCGACGCGCACCAGGAGTTCCCGCGCGCGTGCCATGGAGTCCGCCCGGGGCAGCCGTGCAATCCACATCGGCATGGCCACGTTCTCCGCCGCGGTGAACTCGGGCAGAAGGTGGTGGAACTGGAAGACGAAGCCCACGGCCCGGTTCCGGAACGCCACGAGCGCATCGTCGGCCATGGCGCCCAGCACGGCGTCAGCCACACGGAGCTCCCCTGTGTCCGGGCGATCGAGGCCCCCGAGCATGTGCAGGAGCGTGCTCTTCCCCACCCCGGACGCCCCGACGATCGCCACCATCTCTCCCGAGGCGACCTCGAGCGTCAGGTCGCGGATGATGTGGAGCTGCGACGAGCCGACGGTGAAGGACTTGTTGAGCCCGCGAACCTCGATGAAGCTCATGTCCTCGTCATTCGAACCGCAGCGCCTGTACCGGATCGAGCCGGGCCGCCTGCCTCGACGGATACAGGGTGGCGAGAAAGCAGATGAGGAGGGCCGACAGAATGACCGTCACGAAGTCGAGGGGCTGCACGACGAAGGGGACGTAGGACACCTGGTAGACGTCCATCGGAATGCGAATCAGGCGGTACTCGGTCAGTACCCAGCAGAGCGCGAGCCCGCACGTCCCGCCCACCACCGTCCCCACCAGGCCGATGATGAGCCCCTGCAGCATGAAGACCGTCATCACCATGCGGGAGGATGCGCCCATCGTCTTGAGGATCGCGATGTCGCGGCTCTTCTCCATGACGAGCAGGATGAGCGACGCGATGATGTTGAGCGCTGCCACCATGACGATCAGGCCGATGGTGATGGAGATGGCCATCTTCTCGAGCCACAGGGCGGAGAACAGCGACTGGTTCATGTCCGTCCAGTCCTGGGTGACGTACTCGGACCCGAGCGACGCGGCCAGGCGGTCGGCTACGGCCGGCGCCTCGTAGATGTCGGCAATCCGCACCTCGAGCAGGTCCGGCACCGCCTTGCCCACCAGGCGCTGGGCGAAGTCGAGGGAGACGAAGCCGAAGCCGGCGTCGAACTCCAGCAGCCCCAGGCTGTACACACCTGCAACCCGGAGGCGCCGCTGCCGCGGCAGCATCCCCATCGGTGTGAGAGTGCCCTGGGGCGTCAGCAGCGCGACCTGGTCGCCGACATCCACGCCCAGCTGGCTTGCGAGCGCCGTGCCGATGAGGATACCGGGCAGCTCCTCCCCGCGGGGCACGAGTCCCTCGAGCCCCCCACGCTGCATCGCGCTGGCGACGTCGGTGACCCCACCCTCGAGCGCCGGATCCACGCCCTTGAGGCTGATGAACGCCTCGGCACGATCCGTGACGATGAGCGCCTTACCAAGCACCGCGGGGCCGGCGGCCAGCACGCCGGGCTCCCCACGGAGCCGATCCACCTCGGCCTGATAGTCCTGCAGTCCGCCTGTCTTCCACACGTAGACGTGGGCCGTGGAGCCGAGAATCCGGTCGCGCAGCTCGCCCTGCAGGCCCGTCATCAGCGCCAGGGCAATCACCAGGGCCATCACCCCGACCGCTACCCCGATCGTCGAGATGAGCGAGATCACCGAGATGAAGGCCTGGCGCCGCTTGGCCAGGAGGTAGCGAAGCGCGATGAACAGCTCGAACCGCACGGTCCCGATTCTACCGGGGACGCATCAGCGGAAACAGGATGACGTCGCGAATCGAGGGACTGTCGGTCAGCAGCATCACCAGGCGGTCGATGCCCACGCCCTCCCCCGCTGCCGGTGGCATGCCGAACTCCAGCGCCCGGACGTACTCCTCGTCCATCTCGTGCGCTTCGTCGTCGCCGCCGGCGCGTTCGCGCAGCTGCGCTTCGAAGCGCCTCCGCTGCTCGGCCGGGTCGTTGAGCTCACTGAAGGCGTTGGCGACCTCGAAGCCGCCCACATAGAGCTCGAACCGCTCCACGGTGTCAGGGTCGTCTGCCCGCTGCTTGGAGAGCGGTGACACCTCGGTCGGGAAGTCGTACACGAACGTCGGCTGGATGAGGTCGTCCTCACAGAGCGCCTCGAACAGCGCGGCGGCGAGCTTGCCGGCACCCATCGCCGGCGCGACCGCGATGTCCAGAGCGGCCGCGACGTCCGCGAGCACGGGTCTCGAGCGCATGTCGTCGGGCGTGAGTGACCGGCCGAGCTTCGCGTTCGCCGCCTCGCGAGCTGCCTCGCGCAGGGACAGACGCCGAAAGGGCGCCGCGAACGAGATGTGATGCGCACCGAACGTGCACGTCTCCGACCCGGTCGCGCGGCGGGCCACCTCCCCGAGCATCTCCTCGGTGAGGGCCATCAGGTCTTCGTAGCCGGCATACGTCCAGTAGAACTCCAGCATGGTGAACTCGGGATTGTGCTGGGTGGAGATGCCCTCGTTGCGGAAGTTGCGGTTGATCTCGAACACGCGCTCCATCCCGCCCACGATCAGGCGCTTCAGGTAGAGCTCGGGCGCGATCCGCATGAAGAGCCGCATGTCGAGCGCATTGTGATGGGTGACGAACGGGCGTGCGAGCGCGCCTCCGGCAATCGTCTGCATCATCGGCGTCTCGACCTCGAGAAAATCACGCGCGGTGAGGAACTCGCGCATGGCCGAGACGATGCGGCTCCGGACCTCGAACGTGCGACGGGAGTCGGGGTTGACGATGAGATCGAGGTACCGCTGCCGGTATCTGGTCTCGATGTCGGTGAGACCGTGCCACTTCTCCGGCAGGGGGTGGAAGCACTTCGCCAGGAACTCCAGGCCGGACGCCCATACCGTCAGCTCGCCGGTCCTCGTCCGAAAGACCCGCCCGTCGACGCCGACCCAGTCCCCGAAATCGAGCAGCGCGTAGATCTGGAAGTCGCGCTCGGGCAGCGCATCCTTCCGGATGTAGACCTGCAGCTTGGCACGGCCGTCGGAGAGCACCAAGAAGTTCGCCTTGCCGAAGCTGCGGATGGCCAGCACGCGGCCTGCCGTGCGCACGACGGGTGCGGCCGCTTCCAGCGCCTCGCCGGTGGTGTCACCGTGCTCCGCCACGACCGCATGGACCGCGTCGCGGCGGTCGAACCGTGCGGGATAGGGACTCACGCCGAGCCGCTGGAGTTCTTCGAAGTTGGATCGCCGCTGGCGGACCTGGTCGGACTCCGGCTGAGTGCTCATACGCGTTCGAGACGTCGGCGGATCCCGTCGAGGATCCCGTTGATGAATCGCACCGCGTCGTCGGTGCTGAACGTACGGGCCAGCTCGAGGGCCTCGTTGATGACGACCTTTGCCGGTGTGGCCGGGACGTGCACGAATTCAAACACGGCCAGTCGCAGGATGGCACGGTCGATCACCGCCATACGATCGAGCCTCCAGTGTTCGGCGGCCTCGACGATGAGAACGTCGAGCGCCTCGAGGTGCTGCACGACCCCCGAGACGAGCTCCACGGCGAAGGCCTGTACCGACTCCGGCACCACGTGGGCCGTTCCACCCGGAACGCGCCAGAAGTCGCCGGTCACCTGCGCGAGCGGCAGGCGTCCGATCTCCCATTGGTAGAGCATCTGCAGCGCGGCCTCGCGGGCCCGATGCCGGGCTTCACGCCCCGTGCCCGATCGCGGCCGATGCGCGACGTCGCCCATCACCGGCTCTCCCGGGTCCGACCGAGGACGTGCACCATCTCGATGGCGGCAACGGCCGCCTCACGCCCCTTGTTGTCGGGGCCCGGCGCAGACCTCGCGACGGCCTGCGCCTCGGTCAGCGTCGTCAGGACGCCGAGGGTCATGGGCACCCCCGTGTCGATGGCCGCCCGCATGATGCCTTCCGTGGCCGCCGAGGCGATGTACTCGAAGTGCATCGTGTCGCCCTTGATCAGGCAGCCCAGGCAGATCACCGCGTCGATGTCGCCGCCCCTGGCCACCGCGAGCGCCGCCTGCGGAATCTCGAACGCTCCGGGCACGCGCAGCACGACGACGTCGTCGTCGGACACGCCTGCCGCGCGCAGGGCCTCTCCGGCCCCGGCCAGAAGGCCCTCGGTGATCGCCGGGTTGAATCGGGACACGACGATTCCGAACCGGCACCCGGATGCCGCCGTGTGCCCGCTGGCGCCTGCGTGCTTCACGGACAGGCCTCGACTCATGACCCGGAGAACCTGGCAGGGCGCTTCTCGAGGAACGCCGTCACGCCCTCGCGCATGTCGGGCGTGGTGGCCACCACGCCGAAGAGCGCGGCTTCGAGTGCCCCGCCCTGCTCCACGTCGCCGCAGCCTGCGTGGACGGCCTGGAGCAGCGCACGCACCGCAGCGGGCGCCCGCGCCGCCAGCTGATTGGCGAGCGTTCTGGCGCTGGCCGCGAGCGCCGCCGCGGGCACCACCCGGCTCACCAGGCCGATGCGCAAGGCTTCGGCGGCGTCGATGTGCCGTCCCGTCAGCAGCAGGTCCAGCGCCATGCCACGGCCCACCAGGCGGGGCAAGCGCTGCGTCCCGGCGAACCCGGGCAACGTACCCAGCAGGATCTCCGGCAGACCCAGGCGGGCCGTGTCCGCCGCGATCCGGACGGTGCAGGCCATGGCCAGCTCGCATCCCCCGCCAAGCGCGAAGCCGTTGATGGCCGCGATGACGGGCTTGCCCATGGTTTCGATGAAGGTCAGCACCTGCTGGACCCGCCAGGCATGCGCCTGCGCCTCCGCGGGCGACAGCGCCGCGATCTCGGCGATGTCGGCGCCAGCCACGAAGGCCGTCTCGCCCTCGCCCGTGAGGACGATCACACGGACCGTCGCATCGGCAGCCAGCTGACGGAACGCGCGATCCAGGGCATCGAACGTACGGCGGTCGAGGGCATTGAGAACCTTGGGACGCTGCACCGTCAGGACGGCGACGGCACCGTCACGATCGAGCTGCAGGTTCTCAAACTCCATGGCGGGAAGGCGCGATTATACCCCACGCCCACGCAAGCCCCGTGGCGGCGAGCGCCCCGGCGGCATCGGCGAGGACGTCGAAGACGTCCGCGAAGCGCCCCGGCACGAACGACTGGTGGAGTTCGTCCGTCACGCCGTAGCCCACCGCAATGAGCAGCGTGGCGATGGCGCCGCCGACACCCAGGCGGGGCGGCAGGCCGCCGCCCACGGCGCGCGCCGTGACCGCCGCGAGACCGAAGTACGCCACTGCGTGGCTCGTCTTGTCGGAGACGGCCTCGGGGAGCGGCACGGCCTCGAGCGAGGACGCGACGAAGATCGCGGCCATGTACACCGCCACCGGCAGCCACAGCACCAGCCCGCCAGGTGCCGGGCGACTGGACGCCACGTCAGAGAGGCAGGGGGTAGAGCAGCCACCCCATCACGAACCCCGCCAGCACGAACCCCGCGAACACGCGCACGGCCAGCGCGAGCTGCCCTGCGGGCTCGTCGCGCAGGAGAGCCGCGAACACCACGGCGACGAAGGCGGCGAACAGGACCATCAGGCCCACGTGCGTGGTCACTTGCGCCCCTGGGATACGTCGAACGCGTCGAGCACGACCAGCATGTTGAGCAGACCCGCCACGATGAGGAACGCATTGCCGTACTCGTAGGTCACGGCCACGACACTGCCCGCCCCCGCCCCGGCCACCTTGGCGAGCAGGTACGGCACGCCCACCCCGAGGTTGGCGATCGCCGCCAGGCCGACCAGCGGCTGCGCCACCTCGAAGGGAAAGAGGCGCCCCTGCAACCACAAGCCGCACGCGAACATCAGGGTGAGCGCCACGAGGAACACCACCCCCTTCTGCCGGCGGCCCAGCCAGAAATGCCCCGCGCCAGGCACGGCCCAGGCAGCGGCGCAGAGGAGCAGTGGATGGACAGGGGACCGCGGGTGTTCGCCTCCAGGCATTCCGGCTAGTGTAGCCCAGCGGACGCGGGCGGGCCGCGCTGGCGCCTCCCGGCTCCGGCCTCCGCCTCGGCTCCGAGCGGGCGGGGACAATCTCGCAGATTGTCGATTCTCCGACACTCGCGGGTGGATGTGCCTGACGCGGCCGGCCGCGTGCACGTCGGCCCCGCGCCGGCGGATTCCCGTGAAGAACCGACGTCCGCTGGGCTCGCGGCCGACCTCTGCGCCCCGAACCAGAACCCGGCGCGGGACTTGCTGAGTGAGCGGTCAACACTATTCGGTCTCCGAACAGCGTTCGAAGGCCCGTCTCCAGCACGATTCATGGGTATCAAAGAACGACAGGAACGCGACCGTCAGGCGGTGCGGGCGGCCATCCTCGATGCGGCCCGCGATCTCTTCGTGGCGGAGGGGTACCGCAACGTGTCCATGCGGAAGGTCGCCGAACGGGTCGAGTACAGCCCGGCTGCGCTCTACGGATACTTCCCGAACAAGGACGCGATCTTCTTCGCCCTGGCCGAAGAGGGCTTCCGGCTCCTGGCCGCGGCCGAACGCGCCGCCACCACCGCGCAGGCCGACCCGTACGAGCGGCTCCGCCTGGCCCTGGGCGCCTTCTCCGACTTCGCGCACGGGCACCCGCAGTACTTCGAGCTGATGTTCCTGGATCGGTCGGTGCCGAGCCTCGATCAGGATCCCCAGCGCTTCGCCTTCTTCCGGGACACGACGGCCCGTGCCGAGTCCTGCATCCGCGACTGCATCGAGGACGGCCGCTTCTCGCGGGACCTCGATCCAAGCGCGGCCCTGCGCATCCTGTGGGCCGCGGTCCTGGGCGCCGCCACCGCTGGCCTGGGTCGGCGCCTCTCCCCGGGGGAAGACGTCCGCGCCCTCGCCCGCGACGTGCTCGAAGCCGTGCTCGCCGGCTTCACCACCCCCCTCCACACCACGTTCATCGTGGCTCCGTGTCCCGTGCACCCGGCCGGGGATGCAGAGGCGTCCTTGCCGGCCGCCGAGGTACCGCACCATGCGTCATGACCGTCGCGTCCGCGCATTGCTCTTCCTGCTCATCGCCACGGGCGGCATGGGTACCGCCGGGTGCGGACGGGCGGGCGACCCCGCCGTCGCCGCCGCTCCAGTCGCGGACACGCGGCTCGACGTGGCGGCGCACCGGGTCATCGCCGACGATCTCGTGACGACTCTCGAGCTCTCCGGCAGCCTCGTCCCGCAGACGCGTGTCGCCGTGATGTCGCGGCTGCCGGGAACGCTGGCCACCGTCCACGTCGACGTCGGTGAGCGTGTCCGGGCGGGCCAGGTGCTCGCCGAACTCGATGCGCGTGAACTCGACGCGCAGGTCGACGCCGCGGCCGCGGCCGTGGACGTCGCGCAGGCGGCCCTCGAGGCCGCCGAGGCCGCCCTGGCCAGCGCGCAGTTGGAGCGCGGCCGCACCGCGACCCTGTTCGAGGGCGGGGCGGTTCCCCGTCAGCGGGTCGACGCCGCGGACACGGCCCTGCGGTCCGCCACCGCCCAGCGGGCACTGGCCGCGGCCAGCCTCGCACAGGCGGAAGCGAGCCATCGCCGCAGCCGGGAGGTGCGGAGCGATGCAGCGATCGCGGCGCCGGCCGACGGTGTCGTCGTGGAGCGCAACTACGATGCCGGGAGCCTTGTCGGGCCCGGAGACCGGCCCGTCTTCGTCGTAGCCGACCTGACGACCTTGCGGCTCCAGGCGGGGGTGTCCGAACTCGAGGCCGGGCGCCTCCGGGTCGGCATGCCGGCACAGATCACCGTACAGGCACGGCCCGGTGACACGTTCGAGGGCCAGGTCACCACCATCGCGCCAGAGGTCGATGCCAGGAACCGGCACTTCGCCGTCGAGGTCAGGACTCGCAACCGCGACGGCGCGCTGCTCTCCGGCATGTACGGCGTCGCACGAATCCCGCTCGAACGAGCTGACGCCGCCCTCGCCGTGCCCCTCGCCGCCGTGCTCGCCAGGCGCGACGGACAGATCGTGCTGCGCCTGCACGACGGCGCCGTGCAGGAGGTTCCGGTGACACTGGGCCTGACCGACGGCACGCGCGTGCAGATCCTCACCGGCCTCGCCGCCGGCGACATCATCGTGGCCGACGCCCGCGTGGACATCCCGGGCGGTGCCAGCGTCAACCCGGTGTTCTAGCGCGGCCTCGCCGCAGGGACTCCCGTCATGTGGATCTCGGACATCAGCATCCGCCGGCCCGTCTTCGCCACGATGATCATCATGAGCTTCATGGTGCTCGGCGTGGTGTCGATGACACGCATCGGCATCGACCTCTTCCCGGACGTCAGCTTCCCATTCGTCAACGTCACGGTGGTGTACCCGGGCGCCTCGCCAGAGGAAGTCGAGACGCTCGTGACACGTCCGATCGAGGACGCCGTCGCAGGGATCAATGGCGTGAAGCGGGTGGAGTCCCGCTCCACCGAGTCGTTCTCGCGCGTCGGCCTCGAACTCCGGCTCGAAGTCGACGCGCAGAACGCCGCCGCCGAAGTGCGCGAGAAGGTCGCGGCGATCCGCAACCGCCTGCCCGCCGGCATCGAGGATCCGACCATCGCGCGCTTCGACGTCTCGGCCCTTCCCATCGTCACGTTCGCCGTCGGGTCCCGTCAGCCGTCGAGCGTGACCCGCCGGCAGGTCGAGGACGACCTCAAGCCGCTCCTCGAACAGATCGACGGGGTCGCGGCCGTCGATGTGAACGGCGGCGACGTCCGGGAGATCCAGGTGGACCTGGATCCCAGGCGCCTGGAGGCGCTGGGCCTTCCCGTCGCCACCGTGGTGCAGACGCTCGCCGCCGAGAACCTCGACGTCCCCGGGGGCCAGATGACGACCGGGGACCGGACCGTCACCCTGCGCACGCGGGGTGAATTCGAGCGTGTGGAGGATATCGGGGAGGTCATCCTCCGGTCCACCGGCGGTTCCACGGTCCGGGTGCGCGACGTCGGCCGCGTGGTGGACGGGGTCGAGGAGCGCCGCTCCACGACACGCCTGGACGGGGTGGACGCGGTGTCGTTCTCGATCCGCAAGCAGTCGGGGGCGAACACGGCGGCGGTGTCGGCGCAGGTCCACGCCGTTCTCGACCGCGTCTCGCCCGACTTCCCCGCCCTGCAGATCCGGCAGGTCCACGACGATGCGGAGTACATCCGCGAGAACGTGGCCCAGGTGCGCGAGCACATCATCTTCGGCGGGGTCATGGCCGTGCTCGTCATCTTCCTGTTCATGCGCGACTGGCGGTCGACGCTCATCACGGCGCTGGCGCTCCCCACCTCGGTGGTGGCGACGTTCTTCTTCATGTGGGTCGTGGGCTTCACGTTCAACATGATGACGCTGATGGCCTTGTCGCTCGTCATCGGCATCCTGATCGACGACGCCGTCGTGGTCCGCGAGAACATCTATCGGCACATGGAGCACGGCGAGGATCCGATGACGGCTGCGCGGAAGGGCACGTCGGAGATCGGCCTCGCCGTGATGGCCACGACGTTCACGATTCTGGCCGTCTTCCTGCCGGTCGGCTTCATGACGGGACTGGTCGGCCAGTTCTTCAAGTCGTTCGCCCTGACGATTGCCTTCGCCGTGGCAATGTCGCTCCTGGTGGCCTTCACCCTCGACCCGATGCTCTCCTCCCGCTTCGTGCGCTTCGTGCCGCCGGAAGAGCGAACGCGCACCCGGATGGGCCGCCTCTTCACGCGCTGGGGCGAGGCCTACGAGCGGCTCGACCGGCAGTACCACCGGCTGCTCGCCGTGGCCCTCGATCACCCGTGGAAGACCGTGGCGGTGGCGCTGACGGTCTTCCTCGGCAGCCTCGGCACGCTCCGGATCATCGATACCGAGTTCGTGCCGATCGAGGACCGGGGCGAGTTCCAGGTCATCGTGGATCTGCCGCCGGGCACGTCGTTCGACGAGAGCGTCCGGCGCGTGGCGGGCATCGAGCAGGCCATGCGCGACATCCCGGAGGTCCGGCAGGTGTTCAGCACGGTCGGCACCGACGGTCAGGTCCGCTCCTCGCTGCTGCGGGTCCGGACGACCCGCAAGCAGGAGCGCACGCGCGCCCTGGGCGACATCAAGGCCGACGCGCGCGCCCGGCTGGCGTCGATGGACTTCGTGGACGCGAAGGTCGCCGACCCGGAGTTCATGCAGGGCACGCCCTACCAGCCGCCCATCACGGTGTACGTGCGTGGCAACGATCTGGCCGCCCTGCAGCGGGTCACCGCCGAGATCGAGACCCGCATCCGCCGGATTCCCGGCACGGTGGACATCAGCAGCAATCTCGAAGGGGGCCAGCCCGAGGTCGTGGCCCAGGTCAACCGGCGGCTCGCCTCGGACCTCGGCTTCACCGCGGGCGGCGTGGCCGTTCAGCTCCGTGACATGGTGGAGGGCGTGGTCGCCACCAAGCTCCGCGACGGCGACCGCGAGCACGACGTCCGCGTGCGGCTCGCACCGGAGTTCCGCAACGACCAGGCCGCCGTGCTGCGTACGCCCCTGCACGCGCCCACGGGCCCGGTCGTGCGCGCCGGAGATCTCGTGCGCCTCACACCAGCGGTGGGGCCGAGCAACATCGATCGCGAGCAGCGCCGGCGCCAGTCCCGGATCGGCGTGGATCTGGCGCCCGGCTACACGCTCGGCGGCGTCACCGGCGAGGTGGAGCGGGCCATGGCCGACATCGCGATGCCGGGAGGGTTCGAGTGGGGCTTCGCCGGAGACGTGGAGCTGATGCAGGAGTCTGCGCAGGCGATGCTCCTGGCGATCGGGCTGGCGGTGGCGTTCATCTACATCGTGCTGGCATCGCAGTTCGAGTCGTTCCTCGAGCCGTTCCTCATCATGCTGTCGCTGCCGCTGGCCATCGTGGGCGCCCTGCTCATCCTGCTGGTGACGGGGAACAACCTCGGCATGCCGGCGATGATCGGAATCGTGATGCTGATGGGCCTGGTCACCAAGAACGCCATCCTGCTGGTCGACTACACCAACCAGCTGCGCGGCGAGGGCCTGCCCGTCCGGGAGGCGTTGCTGGCCGCGGGGCCGGTGCGCCTGCGGCCCATCATCATGACCACCCTGGCCATGATCCTCGGCATGCTGCCCTCGGCGATGAGCAATGGCGATGGCAGCGAGTTCCGTGCGCCGATCTCCATCGCCACGATCGGCGGACTGATCACGTCGACGATGCTGACGTTGCTCGTCGTGCCGGTAGCCTACCTGCTGCTCGAACGGATGCTGGCACGCGTGCGCGCGTGGCGCGCCGCGCCGCTGGCCGGGCGGTGGCGGACGGCGGCACGGGTTGCCGGCATGCTGGCCCTGCTCGCGCTCCTCGGTGCGTTCGCGGGCGCGGTGCGGGCCTTTGCGGGGCAGGCGGAGCCGGTGAGCACGGGCCCGCTCACGATCGAGCGCGCGATCGAACTGGCCGTCTCACGCAACGAGTCCTACAAGGTCACCGAGGAACAGCTCCGGGAGCGCCAGGCGGACGTGGCCGAGGCGCGCACGGCATTCCTCCCCAGCCTCGACCTCAACGTCCTGTTCACGCCCGCACAGCAGTTCCCACTCCTGCGAATCCCTGGCGGCGTCTTCGGTCCGGGCGAGCAGACGTTCCGGGCCAATTTCACGCGACGCAACATCATGCGGCTGGACATCAGCCAGCCCCTGTACACCGGCGGCCGCCTCACACGGGCGTACGGCGCGCAGGCGGCCGGGGAGCAGTCGAGCCGTTTCGAGCTGGAACGTGCCCGCCAGGCGCTCGTGCTGCGGGTGCACGAGGCGTTCTACGCCGCCCTCCTCAACGATCAGGGCACCGCCGTGAACGCGGAGGGTGTGGCGATTGCGACCCGGCATCTGGAGCTGGCGCGCACCCGTTTCGATGCTGGCACGGCCGCCAGGCTCGACGTCCTCAGGGCCGAGGTCGAGCTGGCCGGTGCCCGTGCCCGGCTGATCAGCGCGCGGAGCGCGGCGGACGTCGCGTACCAGGCCATCCGGTCGCTGCTGGCGCTCTCCCAGCAGGCACCACTCCAGCTGGCGGGCTCGCTCGACGACCTGCCGCAGCTTCCGCCCGCCGGGGACCTGGAGGGCCGCCTGCCAGCCAGGCCCGACCTGCGCGCCCTGAGCCAGCAACGCGAGGCCGCCGAGCACCTGATGGCGCTGGCCAGCGCGGAGGCGCGGCCCCTGCTGGCGTTGACCGGCAACGTCCAGTACCAGGAGGATGCCTTCGGCACGCTGCTCGACACGGCGAACCGCAGCTACCAGCTCGGCCTGGCGTTGAGCGTGCCGCTGTTCCGGGGGCCGGCGGCATCTGCACGACGCGCGGGGGCCAGCGCACGGATGCGCCAGGCCGAACACGGTGAGCGGGCGCTGCTCGACACCGCCCGGCTGGAGGTGGCCTCGGCCACCACCGAGCTCGCGGCGGCCCATCAGGTCGTCCTCACCCAGGAGTCGGCGCTCCTGCTCGCCCGCGAGGGACTGTCGATTGCCGAGGTCTCGTACGAGAACGGCGTCATCACGGCCAGTGAGCTCAACGACGTGCGGCTCTCCCTGCTCCAGACGGAGTGGGAGCTGGCTCAGGCCCGCTACCAGCGCATCGTGGCCGCGGCCCGCACACGGTTTGCTGCAGGCTTCTAGCACGCGCCCCACCAGCCCGGTACGGTGCAGGCATGACCGGCCGCATCCGACACCTCGCGGCCGGTGTGACGGGGCGCCCGGACGGGACGGCACCCGCGAGGGCGGGAGGGCGCGACGCGCTGCACGGCCGGCGCGGGTACACTTCCAGCCAGGAGAGACTCGTGCTCGAATCACTCGTCCGCGGCGCCACGTTCGACGACTTCCTCTTCACCCCGCAGTTGAGCGTCCTGGACCGCCGTGACCCGGCGGGCATCGACCTGTCCGCCCCCTTCTCGCAGCACATCCAGCTGGCGCGACCACTCGTCTCCGCGAACATGGACACGGTGACGCGGGCCGAGATGGCGATTGCCCTCGCCGAGGAGGGCGGCATCGGCGTCATCGACCGGGGCTTCCGTCCCGGCGACATCGCACCCCAGGTGCGGGAGGTGGAACGCGTCAAGCGCCGGCAGCACGGCATCATTCCGGTCCCGTACGTGGTGTCGCCGCGGACCACCCTCGCCGAGGCCGCTGCCACGATGCGGCAGACCGGCGTGGGCACGCTCGTCGTGGTGGACGAATCGACACGCGTCCTCGGCCTCCTGACGACACGAGACCTTCGCTTTGCCGTTTCGCTGTCGGATCCGGTGGACAGCCGCATGACACCGCGTGCGCGGCTGGTGACCGGCAGCGCCGCCATGGGCCTGACCGCCGCCGAAGCCATCATGCGCGACCACAAGGTCAAGAAGCTGCCGCTGCTCGACGACGAAGGCCGCCTGGCCGGGTTGGTGACCGCGCGAGACCTCGTCACCCAGCAGTTGCTGCCCTTCGCCACGCGCGACGGGTCGGGTCGGCTGCGCGTCGCGGCCGCCATCGGGGCCAAGGGCGACTACCTGGAACGCGCCGCCGCGCTCGTGGCCGCGGGCGCCGACGCCATCGTCATCGACATCGCCCACGGGCACTCGGTAGTCATGGCGCGCGCGCTCGAGGCGTTCCGGGCGCGCTTCCCCGACGTGGAGCTCGTGGCCGGCAACGTGGCAACGGGGGATGGCGTTCGATTCCTGGCGGAACGTGGCGTCAACGGGGTGAAGGTGGGCATAGGGCCAGGCGGAGGCTGCACCACACGGCTCAACACGAACTTCGGCGTGCCGCAGGTGCAGGCCCTGGTCGAGTGCCGCGCCGCGGCGGGCAACGCGCTGCCGCTCATCGCGGACGGCGGCGTCAAGCGCCATGGGGCGCTCGTGCAGGCCCTCCTGTTCGGCGGCCACACCGTCATGCTCGGCAGCGCCCTCGCGGGCACCACCGAGACGCCCGGCGACTCGGTGCAGAAGGCGGTCGTGCTGCCGGACTCGCAGAAGACCGTGAAGGTGCCCTTCAAGGTGTTCCGCGGCATGGCCTCGCTGCAGGCCATCGTGGACCGCCTCGACGTGGAAGACGCCGACGCGGGCGATCTGGAGGCCCTCGGGGCCGAGGGGGTGGAGCTGAGCGTGCCGGCCAGGGGCTCGGTGCGCCCCCTGCTGCGCGACATGATGAAGCACCTCTGCTCGGCAATCAGCTACGGCGGCGCGCGGTCGCTGGCCGAGCTGCAGGGCCGCTTCGCCACCGAGCCGGGGCGCTACATCATCCGCCTGACCGAATCGGCCCGGCGCGAGTCGTTCGACCGCTGACGACGTCGCGGGCGGTACCGGGTCCAGACCGGCACACCACCGACCGGCTCACCGAGCCGGCTTCCGTGGGCCGTGTGCCGTGCGGCAGCCTCGGAATCAGCGCCGTTCGCGCATCGGAGTCGCACGCCGTCCCGGTCAGACGTGCGCACGGGAAGTGAACGAATCGCCCTGGCGCATCGCTTTCCCACGGCGTCTTTCCCACGGCGTCGGGCCCGCAGGACCGCGACGGCGCGCGACACCGCGCGACGATCGCGTCAGAGTTCGAGCGGACCGAAGTGGCTCGCGTACCGTTCGGCGAATTCGTCGAGGGTGTACGCGTGGCTCTGGCCGCCCAGGTGCTCCAGGGCCCAGGTTGCCGCGACGCTGCCCATCCGGGCCGCGACCGTCAGGCCGGCGCCTGCGACGAGGCCCTTCAGCAATCCGCCGCGAAAGGCGTCGCCGACACCGGTCGGATCCACGATGCGCTGTGGCGCGACGGCGGGAACGTCCACCTGGCCGTCCTCGACGAAGATGGTCGACCCGTTCTCGCCGCGGGTGACGACCAGCGCGGCCGCGTCGCGCAGCACGTCGCGTTCGCCCAGACCGGTCTTCTGCCGGATCAGCTCGAACTCGTAGTCGTTGCAGATGACGATGTGCGCCCCTCGCATGCCGTCCCGCAGTTCCTCGCCGGACATCCTGGCGCACTGCTGTCCGGGATCGAACACGAACGGCACCTCGAGGGTCCGGCACTCCTCGGCGTATTGCACCATCGCCGCGGGATCGTTCGGCGAGATGATCGTGAGCCGTACCGGGCCGGCGGTGCGGAACGAAAGTTCGCCGGCGTTGGCCATCGCGCCGGTGTAGAACGACGCGATCTGGTTGTTCTCCGTATCGGTGCTGCAGAAGAACGACGCGGTGAACTTGTCGCGCACCTGCAGCACCAGCGACGTGTCGATGCCGGCCGCCTCCAGCCATTCGCCGTACTCACCGAAGTCCTGGCCGGCCGCGCCCATCAGGTACGGCCGCTCGCCGAGCAGCGCCAGCGTGTACGCGATATTGGGCGCACAGCCGCCGCGCCGTTTGTCCATCGAGTCCACCAGGAAGCTGAGGCTCACCCGCTGCAGGTGGTCCGTCAGGAAGTGTTCGGTGAACTTCCCCGGAAAGGACATGAGGTAGTCGTACGCAATCGAACCGGTCACGATCAGCTTCATCGACGTCACACTCTCTGGGATCTGGGAGCGCGATGCGCGCTCAGTTGGCACCGAGGTACTTGCCGACGAGCGGCGCCAGCTCGGCCCTTGTCTGCGCGGACACCGCCTCCGGCCGGGTGATGAGCGCGTACTTGAGGGCGCTGGCGCACTCGCAGGCGCGCGCCACGGGCAGCGACTCGACGGCGTCGGCCATGATCGCCTGTGCGGTGCGGGCGTTCTGCGTGAGGTTGGCGATGATCAGATCCACCGTGACCGAATCGTGATCCGGGTGCCAGCAGTCGTAGTCGGTGACCAGGGCCAGGGTCGTGTAGCAGATCTCGGCTTCCCGGGCCAGCTTGGCCTCCTGGAGGTTGGTCATCCCGATGATGTCGGCGCCCCAGGTGCGGTAGAGGCGCGACTCGGCCAGGGTGGAGAACTGCGGCCCCTCCATGCACAGGTACGTGCCCCCCTCGTGCACCGTGGCCCCCACGCGCCGGCCGCTGTCGATCGCGATGCGGCTGAGGACCCGGCAGAACGGATGCGCGAAGCCGACGTGCGCGGCGAGGCCCCGTCCGAAGAAGGTGCTCACGCGGCCACGGGTCCGATCGATGAACTGATCGGGGACCACGATGTCCAGGGGACGGTAGTCTTCCCTGAGGCTGCCCACGGCGCTGGCCGAGAGGATGAACTCCACGCCGAGCAGCTTCATGCCGAAGATGTTCGCCCGGAAGTTCAACTCGCTGGGCAGCAGGCGGTGGCCTGCGCCGTGCCGTGCGAGAAACGCCACGCGACGTCCGCGCAGGGTGCCCAGCGTGTAGGGTCCGGACGGGTCCCCGAAGGGCGTTGTCACGCGGACGTCCTGCCGGTCCGTGACCTCCGCCATGTCGTACAACCCGCTGCCACCGATGATCCCGATCTGCGCTGTGTCCATGGTCTCCACTGATGGTCCGCCTCGCGGCGCCCCACGCCTGAGAGGCGGTCTAGAGCACCTGCTCCACGTAGCGACGTCCGTCCCGCTCCCGGATGTACCCGGCCGAGACGACCGGGTCGTGCTCGAAGAATATCAGGTACTCCCGGTCGACGGCCTCCTGCAACAGGCGCGTCTTCGCCCGTAGCGTCTGGACGGGGTGCAGGTCGTAGGCCATGATCCACGGCTCGTCGACGTGGGCGACCGTCGGCACCAGGTCCCCGGCGAATACGGCCGTCCGGCCCTCGGATTCGATGTGCACGACCTGGTGGTGTCTGGTATGCCCCCCGGTCGTGTGCACGCGGACACCCGGTTCGACCTCGCCGTCCTGCTCGAAGAGACGGACGACGCCGGCCTGCTCGAGGGGACGCAGGGTGTCCACCAGGTAGCTCGCCCGGTTGCGCGCGTGGGGGTGCACGGCGTCCTCCCACTCCCCCTTGCGCACGAAGTACTCGGCTGCCGGAAAGCGCGGTACGCGACGACCGTCGCGCAGCGTGGTGGCTCCGCCCACGTGGTCGAAGTGCAGATGCGTGAGCAGCACCCGGTCGATCGCCTCGGGAGTCACCCCTGCGGCCGCCAGCGCGTGGTCCAGATGCCGTGACCGATCGAGACCGTAGATCCCCTCCTGACGGGCATCCAGGGCATCGCCCACGCCGCAGTCGACCAGCAGGCGGCCGCGCGCTGACTCGATGAGCAGGGGCCGCATCGCGAGGCAGACCCGGTTGCGGTCGTCCGGCACCATCCGGCGCTCCCACAGGACGCGCGGAACCACGCCGAACATGGCGCCGCCGTCCAGGCGAATGAGTCCGTCGTGCAGCGAGACCAGCCGGAACCCGCCCCAGTCGATCGCCCGCACCTCGAGTGCTGGAGGGGCGCTTGCCCGGGACGGCACGTCCTCTCTCAGCTCGACGAGGACACCGTGGGCGGACGCGGGATGGACGAACGCCACCCGTGCCCCCTCGGCGCCCTCGCGAATGCCCCCTGCCAGCCGTGCGCCGCAGGCCTGCAGCCGCGCCACGGCGACATCGAGGTCCTCGACACGCAGGGTGAAGTGGTGCAGCCCTGGCCCGTGCGCCGCCACGAAGCGCCCCACCGGCGTGGCGGGATCCAGCGGCTCCAGCAGCTCAATCGCGGTCGGAGTACCCGGCACGAAGCGGACCCGGACGCCCTCCGCGGCCACGTCCACCGCGGGCAGCACGTCGAGGCCCAGCGCGTCCCGGTAGAACGCGAGCGCGCGCTCCACGTCGGACACCGCGATCGCCACGTGGTCCAGGCGCGCCTTCATCGGCGAGGCTCCCCGCCATCACCCCGGTGCGGCGGGTCCGCCGACGCGGGGGCCAGATGGGCCAGCAGGGCATCGACGGCGGCGTCGGGATCGATCTCTCGCGCAGCAACCTGGCCGGCGAGCGCCAGCAGGGCACCCGGCGCGCGGGCCTCGATCACCTGCAAGGCCCGATCGGCGACGAGCGCCTCCACCTGCCGCCGCGCCCGGGTGCGCTGGCGGGCCATGGCCTCGGCGGGCGAGGGTCGCCGATTCTCGATCGCCGTCCAGAGCGCTGAGACCCCGGCGCCGCTGGTCGCCACCGTCTGCAGCACGGGTGCTTCGGCCTCCCCGGAAGACCGTCGGAGGTGCTCGGCAGCCCGTATGGCCTGCGCCAACGACTCGGCGCCATCCCGATCGGCCTTGTTGATCACGAAGACGTCGCCGATCTCCATCAGCCCGGCCTTGAGCGCCTGGACGTCGTCGCCCGTGCCCGGCACGAGCACCACCACCGACACGTCGGCCGTCCCCGCCACGTCCACCTCGTCCTGCCCCACGCCCACGGTCTCGACGATGACGATGTCCCGGCCGGCCGCGCCCATCAGCACGGCGACGTCCGCAGTGGCCCGCGCCAGCCCACCGAGCTGCCCTCGCGTGCCCATGCTCCGCACGAAGACGCCGGCGTCTCCCGACTGGCGCGCCATCCGAATGCGGTCGCCCAGCAGCGCGCCACCCGTAAAGGGACTGGAGGGATCGACGGCAATCACCCCCACCGTACGGCCGGTTGCGCGAATTTCGGACACCAGCCGATCCACCAGGGTGCTCTTGCCGGCGCCCGGGGGGCCCGTGATGCCGACCACCAGGGGACGGGCGGCCCCGGCCCGCGCCTCGCGCACCAGCGCGTCGGCCTCTGGCGCACGATCCTCGACGAGGGAGATGGCGCGTGCCAGCGCCCGCGGGTCGCCCTCGCGCAGGCGCCGGGCGAGCACGGACCCGTCACGCACCGAGCAGTCGCCGGGCGATGACCAGCCGCTGAATCTCGCTCGTGCCCTCGCCGATGGTCGTGAGCTTGACGTCGCGGAAGTACTTCTCGGCTGGGTAGTCCTTTACGAACCCGTAGCCCCCGTGGATCTGCACGCCGTCCTCGGCGCACCGTACGGCAATCTCGCTCGCGTACAGCTTGGCCATCGCCGACTCCAGCGTGGTCCGAACACCGGTATCCTTGAGGGCGGCGGCGCGATAGGTGAGCAGGCGCGCCGCTTCGATTCGCCGCGCATCCTCCACCAGCGTGTCGCGAATGCTCTGAAACCTCGCGATGGGCTGGCCGAACTGCTCGCGCGTGCGGGCGTGCGTGCGGGCGGCTTCATACGCGCCCTGTGCCAGGCCGACCGACAGGGCCGCGATACCGATGCGCCCCGCATCGAGCACCTGCAGGGCGTTGACGAATCCCTGGCCTTCCCCGCCGAGCAACTGTCCGCCATCGACACGGCACTGCTCCAGTACGAGCTCACTCGTCTCGCTCGCCCGCATCCCGAGCTTGTCTTCCTTGCGCCCGGCGCGCAGCCCTGGTGTGCCACGCTCGAGGATGAAGGCCGAGACCCCCCGCGTGCCCTGCGACCGATCGCTCACGGCCATCACGACCAGCGTGTCGGCATGGAGGCCGTGCGTGGTGAACTGCTTGGAGCCGTCCAGGACCCAGCCCGTGCCGTCCCGCGTGGCCGAGGTGCGCATGGCCGCCGCATCGCTGCCCGAGGCCGCCTCGGTCAGGGCCCAGGCCGCCAGGGCGTGACCGCCCGCCAGGGGGATCAGGTACTTGCGCTTCTGCGCGTCGGTCCCGAACATGGCGATGTGCGCCGCGCCAAGACCGTTGTGGGCGGCCACTGACAGGGCGACGGCAGGGTCGACCCGCGCAAGCTCTTCGAGGCAGATGCAGTAATCGACCGCCGACAGGCCCGCACCACCCAGTTCCTCGGGGAACTGGATGCCCATCAGGCCGAGCGCCGCCAGCTTGGGCAGCAGTTCGACCGGGAAGTGCTGTGCCTCGTCCCACGCCCGCACGTGCGGACGCATCTCCCGCTCGGCGAACTCGCGGACGCTCTCCCGCAGCAGTACCTGCTCGTCGGTCAGGGACAGATCCATCGAAAGTTCCCGCAATGTACCACGGGTCCCGGGCGGGACCGGGGTGTATCATCGAACGCCATGGCACCAGTACGGACGGGTCTGCTGGCCCTGGCACTCCTCGTGGCCGCCGCGCTCCCCGCGAGGGCGGATATCACCGCGTTCATCGGCGCCGCCACCACGCCCGACAGCCGGCGGGTCACCGGCATCGCGCTGGGGGGCGGCTTCCTGATCGTGGGCTTCGAGTTCGAATACGCCTCTGCCCGGGAAGTCCCCGAGGAGGGCGCGCCGGAGCTGCGCACCGGCATGGGCAACGTGCTGCTTCAGACGCCGGGTTCGATTGCCGGCCTGCAGCTGTACCTGACGGGAGGAGCCGGCGGCTATCGGGAGCGGCTGGGCTCTGACCAGGAAACGAACGTCGGCGTGAACACCGGCGGGGGTGTGAAGATATCGCTGGCGGGACCGCTTCGACTTCGCCTCGACTACAGGGCGTTTCGCCTGAACGGCAACCCCAGGCACGCCGTCGTGCACCGCATCTACGCGGGCGCCAACCTGGGATTCTGAGCGGGAGGCGCAGGGGCCACGGGCGCACGCCCGTGGCCGGCCTGTCGCGCGAACTCCGCCCTTTCTACTTCGACATGTCGACGACGACCGAGCCGGTCGCCAGCGACAGATTCGCGGCGAACGCCCCGCGATACATTTCGTACAAGGCCTGACGCTCCTCGGGGAATGCGTCGTACAGCACCTGCATGATCGTGTAGTCCGCGTCGCGCACCACCGGGTTCACGATGTGCACGTAGGCGATGTTGCCGTCGGGCAGCGCCGTCGGCATCTTCATGACCTTCCAGCCCTGCGCCTGCTGCTGCCGCGCCGGGTCGGACGAGGTCTTCAGCGCCTGCTGGAGCTTGGCCATGATCTGCTCGAAGTCCGCGGTCTTGTCGGGCCTGATCGCGACCGTCCAGAGCGCGATGTCTCCGTCAAAGGTCAGCTTCTGGGCCTCCTGTGCCTGCGCGGCGCCACCCTGCGAAAAAGCCGGCAGCAGCAACAGCGCGCCAGCAAGAAGAACTCCGGACAATCGTCGCATCGTCATGCCTCCTGAAAAAGGCCGTTACTCTAGCGTACGTCGGGGCTGATGAACACCATCATGACCTCGTGAGCGAGCAGCATTCCCGGCCTCGAGAGCCGCAATGCGCCCCCATCATAGATCAGCAGCCCCTCGTCGAGGTACGGAGTCAGCTGCGGGCCGTAGTAGCTCCAAACATCGATGTCGTACCGCGAGCCCACCGACGCCAGGTCCACGCCGCCCGAGCGCCTGAGCCCCATGAACAGCGCATCCTCCAGTTGCTCCTGCCTGGACATCACGCGCACGTCGATCGCGGCAGGTGACCCGCGGGCCATCAGGTCCACGTAGTCCACCGTCGAGGCGACATTCTTCCACCGGGCGCCGCCCCGAGTGGAGTGCGCGCCGCAGCCGAACCCGACCCACTCGCCATCGGACCAGTACTTCAGGTTGTGCCGGGAGGCGCACCCCGCGCGTGCCACGTTGGAGATCTCGTACTGGGCCAGCCCCGCCCGCTCCATCCGATCCATGGCCGACAAGTACATGTGCGCGACATCGTCGTCGGGTGCCTGCGTCCACCGCGCCCTGGCCATCTCCTCCCGGAGCGGCGCGTTCGGATAGAGCTCCAGCATGTAAACGGACGCGTGGTCCGGGCGCAGGGCGATGAGCGTGTCGACCGACTCGAGCCACTCGTCGGGCGATTGGCCCGGGAGCCACATCATCAGGTCGAGCGAGACGTTGTCGAACCCCGCCGCCCTGGCCATTGCCAGGGCGGTGGCCGCGCCCCGGGCGTCATGCGTCCTTCCCAGGCGCAGCAGCTCGGCATCGCGAAACGATTGCACGCCGAAGCTGACACGGGTGACCCCGGCCTGCCGATAGCCGGCCAGGCGGTCGATGGTCACCGAATCGGGATTGGCCTCGAGCGTCACTTCGGCCTCGGCCGACACCGCGAAGCTCTCGCGGCAGGCGGCGATCAGCGCCCCGACATCGGACGGCTCGAGCAGCGATGGTGTACCGCCCCCGAAGAAGATGGTGTCCGCCGGGCTGCCGTCGCCTCGGCGGATTTCCTCGATGAGCGCCCCGACGTACCGGCGCTTGAGGTCCGCGTCGAAGAGCCCGCGGTTGAAGTTGCAGTAGTTGCAGATCGAGGCGCAGAACGGGATGTGGACGTACAGGCCGAGGGGCTCGGTCATGCCCTGACCGGCGCGCCTACGAGCCGGCCCGCCCGCCGGTCCACTTGAGGTCCGCACGACCCGGATCGGACTTGCCGTCGCGCTCGGGCAGCTGCGCACGGGCCTGCCCGCCCGACCGGGACGGCAGGGCGCGCCGACCCGGCTTGCCCCGCATCTTCCACAGCACGACCAGGTCGTCCACCCCGCCGTTGGGGGGCAACTCGCGGTAGTCGGCGCCGTCGAGATCGAGGAACTCGCACATCTCGTGCAGGCGGGACCGCATGCGCAGCCCGATGCGGAACAGCAGCGAGTCGGGATCCGAGGCGTCGGGACGGTCCTCGTAGTTGGACGTGAATATCGTGAGGCGGCGCTCACTGTAGCGCGCGTTGACGATCAGGTTCAACGTCTCCTCGACCCATTCCGAGGTGCGCTCCGCACCGAGATCGTCGAGCACCAGCAGGTCAGCCTCGATCACGGGCCGCAGGACGTCCATCTCCGCCGTGCGGCTGACCGGGTCGTAGGTGCTGCGGATCACGCGCAGGAGGTCGCGGGTGTCGTAGAACACGGCGCGGGCGCCACGCGTCATCACGACCTGACGCAGGACCGCCACGGCCAGGTGAGTCTTGCCCACACCGGGAGGCCCGAGCAGGAAAAGCCCGCGCTCGACGACAGGAAATCCGTCGGCCAGGCGGCGCGCGTGCTGGAGCGCCTTCGACAGCTGCTCGTTGTACGCCACGTACGTGCCGAAATCGCAGTGCTGATACCGGCGGGGAATGCGCGCATCGGCCAGCAGGCGTGAGGTCGACGTCTCGCGCACGCAGTCGCAGCGTGTGACACGCGCGACACCGTCGATGTCCACGGACTTCCAGCCCGTCCCGTCACAGAGCGCGCAGGTCACGCCTCATGATACCCGACCGGGACGGCCCCGACATGACCAGGGCCGCGTGGGTGGTGGCCCCGCGCCGGGACACGGCCCGCCACAGCGGGTGCGACAGCGGCTACGGCTCGGCGCGGCGGCCCTGGGCAGGCGCCGGCGACGGCGCATCAGCGGACCCCGGGCCCGGCGCGCGGACCATGTCGGTCGAAGACGACTTCACCAGGGCGGTCGAGAGGCGATGTTCCCAGTCGTCGAGGCCACGCGAGAGCTCGCGCTTGACGTAGTCCATGAACTCGTTGACTTCCCGCTGCATCTCCTCCATGCGCCGACGCATGTTCAGGATGATCTCGACACCGGCCAGGTTGACCCCGAGCTCACGGGTCAGCGACAGGATCGTCTCGAGCTGCTCCAGGTCCTCATCCGAGTAGAGGCGGGTGTTCCCTTCCGTCCGCGACGGTCTCAGCAGGCCTTCGCGTTCGTAGAGACGGAGTGTCTGAGGATGGATGTTGTACTTCTGCGAGACCGCACTGATCATGTAATAGCCCTTGCCGCCGGTCCGCTTCGCCATGGCTCCCCTCTTCCGTCACTCACCCGCCGTGCCGGCGTACGCCGTCATGCGGGGTCCGCGGCCTCGCCGCCCCTGACATCCTCGTCGTTGATGCGGCCGAACTCACGCAACAGTTCCTTCGAGCGCTCGTCCAGCACGCGCGGCATCACGACCCTGGCCTCCACCACCAGGTCACCCCGTCGCTCGCCGCGCGTCGACGGCGCCCCGCGACCGCGGAGCCGGAACCGCTGGCCCGACTGCGTCCCTGGCGGAATCCGGAGCCGCACCTGTCCGTCGGGCGTGTCCAGGGGAATCCGCGCGCCGAGCGCGGCCTCGTGGATGGCCACCGCCACCGTGCGATGCAGGTCGTCGCCCTCACGCCGGTACATGGGATGGGGCCTCACGTCGACGGTCAGATAGAGGTCGCCAGGCGCGGCCCCGTTGCAACCGGCGTCACCCAGCCCACCGAATCGCACCTGCTCGCCGGTGGAGACCCCCGGCGGGAGTGGCACGTGCACGACGTCGGCCCTGGCCTCGACGCCCATGCCGCCACACGCGCGGCAGGGCTGGGGCCGGACCCGGCCGGTCCCTCCGCAGTCGGGACACGTCCGCGAGAAGATCATGTGCCCGCGCGCCGCGCGCACGGTACCCTGCGCGCCGCAGCCCGGACATCCCGAAGCCGCCGACGCGGCATGTCCCCGGCCGCTGCACACCCGGCAGGAGACGCGCCGGGTCAGCCTCACCACCGCCTCGACGCCCCGGAGCGCCTCCTCGAACGAGACGGTGACCCGATGGTGCAGATCCGCCCCACGCCCTGCGGACACCGGGGGCGTCAGTCGCTCCACCAGCAGGTCGGCGAACAAGTCGCCGAACGTCGCGGGCTGGCCCGGCCCGCCCGGCGAAAAGTCGAACCCCTCGAACCCGGTGGCCGGACGGGTCGCCCCAGGAGGAGACGTCCCGACCCCGGCATCGTACCGACCCCGGCGCGCCGGGTCGACCAGCGTCTCGTAGGCTTCGACGATCTGCCGGAACCGGGCTTCCGCCTCCCGGTCGCCCGGGTTGATGTCGGGGTGAAACCGACGGGCCAGACGTCGATAGGCCCGCCGGATGTCCGCCTCGCTCGCTCCCTGCTGGAGACCCAGCACGATGTAGAAGTCCATGGCTCACGTGCGCGAGGAGCGCCCTCTCACTTGCGCTCGTCGTCGACGACCTCCGCGTCGATGACCTCCCCTTCCGCCGCCCCACCCGTCGGCCCGGCGCCCGTCCCCTGGCTGCTGCCGGAAGCGCCCTCGGGGCCCGGCCCCGCATCGCGGTACAACGCCTCCGCGGCCTTGTGCTGGGCCTGGGTGAGCGCTTCCATGGCCTTTTCCATGCCCGGCGTGTCGTTGGCCTCCACGGCCGCCTTCAGCGTATCGATGGCCGCCTGGACGGCCGCCTTGTCCGCCGGCGGCACCTTGTCTCCCATCTCGGCGAGCATCTTCTCTCCGGCATACACCGACTGATCCGCGCGGTTGCGGGTGTCGATCTCCTGCCGCCGCCGTGCGTCTTCTTCGGCGTGCGCCTCGGCATCCTTCATCATGCGGTCGACTTCGTCCTTGGACAGGCCGCTCGACGCCGTGATGGTGATCTTCTGCTCCTTGCCGGTGCCGCGGTCCTTGGCCGAGACGTTCACCATGCCGTTGGCATCGATGTCGAAGGTGACCTCGATCTGCGGCACGCCGCGCGGCGCGGCGGGAAGCCCCACGAGCTGGAACCGCCCGAGGGTGCGGTTGTCCCTGGCCAGCTGCCGCTCGCCCTGCAGCACGTGCACCTCGACGCTGGTCTGGCTGTCGGCCGCCGTCGAGAACGTCTCGCTCTTCCGGGTGGGAATGGTGGTATTGCGCGGGATGAGTGTCGTCATCACGCCACCGAGCGTTTCGATCCCGAGCGACAGGGGCGTGACATCGAGCAGCAGCAGGTCCTTGACCTCGCCGGTCAGCACGCCCGCCTGCACGGCGGCCCCGATGGCCACGACCTCGTCGGGGTTGACACCCTTGTGCGGCTCCTTGCCGAACAGGTCACGGACGATCTGCTGGACCTTGGGGATCCGGGTGGAGCCTCCGACGAGCACCACCTCGTCGATCTTCGCCGGATCCACGCCAGCATCGGTCAGCGCCTGCCGCGTCGGGCCCACCGTGCGCTGCAGCAGGTCGTCCACGAGCTGCTCGAACTTCGCTCGGGTCAGCTTCATCTGAAGATGCTTCGGGCCCGACTGGTCGGCCGTGATGAACGGCAGGTTGATGTCGGTCTCCATCACGGTGGAGAGCTCCATCTTGGCCTTCTCCGCGGCCTCCTTCAGCCGCTGGAGCGCCATCCGGTCCTTGCCGAGGTCGATGCCGTCGCTCTTCTTGAACTCGGCGATGATCCACTCGATGACGCGCTGGTCCAGGTTGTCGCCGCCGAGGTGCGTGTCGCCGTTGGTCGATTTCACCTCGACCACGCCTTCGCCCACCTCCAGGATGGAGATGTCGAAGGTGCCGCCGCCAAAGTCGTAGACGGCGATGGTTTCGTCCTTCTTCTTGTCGAGCCCGTAGGCCAGAGCGGCCGCCGTCGGCTCGTTGACGATACGCATCACCTCGAGCCCGGCGATCTTGCCAGCCTCCTTCGTCGCCTGTCGCTGCGCGTCGTTGAAGTAGGCGGGCACCGTGATGACGGCTTGGCTGACGGGCTGGCCGAGGTACTCCTCAGCCGCCTGCTTCAGCTTCTGCAGCACCATCGCGGAGATCTGGGGCGGGGCGTATTCCTCGGACAGGATCTGCACGCGAACATCGCCGTTGGGCGCCGCGGCTACCGTATAGGGCACCATCCGCATTTCGTCGGTGACCTCGCTGTGCCGGCGACCCATGAATCGCTTGATGGAGAAGATGGTGTTCTCGGGATTGGTGACGGCCTGGCGCTTGGCCACTTGTCCCACCAGTCGCTCACCACCGGACTTGGCGAACGCCACGACCGACGGCGTGATCCGGCTGCCCTCGGGATTGGTGATAACCACGGGCTCCCCGCCCTCCATCACGGCCACGACGGAGTTGGTGGTGCCGAGGTCGATGCCAATGATTTTGCTCATGTTCCTAATCTCTCTCCATGCTCACCGGTGCGGCGCGACCGGGCGTTCCGCTTGCCCACGCTCGGCGCCCGCCGTCCCTGCGCCGTTGTTCCACGACGAAAAACAATACGTGAGTATAGCACACTAAGATATCCTATCAACCGCATTCACCTATATCATGTTTCGACCGGACAGACCGCGACCGTCCCACTGTCCCGGCCGCAGCCGCACGCTGGGCCAGGTGGACTGCGCGCTCGCCTGCCACCGCCGGCAGCGGGACGAGCCGTTATACTGACCTGCACGTGACCGCACGCACCCGTTCCAGCCGGCCCGCACGCGGAGCGTTTGCCCGATGGGCGACGGTCACGGTCCTCGTCCTGCTTGCCGCTGTCGCGGGCGCGGTCACCGGCGCCCTGTTCGCCTTCTCCGAGGATCTGCCGGAGATCAGCGCGCTCGACAACTATCAACCCAACACCATCACCCGATTGCTCGCGGGCGATGGCCAGGTGATCGGGGAGTTTGCCGTCGAACGCCGGCTGCTGGTCGACTACGACGAAATCTCGCCTTATCTGCGCGACGCCATCATCGCCAGCGAGGATGCCGAATTCGAGCAGCACTTCGGCCTCAGCATCTCGCGCATCGCCATCACCGCCGTCAAGGACCTGCTCACGGGCCAACGGGCGGGCGCCAGCACCATCACCCAGCAGGTGGCCCGACTGCTCTTCCTCTCGCGCTACATGCGCGACGGCGTGTTCGAACGGTCTCTCGAGCGGAAGATCCGGGAAGCCATCGTGGCCATCCAGCTCGAGAAGCGGTACACGAAGCGGGAGATCTTCACGTTCTACGCGAATCAGATCAACTTGGGCGCACCCGGGTACGGCGCCTATGGCGTGGAAGCCGCATCCCGTCTCTACTTCGGCAAGCCGGCGCGCGATCTCTCGCTCGACGAGGCGGCGACCATTGCCGCGGTCGTCCAGACCCCGTCCCGACTGAGCCCCTTCGTCAATCCCGACAGCAACCGCGCCCGTCGGAACAACTACGTGCTGCCGCGAATGGCCGCTGAGGGCTTCATCACCGAGGAGGAGGCGCGCGAGGCTGCGAGCAGACCGCTGGCGCTGCAACCGGCACCGGTGTCCAGCCGGGCCCTCGCGCCCTATTTTGCCGAGGAGATCCGCAAGCACCTCGAGGCCGAGTACGGCGCCGACCGCCTGTACCAGTCGGGCCTGCAGGTGCAGACGACCCTCGACGTCCGCCTGCAGACGGCGGCCAATCTCGCGATCGAACGCGGCCTGCGCCGCATCGACAAGCGGCGGAGCGGCTATCGCGGCGCCGAGCGCAACGTGCTCGCCGACGGCGCGGCACTGGACGCCTTTCGCGCCGAGCGGTGGAACCGGCCGATGGCAGCCGGCGACATCGTGCCGGCCGTGGTCACGTTCGTTCCCTCGCCTGACAGCCGCGAGCCGGCCCGTATCCGGATCGCCGAGCACGAACTCCCCCTGCTGCCGAGCGCCATCGCCTGGGCACGGCGGCCCGCCTCCGCGCTCTTCGAGGTCGGTGACCTCATCGATGTGGAGATCCGGACGCTCGACGACGGACAGCCGGCGACGGTCGCGCTCGAGCAGACGCCCCTGGTCGAGGGCGGGCTCGTGGCCATCGACAACCGGACCGGCGAGGTCCGCGCCATGGTGGGGGGCTTCAGCTTCGCCCGCAGCAAGTTCAACCGCGCGACCCAGGCGCGGCGGCAGATGGGTTCCACCTTCAAGCCCATCGTCTACACGGCCGCCATCGACCGCGGCATGACGCCCGTCTCCATCCTGGCGGACGAGCCGATCGAGTACGAGGCCGGCCCCAATCAGCCGCCGTACATCCCGCAGAACTACGACCGGCTGTTCGAGGGACAGGTGACGCTGCGTCGGGCGCTCGAACAGTCGCGCAACATCCCGGCCGTCAACGCACTCATCCAGATCGGGCCGTCGGACGTGCTGTCCTATGCAGGGCGCTTCGGGCTGCCCTCCGACATGCCGCCGTATCTGTCGCTGGCGCTCGGCTCGGCGGAAGCCTCGCTCATCGACGTCACGAGCGCCTACTCCGCCTTCCCCAACCACGGCGTGCGCATGGAGCCGTTCCTGCTCCGGAGCGTCTCGGACCGCGAGGGCAACGTGCTCGAGGAACATCGACCGAGTTCCCGCGAGGCCATCAGGGCCGACACGGCCTACGTGATGACGAGCCTGTTGCGAGGCGTGGTCCAGCGCGGAACGGCCGCATCGGCGGCCTCGCTCGACTGGCCACTCGCCGGCAAGACCGGCACGGTCGATGACAACACGGATGCGTGGTTCGTCGGCTTCGACCCGGAGATCACGGTCGGGGTCTGGGTGGGGCACGACGAAAAGAAGCCGCTGGGCAACGGTGAAACCGGTGCGTCGGCGGCGCTGCCGATCTGGATCGACTTCATGCGGGCGCATATCGAGGCGGTGTCCGGGTCGCGCACCGAACCGCCGCAGTTCGAAGCGCCCAGCAACATCGCGTTCGTCACCCTCGAGTCCGGCATGACCGAGGCCTTCATCAACGGCACCCAGCCCCAGGCCGACGGGGAGGTCCTGGGCCTTCCGCCGATGGGGGCACCCGCGCCGGGACTGCCGCCCCAGGGCCCGTCGACGCCGCAGCCCCCTGCTGCCGCGCCGGTCCAGGGACCGCTCGCCCTGCCAGTCGGTCAGCCTCCCCCAGCCGGCCTCTGAGGCCGGCACCGCGACACGTCAGTCCTGATCGTCGTCGACGACGGTGCCCAGGGTGCCGCTGGCCTTCTTCATCAGGTAGGTCTTGATGAAACCGTCGATGTCCCCGTCGAGCACCCGGCCCGGGTCACCGGTCTCCATCTTCGTGCGATGGTCCTTCACCATCTGGTAGGGCTGCAGGACGTAGCTTCGGATCTGGCTGCCGAATCCAATCTCCTTCTTGGCACCCGCGATCTGCGCGAGCCTGGCCTGCTGCTCCTTCAACCGGAGATCGTACAGGCGGGCCTTCAGCACGCGCATGGCCGATGCCCGGTTCTTGTGCTGCGACCGCTCGTTCTGACAGGAGACGACGATGCCCGTCGGCAGGTGCGTCAGGCGCACCGCCGAATCAGTGACGTTGACGTGCTGGCCGCCCGCGCCACTCGAACGGTAGGTGTCCACGCGAAGATCCTTGTCCTCGATCTCGACGTCGACGTCATCGGGCAGTTCCGGCCAGACGAAGACCGACGCGAACGACGTATGGCGTCTCGCCGCCTGATCGAACGGCGAGATGCGGACCAGGCGGTGGACGCCGGCCTCCGCCGATACCAGGCCGTAGGCATAGTCGCCGGAGAGCGTGAAGGTGGCGCTCTTGATGCCCGCTTCCTCGCCGGGCTGGTAGTCGATGAGCTCGCGCTTGAATCCCCGGCGCTCAGCCCAGCGCAGATACATCCGCAGCAGCATCTCCGCCCAGTCCTGCGACTCGGTCCCACCGGCGCCCGGATGGATGGTGACGATGGCACTGGCCCGGTCGTGCTCGCCACCGAGCATCTTGCGCGTCTCGGCGACCTCGACCTCGGCCTCGAGATCGCGCACGGCGCGCTCCAGGTCCTCCCCGACCGGCTCACCCGCGCCGGCCCATTCGATCAGGACGCCGATATCGTCGACCCGCCGGGCCAGGGACTCGCGCAGACGCAGGTCCTCTTCGAGCCGCCGGCGCTGCTGCATGGCGCGCTGGGCCGCCGCCTGATCACTCCAGAAGCCGGGCTCTCCGGCCCGCGATTCGAGTTCTGCGAGCTGCGTCTCCAGGCCGGCCCCGTCAAAGATGCCTCCGCAGTTCCGCCGCTCTGCGGCCGATGCCCTCGTACTCCCGGACCAGTTCCTCGATGACCACAGCCACGATGCTCTCCCTTCCGATGCTCAGCGCCGGCGTGAGACCAGCAGGCTGGCGGCCGTCAGCGCCAGCGCCAGGTAGGCCACGATGTCGCCGACGACCGAGTAGAACGTCCGTCCCTCGAGCAGTCGCACGTCACCGATGATCGTGGCCTCCTCGAACAGCGCCGACCGGGCGATCACCCTGCCGTACGGATCCACGATACCGCTGATGCCCGTGTTCGCGGCACGAACCAGGTACCGCCCTTGTTCGACTGCACGCATCGACGCCAGGGCGAAGTGCTGGTAGGGTGCCGATGAGTCCCCGTACCACGCATCGTTGGTGATCGTGGTCAGCAGCTGGCTGCCCGCCACCACGGCCTCGCGAATGAGCGAGGGATACACCACTTCGTAGCAGATGGCGGTGCTCGTCGGTCGACCATCCACCGGCAGGAGGGTCACGGACTCTCCTGCCGAGAAGTCCAGGAACGTCTCGACGATCGGCGACACGAAGTACAGCCACTCCTTGAGCGGAATGTACTCGCCGAAGGGCACCAGGTGGATCTTGCGGTAGACGGCGGTCGTCCCGCCGTCGGGGCCCAGAAGGAACGCGGCGTTGTACAGACGGGGTGCACCGTCGCGCACCACCTGATCGCTGCCGAAAAGGACCGGCACCTGGACTTCCCGGGCCACCGCACGGACCGCCTGCTCGCCCGCGCTGTTCTCCTCGAACATGAAGGGGGTCGACGACTCGGGCCAGATGACGTAGCCGGCACCCTGGCGCGCCGCGTCCCGCGTCATCGCGATATAGGTGGTCAGGATCCGGCGCGCCTCGGCCGGGTCCCACTTGTCTTCCTGCGCGATGTTGCCCTGCAGGAGCCCGACGCGCAGGGGCACGCCCGCGCGGGTGAGGCTCCCCTCGCTCACGCGCCAGGAGCCCCAGGTCGAGACGGCCAGCAGAAGCAGGCCGGTGAGGACGAGCGCGCGCGATCGGGCGCGGCCGGACGTGAGCAGCGCCCACGCCAGGGCAGCATTCACGAGCGCAACGAGCGCCGAGACCCCGTAGACGCCCACGAGGCTCGCCACCTGCGCCACCGGCAGCACCGTCACCTGGCTGCTGCCAAGAGGCACCCAGGGGAAGCCGCCGAACAGCACGCCACGCAGGTACTCGGTGGCCACCCACGCCGGGGGCAACATGAGCAGGGCCGAGGCCCCCGACCGCTGTGCCAGCCGGCTGACGACCAGCGCCGTGCAGGCGGGATAGATGGCCAGGTAGAGGGCCAGGAGCAGGACCGAGACGACCGCCAGCCCTGCACTGAGACCGCCGAAGGTGGAGACGACGCTTCCGGTCCAATACAGCGTGCCGAGAAAGTAGACGACCCCCGCCAGCAGTCCCAGGAGGAACGCGCGCCCGCCTGGCCGGCCGGCCGCCACGCCGGGGCGGCCGGCCCAGCCACTGACGGCGAGCGCCAGCGGCACCAGCGCAATCCAGGCGAACGCCGGATGGCCGAATCGCGGAAAGCTGAGGGCGAGCAGCACGCCCGAGATGAGCGCTAGTGCGTAATCCAGGGCTTGAAGCGCTCTTGGGTCTCGAGTCGTGACGCCATCGACTGCGCCTCGGCCCGATCCCGGAATTGGCCCACCCTGACACGGAAGACCGTGGGCCCGCCGGCCGGCGGTGTGGAGACGTAGGCCGGGTACCCACGGGCCACCAGACGTCGGACGATGGCATCCGCCTCGCCGCGCGCGCGCACGGCAGCCACCTGCACCGTGAACGGCACCTCGGTGGATGCGGAGCCGGCGACAGCGGGCGCGCCGGCCGGCGGCGCTGCGGACGCTGCCGGAGGGCGCGATACCGGCTGGGGCCGGCCAGCGGGGGTGGCCCCGGCCCCAGGTTCGGCACCCGGAGTGACGGACGGCGCCGCGTCGGCAGGACTGGCGGGCGGCCTGGCAGCCGGCGCTGGCACACCGCCGGCCGGGGCCTCGGCGCGGAGTTCCTCGACGACGGGCTCGGGCACCAGGTCTCCGCGCGGAGCGGACCCCGAGCCGATGCCGCCACCGGCATCGAGCGGCCGCAGGATGTCGGTGATGGCCTGGCCGTCCGACTCGGCCGGCACGGGGTTGTTCAGCGCATCGTCGACGTCACCGGGGTCGAGCAGGCTGAAGTCGTCCACGGGCGCGGGCGCCGGCTCCACCAGGGCCTGACGATCGCCGAGGCCCCGCCCCACCATCACGCCACACAGGAACACCACGACGGCCACCACGGTGGCGGTCATGAAGGTGAAGACGAGTTGCTTCCCATTCAACCGAAACGCTTCATCAGTCATGGTTTAGCAGCCGGATTCTAGCATGGCCTCCGAACTACAGCGGCGGGAGGCCCGCCAGCATGTCGCGGGCCCTGACGTTACCCGGATCGCGGGCCAGCACCAGCTGCAGTTCGCTCCGGGCGGCCAGGACGCTGCGAGCGCGCACGTACGCCTCCGCCAGGGCCAGATGGCCCTCGACCGTATCCTGGCTCCAGAGCGAGATCTTGAGCGCCTGCATCGCCTCGTCGGTGCGACCCGCCCGCAGGTGCAGTCGGCCCATCAGCAGGTGCGCCTCGTGGTGGTAGGGCGCCAGGAAGACGACGCGTCGCAGCTCGGCCAGCGCCTCGCCGTCGCGGTCGGCCTCGAGCAGCCGCTGCCCGCGCGCCAGATGGAACGCCACCAGTTCGCGCTGCTCCTGCTGTGCCACGGCGCCGATCACGTCTTCCACGCGCGGGGCGCGCCCGGCCGACAGCCCGAACTTGAGGCGCGCGAGATCCGGCGGAAGCGTGTTGACGCCCTGCGCGGCCGCGTCCCATTCGGCGTAGTCGGCCGACAGCTGCCGCGCGAGTGCCTTCTCGCGCTCGGACTCGACGCCGTTGCCCAGGCTGGCGAGGGCGACACCCAGCGTGAAGTGAGCGCCCGCATCGGCGGGATTGCGTCGCAGCGCCTCCCTCAGGAACTCGATCGCCCCGGTGGCATCCCTGGCCCGCCAGTGCGCGTACCCGGCATTGAAATAGAGGTCGCCGTCGGACGGCTCCAGCGCGATGGCGTCGGAGAAGTAGGCATCCGCCTCGGCGCCGTTGCCCGTCCCGCCGCGCAGGAGCTGGATGACGCCCAGGTTGTTCAGCACGGACGCATCCGGCGCATCGGTCTGGAGCGCCGTCAAGGTCTCGAACGCGTCATCCAGTCGATCGAGACGCACCATCGAGACGCCGCCGAGAAAGCGTGCCAGGCGAGTCTGCGGGCGGCCGTCCGGCACGAGACGGACGGCATCCAACGCTCGCAGGTGCTCGCCCTGATCCGAGTACACGTCCCACAGGGCCAGCCGCACGCGAAGGTAGTCGGGAGACAGGCGCAGCGCCTGCGTGAGGTGCCCGATCTGCTCGGCCGGCACGCCGGCCAGCACGCCTCGGATGTACTGCTCGAAGGCCGCGGGCGTGGGCCGGGTGCGGTCCACGTCGGCGCCCGGCTCGCCGGGCGCGAGCCGTCGCGCCACGCGCTCACAGATCTCGAACAACTCGGCCAGCGGACCAGACTCGACGATGTCCGACTGGGACGCGCCGCTGTCGAGGGCAATGGTACGGGCCCGCACCACCAGGGTCTCGCCGGTCACATCGATCGAGCCGACCACCGCCACGTCGGCGCCCACGACACGGCCCACGCGGATCACGGTCGCGTGGCTCAGCGGCGACGCGGCGGGCACCCCGAGCTGTTCGAGCGCGCGTACCCGGACGTCGCGGGCGATGGCACGCACGCCCAGCGCATTCAGGTCTTCGGTGAGCACGACGGCGGCGCCCTCCCCGAGCCAGGAGGTACTGGCATCGGTCCCGCCGTGCTCGAAGGGGGCGACGAAGAGCGTGCGCTCCGGGACGGTCTGCGCACGGGCCGTCCCGCCGAACGCGGCCAGCAGTCCGAGGCACAGGACGGCGGTGAGACCCCGGCCGCGCCAGAGGCGACGCCGCACGATCAGGCGCCCCCCGCCCGCGTGCGCATCGTGAGCTGGCACCCGTCCGCTCCCATCGCCTGGCACGTCTCGATGTCCACGTCGGTCACCACATCGAATACCTCGAGCAGCCGGCGGGCGGCCGCGCCATAGAACCCGCAAAGCGGATGTCCGGCCTGTGCCCGCACGTCGCAGAACAGGGAACCCCGCACGCCGATGGTGCCGGTGCCCCGCCGCCACCGGGTCGAGGCGCGGGTCCCATTGGACGTCCGGCTAATCATGCCACGCAGGAGGCGGAGGAGAAGACGCCTGCGGAGTCCGGGGGGCGCAGCCCGCAGGAGGGCCCTCCGCCAGGAGGTCACGTCCGCAGCCATCCAGTCGGCGGCATAGACCCCCGCACGATCCACCACCTGCGCATAGGCCTCGCCCTCGAGCCTGAGGAAGCTGAGCGCCGCCGACACCGATCCGACACCGATCCGGCCCGTCCGCATGGCCCGCGGACTCAGATAGGACTCGTAGAACTCCAGGCGATCGGGCAGATGATCGGCGATGGCCTGGTGGAGGCTGGCCACCAGCAGGCGTCCGACGGCGGGATCAACCATGTCTGTCTTTTCTGATAACGTTACGCAGTGAGCGCCGCTGGCGGCCGGCACACACCGCCGGCCGCACGCACGCGAGCGGGCGTCGCGGGGTGACCGGGACGGGGAGACACGGTGTCACGACTCTCGGGGAACACGCGCTGACGATGTGGACGGCAGCCATTCTGGCCGGCGGTTCGGGCCGAAGGCTCGGGGGCGTCGACAAGAGCGCATTGACGATTGGCGACCGGACGATCCTCGCCCACCAGCTGAGCCTGCTGACACATCTTACCGAACAGATCCTGATCGTGACCACCGATCCTGCCAGGTTCGCGGGGCTCTCTGTGCGCGTCGTGCGGGACCGGCTCCCCGGGAGCGGTCCACTCGGGGCCCTGCAGACGGCCCTGCACGAGGCCCGCGGGGACCGTGTCCTGGTCACTGCCTGCGACATGCCGTTCCTGACCATTCCCTTTCTGACCCACCTCCTCACCGCGGGCGAAGACGCCGACGCCACCGTGCCACGCGATGCCCGGGGCCGGCATCCGCTCTGTGCGTCGTACGCCATCCGCGTGTCAGCGTCAGTGGACCGCGCGTTCGCCGCGGGGGATCGCTCGGTCAGGGCCGTGCTGGACGGCCTGCGCGTGCACGAGGTGCACGGCGACGAACTGGCAGCGTTCGGCGACGACCGGCTGCTCACCAACATCAATACCCCTGAGGACTACACCGCTGCCCGCGCCGCGTGGCCGGCCGGCTTCGCGGTGGACTGCGCTCGATGATGCTCCCCGTCCACGCCCGTCTCCGCGCGCACATCGCGCTGGTGCTCGCCTCACGCTTCGGTCTCGACGAGGCCTCGCTGCCACCGGTCGTGCTCGAGTCCCCACCCACCCGCACGCTGGGTGACCTTGCCACGCCGGTGGCGTTCGAGCTCGCGCGCCGGCTGCGGAAGGCACCAAGGGCGATCGCGCAGGACATCGCGGAGGCGTTCGGTACGCTCGACGGCGTGGCCGGCGTGACCGCGGCCCCGAACGGCTACCTGAACATCGCCCTCGACCGCCGGGCGTTCGTGCTGGCGCGCCTCGGCGCGTCCCCGCCTGCCGGCGCGGGCGCCGGCTCGGGCAAAGCGCTCGTCGAGCACACGGCAATCAATCCCAACAAGGCGGCACACATCGGCCACCTGCGCAACGCGGTGCTCGGCGACACGCTCGTGCGCGCCCTCCGCTTCCGCGGGACCGCCGTCGAGGTGCAGAACTACATCGACGACACCGGCGTGCAGGTCGCCGACGTCGTGGTGGGATTCCGCGTGCTCGAGGGCCTCACGCTGGACGGCATCCGGACCATCGCGGACACGACCCGGTTCGACTACTACTGCTGGGACCTCTACGCCAGGGTCACCGAGTGGTACGACGGACAGCCGGAGCGCCTCAAGGTCCGTGCCGATACGCTCCACGACATCGAGCACGGCGGCACCGAGAGTGGGGAGATCGCGGCGCTGGTCGCCGACCGGATCGTGCGTTGCCACCTGGCCACGATGGCGCGCCTCAACGTGGATTACGACCTGCTGACGTGGGAGGGCGACATCCTGCGGCTCAGGTTCTGGGCGCAGGCCTTCGATGTGCTCAAGGCGCGCGGCGCCGTGTACCTGCAGTCCGAGGGCCGGCTGGCCGGCTGCTGGGTGATGCCGATCCAGGAGGACCTGGATGCGCCGGCGGACGCAGAGGGGCTCGACGAGGACGCGCCCGTCGAAGACGGGGCCGGGACGGAGCAACGCGAGAAGGTGATCGTCCGGTCCAACGGCGTGGTGACCTACGTGGGCAAGGACATCGCCTACCAGTTCTGGAAGCTGGGACTGCTGGGCCGCGACTTCGCGTACCGGATCTTCAGTGACCGCCCGGCCGGGCCGCTCTGGGCCACGACCTCCGAAGGCGGTCTGGCGGAGCACCCCCCCTTTGGGGGCGCCTCGTGGGTCTACAACGTGATCGACGTCCGGCAATCGTACCTGCAGAAGCTGCTCAAGCAGGCGCTGATCGCCGTCGGCCGTCCGGATGCCGCGGAGCGTTCGCATCACTTCTCGTACGAGATGGTGGCCCTGTCGCATGCCACGGCGCGCGAGCTCGGCTACGCGATCGCGCCGGACTCGGAGGAGGCACGCAAACCCTTTGTCGAGGTCTCCGGCCGCAAGGGCCTCGGCGTGAAGGCCGACGACCTGCTCGACCGGCTCGTGGACAAGGCCCGGGCGGAGGTGGCCACCAGGAACCCGGAGCTCGGAGCCGACGAGACAGCACGCATCGCTGGCATGATCGGCATTGCCGGGGTGCGGTACTTCCTGGTCAAGTTCTCTCGCGGCAAGCTCATCGCCTTCGACATGGACGAGGCCCTGAGCTTCGAGGGCGAGAGCGGGCCCTACATCCAGTACGCCGTCGTCCGCGCGAACAACATCTTCCAGAAGCTGCGGCAGCGGGACGGGCTCGACGAGGCCACGCTGGTCGAGTCGCTGGGATCGCTGTCGCCGACGGCGCTGATGGGCGCCGACGACAATCACGAGGTGTGGTCGCTCGTGCTCGAGGCCTCGCGGCTCGATGAGGTCGTGGAACAGGTGATCCGCACGCTGGAGTTCTCCGGACTCGCCAAGTACGCCTTCTCGCTCGCGCAGGCCTTCAACGCCTTCTATCATCGCTCCCCCATCCTCAACGAGGAGCGGGACGACGTCCGGCGATGGCGCGCGGCCGCCGTCATCTACCTGCGCGATCAGCTGGTGCGCGCGCTGGACGTGATGGGCATCCAGGTTCCTCCACGCATGTGAACGGGCACGAGCGGCGCGGCGCATCGCTGGCAGCCGTCCTGGCATCGGGGGTGGCTGCCCTCGCCGTCGCCGCCGCGACCGCTGGCGCCGGCACGGGCAGCGTGCACGCGCAGCCGACGGGCGGCGCCCAGGCCCGTCCGGCCGCGCGCACGGTACGCCACGAGGTCGTCCGACGCTATCCGCACGACCCGGACGCCTTCACGCAGGGACTCATCGTCCGGGACGGCTTCCTCTTCGAGAGCACTGGCCTCAACGGGCGGTCCTCGCTCCGGCAGGTCCGCCTCGAGACGGGCGAGGTGGTGCGTGAAGTCGCGGTGGAAAACCGATACTTCGCCGAGGGCCTCACCGACTGGGGCCCGCGGCTCATCCAGCTCACCTGGGTCTCCAACATCGCGTTCGTCTACGACCTCGCGACCCTGCGACGCACGACGACGTTCACCTACGGCGGCGAAGGCTGGGGACTGACCCACGACGAACACCGCCTGATTCTGAGCGATGGCAGTCCGGTCCTGCGGTTCCTGGACCCGGAGTCCTTCCGCGAGATCGGCCGGCTCACGGTGCGCGACGCGGGAACGCCTCTCGAGGAGCTCAACGAGCTGGAGTTCGTCGACGGTCGTGTGCTGGCCAACGTGTGGCGGTCGGATCGCATCGCCGTGATAGACCCGGCCCTGGGCGACGTCGTGGGCTGGGTCGACCTGGCTGGCCTCCTGCCCGACCGTCGGCCGCTCGGCGACGACGTCCTCAACGGCATCGCCCACGACGCGGCCACCGGGCGGCTCTTCGTGACCGGCAAGCTCTGGCCCTGGCTCTTCGAGATTCGCCTGGAGTCGCCGCTCCCCTGAGCCCCGGCGACGGTCAGGACGGCCGCGTGTCCCGCTCGAGCACCGAGACGCACTCCACGTGCGCCGTCCCCGGGAACATGTCGAGCGCCACGCACGAGCGCAGTCCGTACCCCGCCTCGCCGAGCAGCCGCAGATCCCGCGCGAGCGTCGGGGGGTCGCACGATACGTAGACCAGGCGCTCCGGCGACGATGCGAGCAGCCCGTCGATGGCCTGCCGAGACAGCCCGGTGCGGGGCGGATCCACGACCACCGTGCGCACCTGCCCGCGGCGCGCGTGCCGCAGATACTCCTCGACGCTCCGGCGCACGACATGCACCTGCCCGCCGAAGGCCCGGGCGTTTCGCTCGAGGTCCTCGCCGCTCAGGACATCACCCTCCACCACGGTGATGTCGTCGTGCCCGTGCGCGGCCAGACAGAGCCCGAACAGGCCCACCCCTGCATAGAGGTCGGCCACCGGTCCGTCCGGCACCTGCGCGACCACGTGCTGCGCCAGCGCCTGCACGAGGAACCGGTTGGCCTGGAAGAACGCGCGTACGCTGCGCGTCAGCCGCACCACGGCCGGCGCGTCCGCATCGGGCGCGATCGTGTCGGTGAGGTCGGGCTCACCCGCGAGCATCGGCACCCGCTGGCCGTCGATCGCGAGAGACAGGCCGGCGAGGCCGTCCATCAGCGCGGCCGGATCGAGCGCCGGCTCCGGCCGGGTGAGCGTGAGATGGCAGGCGCGGCGTCTACCCGCGATGTCTTCGGCCACCTCGATGGCGGAGACAGCAGCCAGAACGACGCCCGCGCGCGCGAGGAAGTGGTGCAGCCAGGCGCAGGTGGACTCGGCCAGCTGGCCCGTGCCGCACGCATCGCACAGGACGTGACTGCCCTCCCGCAGGAAACCGACCCGCCCTGCCTGCACGTGCAGCCGTGCCCGGAGCCGGTAACCCTGTTCGGGCGACGGCATGATGCGAAACCCGGGTGGCAGATCGAGCCGACCCAGCCGGCGGAGCGCATCGGCGACGATGGCGGTCTTGAGTGTCAGCTGCTCGGCGTACGTCGCGTGCGCCAGCACCGCACCGCCGCATCGGAGGTCAACCGTGCCAGGCCGGCGCCCCGGCGAGGCATGCAGGACATCCACGGTGTCGGCGTAGATGACGCCCTTCGCGCTGCGGTCCGGACGGGCCACCACACGCTCGCCTGGCAGGGCGCCGTGCACCAGGACGACGCGGCCGTCGTGCCGCGCCAGCATGCGTCCGCCAGGCACGACCTTCTCGACGTCGAGCACCAGCAAGGGTGCGCGTTCAGGGCCGGTCAAGAGCCAGCACCGGGAGCGAGAAACGCTCCCGGACGAGCCTGCGCAGGCAGGCATCGACCGAGGACGCGTGGGTGTCGGCCGCCATGCGCGTCTTGAATGGCGCCAGCTCCGCCTGTGCCTCGGCGAGGAGGGTTGCCCGGGTCTGCGCGTCGCAGGCGCCGAGCGCGGTGTCCACGAGCATGGCCTCGAGCTGGGTGAGGCGATCGATGGCGTGCTGGCGCTCAGCCCCCCGCAGGCGGCTCGCGCCCGCACGTATGCCGTCCAGCTCGGTGACCACCTCTCCGATCGCGGCGTGCAGCCCCCGATCGTCTCCCCCGCGCAGCGCGGTCAGCCGCGCGATTGCCCGGTCGAGATGGGCCGGCAGGGAGTCGCTTCGCACGCGAGCAGTGCCCGCCGCCGCTGGTGCCACGCCAACGGCCTTCCGCCACTGATCGAAGACGTCGAGCACGTCGGCCTCGCAGAACTCGACCCGGAGCGGCCGCCGCCGCCCGCCCTTTGCCGCCTGGCGCTCCACGCACCGATCGATCCCACGGCAGACGATCCGGAGGGGAATGCCGCGCTGAGCCCACCCGCAGACCATGTCGAACGATGGCCCCACGATTCGGACGAGGTGTCCATCGTTACGCCGGCACAGATAGGCCTCCACGTCGCGGCAGAACGCGCCCGCGTCCACGGCGCGCTCCGTGCCGTCATCGGGATCCTCGAGGCCGCGATCGTCCACGTTCATGGCACCATCCATCGCACCGTGCCGGTCGTCACGCGCGCCACACCCGTGGCGGTCTGCACCAGCAGCGCGCCCGAATCGTCAATCGACTCGGCGGTGCCCCGTCGGACCACGGTGCGCTCTTCCCATTCCACCGGGCGCCCCAGCATCGGTGCGGCGAAGTCGCGCCAGGCCGCCACGATCGCCTGCCCTTCGTCGGCCAGGCTCCGGTATCGGGACCACAGCGCCGCCAGGCACTCGGCCACCACCAGGCCCCGCTCGACGGGGCGGCCGAGCTCGTCTTCGACGCTCGTCGCCAGCAACGCCACATCGGGAGGATAGGCCGCACGCCGCAGGTTGAGCCCCACGCCGAGCACCACGTGCTGCACCCGACCGCCAGCGGTCCCGGCCTCGGCCAGAATGCCGCCGATCTTGCGGTCACGCGTCCAGAGGTCGTTCGGCCACTTCAAGACTACCCGCAATCCCGTCGCGGCCAGCACGCCCTCCGCCATCGCGACACCTGCGGTGATGGTCAACAGCGGCACCGCCGCCGCGGCGGGGCGCAGCACGACCGACAGGTAGACCCCTGCGCCCGCGGGTGAGGCCCAGAAGCGGCGCTCCCGGCCCCGCCCGGCGGTCTGCATATCCGCCAGGACGACCGTGCCCTCCGGGGCGCCGGCCTCCGCCAGCCCCGAGGCCACGTCGTTGGTCGAGGCCACCTCGGCCCGCCACGTCAGACCCGCACCGAACGGGCCCAGACGGGGACCGACGAGCGCGAGCGCCTCGGCGATGTCTGCGGGCAGACCCGCGGGACTAGGTAGGTTCGATCTCAAAGCTCAGGTCGACGGACGGGGCAGAGTGCGTGAGCGCCCCGATCGAGACGTAGTCGGCTCCGGTCGCGGCCAGCTCGGGCATCCGCGCCAGCGTGACGCCGCCCGAGATCTCCGTCTTCGCCCGGCCGCGGCAGCGGGCCACCGCCTCGATGATCTCGGGCGTGGACAGGTTGTCCAGCAGCACGATGTCGGCCCCCACGGCCAGTGCGTCGTCCACCTGTGACAGGCTCTGCGCCTCCACCTCGACCGGCATGCCGGTCGTGGCCTTCCGCATGCGCGCCACCGCTTCGACGACCCCACCCGCCAGCCGCACGTGATTGTCCTTGATCAGCACGCCGTCATCGAGGCGCGTGCGATGGTTCGTACCGCCACCGGCCCGCACCGCGTACTTCTCGAGCGCCCGCAGGAGCGGCGTCGTCTTGCGGGTATCCAGCACGACGATGCGTCCGGCTGCGGCCTCGACGAACTGGCGGGTGAGCGTGGCCGTGCCCGAGAGGCGCTGGATGAAGTTGAGGGCGGTCCGCTCGGCGGTGAGCAGAGGGCCGGCGAGTCCGCTGACACGCGCGACCTCGGTCCCTGGCTCGCAGGACACCCCGTCACCGTGCAGGATCTCCACGCGCACCGACGGGTCGAGCTGCCGGAATGCCTCCAGTGCCACGTCGAGACCGGCAAGCACGCAGGGGGACTTGGCCAGAATCACGGCACGCGCCTGCTGCCGGGGATCGATCACGTGCCGCGTCGTCACGTCGCCGACGCCGACATCCTCGGCCAGCGCCTGCCGGACCAGGTCGCGGTACGCTGCGGGGTCGAGCGGGGCCAGCGGGACCGGGCGGCTCACGGTCGCTCCGCCCCGGGCACGATGTCGGCGAATTCGAGGCGCACGTCGTCCACCTCCTCGAACGCGACGATGCCGACCTGCGTCGCGGCCTGGAAGTCACGCAGCGCCCCGCGCATGCCTTCGAACCGCCTCGGGAGCACCGCGCGGGCCACGGGCGCCTTGGCCGGACGCTTCTCGAGGGACTTGAGCCGGCGCACCTCCGCCAGGGCGGCCTGGGTGAGGTGCCGGACGTCGAGGGCCGCGGCGTCGGCGCCGCCGATCGTGTCCACCACGGCGCGGCTCGTGGGCCACGCGGCCTGATGCACCGAGCCGGGCTGCCACCACGACCACACCTCCTCGGTCACGAAGGGCAGATAGGGCGCGAACAGCCGCAGCAGCGTGGACAAGGCCACCAGCATCGCGCTGTTGGCCGACGCTGCGCCGTCGGGCCCGAAGTCGCCGTAGCGGCGGGCCTTCACCAGCTCGAGGTAATCGTCGCAGAACGCCCAGAAGAAGGACTCGGTGCGCTCGAGGACGCGCGCGTAGTCGTACGCCTCGAGCTGCGCGGTGGACTCCTCGACGAGCGAGGCCAGAGCCGTGAGCATGCCCCGGTCGAGCGGCTCGACGATGGGCCCACGAGGATCGGCCTGCATGAGGGCGAACTTGGCCGCGTTGAGCAGCTTGATGGCGAGACGGCGTCCCACCTTCATCTGCGCCGGATCGAAGGTGGTGTCGGTGCCAGGCCGGCCGCACGCCGCCCAGTAGCGCACGCCGTCGGAGCCGTGCTCGTCGAGCAGGCCGATCGGCGTCACCACGTTGCCCTTCGACTTCGACATCTTCTTGCGGTCGGGGTCGAGCACCCATCCCGAGATGGCCGCGTTGGCCCACGGCAGGGATGCGTGCTCGAGGTGTGCCCGCAGCACGGTCGAGAAGAGCCAGGTCCTGATGATGTCGTGTCCCTGCGGCCTGAGATCCATCGGGAAGACCCGCGCGAACAATTCAGGGTCGTCGAGCCACCCGCCGGCGATCTGGGGCGACAGCGAGGACGTGGCCCACGTGTCCATCACGTCGGGATCCCCGGAGAACCCGCCGGGCACGTCCCGCTGGTCTGCCGCGTACCCGTCCGGCACGTCGGTCGAGGGATCGATCGGCAGCCGCGACTCGGCGGGCACGATCGGACGCGTGAAGTCGGCTCTGCCCTCGGGCCCGACGGGATACCAGACCGGGAACGGCACGCCGAAGAATCGTTGCCGGCTGATGCACCAGTCACCCGAGAGCCCGTTCACCCAGTTCTCGAAGCGGTGACGCATGTAGTCGGGGTGCCACTGCAGCTGGCGGCCCCGCTCGAGCAGCGCCTCGCGCGCCGGCATGGTGCGGATGAACCACTGGCGGCTGGTCACGATCTCGAGCGGCCGATCGCCCTTCTCGTAGAACTTCACCGGATGGGTGATCGCCCGCGGCTCCCCGATCAGGTCGCCCGACTCGCGCAGCAGGTCGACGATGCGGGTCCGCGCCCGCGCCGCCGACAGCCCCGCGAGCAGGTCGTAGCGCTGCTGCGCGAGGGCGGCGTCCCGACTCTCCCATCCCTCGGCGCCGAAAGTGACGGGGCGCAGCGTGCCGTTGGGCTGGATGATCGCCCGGACCGGCAGTGCCAGCTCGCGCCACCAGACGACGTCCGTCAGGTCGCCGAAGGTGCAAATCATCGCGATACCGCTGCCCTTGGCAGGATCGGCGAGCGCGTGCGCGCGGACGGGCACGGAGACGCCGAAGAGCGGCGAGATCACGTCGGTCCCGAACAAGTGGGCGTAGCGGGCATCGTCGGGATGGGCCACGAGGGCCACGCACGCGGGAATCAGCTCGGGGCGCGTGGTCTCGATCTCGACGGCCTCGTGCCCCGGCCGCGCGAAGCGGATGCGGTGATACGCACCCGGCTGATCACGGTCCTCCAGTTCGGCCTGGGCGACCGCCGTCCGGAAGTCCACGTCCCAGAGGGTCGGCGCCTCGAGTTGATACGCGAGACCGCGCCCCAGCAGCCGCAGAAAGGCCGCCTGCGACGCGCGCAGCGCGGGCCGGCCGATGGTGGCGTAGGTCATCGACCAGTCCACCGACAGACCGAGGTGCCGCCAAAGCGATTCGAACGCCCGTTCGTCCTCGGTGGTCAGGCGCTGGCACAGCTCGATGAAGTTTGGCCGGGACACCGGCACGGGCTGTTTGCCAGGTTTGTCCGGAGGCTGGAACCCGGGGTCGTACGGCAGCGACGGATCACAGGTGACGCCGTAGTAGTTCTGCACGCGGCGCTCGGTGGGCAGGCCGTTGTCGTCCCATCCCATCGGGTAGAAGACGTCCTTGCCGCGCATCCGCTGGAAGCGCGCGATGACGTCGGTGTGCGTGTACGAGAACACGTGGCCGACGTGCAGCGAACCACTGACCGTTGGCGGTGGCGTATCGATAGAGAAGACCTCGGCGCGAGGCCGGGTCCGGTCGAAGCGATAGGTGCCCGCCTCCTGCCACCGGGCGGCCCAGCGGGCTTCCAGGCCCTCGAGTGCGGGCTTCTCCGGCAGGACGATGGGACGGCTGAAATCGAATGCGTCGGACATGGTTGGGTTCTGTACAGCCGGCCGGGCTTCCCCGCCGGTCACTCTCCGGACTTGATTCGCGCGATCTCCTCGCGCACCAGGCGCTCGGCGACCTCGGTGACGATGCGGGCCACGAGCGGCTCGACCGCCGACGGCGCCAGGCGCTCGGCCACGCGCCGCGCCAGTCGGTCGAGGGCCTCGTCCGGGAGCGCGTCCTGGACACCGGCCGCGGGACCGGACTCGCCCAGCACGCCGCCCAGGGTGGGCACGGCGTCCTCAGCCCTGGTGGCCACGGTCGGCGCCGGCGGTTTCCCGCGGCCGGACAACGCGGCACCGATGCGGGTCAGCTCGTCGTCGGTCCGATCCAGGGCGCCGGCTGTCAGTCCGGCGTCGGCGGGCACCAGGGGAAGCCCGGATGGGCCGGTCAGCGACCGCAGGCTGTCGAGGAGTTCCTGCGGGGTGAACGGCTTGGTCAGCACGCCAGCGCTCCCGCACTCGCGCAGGCGGTCCTCGTCGATCGTGTCGAACGCGCCGGCCAGGAGGAGCACGGGCACCTCGCCGCCCGTCTGCTCCCGGACGAACGCGGCCACGCGGTAGCCGCCATCGGCCGGGAGGCTGACGTCCACGAGGACCGCGGCCGGCCGCTCGGCCTCCACCGCTGCGCGCGCCTGGCGGCCGTCGGCCACGGCCACGACCCGCAGTCCCGCGGCCCGGCACGTGAGCTGGACCACCTTCTGGATGCTTGCGCTCGTGTCGGCCACGAGCAGCATGTCACTCGCCATCGTTCGACTGCCCCTGGAACACGTCGGTCCGGGTCCTGACGTGCTCGGTGATGAAGGACGCGATCGCGCCCGTGGTCGTGCCCGGTGGAAAGACGCCTCGCACGCCGAGCGCCTGCAGGCGTGGGACGTCCACGTCAGGGATGATGCCCCCGACGACCACCAGCACGTCGTCGAGCCCGCGCGACCGGAGCAGCTCCATGATGCGCGGACAGATCTGCAGATGCGCACCCGACAGGATGGAAAGCCCGATGACGTCGGCGTCCTCCTGCAGCGCGGCCTCCACGATCTGCTCGGCGGTCTGGCGCAGGCCCGTGTAGATCACCTCCATGCCGGCATCGCGCAGGGCACGGGCAATGACCTTGGCCCCGCGATCGTGCCCGTCGAGTCCTGGCTTCGCGATGACCACCCGGATCCGGGGACCGCCAGCCACCTCAGACAACCGGGACCTCCACGTACTCGCCCCAGACGTCCCGGAGGGCGCCACACATCTCTCCCACCGTGGCGTAGCCTCGCACGGCATCGAGCAGGGGCAGCATGGTATTGGTGCCGGACGTCGCGGCCGTCCGGAGCGCGTCCAGCGCACGCGCAACCGTGGTGCCGTCGCGCTGGCGCCGGACGGCGTCGAGGCGCGCGAGCTGCGCCACCGAGGCGCGCTCGTCGATGTACAGGGTCTCGACGGGCTCGTGGGCCGTCCCCTCGAACGCATTCACGCCCACGACGGTCCGCACGCCCGCCTCGAGTTCCTGCTGGAACCGGTAGGCGCTCTCCGCGATTTCGCGCTGCGGGTATCCCCGTTCGATCGCCGCCACCATGCCCCCCATGCCATCGATGGTGGCAAACGCCGCCACCGCTTCCGCCTCGAGATCGCTGGTCCAGCGCTCGACCAGGAACGACCCGCCGAACGGATCGGCCACCGCGGCCAGCCCCGTCTCGTCTGCCAGGATCTGTTGTGTGCGCAGGGCCAGGGTCGCGGCCGATGCCGTGGGCAGCGACAGTGCCTCGTCGAGGGAGTTGGTGTGCAGCGACTGCGCGCCCCCGAGCACGGCCGCCAGCGCCTGGAGGGCCGTGCGGACCACGTTATTGTAGGGCTGTTGTGCCGTCAGCGAGACGCCTGCCGTCTGGGCGTGGAACCGCAGCTGACAGGCACGGGGGTCTGCGGCATGGAACCGCTCGCGCATCACGCGCGCCCACAGCCGCCGGGCCGCTCTGAACTTCGCCAGCTCCTCGAACAGGTCGCTGTGCGAGTTGAAGAAGAACGACATCCGCGGCACGAAGGCATCCACCGACAGGCCGGCCTGGAGGCCGGCCTCCACGTACTCGATCCCGTTCCGCAGCGTGAACGCCAGCTCCTGCGACGCCGTCGCACCGGCTTCCCGGATGTGATAACCGCTCACCGAGATCGTGTTCCAGCGAGGGACATGGGCGGCGCAGAACGCGAACACGTCGGTCACCAGCCGGAGGGACGGACGTGGCGGGTAGATGTACTCCTTCTGGGCGATGAACTCCTTCAGGATGTCGTTCTGAATCGTGCCCGACAGGCGCGACCAGGCAACCCCCTGCTTCTCGGCCGTCACCAGGTACATCGCGAGCAGCATGGCCGCCGGCGCGTTGATGGTCATCGATGTCGACACCGCCGACAGATCGATGCCGTCGAAGAGCGCTTCCATGTCGGCCAGCGAGTTGATGCTGACGCCGCACTTGCCCACCTCGCCGAGCGCCAGGGGATCATCGGCGTCACGGCCCATGAGCGTCGGCAGGTCGAAGGCCACGCTCAGGCCGGTGCCACCCGCCTGGAGCAGCTGGCGGTACCGTCCGTTGGTCTCCTCGGGCGTGCCGAAACCTGCGAACTGCCGCATGGTCCAGCGCCTGCCGCGGTACCCGGCCGGATGAATGCCCCGCGTGTACGGAAAGGTGCCGGGGACGGCCAGGTCGCGCTCGACGTCGAGATCCGCCACGTCGGCGGCCGTGTAGACGGGCGCGACGACGCGCCCCGACACGGTCGTGTGGTGGCGGACCGCGGTGCCCCGCCCGGCTGGGGCGATTCCCTCGTCCGGCATCGGCGCCCATTGTACCGTGGCGTCGCACCTTGCACGCGCCCCGCCGCGGAACGAGAATAGGGATTCATGGCGGCACACGGCCCCGTCTTCGCCGCGATGCTCCAGGAGTTCGACGGGGCGGCACGTCTCCTGGGACTGGATGCCGGCATCTGGCGCATCCTCACGAGCCCGAAGCGGCAGATCACCGTCTCCTGTCCCGTGCAGATGGACAACGGGGAGATCGAGGTCTTCACCGGCTACCGGGTGCAGTACAACATCACCCTGGGTCCGGCCAAGGGCGGCATCCGCTTCCATCCCGACGTCACGCTCGACGAAGTCACCGCGCTGGCCGCCTGGATGACTTGGAAGTGCGCGATCGCCCAGCTTCCCTTCGGCGGCGGCAAGGGGGGCGTCATCTGCGATCCCTCGCGCATGTCCCGCCGGGAACTCGAAGCGCTCACACGGCGGTACGTCGCGGAGATCGTCGATGCCATCGGTCCCGAAAAGGACGTCCCGGCGCCGGATGTGAACACCAACGAGCAGGTCATGGCCTGGTTCATGGACACGTACAGCATGCACGTGGGCCACACGACGACGGCCGTCGTTACGGGCAAGCCCGTGGAGCTGGGCGGCTCGCTCGGCCGCCGGGAGGCTACCGGACGCGGCGTGATGATTGCCGCCCGCGAAGCCGCGCGTCACGTGGGCCTCGACATCACGCGTGCCACGGTCGCCGTGCAGGGCTTCGGCAACGTGGGATCGGTGTCCGCCCTGCTCCTGGCCCGGGCCGGCGCGAAGGTGGTGGGGATCACCGACGCCGCCGGCGGCATCGCCAACGAGGCCGGGCTGGACGTGCCCGCTCTGCTCGAATGGACGGGACGGCACGGGACGATGCGGGGGTTCCCCGGGGGGGAGCCCCTGACCAACCCTCAGCTCTTCGGACTGGATGTGGACATCCTGATCCCGGCGGCGCTCGAGAACCAGATCACCGTCGAGAACGTCGGCGACATCCGGGCGCGCATCGTCGTCGAAGGCGCCAACGGGCCCACGACGCCGCTCGCCCATCGCCGTCTGCACGAGCGCGGCATCTTCGTCGTGCCCGACATCCTGGCCAATGCCGGCGGCGTGATTACGTCCTACTTCGAGTGGGTGCAGGACCGCCACGGCTACTTCTGGGAAGAGGAGGAAGTGAACGTCCGGCTGGAGCAGAAGCTCTGTGCCGCGTTCGGCGCCGTGCTGGCCACCGCAGAACGACACGGCGTGGACATGCGGACCGCAGCCTACATGGTGGCCATCGATCGGGTCGGGACGGTGACCCGGATGCGCGGCATGTACGCCTGAGCGGATCGGCGCCCGTCAGCTCCCGACCTTGAAGGCCACCAGTTCGGATACGTCGTCCTGGGCCCCGGGCACGGTGATGCGAATCAGGTACTCACCCGGGGGGATCGAAGCCAGCCCGACATCCACCTGGTGCGTCCCGCCAACGCCCGCCGCGGCGACGGGTACGGCGGCCATGTCCTGTCCCGATCGGTTGAGCAGCGTGGCGACGGGCGCAGGCGCACTGGTGCCCGGCGCGTAGACGTCGAAGCGGATCAGCAGGCGATCGGTCCGCCGGAACTCGCGCGTGGCCATGGGAACGGCCGTGGCATCCTGGAGAAGGTCCTGCAACTCGCGCGCGGTGCGCGCCCGGAACACCCGCGGCGTGCTGATCATCACGTCGGTGCCCGTGAGGTCCGGCACCTCCACGCGGCGCGTCTCGCGGTCCAGCACGGCGCCGTCTTCCCCTTCGATGGCCAGGCGGAGGTCGAGCGTACCCGGCCCGGCGTCGAACACGACACGGTGCGCGGCGGGCGCCCCCGGTGCCGCCGTGTTGGCGCCTGCGGGGCCCGCCGTATCCGGCGTCCGTCCCCGGTACACGAGATCGCCGGCCGCCGTCGCGGCCGTCACCTGCACGCGGCCCGGCGTCTCACGCCGCGCGCCGGGCGTCACCGGCAAGGCCTGCCACACCAGCGTCACCTGCGTGCGCCCGTCGGCCGCGCGTTGAGTCCCGACCCACGTCTGGATGTAGCGAGCGGCCTGCACCGCCGGCGCGATGGACGCGAGGGCCTGCTGGACCGGCCGGTTCACCTCGGGGGCCGGCGTTGACGCACGCACGCTGTCGGCCACGGTGCCGGCCCAGTACCCGCGGCGCGCCCGCACCCGGACGCCCGGGCGTCGCACCCGGACCGCGATTTCATGGAACTTGCCGTCGGTCGGGGCCGACTCCGAGGTGTAGCCCAGCAGGTAGTAGGCACTGGAATCACGAAGGATCGACGCCAGGCCCCGATCCAGATCGTTGCGGTTCACGATGGCGAGGCCGTCGGTCTCCTCGGCCATCATTCGCAGCGTGTCCTGCGTGAGGCGCAGCGCGCGTCGGTCCTGCTGCGGTCCGACGTTCTGGTCGATGGAGAACTCGTTGCCCGCCAGCCCACGGGGATCGACCGTGTAGAACGACGTGTTGTTGCGGTTGGCGGCGGCGAAGACGTCGCGGAGGCGCGAGATGATGTCACTCTGGGAGAAGAAGCTGAGCGTGTCCTCCATCGAACTCTGCTCACCGGCCAGCGGATTCCGCGCGTTGGGATTGCCCAGACCCGGCGCCTCCGCGATGGGATCGCGCAGCTGGGGCGGCAGCATCACCGTCAGGCCCTCCCCCACGTAGACCACGGCCTTCCGTGTCTCCCGCAAGGAGCCGAGGCGCACCGAGAGCCCGCTCAAGGCGGTCATGACGACCTGGTTGCGGATCTGCTCGACGGTCTCCGCGGGCAGCCGCGTGTACCGCTGTTCGAACTCGTTGCGGGGCTGGTAGCGGTATTTCCGGCCTTCGAATCGGCGGATGGCCTCGATGACGCCTCCGTGATCGCGCGTGAGCGCCACGGCGTCGAGCGGCGTGAGCGGCGCCATCACCGCCACCAGGTCGTTGGGACCCAGGCGGGTCTCGATGAACCGGATCAGGGGCTCCTTCACCTGCAGCGCGGCACCGAGCTGGGTATGGTAGTCGTCCAGGAAGAAGACGAAGATGCGGACGTCGTCACGCCCTGCCTCGAGCTCCTCGTCCGCCCGGGTCCGGATGCGCCTCGGCGCCTCGGTGCCGGGGGCCGGGTTGCCATCCACCTCGACGAGGCGGAACTGCTCGACCGACTGGGTGGCGCCATCCTCCAGCACCTCGAAGTCGGCGGCCGACAGGTCCGTGACCGGCCGCCCCTGGTCGTCGGTGACGATGACGTCCACGCGGACGAAGTTGATGCCGCCCGTGAAGGTCGGCGTCTGCGGATCGGCCTGGCCCGCCTGGGCGTCCGGCGCGGGGGGGGCGGCCTGCCCGTCAGGGCCAGACGCCTGCGCCGCCACGCGAGGCTCGGAGCCCAGCGTCAGCGCCAGGACGACGACGAACGCCGCGATACCGGTGATGCGCACGTGTCTCATCGGCGGCTGCCCCCAGAGCCGCGATGATAGCATTCCCCTTCATGGAGCCGGCCCGGGCGCTCACCAGCCTCAGCGACGACGAGGCGTTGTTTGCCGCCACGGTCCTCGAGTTCGCGCGGCGCGAGGTGGGCCCGCTCGTCCGGACGATGGACGAGGAGGCCCTCGTCCCTGATGCGCTGGTCCGATCGCTCTTCGAGCTGGGCCTCATGGGCATTGGCATCGAGGAGTCGCTCGGAGGCGGCGGCGCCACCTTCTTCCATGCGGTGCTGGCCGTGGAGGCGCTCTCCCGCGTGGATGCCTCCATCGGCGTCCTGGTGGACGTGCAGAACACGCTGGTCAACGCCGCCCTGGCTCGCTGGGCTTCGGCGGACCAGCAGGCGCGCTGGCTGCCTCGTCTGGCGCGGGACACGGTAGGCGCGTATGCCCTCTCCGAGGCCGCGTCGGGCAGTGATGCCTTCGCCCTGGCGACGCGCGCGCGGGACACCGGGGAGGGTTACCGCCTCGACGGGCGAAAGCTGTGGATCACCAACGCGCACGAGGCCGGCCTGTTCATCGTGTTCGCCACACTCGATCCGACGCGCGGATACAAGGGCATCACGGCGTTCCTCGTCGAGCGCGGCACACCCGGCCTGACGATCGGCCGGAAGGAAGACAAGCTCGGCATCAGGGCGAGCAGCACCTGCGAGGTGATCCTCGAGGGCTGCCACGTGCCCGCGAGCCACGTGCTTGGCGAACCCGGGCAGGGTTACAAGGTGGCGATCGAGACGCTCAACGAAGGCCGCATCGGCATCGGTGCGCAGATGCTCGGGCTGGCGCAGGCGGCGCTCGACCACACCGTGGCCTACGTTCGTGAACGGCGGCAGTTCGGCCGCCCGCTGAGCGAGTTCCAGGCCGTCCAGTTCCAGGTGGCGCGGGCGGCGGCCGACCTCGAAGCGGCGCGGCTGCTCGTCTACAACGCCGCGCGCCTGCGGGATGCCGGCCGCCCCTTCCTGAAGGAGGCGGCGATGTGCAAGCTCGTGGCGTCCGAGACGGCCGAGCGCGTGGCGTCGACGGCCGTGAACCTGTTCGGCGCCAACGGGTTCGTGCGTGACTACCCCGTCGAGAAGCTGTACCGGGACGCCAAGGTCGGGCAGATCTACGAGGGTACGTCGAACCTGCAGCTCCAGACCATCGCCCGACAGCTCCTGGGCTGACGGGTGCACACGGAGGACTCGATGTCAGAGCAGATTCACCTCACCGTGACCGGCATGACGTGCGGAGGGTGCGAACGTGCGGTGGCGCGGGCGCTGCAGCGCCTCGACGGCGTCACCGCCGTCCAGGCATCGCACGAGGCGGAGCGGGTGGACGTGACCCGCAAGGGAGACGTGCCGGACCGGGCGACGATCGTCGCCGCGATTGAGGCGCTGGGCTATGCGGTGCCGGCGCACACCAACGCCGACTGACTCAGTCGGCCAGCGCGACCTCGGCGACCGCGTCGCGCAGCGCCTCGGTGCGGCCGGCCAGAAGTTCCAGCGCGCGCACGTCGCGCGCCAGCTGCGCCACGACGTGCCCGGTTGAGAAGGTCTCGATCCCGATCACCTGCGTCGCCCGTGCCACGGCGCCCTGCGCCGCCTCGGTCACTGCGAGCTTCGCCATCGATGCGTCCGGAAGTGACGGGGGTACGCCCAGCGCCGCCTTCCACGTGAGCAGCATCGCGGCGTCGAGTTCCGTTGCCGCATCGGCGAGCAACCCCTGCACGGTCTGCTCCCCGGCAGAGGCAAGGCCCGTGGCGCGCGCGACCACGAGGGCCTCGCGCAGGGCACGGCGTCCGAGGCCGAGCCCCACGGCCGAGACAAGTGTCCGGATCCGGGCCATGACCGGCGTCGTCGCCCCGACCCGCTCGGTCGCGCACCCGTCGAAATCCACGTGCGCACAGGGGAGGCCAGTCAACCCTGCCGGCTCCAGCCGCGACACCGACACGCCCGGCGCGTCGAGAGCCACCGCACAGGCCACCAGACCGTCCTCGGAGGTCCGGGCTCCCACCACGGCCACGCCGGACGGCGTCACGGGGGCCACGAACATCGCCCGACCCGTCAACCGGCCGTTGCGGTCCACGCCGGGCACAACTTCCGAGGAGAGGGCAATGGCGCCGACCACGGCACCCGTGCGGAGTCGGACGCCGAACGTGGACTCGCCCAGGGCGAACGCGGCACCGATGTGCAGCGCGGCGGCCATCGCGGCGACGACGGACTCTCCCGCCATGGCTTCGAGCGCCAGCACCTGCACCATCAGGTCGTCGCCTGCCCCTGCGGTCAACTCCTCGGCCGCCAGCTCGCGCGCGAGGTCGAGGGATTCGTCGAGGCGGGCCTGGCGCTGCCCGATGGCCGCACCGGCGCGCCGGGCCGCCACCTCCGCCGCGGAGTAGCTCAGTCTCATCGCGCGGCCAGGCGGCCAAAGACCGCGCGCAGGCGGGTGGCGCTGACCGCGAGATCCTCGGGCAGCACCCGCGTATCACCCGTCACGGTCATGAAGTTGGTGTCGCCGTTCCACCGAGGCACCACGTGGACGTGGAGGTGGCCCAGCACGCCCGCGCCGGCGGGTTTCCCCAGATTGATCCCGATGTTCATCCCGTGCGGCGCATACGCCTCGGTCACCGCGGCCTCGGCCCGCTGCGTGAGCCGGCCCACCTCGGTCAGTTCGTCCGGCGTGAGGGAGGAGAGCGAGGGCACATGGCGGTACGGCACCACCATCAGGTGTCCGTTGTTGTAAGGGTAGAGGTTGAGGATGACGTAGCAGCTGGCGCCGCTCCAGACGATCAGGGATTCGTGGGCCGGCGCGCCGGGGGCGGCGCAGAAGACACACCCGTCGTCGACCTTGCTGCTGGTCACGTACTCGAGCCTCCAGGGGGACCAGAGTCGCTCCATGCGGCCAGCCTCCGCGCCCGCTAGACCTGCACGGGAGTGCCGGAGACCGTGCCGTCCGGTGCGGGCTCCTGGGCGCCCTGCGTCTCGGTCTCGCGGTTGATGAGCTCCTTGAGCTCCTTGCCAGGCTTGAAGTACGGCACCTTCTTGGGCGGAACGTCCACGCGATCACCGGTCTTGGGGTTGCGGCCCTTTCGCGGTTCGCGCTTGCGAAGACGAAAGCTGCCGAAGCCCCGCAGCTCGATCTTCTCGCCCCGGTGCAGGGCCTCGATGATGGTCCGGAACACCGTGTCGACGATGATTTCCGAATGCTTCTTCGTGAGGTCCGAAACCCGGGATACCTCTTCCACGAGCTCCGCCTTGGTCATGCTCCCGCCAGCGGTGTTCACGTTCTCGTGCTCCATGGCTCCGGCGATCCGCGACGCGCGCCGGGCTCGAATGGCCGCAGCCATCCGCCCCGACGCCCGTCCGGAATCCTCTCGTGCTAGCGGTTGCGGAAATGGTCTCCGAGGGTGGCCGTGCCGCTGCCCTCACCGCTCGAGTACGTCTCCCAGTCGGACCGGTATTCGTCCGACTTGAGCGCCCTGATGCTGAGGCCGATCTTCCGCTCCTGCGGGCTCAGCTTGATGATCTTCATCTGGTAGCTGTTGCCGACCTGGAGGTCGATCTTCTCGCCGCCGTGGGAGTCGTCGAACTCCGACACGTGGATGAGCCCCTCGATCCCGTCATCGACCTCGACGAACGCACCGAAGTTCGTCAGCCGGGTGACCTTGCCCTCGAGCACGTCGTTGACGTTGTGCCGCGAGAAGAAGTCGTCCCAGATGTCGGTGGCGAGCTGCTTCAGACCGAGCGACAGCCGCTGGTTCTCGGCATCGATGCTCAGCACCATGGCCTCGACGACGTCGCCCTTCTTCAGCACCTCCGACGGGTGCTTCACGCGCTTGCTCCACGACATGTCGGAGATGTGGATCAGGCCGTCGATGTCCTCCTCGACCTCGACGAACGCGCCGAACTCGGTGAGGTTGCGCACCTTGCCCTTGATGCGGGTGCCGACGGGGTACTTCTCGACCAGCTCGTGCCAGGGATTGCTTTCCACCTGCTTGAGGCCGAGCGAGATGCGTCGCGCCGCCGGATCCACGCCGAGCACCATGGCCTCGACCATGTCGCCGACATTCAGGATCTTCGACGGGTGCTTGACGCGCTTGCTCCACGACATCTCGGAGACGTGGATGAGGCCCTCCACACCGGCCTCCAGTTCCACGAACGCGCCGTAGTCGGTGAGGCTGACCACCTTGCCGCTCATGCGGGCGCCCACCGGATACCGATCCTGCACGGTGGCCCAGGGGTCCTGCACGAGCTGCTTGTGTCCGAGGGAGACGCGCTCGGTGGCCTGATCGAACTTCAGCACGATCACGTCCACTTCGTCGTTCACCTTGAACAGTTCCGACGGGTGCCCGACGCGGCCCCACGACATGTCGGTGATGTGGAGCAGGCCGTCGATGCCGCCGAGGTCGATGAACGCGCCGTAGTCGGTGATGTTCTTGACGACGCCCCGCATCACCTTGCCCTCGGCAAGCGTCTGCAGCGTCTGCTTCTTCTTCTCGGCGTTCTCCTCCTCGAGGAGCGACTTGCGCGAGAGCACGATATTGCCGCGCTTCTTGTTCACCTTGATGACACGCATCCGGAGCTCCTGCCCCTTCAGCGCGTCGAGGTTGCGCACCGGCCGCACGTCGATCTGAGACCCCGGCAGGAAGGCCCGGACGCCGATATCGACCGCGAGTCCGCCCTTGATCCGTTCGATGACCCGGCCGATGACCACCTTCCGATCGGCGTAGGCCTTCTCGACCTCGTCCCAGATCTTCATCTTCTCGGCTTTTTCGCGCGAGAGGACGATGTGGCCTTCCCGGTCCTCGGTGCGCTCGAGGAGCACGTCGACCGTGTCTCCCGGCTGCACCATGACCTGACGGTTCTCGTCGAGGAACTCGTCCAGGGCGATGACGCCCTCGGACTTGTAGCCGACGTCCACGACAACCTGCGAGTCGGTGACCTTGAGTACCGTGCCCTTGACGACCTCGCCCTCCGCGATGTTGCGGAAGCTGGTGTCGTACAGATCGATCAGCCGGTTGAACTCCTCCGGATCCATCTCGGGATCCAGCGGCCGCACCGCCGGACCGGCGACCTTACCCGCCCTGGTGCGAGCGGGTGTCCCGGGCTGATCACCCGGTTGTTCGGGTGACACCAACCCGTGCTCTGCATTCGCCATCGCCTGACACATCCTCCTCACGTCTGATTGCCGTCGAGACACGCACCGTGGTGCATCCCTCGAGAGGCGCCGGTTTCTGTTGCGGGGACCGGCCCCCCGCGGCTATAACGGCGATGGGCAATTTCGAGGCTGGAACCGCCCGGTCTCCCGGGCGCTCACCGTGCCGACGACGCCACGGTGAGTCAGTTGTCCTTCGCCGATAAGCACTAGACGTTACGTCACTTACCGGGAACTGTCAAGGTAAGCGCACGGGCGACCAGGGGGAAACGGCCATGGCCAAGCGCAAGGGTGCGGGTTCGGTCCCGCGGGCGAAGACGACCCGACCAGCCACGAAGGCCCGGCCAGCCGGGCGCCAGCACGCCGCTGCCGGCAGCAGCCGAACGCGCGGCGCAGGACGCCGGACGGACGGCAAAGGAAAGAGCCGGCGCACCGCGGCTCGAAACGAGCGCCCCGCGGTCAAGGCCAAGGCCGGGACGTCGCGCAAGGCGACCACGGCGACCAGGGCTGCCACTTCCCGCAAGCCGGCCACCCCCACCAGAACCGTCGCACGCACCACGTCCACGAGGCCGAGATCCTCGCCCAAGACGAGCACGACCGCCAGGGCCCGCACGGCTCGGGCGAGCGCACAGACCCGAAGCGCCGCAGGCGCCGGGAAGACGCCAAAGGCCCAGAAGGCGCGGAAGACGCGGAAGACGACCACGGCTGCGAAGGCACCGCGGCGCACCGATGCACGCCGACCGGTCGGGGCGACCCGGAAGGCCGCCGCAACGAAGGCTACGACTCCCTCGGGCCGACGCGGCGCTCCCAACTCCCGACCCGCGAACACGGCACGGGCTGCGAGCGCATCGCCGACCCGGGGCACCGCGTCGGTGGCACCGCCCGGCGCGCGCCCGACGCGGCCGCTGCGGAAGGCGCCCGCCATCAGCCGCGAGCGCCGCGTGGTGTGGGACGACGAGATCGTTCCGTCGCCCCCATCCTCGCTCGACCTGCATGAGCACGCCACGTCGGCCGGGAGCGGGCGGACGGAGTTTCAGGAACGGCTGGGACACCACACCGAAACGAGCCCGGCGCTCACGGGAGGCGACCCCGACGCCGACTGGGAGTCGGCGTACGCGGTGGGCGACGAGGCGCCGGGCGGCGACAACCCGACGCCCGACCAGGATGTCGTGGACGAAATTGGCCGCGCCGTCGGCATCGAGTACGACGACGCGGAGGAACTGCTCGGCGAGGCCAAGGTCTCCGAGCGCGACCGCCATCGCTGGGAACTCGACCCGGCGTCGAGCGAGGACTTCGACGACCGGGACGAGGACTAGCCGCGACGAAGACCAGCGGCCGAGCGCCTCGCGTACGGGAGACGGCCGGCATGCGAGCAGCCGTCCGTCAGGGGCGACCCGCATGGGTCGCCTGCCGCATCTCAGGGAGTGGTGGCGACTTTCGCCTGCACGAGGGCGAGTACGCGGGCCACGACCTCCACGACAGCCAGGCCCGTCGTATCGAGATACGTGGCGTCGGGCGCGAGCGTGAGTGGCGACGCCGCACGCGTGGTGTCGGACCGGTCCCGCGCCACGATCGAGGCGGCCACCGCGGCCGTCCCGGCCTGCCCACCCGTATGGGAGGCATCCGCCGCGCGGCGGCGCGCGCGCTCCTCGGGCGTGGCATCGAGGTACACCTTGACGTCCGCCGCGGGAAAGACCACGGTGCCGATGTCCCGGCCTTCCATCACGACACCACCACCCGCGGCCAGGCGTCGCTGCCGTGCCACGAGGGCCTCGCGCACGGCCGGCAGCCTCGCGACCGCGGCGGCCGCCGTGTCGATGGCCGGCGTCCGGATCTCGCGCGTGACGTCGATGCCGTCGATGGACACTACACCGCCTTCCACCACGATCGCCGCGTCCCTGGCGATGGCCGCGGCGGCCGGCTCGTCGTCGAGGGCCAGGCCGTCTCTCTGGACTCTCCACCCGACGGCGCGATACATCGCACCCGTGTCCACGTGGCGATAGCGCAACTGCTCGGAGATGGCACGTGACACGGTGCCCTTGCCGGCTCCCGATGGCCCGTCGATCGCGATGATGAGTCCTGGCATCGTCCTCGGAACGCGCAAGTTTACCATGCGGTCCGCGGACACTTCGCGTCACTGGGACGAGCGGTAGAGCACCGTGCGGCCACGATGCCGGGCATCCACCCACGCGCCGATTGCCGCCGACGCACCCAGGGCGACGCCCGCGCCCACCGCTCGCCGGCCCGGGCAGCCGCGCGGACACGGCGGCTCGCCACGGCTGAACACGAGACCGAGCGCGCCCAGCGCGGCTCCGATCAGCGCGCCATCGCGCACGCTGTCCCCCACGGCCGACACCGCGGCAATCTCGGCGACGCCGAAGGTGCGCTCCAGGCCCCCGACCGTGACCACCAGTCGATCGGGTTCGGCCCGCACCAGCCGGATGAGCACGTCGGTGCCCGCCCGCGTTCGAAGGGTGAGCACCTGCCCGGCGTAGGGAGCAAGGGCCTGCAGCGAAGCGCCACCCTGGGCCTGCACCGCTCCGCCTCCCACCAGCGCCAGACTGACGAGCAGGCACAGCCCGCGCACGCGCACACCGCACAGAGACGTCCGCAACCACCTGCTCACGGCTTGGCTCCGAGGTGTGAGTCCTGCAGGCGCAGTTCCTCCATGATCAGGGCCTCGTACGCATCGATCGTGCGGAGCCCAACGACTTTTCGACCATTGACGAAGAGGGTTGGCGTGGCCGTGACGCCGAGGGCCATGCCGAGTGCCACGTCACGCTCGATGGCCTCGCGGTGCCGGCCGTGAGTCGAACACGCCGTGAACAGCGCAACATCGAGACCGATCTCCGCCGCCGCACGGAGGAGGGTGTCCCCGCCACCAGTTGAGGACGGGCCCGTGGGGGCTGTCGTCGGAGCCGTGGCCGTCAGCAGGCCACCGGCTGCCGCGAAGAGGTGGTCGTGGAACGGCCAGAAAGCACCCTGCTCGCCCGCGCAGCGGGCCGCCTGCGCGAGCGTCCGCGCCTGGGCATGGCCTGGCAGCGGAAAATCCCGCCACACCAGCCGCACCTCGTCGGGCCGTCGTTGCGTCAGGGCACGCAACACCGGCGCGAGCTGGCGACAGTAGGGGCACTCGAAGTCGGCGAACACGACCACCTCGATCCGCGCGTCGGGCGGCCCGGAGCGCGGGCTGTCGACATCTGCCGGAAGCGCCCACCGGGGCGGCTCGAGCCACACCGCCATGCGTCCGGCAGCCGCGGCCCTGAGCCGCTGCAGGTAGCGGTCGCGGGCGGCCGCGCGCGCCTGCTCTCCCAGATAGGCCGTGAGGAGGGACTCCACCTCGATGAACGAGACGGTTGGCGAACGTGGGACCATCTGGTCGAAAATCGCGCGCGCCGCCGCGGCATCAGGCGCCTCCACGAGCGCGGGCAGTTCCCTCGCCAGAAGGGCATCCACCGGGAGGCCCGCCTCCCGCGCCGCCGCGTCGAGCAGGATCTCGTCGACCAGCGACTCGAGCGCCCGCATACGGCCTTCGTGGACCTGTGTCGCGACGTCGGACCGCCCCACCGGGTCGAGGGCGTCCCATCGTGCGTCGAGGTCTGCGACCGTGACCGGGCGCCCGAGCACACGCGCGGCCTCCTCACGCGGGCGTTCGGACGCCACCTGCCCGTGGACGACGAGCGTCGGAGCCACGAGGCACACCACCACCGCCAAGCCTCGGGGCGTTACTCGCATGTCAGGTCCTCCGCGTCCACATAGGCCACCGGGCGGCTCGCATGGGCCACCGCCAGGTAGTCGTAAGACCACGTCGCGCTGCGCGCGCCGCTGCAGTAAGCGCTCCCCGGCAGCACGGACGACAGGAAGCAGCCCACGAACCAGCCCAGGGGACCGGCGGTCCCCACGGCGCTGCGGCAGAGCCCGTCGTGCAGCCGGCAACCATCGGACGACTGGCCGTGATACGTCCAGCGCGCCATGGCCGTGTAGCGTGGATAGACCTCCCACCATCCACCTGCGTCCGAGCACACCGGCAGCCAGTCGTCGCCGGCGTACGACAGGCTGGTCAGCACGGCGTGTGTCCACGTCCCGCTCCCACCGCCGCAAGGGTTGGGGCTGCCGCTGCACCCACCCCCGCAGTTTCCGTAGCAGTTGTCCACCCTGGACTCGTCCGGCCAGGTATGGTCCCAGCGGATATCGGCACCCACACCGTCGCCGGACTGCGAGGCGGCCTGCGTGACCGTGACGGTCTCTCCCGCGACGGTGAGCGTGCCCGCACGGAGCGACCCGCGGTTCGATGCCGCGGCGAAGGCCACCTCGCCCGGGCCCGATCCCTGGAGTGTGCCCATGCCGACCAGCCAGGGCGCATGCGACGTCGCCGTCCACGCACACCCTCCGCCCACCGCAATCGAGACGCGCGCGACCCCGCCCTCGGTGGGCAGCGCCACGCTGTGGACCGACAGCACGGGGACGCACGGGTCGTCGGGTGGCGACGCCGGAGGGGACGGCCCTTCGCTGCCGTCGGAGGAGATGGCGGCTGCCTGCAGCACCGACACGGCGTGCCCGGCCACGCGCACCACCCCTGCGCGTGGCGCATCCGCATCGTTGTGGGCGACGGTCAGACGGACGACGTCGGATCCCGCCCCGACGGCTCCGGTTGCGATGCCGATGAAGCTGTTCTGGCTGGCCGCGGTCCACGTGCAGCCGGCCGCTGCCTGAACCGTCAGACTTGCCACGCCGCCAGAGGGCCCGACTTCCACCACCAGTGGCGACACGGCCGCGGTACACATCGGTGCCGGAGCTCCCGCCTGTCCCACCTCTATGCGGTGCGGGCCGATACGCACGGTGCCGATCCGGAGTTCGGCGGTCGGGTTCTCGGCGACATCGAAGGCAACCGAGGCGGAACCCACCCCAACGTGGATGCCGCCGGCGTGCAGACGCGGCGAAAACCACGAGGGGGCGTCGTGAACCGCCCACGCGCAGCCGGGGTCTGCTGAGACGGCGACCTCCGCCGTCCTCGCGCCGGCCGCCACGGCGACCGTCGCGGGGACGTCGAGTGCACAGGTGCGGGGCGGCGCCTCGACCCGCAGATCGTCGAACTCGACCCTGGCATCAGGTGCGGTGGTCCCGCCCTGCGCTGCGCCGAGTTCGACAACGACCGACGACAGGTCGGGTGGGGCGGGCACCGCGGCGCGCGCGGTCCAGTTCCCCCCAGACGCGGGCGCCGTCTCGAAGAGCAGGAGGCCGGCCAGGGCATCGTGCCGCATCCGCCAGCGGGCCATGTCCGCCGGCGTATAGGGCACCGGCAGTGTCAGCGGCTCCGCCACCCCATGGCGCTCGGTCGTGACCAGCAGACTCCCGCCGTGCACGGACACGGCGTAGGCCACCTTGTCGTCTGGACGCATCGCCAGTTGCGCGCGCGTGCCCGGGGACACGACTGCGAGTACCGTCAGCACGCCCCCCGTCAGATCGATGCCCGTCCGCCGCGCGTGGCGTGGGGCGAGGGCGAGGCCGGTCATCCGCAGGCGACCGTTGGCCGTCACGCCGGACGTCACGGCCGTCCACACACCTGGGTCGAGCGCGTTGAACGGCTCGACGACGCGGGCCTGCAGGGGCTGCGCGTCCAGTTGCAGGTGGTTGAGCGCGCCGGATGTGCCGGAAGGGCCGACGGCGTCGGCGACCAGACGCAGGACATGACGGCCCTTCGGCAGCCACACGTCGGGTCGTCGCACGTCCTGCCAGCGTTGCCAGCCACCCGTCGCGGGTACACCCAACGGGCCGGTGGCGTCGTGTCCGTCGACCTCGAGATGCCAGCGCAGTCCCGGGTAGAGGCCCGCGGCGCGCCAGCGCAGCACGTAGGGCCCCTCCGCGGTCACGTTCACGCTGTATCGCATCCACTCCCCGGGCCGAATCCACGCCACCTCCATGCCGCCGCCAGCATCCGTGGTCGGCTCGATATCCACGGCCTCCGCACGAAAGGCGTGCCCGAGGTTCTCCATCGTGTCGTCGGCGTACGCGATGCCCGGCCCACCGCGGTCGAACGCCTCTGCTTCGATCCTGCCGGGCACAGGTATGGGCTTCTCGCCGAAGGGCGTGCTGGCCTTCACTTTCGTGATCCGCAGGCGGTCGAGTCCGCCGCTCGTGCCAGCGGGGCCCGCGGCGACCACCGTGACGCGAAGCACGCGCACACCGGCGACAAGGGTCATCTGCTGCGGCGCGCTCCACGCCCACTGCTGCCAGCCGCCGGTGTCGGGGACCGTAAAGGGCGCGGTCTGGACCCGCCCGTCCGCATCCACCCGCAGCACGGCACCGGCGCCGAGGCTGGCCACGCGAGCTTCCACCTGATATACGCCGGAGGACGCGACTGCCACGGTATAGGCCAGCCATTCGCCGGGGCGCATCCACGCGACCGCGTGCCCGCCCGAGGCCTCGGCGACGGGCATGATGTCCACATCGCCCTCCCGGTAGGTGCCGCCGGCGTTGCCCGGTGTGGTGTCGTGTGCGCCCACCCCGTCGCCGCCGAGATCGAACTCCTCGGCCTCGAGCGTGCCCGGCACCGGCGCGGGCGCCCCGCCCGGGGCTCCTCGGGACCGTGACCGGACGAACGTGAAGGCGTTGATACCACCGGAGGTGCCTGCGGGCGACACGGCTGCCACGCGCAGCCGCAGCCGATACATGCCGGCTGGCAGGAACACGCCACGACGGGTCACGGTGGTCCAGCGCTGCCAGCCGCCCGTGTCGGGAATGTCGAATGCCCCCGCGTAGTCGATCCCGTCGAGTTCCAGATGAAAGGTCGCCCCCGGGCCGTGCGAGGCCACGCGGGCGGTGACATCGTAGAAGGTCGCCTCGGCCACCTCCACCGTGTACTCCAGCCATTCGCCCGAACGGAGCCAGGCGACGTCATAGCCGCCACCCGCGTCCTCGGTCCGCTCGATGTCCACATCCGTGCTCCTGAACGCACCGCCGGCATTGCCGGGCGTGGTGTCGACGAAGGACACGCCGGGCCCACCGTCGTCGAAGGCCTCCGCCTCGAGGACGCCTGGAATGGGCGCAGGAACACCGCCGACCGGAGACGGTGCCTGTCCGGAGAACGGTGCCTGTCCGGAGATCGGTGACGACGAGGCAAGTGGCAGGAGCAGACACATGACAGCGGGGACCAGCAAGGAAGCGCGCACGGAGACCTCCACCGAGTGCCCCGCGCCCGAGAGCGCAGCAACCCGCGTGCCCCCGCGGACATGTGGCGACTTCCGGTGCCGTTCTCAGGGAATCGTGGTCTCGCCGAGCGCGATGCGGCAGGCGACGCTGCAGCTGCTGCAATGCCAGCGGCGCGCGCCAATCGCAGGAACTGGGATCCCCGACCCGGCCAGGGTGCCTGGTCCTCTCGGGCCCTCGGGACGCCCGGGGGCCGCGCGCATGAGGCACAATGACGTCCACCGTGAGTGAACGACTGCAGAAGCTCCTGTCACGAGCCGGCGTCTCGTCCCGGCGCACCGCCGAGCAGCTCATCATCGAAGGCCGGGTCACCGTGAACGGCACGACCGTGCGCGAACTCGGCACGAAGGCCGAAGCCAGTGACGACATCCGCGTGGATGGACGGCGCGTGAAGGCGGCCGAACGGACGCGCTACATCCTGCTCTACAAGCCCAAGGGGTACGTGACGACGCGGCGGGACCCGCAGCGACGGCCCACGGTGATGGACCTGCTGGGTGACGTGCGTGACTACGTGTATCCGGTGGGCCGGCTGGACTACGACACCGAAGGCCTGCTGCTCCTGACCAACGACGGCGAGCTCGCCAACGTGCTCACGCACCCGCGGCACGGCATCGAGCGCACCTATGCGGCCCACGTGGCCGGTACACCCGACGAGCGCGACATCGACCGGCTGCGCACGGGCGTGCCGCTCGACGGCCGGCGCACGCTGCCCGCCCGGGTCACCCTCGAGCCGCGTGCGCGCAAGGAGGGCGAAGCCGTGCTGCGGATCACGATTTGCGAGGGGCGGAACCGTCAGATCCGGCGGATGTGCGAAGCGATCGGCCACCCGGTCCGAAGCCTGGTCCGCACCACGATCGGGCCGATCACGGACACGCGTCTCAAGCCGGGAACGTGGCGCGAGCTGAACGCTGGCGAGATCACGCGCCTTCGGGCGCTGGCGGCTCGTCCGGCTCCGACTCGGGTTCGTCGAGCGGCAGCACGTCCTCGGCCGGCGTCCGCTCGATGAGGCCTGCCGGCGGATCGAAGCCCAGCGCCTCGATCATGTCCTCGACGCGCGGCAGGTCGGACAGGTCGTTGAGCCCGAAGCGAATCAGGAACTCCCGCGTCGTGGCGTAGAGGAAAGGACGTCCCACCACGTTCTTGCGCCCGACGATCTTGATCAGGTGGCGCTCCAGGAGCGTCGTCAGCACGCCCGACGCGTTCACGCCACGGATCTCGGTGACCTCGAGCGCGGTAACGGGCTGCCGATAGGCGATGATCGCCAGCGTCTCGAGCCCCTGAACCGTCAGCTTCTGCGTCGAGTGTTCGTGGAAGAGCCGCCGCACCCATTCGTGCAGGTCCGGGCGCGTCACGATCTGGTAGCCGCCCGCCACCTCCACCATCTGCAGGCCGGGCCGGCTGTCGTACTCCTGCTTCAGCGCCTCCAGCGCGGCGCGAACGTCGTCCTTGGGCTCGTCGGCCAGCAGGCGGAACAGCACCCGCGTCGTGAGGGGTTCGGGCGACGCGAACACCAGGGCCTCGACGATCGCCTTGAGTTCGGCCGAGACCGCCGGCGCCGCCGCCTCTCCGAGAATCGCATCGAGCCCAGGGCCGGGCGCCGCATCGGCGGCACCAGCCACATCGGGAGCCTCGGCGCCCGCCGCGTCTGGCGCACCGTGCGCCGACACGCCGGAGGTGGCGGGCCCGTCGGATTCGTGTCCGGGTGACGAGACGTCGCCCTCGGGCACTGCATCCGTTGTGACGGGGGGGTCAGGAGTGTCTGCCATGCACGGCTGTCCTCTCGGCAGCCCCAGGGGCCGCCTCGGTCACTTCAGGTCTGCGGGTCCCCGATCGGGTGAGGCGCATCCACCGGGCGCGCCCGCCGGTAGACGCGAATCGGCCCGAAGGAACCCGCCTGGAACACACGAATCAGCTTGAGCCGGATCATCTCCAGCAGTGCGAGGAACGTCACGATGAGGAACGGCTTGGAGCCGTCCCCATCCCCGAACAGCTCCTCGAACCCGCACGCCTCCGTCTCGGACAGGCGCGAGAGCAGCTGATGGATGCGGGCCTCGATGGACAGCTGTTCCGGCGGCAGTACCATGCGGGGGCGCCTGTTGGCGCGCTCCAGCACGCCGCGGAAGGCGGCGAGCAGGCCGAACAGGTCCACCTCGAGTTCCGGCTCGTACTCGTCGCCCGCAATGGCCGCCACACTGGCGTCCGGACGCGTGAACTGCGCGCTGCGCACGGTCTCACGCTCGTGCAGGAGTTCGGCGGCAGCCTTGAACTGCTGATGCTCCAGCAGGCGCCGGACCAGGACCTCACGGGGATCCTCCTCGGCCTCGGTGTCGTCGGGCGCCGACTCCGGCCGCGGCAGCAGCATCCGCGACTTGATGTGGATGAGCGTCGCGGCCATCACCAGGAACTCTCCCGCCAGATCGAGGTTGAGCTCCCGCATCAGCTCGATGTACGCGAGGTACTGTTCGGTGACGAGCGCGATCGGGATGTCGTAGATGTTCACCTCGTTCTTGCGAATGAGGTGCAGCAGGAGGTCGAGGGGGCCCTCGAAGGCGTCGAGCTTGACGCGGTACGCGTCGGGCGACGACTCGAAGTCGGAATGCTCGGTCACGGTTCTTCGGTCAGTAGCGCAGCTTGACGGCCTCGCGCACGCGCGCCATCGTGTCCTGCGCGACGACCCGCGCGCGGCGCGAGCCCTCGACGGCGATCTCGCGGATCCGTTCGGGCCGCGCCACCAGCTCCCGCCGGCGCTCGCGCAGGGGCTCGAGCGTCGCATTGAGGGCGCGGGCCAGCTTGGTCTTCACCTCGACGTCCCCCACCGCTCCGGCACGATACCGTGCCTTCAGGTCGTCCACCTCGGCCCGGTCGGGATTGAACGCGTCATGGTACATGAACACCGGGTTGCCCTCCACGGTGCCGGGCACGTCGGCCCGGACGCGCTTCGGGTCCGTGTACATCTGCCGCACCTTCCTGGTCACCGTCTCCGCGTCGTCGGCGAGGTCGATGGTGTTGCCGTAGCTCTTGCTCATCTTCCTGTTGTCGAGGCCCGGCAGCCGGGGCACCGGCGTCAGCAGCGGCTGCGGCTCAGGAAAGACGTCGCCGTAGAAGTTGTTGAAGCGCCGGACGACCTCGCGCGACAGTTCCAGGTGCGGCACCTGGTCCTCGCCAACGGGCACGAACGCGGCATCGTAGATGACCACGTCAGCCGTCTGCAGCAGCGGATAGCCGAGAAAGCCCAGCGTGGAAAGGTCGCGCTCGGCGATCTGCTCCTGCTGCTCCTTGTACGTGGGCACACGTTCCAGCCACGGGACCGGCACCACCATCGACAGCAGGAGATAGAGCTCGGCGTGCTCGGGTACCAGCGATTGCACGAAGATCGTGCTCCGCTCGGGGTCCACGCCGGCCGCCAGCCAGTCAGCCACGTTGTCGAGCGCGTGCCCGGCGATCGCACCCGTGCTGGCGTACTCGCTGGTGAGCGCGTGCCAGTCCGCCACGAAATAGAAGCAGTCGTAGCGGTCCTGGAGCGACGTCCAGTTTCGCAGGGCGCCGACCAGGTGCCCCAGGTGGAGGCGTCCGGTCGGACGCATGCCGGACACGACGCGGGGAGTCGAGGACGCCATGGGCTCAGAGCAGCACGGACAGCAGCAGGCTGGCCGGCGGTGAGATGAGGGACCACAAGGTGCCGGTGAACATGAGCGCGTAGAGAATCAGGAACCCGTACGGACGCACGCTGTCGAACAGCTGCGAGGCCGGCCCGGACAGGAGCCCGGAGAGCACGTTGCCACCGTCGAGCGGCGGCAGCGGCACCATGTTGAACACGGCCAGAAAGACGTTGAGGCTCACGAAGAGCCTGAGAATTCCACTGACCGGATAGTCGCCGATGGCCGGATCCGCGCCGATGCCCGTCACGACCTGCAGCACCAGGGCTCCGACGATCGCCAGCGCCAGATTGCTGGCCGGTCCGGCGGCCGAGATCGCCATGAACTTCTGCTTCCAGGCGGGTCCCAGCTGCTGGGTGTTGACCGGCACCGGCTTCGCCCACCCGATGAGGGGCAGGTTCGTCGCCATCGCGATCAGCGGAAACGCGATCGTGCCGACCGGGTCGATGTGGACCGCGGGATTGAAGGAGACGCGGCCGAGTCGCCGGGCCGTGGCATCGCCCAGCCGGTCAGCCGACCAGGCATGGGCGGCCTCGTGCACCGTGAGCGACACCAGCAGGACGACCAGGCCGATGGCGATCTGGAAGAAATCGATGTCCAAGGAACGATCAGCCTAGCACAGTGTCCGCGCCGCTCCCGATTCGGGGCACGAGCCCGCGCGCCCCGATCGGGCGTCTTCGGGATAGATTTGTGCCCATGTCCGACTGGAAGGCGATCGCCGTGGGGCCCGAGGAGGCCGTGGCCGACGTGCCGAGCGGTGCCGCGGTCTTCGTGCACGGGGCGGCGGCGACGCCTACGACGCTGCTGGACGCGCTGGTGGCGCGTCCGGACGTCAGGGACGTCACGCTCTATCATCTCCACACGAGCGGCCCGGCGCCGTTTGCCACGCCCGCCGCACGCGGCAGGGTCCGATCGGTGTCCGTGTTCACGGGCGCCCCCGTCCGGGAGGCCATCGCGCGAGGAGACGCCGACTTCATTCCGATCTTCCTCTCCGACATCCCGTCCCTGTTCACCTCGGGCCAGGTGGCGCTCGATGTGGCGTTGCTGCAGGTGTCGCCGCCCGACCGCCACGGCTACTGCACCCTGGGCACGTCCATCGACGCCGCACTCGCCGCATCGCAATCGGCACGCCTCGTCATCGCCGAGATCAACGAGCAGATGCCGCGGACGCACGGCAACACGCTCGTGCCCCTGTCCCGGCTGGACCGCGTCGTCCACACCTCGCATCCCCTGCACGTCCACCCCACGCGGGAGCCCACGCCGATCGAGCACGACATCGGGGCGCACGTCGCCGCGCTCGTCGAGGACGGCGCCACGCTGCAGATGGGCATCGGTGCCATCCCGGACGCCGTGCTGCGCCGCCTCGGGCAGAAGCTGGATCTCGGCGTGCACACCGAGATGTTCTCCGACGGGCTGGTGGACCTGATCGCGACCGGCGCGGTCACCAACCGCCGGAAGGCCATCCATCGCGGGCGGATCGTGACCAGCTTCGTGGCAGGGTCCCCGGTCGTCTACGACTTCGTGCACGACAACCCGCTGGTCGAGTTCCATCCCTGCGACCGCACCAACGACACCACCCTCATCCGGATGAACCCGAAGGTCACCGCCATCAACTCCGCGATCGAAGTGGACCTCTCGGGGCAGGTGGTCGCCGATTCGATCGGGTTCTCCATCTACAGCGGTATCGGCGGACAGATGGACTTCATCCGGGGCGCCGCGCTGTCGGAGGGCGGCCTGCCGATCATCGCCCTGCCCTCGACCGCCGATCAGGGCCGGGCGAGCCGCATCGTCATGTCGGTGCGCACGGGCGCGGGCGTCGTGACCACGCGCGGACACGTGCACTGGGTGGTCACGGAGTACGGAGCCGTCAATCTCTTCGGCTGTTCGCTGCGCCAGCGGGCGGAGCGCCTCATCGCGATCGCGCATCCCGACGTCCGCGGCGAACTGCAGCGCGAGTTCGCCGAAATCCGCCATGTGGTCCTGCCCACCGCCGTTCCCCCGGCTGGTTGATGGGCGGACGGCCGGACGGAGCGGGGCCCGGCCGGACGAGCAGGTCCCCGACCGGATCTACCAGTGCCAGATGATGCGGGCCGATGCGCCGTGGGCGCGATAGGAGCGCCATTGGGACCCCAGCTGCACGAGCCCCGGCAGGAGCGGGGTGTCCAGCGTCCCGGGTGACAGGGCGAAATCGTCCACGTCGTAGGCGTCGTAGCGGTAGCCCAGGGCCACCGCCAGTTGCGGGCCGAGCCCACGGCGCACGTCCAGCCGCAGGTGCTGCAGCCGATTGACCACGGGTGGAAGCTGCGCCGGCGGCGGCAGCGAGGACACGGCAGGCAGCAGGTACGTGTAGCGGGCAGCGCCATCCACCATATCCCACGCCGCACGCACCGTGGTGTCGGCGGGGGCCCGCACCTCGAGCGCGGCGTCGACGGTGTGTACGCCCTCGCGCACGTCGGTGGACCAGTCGCGCGTGACGTCGTCGAACTGCGGGCCCGGGTTCGCCTGGCGGGAGCGCTGCAGCGTGTCGTACTGCTCGTGCCCCCACGACGCGGAGGCGACGACGGGCGCCGCGAGCGTGAGGTCCACGCCGATCACCACGGCACGCAGGCCCGTCTCCTGGAGGCCGAGCGCCGCATCGGGACGGGCCTCGCGCGCCTCGCTCACCTGCGCGTTGAGTCCCAGCCACGACCGGGGGCTGACCTGGACCATCGCCGTGACGCGATCACGGACACGGTCGGAGATGTCGAACTGCCGGAGTGACACCTGCTCGCCGATTTCGCTGAAGGCCTCTTCGCTGAAGCCCTCTCCCGTGCGGACCGCGTGGTCGTACTGCAGCCGGAGCGAGCCCCAGGTGAAGCCGGTACCGTCGATCGAGGCCCGGAGCACCTCCTCCACGGTCGTGTCGAGGAACCGGAAGGTCCGGTCGTCGCGCTCGCGCCCATAGCCCGCGCGCAGCGCCGTGAACCGGGCCAGCGACCATGACGCATCCACGTCGAGGAACTGCCGCGAGTACCCGAACGGTCGACTGCCGCCGGTGGCCGAGGCGGCCGGCGCGCCGTCCAGCCGCACGTAGGTGCCAACCGCGAAGGGCGGCGTCCGGTTGTCGAGTTCGTACATCCGCACCTGCCCGTTCACCCAGAGCCTGGGCGTGGGACGGGTCGTGACCCGGTAGAGCATGGACACGACCCGCGCATCGCCTTCGGCTGTCGCTCTCGGCAGGGCGACCGGCGGGATGGCCGTATTCACGGTGTGCGGCAGCAGGGCCGCATCCTGCAGCCACGTGCTGAGCGACACGCTCGCGAAGGCCCGGGTCCGCGCCGGCAGCCCCACCGACCCCGATGCCGACACTCCATGGGACGAGCTGTCGGGCCACAACGCCAGACGCCCCAGGGACGGACCGTCGCCCGCCGACGACACCGCATCGGTGAGACGGAGCGGGTTGTCCCACGTCAGCACGTCCACGGCGTTGCTGAACCACGATCCGTCGTACGCCAGCCTCGCCATGCCGGTTCCCCGGTGCCACTCCACCGCGGTCGCCAGGTCGCTGACGCGCTGATTGACGGGCACAGCCAGCTCCACGGCGTTGCCGAAGCCGAACGACGCCCCGTACGGTTGCGCTCCGGTACGGTGCGTCCGCGTGAAGGCCACCCGCAGATCGAGTTGCGGCGTCACCGCAAGGCGCAGACTGGCGCGGCCCACGTCCCGGCGCGAGCGGAGCGCCACCCCGGTGAGGTCGTCGGCAAACAGGGCCGCGACGGTGCCCGCCCCGGCCTGGACGGCGCCCTGCCGCGCATCGTCGAGCAGGAAACGTCCGCCGCTCACGCGATAGGGACTCTGCAGATCCGCGCCGTAGAACAACGGGATCTGATGCCATTCGACGCTGGCCCGGAACCGGCCGTAGCGACCCATCGTGGCGCGATACCGCTGGTCCTGGTAGCCGGCACGATCCACGGCGGCCTCCACGACCCAGCCGCCGGACGACCGCTCGTAACGCAGGTGGTCCAGCGTCAGGCCGTCCCGCCGGTCTTCGAACCGTTGCGCCCGGGCGAGGTCACCGTCACCCCCGAACAGCCGCACGCCGAACTCCACGTCGCGCAGCCGCCGGGTCGTGGCGGGATCACTGTCCTGCGCCAGGCACGGCGCGCCGGCGAACAGCGCCACGAGGAGAGCGAGACACACGCGCGTCACGATGGCCTACCGCGTAAAGGACTGTCCGGACGGGTGATTCGAGCCGTGGATCTGGGAGTGACAGTTGACACACGAGCGTCCCACGATGCGGTTGTTGCGCGCGCCGACGGCGCCGGCGTCGTAGATCGTGGAGGGGTGCCTGGTCCCGATGTGACAGCGCTGGCAGAGCATCGGGAGCCGGGCGACCAGCATCCGGTCGTTCGAGGAGCCGTGCGCATCATGGCAACTCACGCAGCTCTCGCGCCCGGCCGCGTGCTCGAAGAGAAACGGACCGCGCTTCTCCGTGTGGCACGACAGGCAGCTCTCGTTCACCCAGTTCCCGGTCCGGAGCAGCCGGACGTTGGCCGCGCCGTGAGGGTTGTGACAAGTGGAGCAGGTCATCGCGCCCTCAGCGACGGGCATGTGCGCCACGCGGCGGGTCTTGTTGACCTGTGCGCGGTGGCAGGTCGCGCACAGCGCCCCCTCCGACGCTGCCCGCAGCTGCCCCGCGGTCGAGGCCGGCGCATGGACACTGTGACACGTGGTGCAGGAGAGGTTCCGGGCGTCGTGGCTGCTGCCCGCCCACATGGCCGTCTCGGGCGTGCCGGCAGCCGCCGCATGACAGGTCAGACAGGCGAGGCTGGCCTCGCCCGGCGACGTCCGGTCGAACCGGCGGATGCTGTTCTCGACCGACGGGTCCTCGAGATGGCGGGCACCAGGCCCATGGCAGCTCTCGCACCCGCGACCGGCCGCAGGCGCGCCCGGATGGGCGGGGTTGGCATGCACCGACGCCCGATACGCCGCACCGGGATCGTCGTGACAGGCAAGGCAGGTCTCGCTTCCGAGATAGCCCTCATCGGCGGCCTGCGCGAGCGGGATGGCTGGGGATGCGTCCGGCCCACCGCTCAGCGAGCCCGCCGCAGCCGCCGTCTGGGTGGTGACGCTGCCCGCTGCGAGAACGAGGGCGAGCATCGAGAGCCCCGCGAGCCAGACGAACACCCGCGATGAGCGGCCGGCGCCCCTCATCGACGCAGCGTGCGGAGGTAGGCGACCAGCGCCTCGATGTCACCCTGGGGCAGGTTCGCATAGGCGCGCATCGGCGGCTTGCGCGTGGCGCCCCGTTGCGAGGCCATCGCCGCGGGGTCGAGCAGCCACTGCCGGATGTCCTCGGGCGTCAGGGTGGCGCCCACCGCGTCGAGCGGCCCCCGCTTATTGCCCGCGTCCCCGATCGAGTGACAGATGCCGCACTTCTGTTCGGCGAAGACGGCTGCACCCCGCTCGGCCTCCTGCGCCGAGACGGTCGTGCCGAGGCAGACGAGTGCCACCCCCGCCACTACCGCCGTGCAAATGAACCCCGCGTCCAGCACCCGTCGCATTTGGATACCCCCGGCCAGCCGACTTCAACAACCGTGCCCGACCAGCCCGGCGTCTTCCCCCAGGCCGGCCGGTGCGAATCGCCGCCTGACGCCAGACTCATCGGGGAAATATTTCCTGGGCCGCGGGGAAACCCGCACCCGGCGGGCCCGCCCCGGGGTACGCTCCCTGCCAGGCGTGGGGTTGGTCCGTACGCGGGCCTGGTACGGAGTTCGCTGCAGCGGGACTGGCGCCCGCGGCCGGGAGACACCGCACATGTTCAACAGAATTCTGGTTCCAACCGATTTCAGTCCCACCTCCGACGCGGCGCTCGACTACGCGGGCGTGCTCGCCGACAAGTTCGGCGGCACGCTCCATCTGCTGCACGTGCTCGAGGATCCCTTCATGACCGCAGCCGCCGCCTCGGAGGCTTATATTCCCGAGGCGCCGGAGGTGCGCGCGGCGCTGCTTCGTGATGCGGAATCCCGGCTCGCGCACCGCATCCGCCCGTCGCTGACGGGCTATCGATCCGCGACGAGCGAAGTCATCATGGGCACGGGCGCCAAGGCGATCGTCGACTACGCCGCCGAGCATGCCATGAGTCTCATCGTGATGGGCACCCACGGGCGCGGCGGCATGGCGCACCTGCTGCTCGGGAGCGTGGCGGAACGCGTGGTCCGCACCGCCCCCTGCCCGGTCCTGACGGTGCGGGAGGCCGCCGTGCGCGAGCGGGCCGACGAGCCGCTGCCGGGCGCCGAGCCCGCGCCTGCCTGACGCCAGCGCGTGACGTCGGTGCGGGCGGGCTGGCCTTCGCGGCCGCCCCCCGGCCTACGTACCCTTGCCGGCGAGGTACTTCGACAGGCCGAACTTCTCGATCCGGTACCGCACCTGGTCGCGGTTGAGCCCGAGGAGCTGCCCCGCCTGCGTCTGGTTGCCGTCGGAGCGCTCCAGCGCCTGGACGAGCAGCGTCTGCTCGACGTCGTCGAGCTTCACGCCCTCGGCGGGCAACTTGTAGGTGGTCGGCGCCACGCTCCGAGTGAGAGTGGTGAAGTCGCCGGGCTCGAGCCACGGGCGATCGATGAGCAGCATCGCGCGCTCGATGGCATTGCGCAGCTCGCGGATGTTGCCGGGCCACTGGTAGCTGGCCAGGGTGGCGGTGGCGGCCAGCGAACACCCGCGCACGCGCTTGCGGAACTCGCGATTGAAGACGGAGACAAAGAAGTCGGCGAGCAACTGGACGTCGCCCTCACGCTCACGGAGGGGCGGCAGCGGGATGGGCATCACCTGCAGCCGGTAGAACAGGTCCTCCCGGAACCGGCCGGCTTCCACTTCGTCCTCGAGACTCCGGTTGGTCGCCGCCACGACCCGCACGTCCACACGGAGGTCCGACAAGCCTCCCACACGCTTGAATGCCTTCTCCTCCAGGAACCGCAGCAGCTTGGCCTGGAGGGCCGGCGTCATCTCGCCAATCTCGTCCAGGAACACCGTGCCGCCATGGGCGCTCTCGAGCAGACCGCGCTTCTGCTGCCGCGCGTCGGTGAAGGCGCCCCGCTCGTGGCCGAACAGCTCGCTCTCGAGGAGGTGTTCGGGCAGGGCCGAGCAGGTGATGTTCACGAAGGGCTGCCCCGCGCGGTCGCTGTTGAAATGCACCACCTTCGCCGCGAGGTCCTTGCCGGTGCCGGTCTCCCCCGTCAGGAGCACCGTGGAGGCGGGGCTCGCGGCCACCCGCGACAGGAGCGACTTGACGCGCTGCATCGCCGGCGACGTCCCGATGATCGACTCGAGCCCATGGTCACTGCGGCGGCTCTGGCGCAGCTCGCGCACCTCGCGCCTGAGACGGCTGGCCTCGAGCGCCTTGTCGACCAGCAGGACGATCTCCTCCAGATCGAACGGCTTGTTGATGTAGTGGTAGGCCCCGAGCCGCATGGCTTCCACGGCGTTCTCCACCGTCGAGAACGCCGTCATCTGGATGACCGGCACGTCGGGCCAGGTCTCCTTGAAGCGCGCCAGCAGCGTCAGGCCGTCGCCGTCCGGCAGGCGGTGATCGAGCAGCACCAGGTCGAGTGCCGACTCGAGCCAGTCGAGAGCCTCGGCGGCCGTCGAGGCCTCCTGGACGTCGTAGCCTTCGCGCGCGAGACGCTCGCGAAGCGACCACCGGAGCAGGGCTTCGTCTTCGACGACCAGGATGCTGGCGACGGGCACGCGGGCAGTATAGACAGAAACGTCCTTGCGCGCGTGCACGCCGGCCGGTACGATGCCGGGCGGTGTCCGCCCCCGCGCACCTGCGCAAGCCGAGCGACGGCCTGATCCACGTCGCCGGCCTCCTGCTGGCGACAGGCATCTTCGCCATCGACGCCGTCCAGCCGATCGACGGCAGCGTCGGCGTCCTCTACGTCCTGCCCGTCGTCCTCGGCCTCTGGACCTCCTGGCGCGCCTATCCGCTGGTGGCCGCACTCGTGGCCACGGGCCTCCTGATCCTCGATACGCTGGCCGACTGGACACCGACGGCCCCGGCCACCACGTACGTCAACCGGCCGGTGATGACGCTGGCGTTCGTGACGACGGCGGTCCTGGTGGCGCGCTTCAAGCGCGTGGAGAGCGAGTCGAAGGCGCACCTGCTGCAGCTCGAGGATCTCAAGCGCGCCCTCGACAGCGCGGCCATCGTCGCCACGACGGACGTCGCCGGGCGCATCACGTACGTGAACGACAAGTTCTGCGAGATCTCCGAGTACTCACGCGAGTACCTGCTCGGGCAGGACCATCGCGTCATCAACTCCGGCCTGCACCCGAAGGAGTTCATGCGCAACCTGTGGCGGACGATTGCCAGCGGGCGGGTCTGGCATGGAGAGATCCGCAACCGCGCGATGAGCGGACGCCTCTACTGGGTGGACACGACGATCATCCCGTTTCTCGATGCCCGGGGGAAACCGTACCAGTACATCGCGATCCGGAGCGATATCACCGCGCGCAAGGCCGCCGAGGAATCGCTCCGCCAGCAGGCGGCGCTCGCGCGCATGGGCCAGATGGCGGCGGTCGTCGCCCACGAGGTGCGCAATCCGCTCGCGGGCATCAAGGGGGCCCTGCAGGTGCTGCTCTCCCGCCGTACGCCTGGAGACGGGGAGGTTCCGGTGATGCGCGATATCGTGGCGCGCATCGATGCGTTGAGTGAGCTCATCGACGACATGATGGTCTTCGCGCGGCCGCGACCGCTGCGCCTCGCGTCGGTCGAGCTCCGGCAGGTGCTCACCGAGGCGGTCACATTCCTGCGGCGGGACCCGGCCGGCCAGCACCTCGCCATCACGGTCGAAGGCCCGGAGTTCACGCTGACCGCGGATGCGTCCCTGCTGAAGGGCGCCATCCTGAACCTGATGCTGAACGCGGCCCAGGCCATGGGGGGGCAGGGCACGCTGGCGCTGGTGCTCGAGGACCGGAACGACCAGGCCGCCATCACGATCCGTGACAGCGGGCCGGGCATTCCGGCCGAGTTGATGGAGCAGATCTTCGAGCCGTTCTTCACGACGAAGTCCCGAGGCGGCGGGCTCGGGCTCGCCGTCGCACGACGCACCGTGGAACTGCACGGCGGCACGCTGACACTCGACTGCCCGCCCGACGGCGGCACCCGGGCCACGCTGCTCCTTTTCCGGCAGCCGCCGTCCGCCGGAGGCCCTGCGCCCGCGGCACCGGCGTAGCGCCAGCCCGGCACGGGCGCCCGGCCGCGCCGGACCTCAGCGCGCGACCGAGGAGGCTTCGCGCGCCGATGCCGAGGCCTTCTCCGACGATCGCTCGGCGGCCTTGTCCGCATGCGGCCGGCTGAGGCCGAACTTCTCGATGCGGTACCGCACCTGATCGCGGTTGATGCCGAGCAGCTGCCCCGCGTGCGTCTGATTGCCGCCGGACCGTTCGAGGGCCTGCACGAGCAGATCCCGCTCCACGTCGTCCAGGTTCACGCCCGAAGCCGGCAGGGTGAACGTGGTGCCCGCCTGATGTCTCCCGAGCGCCGTCAGCTCGTCGGGGGTGATCCACTCCTTGTCGAGCAGCAGCATGGCGCGCTCGATGGCGTTGCGCAGTTCGCGGATGTTGCCGGGCCAATGGTAGCGCTCGAGCATGGCCCGGGCGTCCGGTGTGAGGCCCTGCACCCGCTTGCGGAACTCGCGATTGAAGACGCCCACGTAGTAGTCCGCCAGCAGCGAGACGTCCCCATGCCGCTCCCGCAGGGGTGGCAGGGCGATCGGCATCACCTGAAGCCGATAGAAGAGATCCTCCCGGAACTTGCCCGCGCGAACCTCCTCGTCGAGGTCGCGGTTGGTGGCGGCGATCACCCGCACGTCCACGCGGATATCGATCAGACCGCCGACCCGCTTGAAGGTCTTCTCCTCGAGGAAGCGGAGCAGCTTGGCCTGGAGCGCCGGCGTCATCTCCCCGATCTCATCGAGGAACACCGTGCCGCCGTCGGCCGATTCAAACAGTCCGCGCTTCTGCTGGCGTGCGTCCGTGAAGGCACCGCGCTCGTGACCGAACAGCTCGCTCTCGAGCAGGTGCTCCGGAAGCGCCGAGCAGGTGATGTTGACGAACGGTTTCGCCGCCCGGTCGCTGTTGTAGTGAATGGCCTTGGCCGCCAGATCCTTGCCGGTGCCCGTCTCGCCGCTCAGGAGGACCGTCGAGGCCGGGCTGGCGGCGACACGCGTCATCAGGGCCTTGGCCGCGAGCATCGTGGGCGACCGGCCGATGATGGCGTCGAAACCGTAGTCGCGGCCCTGGCTGGTCCGCAGGGCACGAACCTCCTTGCGCAGGCGCGAGGTCTCGAGGGCTTTCTCGACGATGATGGCCACTTCGTCCAGGTCGAAGGGCTTGTTGATGTAGTGGTACGCGCCGAGCTTCATCGCCTCCACGGCGTTCTCGACCGTCGAGAATGCCGTCATGAGAATCACCGGCGTGTCGGGCGTGATCTCCTTGAACCTTCGGAGGACGGTGAGACCGTCACCATCCGGAAGCTTGAAGTCGAGCAGCACCAGGTCGAACCCGCCTCCGACATGCTCCAGGGCCGCCCGAGCGGACCCCGCCTCCGTGACGTGGTAGCCGTCGCGCAGGAAGCGCTCCCGCAGCGACCATCGCACGAGCTCCTCGTCATCGACTATCAGTAGCTCCGCACCCGTCATATCGAGACCTTCCGCGAACTATTTCCCTGATGTGCGAAAGATTCCCCAGAGAAAGGCCTCCAGGGCGCCTGTTTGTCGGGGAACAGCAACTTCCGCGCCGAGCCGGGGCGGGCACGTATTATTCTCGGGCCGTGAACCAGCCTGCCTCGATCCTCGCCGCCACGGACTTCTCCGACGCCTCACGTGTGGCGGTCGGTCTGGCGTCCCGACTCGCCCACCACACGGGCGGAACACTGCATCTGGTGCACGTCGAGGAGCCGCTGCTGGTGGCCGCGGCGCGGCACGGGCACATCGACCTCGCGGCCGAGACCCGGCGTGAACTCGAGGCCTTCGCCGCCACGCTGGTGCCGCCCCCCGCGCGCGCGGAGTACCAGGTGGCACGCGGCGACGCCGTCACCGCGCTGCTCGAGACCGCAGCGCGCCTGGACGCGGACGTGCTCGTCGTCGGACGGCACGGCATGTCGGGACCGGCGCACCTGGTGTTCGGATCGGTGACCGAGGGACTGGTGCGTCACGCCGAGCTGCCCCTGCTGGTCGTGCCGCCGTCGTGGAGCCCCCCGGAGCCCTCAGCCAGCGACCTGCGCGGGACGGGCCCGGTCGTGGCCGCCACCGACTTCACGCCCGCCGCGACGGCCGGCGTCGAGGCGGCGTGCGGATGGGCGGACCTGCTCGACAGCGATCTCGAGGTCCTGCACGTGGCGCCGGAGCCCTTCGTCCTGGCGCGGTGGCAGGCCCATGCACAGGCGGCCGCCGTGGAGCGCCTGGAGTCGGTGAGACGGGAACTCGAGACCCTGGCGTCACGCCTCCCACGGGCCCACCGCGTGCGAGCCATCGTCGAGAGCGGCCAGGTGCCGGCGCAGTTGGCAGCGTCTACGGCGCCGGCGCCCGGGCGGCACCCGGTGCTGGTGCTCGGCAAGCGCCCTCGCTCGGCCCGTGGTACCAGTCCGGTGGCGGTCACGCTGCGCGCGCTGGCCGCGGTGTCGGTTCCCGTACTCGTACAGCCGCACACGGCGTGACCGCCAGACGGCCACGCCACGACGCTGGCCAGCGACTCCCCTGGTCGAGTTTGTGATAGCTTCACTCGACGGCACGGAACACAGACGGGCGCGCGCCCCCGAGGGCTTCATCATGGCAGGCTTCATTCTTCGTACGGCTCGCGTGGCGCTGGGGTGCCTCGCCTTCGCGTGGCTGCTCTTCACCCCGACCGACAGCGCTGCGCAGCAGAGTCGTTGCGCGGATTGCCACTTCGCCAACCCCGATGCCCCGGGCGCGCAGCACCTCGCCGAATGGGATCGGTCGGCACACGGCCGCAACCTGGTGGGGTGCGAGCGCTGTCATGGGGGCGACCCGACGACGTTCGAGGCCACGCAGGCACATCGCACGATGCTCAGCATGACCGACATGCGGAGCCCGGTGCACCGGGCGAACCTGCCGGCCACCTGCGGCAGCTGCCACACGGGGCCCTTCGTGCAGTTCCAGAAGAGCCGGCACCTCGAGCTGCTCCGCTCGGGCGATGCCAACGGGCCAACCTGTGTCACGTGCCACGGCGAGGTCGCGGCCAACCTGCCCTCGCCCAAGAGCCTCGAAAACCAGTGCCTGCGCTGCCACGGCCCGAACGGCACGGCGCCACGGCCCGAGCGCGCCGCCAGTGCGCGCCTGGAGATCGAAGGTATTCGTGACACGCGGACGCTCCTGCGGGAAGCCGACGCCTTGATCGGCCGCGTCTCCGATACGGCGCGGCGCGACGCGCTGCGCGACCAGGCCCGCCAGGTCGCCGTCCCGCTCGAACAGGCCGCCGACGCGGGGCACGCGTTCGTCTACGACCAGCTCCAGGAGCGCCTCTCCACGGCCCGGGCCAGGCTCGTGGCGCTGCTCGAGGCCATCGCCAACCCGACGGCCCGCTGACCGTCGCCGTCCAACCTCGTGCGGCCGGGCCCCGAGGGCCCGGCCGCCGGCTCCCTCGCCGGGCGCTCGGCCCGTGCTCGTCGTCAGCGGACCTGCACGTCAGCCCACGTGGGCGAAGTGCTCGATGACGCGCCCGGCGGCCTTCGCACCCACCACGGCACCGAGTTCCTCCCGCGTCGCGCGGCGCACGCCGGCCACGCTGCCAAAGGCGCGCAGCAGCGCCTTGCGGCGGCGCACGCCCACGCCCGGGACGGCGTCCAGCTCCGACCGCAGGTCGCGCATGCTCCGTGCCTTGCGGTGGAACGTCACCGCGAAGCGGTGCGCCTCGTCCCGCACGCGCTGAAGCAGGAGGAGCGCCGGGTCGTTCACCGCCAGCACGACGGGCTCCTCACGATCCCGCACCACGAGGAGCTCCTCCTTCTTCGCCAGCCCCACCGCCACGAGGTTCTCGAGGCCGACCTCCGCCAGCGCCGCGTACGCCGCGCCGAGCTGTCCGCGACCGCCGTCGATCAGCACCAGATCGGGAAACGGCCCGCCCGCGTCGAGCGCGGCGCGATAGCGGCGGTGCACGACCTCGTGCATGGCCGCGAAGTCGTCGCCGCCGAAGGCGGGCGCCTCGCCGGTGCCCCGGATCCGGAATTTGCGGTACTCGGAGCGCCGCATGCGCCCGTCCTCGCACACCACCATCGAGGCCACGGTCTCCGACCCCTGGATGGTGGAGATGTCGAAACACTCGATGCGCCGCGGAATGGCCGGCAGTCCGAGCCTGAGCCGCAGGGTCTCAAGGGCGTCGAACTGCGCCGTCGTCGTCGCGTTGAAGCGCGTGCGATACGACAGTTCCGCATTCCGGGTCGCCAGCTCCACCAGTGCGCGCTTGTCCCCACGCTGCGGCGTGAACAGGCGCACGCGGCGACCCGCGCGCCCCGACAACCACGACTCGAGCACGTCCGGTTCCTCCACCTCCAGCGGGAGGTGGATCTCGGCAGGCGGCACGCGTTCCTGGTAGTGCTGCTGCAGCGCGGCCTGCAGCACGTCCCGCTCGGCGCCCGCCTCGACGGCCGCCGCGCCGGGCGCGGTTACCAGCTCCACGCGCTCCACCACGCGTCCCCCGCGCATCACGAACACCTGGATGACGCCACCGCTCGGCCCCACCTTGAGGCCGAAGACGTCGCGCTCGCCGAGTTCGGCGGTGGCCAGCTTCTGGTGCCGGTCGCGCAGCGTCTCCACCGTCCGCATCGCGTCGCGGAGCTGCGCGGCCTCCTCGTAGCGCTCACCCTCGGCGGCCGCGACCATGCGGTCGCGCAGCGACCGCGCCAGCTCGTCGTTCCGTCCCTCGAGGAACAGGCGCGCGTTGGCGACCGCCTCCCCATAGCGGGGAGCGTCGCAGATCTCGGCCACGCAGGGGGCGAGGCAGCGCTTGATGTCGTACTCGAGGCACGGGCGGCCGCGTGCGCCCGTGATGGTCTCGTTGCACGACCGGATGCCGAACAGCCGGTGCGTCAGGGACATGGCCCGTCGCGCCAGGCGAGCGGGCAGAAAGGGGCCCGCATGGAAGTCGCCCCCGCGTTCCACGCTGCGGGCGACGAGGACACGGGGAAAGGACTCGCTCGTCGTGAGCCGGAGATACGGGTAGTTCTTGTCGTCGCGGAGCAGGATGTTGTAGCGGGGCGTCCGCTGCTTGATCAGGTTGTTCTCGAGCGCCAGCGCCTCCATCACGGAGTCGGTGACGATGACGTCGAGTGCCGCAATCTCGTCGAGCAGCGCGTCGGTCTTCGGGCTCGAACCGCGGCTCCCCAGATAGCTCCGGACGCGGTCCTTGAGGGACCGCGCCTTGCCCACGTAGATGACCTCGCCGGCGCGGTTCGCCCACAGGTAGACGCCCGGTTGTTCAGGCAGGCGGGCGATCTGTTCCTTGAGGTCCTGGATAGGCATGAGCTAACATGATGCGCTTGCGTCTCGAGACGCCCTGACCACGATTATAGCCAGCCAATGACGTTCACCGGGCTCGTCGGCACCGTCTGCATGTTTCCGCTGCGGGCCATCATCAACACCTGCGTCGCGCTGCGCGTCCATCCCAACGTGCTCACCATCGTGGGCGTCGCCATCAATATCGGCGCGGCCTGGGCCCTGGCGGTGGACCGCTTCCTGCTCGCCGGCGTCATCATGATCGTCGCCAACATCTTCGACTTCATCGACGGGAAGGTGGCGCACCTCACGGACACCGCCTCGCGATTCGGCGCGTTCTGGGACTCGACCATGGACCGGTTCTCGGACCTGGCGCTGCTCCTGGGCCTGATCCATCTCTATGCCGAACTCGGGCGCACCGACTACGTGATGGTGGCCGCCCTGACGCTCACGTTCTCGATCATGACCAGCTACGCCCGCGCGCGCGCGGAGTCGCTCATCGAGAAGTGCAAGGTGGGATTCATGGAGCGGCCCGAGCGCATCGTGCTGTTCATGATCGGCGCGTTCACCGACCGCATGGCCGGGGTGCTCTGGGTGATCCTGACCCTGTCGGTGGTGACCGTCGCCAACCGGATCCACTACACGTACCTGGCACTGGCCAACAGGCCCATGCCGAGCGGCTCGAACGCGCTGACCGCGGCGTTCTGGCGCGCCTTCTTCTGGAGGGATCCGCGAACCACGGTGCCCTACGACCTCTGGGTCATCGCGATCCTGGCGTTCGTGTGGCTCGTCCCGCCCGACTGGCTGGCCGATCCCACGGCCAGCGGCCTGGGCATCTGGGCCCTGCTCGGCTTCTGACGCGCCCACCCGGCGCTCGCGCAGGTGTAGCAGGCGGAGGCCGCGACGCCCCTACGACACCTTGCGCTTGCGCCCGTTGCCGGTGCGCGCGCGGGCCGCGGTCTTCCCCAGATCGGCCTTCGCCGGCGTCTTCTTCACGGTGCTGACCGAGTCGAGGCTCCGCCGCAGCGCCTCCATCAGGTCCACGACCTTCGCTGGCTCCTGCACCTCCGGCGCCACCACCTCCTCGCCGGCGATCTTGGCGTCGATGATGGCGCGCAGGCCGTCACGATACTCATCGCGGTAGTCGGCCAGGTTCAGGTCGGCATCGAAGGTCGCCACGACCTGCTTCGCCAGCTTGACCTCCTCCGGGCGGACCTTCTTCGGCACCGAGCTGAGCTCCTCGACCTGATCGATGCTGCGGATCTCGGCTTCGTGATGGAGGGTGTACATCACGAGCCCCTGCTTCTGCGGCTTGACCGCCACGAGGTACTCGCGGCCGTACAGCGCCACCTTGCCGATGCCCGCCTTGCCGGCCATGCCCTCGCGCATCACCGCGAAGGCCTCGGCCGCCATCCCGCCATCGGGTGCCAGATAGTAGGACCGGTCCACGTAGATGGGATCGATGGCGCCGACGTCGGCGAACTGGACGAGGTTGATGACGCGCGTGGACTCCACCTTGACCTTCTGGATGTCGTCCTCGGTCACGATGACGTAGCGGCCCTTCTCGAACTCATAGCCCTTCACCAGTTCGGTGTTGGCCACCTCGCGTTCACAGTGCGGGCACCACCGCTTCTGCTGGATGCGCGTCTGGCACTCGGCGTGAAGCTGGTTGAACGCCAGGGTGGCCGCCGACTCGGTCGCCGGGAACACCTTGACCGGAATGGTGACCAGGCTGACCTTCAGAAATCCCTTCCACGTCGCTCGAGCCGCCACACTGCACCTCCGGGGAAAGACTATCGGACGAACACGGGCGAAAGTCCAGCCCGGCCTGTCACACGGCGTCCTGCTCCTCGCGGCTTCCGAGGTCCAGTCCGCCCGAGATGTGGATGTCGTGCGTCCTGACCTTGTCCCGCAACAGACGCCGCGACTGTCCGTAGAGGTGGCCGGGGACGTCGAGCCGGCGCGCGACGCTGCGCACGTGGGAGACGAGAACGAGCGTCACGCCCTGATCCTCCTTCCATGACACCGCGTTGATCCTGGCCCAGGGCATGAATCCCGAGTCGGCCCAGACGCCATCCTCGTAGAACCCGCGAAGGATGCGCGTGCTGAGCGGCACGGCGTAGCCGTAGTACACGAACATCATCGCCTCGCCGAACAGCTGGTCCGGTGGCCGGCGCTGGACGAAGACCCGGAAGGCCAGCAGGACTCCCAGCACGACGCCGATGGCGAGGTTGAGGCCGTAGTAGCGGGGCTTGGACGGTTTCCAGGTGAGCAGGGCGCGCCGACGCCGCGTGCGGAACCGCACGAGTTCGGCCACGACCCGCAGATTCGCCGCCAGGAAGGCCACGCCGAAGAGAAAGAGGAGTCGGGGCAGGAGCTGTTCGGGAGTCACGCACCGCGGTTGTGACCCAGCAGGCCCCGTGGGGTCAAGTCCGGACTGCGATCAGGGCTCGGCGGGCGCGCCGCCGGGGTCCCCTGCGTCGCCCGTCCCGGAGACGCCCGGGCCCGCCGGTCCCGAAAGGGCCGGGTCGAAGCAGCGGCGACAGCGGGCCTCGTAGGTACCCTGGGCCCCGAGCAGCACGCGATCGCCGCTGACCACGAGGCGCTGGGTGTGGTTGGCGGGATGTCCGCAGACCATGCAGATGGCCAGCGTCTTGGTGATGTACTCCGCGATCGCCAGCAGCTGCGGCATCGGGTCGAAGGGCTTGCCGAGATAGTCCTTGTCGAGGCCGGCGACGATCACCCGCTTCCCCTGGTCGGCCAGCGCGTTGCACACGGCCGGCAGCGCCGCGTCGAAGAACTGGCCCTCGTCGATGCCCACCACCTCCGTGTCCGGACGCACGCTGGCAAGCAGCCGGGCCGCGTCGGCCACCGTCTCCGACGGGATGCGCATGTCGCTGTGGGAGACGATGTGGGCGTCGCCGTAGCGGGTGTCGATCTCCGGCTTGAACACCTGCACCCGTTGCCGGGCGATCTGCGCACGCCGCAGGCGGCGAATGAGCTCCTCGCTCTTGCCGCTGAACATGCTGCCGACGATGACCTCGATCCAGCCGTGGTTCGGCTGCCGGACAACATCCATGGCGTGAAGCGCGGGCGGGTCGGCCCGTCCCTGGCGTCAGGCGCGCGACAGGTACTCGCCCGTGTCGGTGCTGACGCGAATGAGGTCGCCGGTATTGACGAAGGGAGGCACCTGGACGACCAGGCCCGTCTCCAGGGTGGCGGGCTTCACCTGGGCGCTGGCCGTGGCACCCTTGATCCCCGGCGCCGTGTCGGTCACCTGCAGGTCAACGGTGGGCGGCAGTTCGATGCCCACGGGCTCGCTGCCGTAGAACTCGACCGTGATGGTCATCTCGGGCTTGAGGTACTGCACCGAGTCGCCGAGCGCCTCGGACGAGATGTGCTGCTGTTCGTACGAGGACGTGTCCATGAAGCAGTAGGCGTCCCCGTCCTGATACAGGTACTGCATCTCCCGCTCGTCCAGCGTGGCGCGGTCGAGCGTGTCCTCGGACCGGAGTTTCTGGTCCGAGAGACTTCCGTTCCTGATGTTGCGGAACTTGACGCGGACGAAGCCGCGCAGGTTGCCCGGGGTGACGTGCTGGAGCTCCAGGACCCGGAAGAGATCCTGTTGCACTTTGACCAGCATGCCCTTCTTGAGACGTGTCGCCTGTATGGAAGCCATGTGGGGTTCGCCAGAACCCGTCGATCGTAGCACACCGGGGCCATATGCTAGGATTTCCCGTGGCCTTCGCCCGCTGGGATCCGGTCCGTGACCTGCTCGCCATCCATCAGCGTCTCGATCCGTTCGCTGCGGGGCCCGGTGGCTGGGTGCCGCCGGTGGACGTGCGCGAGACGGCGGAGCGTTACGTCATCACCGCGGAAGTGCCGGGACTCGTGCGCAGCGACCTGGAGATCAGCCTGCGCGACGGAGACCTCACGATCGCCGGCGTCCGGCGGGAGCGCGCGACCACGTGCGAGCAGTTCCACCGCATCGAGCGGGGCCACGGCTCCTTCACCCGCACGTTCCACCTGCCACTGCCCGTGGACAGTGAGGCCATCGAGGCCGACCTGAAGGACGGCCTGCTGACCATCTCCTGTCCCAAGGCCTCCTCTGCCACCGCGCGGCGCATCCAGGTGCTCTGAGTCGTGACCGCTCGACGCCTGATCCTGGCGATGCTCCTGCTGGCCTGTGGCTTCGCCGTGGGGCTGGTCATCACCGCCCGGCTGCACGAGGTGGACACGGTGGCCGCGCAGGACGCTGCGCCCGCTACGCCGCCCGGAGCCTCCGCGCCGATCACCCTGCCTGCCGCGGGCACCCTGCCGGACTTCACGCGCGTGGCGGAACGCACCGTGCCGGCGGTGATCAACATCTCCTCGCTGCAGGTGGTGCAGCGCCCCGACTCGCCGTTCGCCAACGATCCGTTCTTCCGATACTTCTTCGGCGACGGCAGCGACATGTTCGGCACCCGGCGCGGCGTCGAAAGCAGTCTGGGCTCGGGCGTCATCGTGAGCGAGGACGGCTACATCCTGACCAACAATCACGTCGTCGCCGGCGGTGGACGGCCGCTGGAGCAGTTGCCCGCCGTGACGGTCGTGCTCAGCGATCGGCGGGAGCTGCCGGCGCAGATCGTGGGCCTGGACGCGGCGACCGATCTTGCGCTCCTGAAGGTGGAGGCCACGGCGCTGCCCACGATCCCGTGGGGCGATTCCTCGGGCCTCAAGGTGGCCGAGTGGGTCCTCGCCATCGGCAACCCGTTCCAGCTCAATCAGAGCGTGTCGCTGGGCATCGTGTCGGCCGTGGGCCGCAGCAACGTGGGCATCGCCGCCTACGAGGAATGGATCCAGACCGACGCGGCCATCAATCCGGGCAACTCCGGCGGAGCGCTCGTCAACGGACGGGGCGAGCTCGTCGGGATCAACACGGCCATCTTCAGCCAGAGCGGTGGGTACCAGGGTATCGGCTTCGCCGTGCCCAGCAACCTCGCACGCCGGGTGGTCGACGATCTCACGCGCTACGGCGAGGTCCGGCGGGGATCGATTGGCTACGTGGAAGTGACGCCCGTCACGACCCAGATCGCCACCGAACTCGGCGCGCCGGACGCGCGCGGCGTCCTGGTGGCCCGGATGCGCCGCGACTCGGCCGCCTACGAGGGGGGAATGCGGCCCGGCGACATCATCGTGGACGTGAACGGCACGCCCATCGAGGACGTGGGGCGATTCTCGCGGCTCGTGCAGGACGCGCCCATCGGCTCGACGGCCACGGTCACGGTCGTCCGCGAAGGACGTCGCGTCCAGCTGCGGGTCCCGGTGGAACGCCGCTCGCCCGGCGCGTGATCCGCCTGGGCGCTTCGCCCGGTATTTCCCTGCCCGTCATCGCCGTGTCGCACCCCGCGTGCACGCTGACATCAGCGTCCCCGCGAGGCGGCCCCATGCACCACGAACAGACCCCGACATCGTCGTCCGATCACGTCCACGACGGAGAACTCCAGCGGATCCTGGGCGAGTTCCGGGAACTGCCGGGCCTCACCCTCACCTGCGAACAGGCCGCACGGCTCTGGCACCTCGACGTCACGCGGGCCAGAGACCTGCTCAGTCAGCTGGTGGATCGACGGTTCCTGACACGAAACCCGAGGGGGTGCTACTACAGGCCCGGCACAGTGTAGGCCGGCAGAGTGTAAGCCGGCACAGTGTAAGCCGGCACAGTGTAGGCCGTAGGCCGGCACAGTGTAGGCCGGCACAGTGTAGACCCGTCGGTGCAGGCCCGTCAGTGCAGGCCCGTCGCTGTAGACCAGTCAGTGCCGACCAACCAGTGCCGACCAGCAGAGTCGGTCGGCAAACGGCCTAGTTCAGCGAATAGCGTGGGCTGGTGATGGCGTGGGCCTGCGCTCAGACCTGCGCTCAGACCCCGTGGCCGTAGCCCGACTCGTGCATGGCCGACACCGCGGCTGCCGCCACGTCCACCGGCTCGCCCGCCGCCGAACGGGCCGCGGCACGCACGGCCTCGACGACCTGCCGGATGTCCGTCTCGGTCAGCACCTTCCGGTCGTCGGCCACCGTCATCAGTGCGCGATAGACGTCGGGGAGTTCCTCCGACGACACCCCCAGGCCCAGGTCGCTGCAGCGCTTTGCCACCGCGTGGCGTCCTGAGTGCTTGCCCAGCACGAGGGGATTCCAGGGCGCGCCCACGTCCTCGGCCCGCATGATCTCGTAGGTCCGCCGGTCCTTCAGGACGCCGTCCTGGTGGATGCCGGCTTCGTGGGAGAACGCGTTGCGACCGACGACGGCCTTGTTGACCTGGACGGCCTGGCCGGTGAGCCGCGTCAGCAGCTCGCTCGAGGGATACAGCTGCCGTGGTTCGATGGCCACGGTGTAGGGATTGCGATCTCCCCGTACCCGGAGGGCCATCACGATCTCCTCGAGCGCAGCGTTGCCGGCCCGCTCGCCGATGCCGTTGATGGTGCACTCCACCTGTCGGGCGCCGCCCTGCATGGCGGCCAGCGAATTGGCCACGCCCACGCCGAGGTCGTCGTGGCAGTGGGCGCTGAAGACCACCCGGTCGGCCCCGTCCACGCGCTCGCGAATCCGCACGAAGAAGTCGCGGAGCTCGTCGGGCATGGCATAACCGACCGTATCCGGCAGGTTGATCGTGGTCGCGCCCGCGCGAATCACCGCCTCGACGACGCGGCAGAGGAAGTCGAAATCGCTGCGCGTGGCGTCTTCGGCCGAGAACTGCACATCCGCCGTGTGCTGACGGGCGAACCGCACGGCGTCCACGGCCGCCTCGATGCACTGTTCGCGCGAGATGCGGAGCTTCGCCTGCAGGTGGAGATCGGACGTGGCGATGAACGTATGGATACGTCCCTGCGCCGCAGGCTCGAGCGCCCACGCGGCCCGCTCGAGGTCGGCGCGATGCGCACGGGCGAGGCACGCGATCACGGGGCGCCGCACCTCGGTCGCGATCTGCCGGACGGCTTCGGCGTCGGCGGGCGAGGCGATGGGAAATCCGGCCTCGATGATGTCCACGCCCAGGGCATCGAGCTGGCGGGCCAGGAGCAGCTTCTCGGCAGGACGAAGCGAGAAGCCGGGCGCCTGTTCGCCATCTCGCAGCGTGGTGTCGAAAATCCTGACCTGCTCCTGTGCGGACATCGGAAACCTCCCCTGCATGTCAGTAGACGCGAGGGCACTTGATAATGTCAAAATGATAATTATTCTACTTGAATCACCCTTGGTTATAGGTTGGAGATGCAGTGGAACTGAGTGAATTGCGCGTTTTCCTGAGGGTTGCGGCCGAAAGGAGCTTCTCCAGAGCCGCCATGAAGCTCCATCGTACACAGCCGGCTGTCTCCCAGGCCGTCCGGCGCCTGGAGGACAGCGTGGGCGAGCGCCTGTTCGACCGTGCCACCAAGGACGCGACGCTCACCGAGGCCGGGCGCCTCCTGCGGGAGTACGGCGACCGCCTGGTCCGCCTGTCCGACGAAGCCGAGGCCGCGGTCCGGGATCTGCGCGACCTGCGGCGGGGACGGGTGCTCATCGGGGCCAACGAAGCGTCGGTCACCGCCCTGCTGCCCTTCATCGCCGCGTTTCGCGCGGCGCACCCGCTCGTCCACGTGGACGTCCGCCGGACACGTGCCCGCCAGGTCGGGGCGGAGGTGGCCCAGGGAGGGCTGGACTTCGGCCTGCTGACGTTCCAGCCTGCCGAACCCAAATTGAGCGCGATCGTCCTGGGCCAGGACGAACTGGTGATGCTGGTGCATCCCTCGCATCCGCTGGCGGAGAGCGGCGAGGTCACGCTGTCGGAGTGCGCCCGGCAGACCGTCATCGCCCACAACGATCCCTCGCACGCGCGCGACCGGGTGCTGCGGCTCTTCGAGCAGCACCACATCCCCGCCAACATCCTGGTGTCGCTGCCCAGCCTGGAAGGCATCAAGCGGGCAGTCGCGATGCAGCTCGGCGTGGCCCTGCTGCCACGGCGCTGCGCGGAGTCGGAGATCGAGCGTGGCGACCTGGTGGCGCTGGCGGTGCCGGAGGTCCGGATGCGCCGACAGCTGCGCGTCATCTATCGACGCGACGGTGAGCGCTCGCATGCGGCGAGCGCGTTCCTCACGCTGTTGGAGGGGAAGAAAACCCGCTGACGTACGGCAGGCGGGCCGCCGTGGCCTCCACCTCCTCGAACCGATCGCGCAGGAGCCCGGTGGAATCCCAGGCTCCGGTCAGGAGCGCCTCCCGCGTCCGGGCCGGCATCCGCACCGGGACGCGCCGCGCGCCGGCCGTGCAGACGTCGTGCTGGAGGTCCACGGTGACCACGGTCTCAGGCGCCCGCTCCACCAGCGTCAGCAGTTCCCGCACGTCGTCCTGGGACGCGCTGACGCAGGGCAGCCCGATCATGGCGGCGTTGCCGAAGAAGATCTCCGAGAACGACTCGCCCACCACGGCGCGGATGCCCCACTCGTGCAGGGCCTGTGGGGCGTGCTCGCGCGACGAGCCGCATCCGAAGTTCTTGTTTACCACCAGCACACGTGCGCCCTGGTACCGGGGATCGTCGAGCGGATGGCCCGGGGTCTTCCGGTCGTCCTCGAACAGGTGGCGGTCGAGCCCCAGGAACGTGACCGTCCGCAGGAAGCGCGCGGGAATGATGCGGTCGGTGTCGATATCGTCTCCCCGGAGCGGCAATCCGCGTCCCTCGACGATCGTGATGGGCTGGATGGCCATTACTGCAGCATCTCCCTGACGTCGGTCACCTCGCCCGCCACGGCCGCAGCGGCGACCATCGCGGGGCTCATCAGCAGCGTGCGTCCCGTCGGGCTCCCCTGCCGGCCCTTGAAGTTCCGGTTGGAGGACGCGGCGCACACCTCGCTCCCCACGAGCCGGTCCGGATTCATGCCGAGGCACATCGAGCAGCCCGCGGCCCGCCACTCGAAGCCGGCGGACCGGAAGATCTCGTCGAGTCCTTCCTTCTCGGCCTGGGCCCGGACTCCCGCCGACCCGGGCACCACCAGCGCCCGCACGTGCGGGGCCACGCGGCGACCACGCACGATGCGCGCCGCTTCACGAAGATCCGAGAGCCGGCCGTTGGTGCAGGATCCGATGAAGGCGACGTCCACCTTGAAGCCGGAGATGGCCTGCCCCGCCGTGAGCCCCATGTAGTCGAGGGCCTCGCTGACGGCCGCGGGCTCGCCCGGCAGCGAACCAGGCGCGGGCACCGTCTCGGTGATCCCCATCGACTGCCCGGGGTTGACGCCCCAGGTGACCACCGGCACGAGCGTGTCGCCGTGCACCTCGACGTCGTCGTCGAAGACGGCGTCGGGGTCGCTGGCCATCGACTGCCACCAGGCACGGGCACGGGCGAAGGCCTCGCCCGCGGGCGCGAAGGGACGACCCTCCAGATAGGCGAAGGTCGTCTCGTCGGGGTTGCAGTAGCCGACGCGGGCGCCCCCTTCGATGGACATGTTGCAGAGGGTCATCCGCTCGTCCATCGTCATGCGGTCCACGACGTCGCCGGCGTACTCGTAGGCGTACCCCGCCCCGCCCTGCACGCCCAGCCGGCGGATGATGCTGAGAATCACGTCCTTGGCGAACACGCCTGGCGGGAGCGTGCCCGTCACCCGGATGCGGCGCACCTTCAACGGCTCCATCGCCAGGCACTGTGACGCCAGCACGTCGCGCACCTGCGACGTGCCGATACCGAACGCCACCGCGCCGAAGGCGCCATGGGTGGAGGTGTGCGAGTCGCCGCAGACGATCGTCAGGCCGGGCTGGGTCAGCCCGAGTTCCGGTCCGATCACATGGACGATGCCTTGGCGCTCGTCGTCGAGGCCGGCGAAGCGCACGCCGAAGTCGCGGCAGTTGCGCTCGAGCGCGCTGATCATGTCCTCGGCCTGCACGTCGAGGAACGGGCGCGTCCGCTCGCGGGTCGGCACGATGTGATCCACCGTGGCGAAGGTCCGGTCGGGCCGGGCCACGGGCCACTGGCGTGCGCGCAGCGTATCGAACGCCTGCGGGCTGGTGACCTCGTGCACGAGGTGCAGTCCGATGAACAACTGGGTCTGGCCGGATGGGAGCTTGCGCACGGTGTGCGCGTCCCACACTTTCTGGAAGAGGGTCTGTCCCATGGTGTAGTCCCCGATCGTAGCACTGCCGGACGTCGGGAGCCTCACCTGGGCAACCCCCGCCGGGCGGCCGACACCGACGCGTGTCCGTCCACGCGGCAGCGCCACGGGCGATCGGTGCCCACGCGGATGCCCACCCGAGGGCCCCACACCACGGGACCGGTCCGCAGCCCGCGGTCCTCGATGGTGAGCGCGCCGGCGGTCAGGTCGGCACGATTGTGGGCGAGCGTGACCCCGAGCGCGCGCGTGAGACACCCCGGCCCCCGACAGACCGCCTCGGTCCGCAGCGATCCCCCCGGACGATGCCGGCGCCCGCGCATCAAGGGCAGGCCGTCAAGGGGCGCCAGCGCGCGAATGAGCACGGCGGCAGGCATCCCGTCGCCTTCCGTCACCGCGTTCACCAGGTAGTGCAGGCCGTAGTTCAAGTACACGTAGGCAAAGCCGGGCGGACCGTACAGCGGGGCATTGCGGGGCGTCGGTCCGGACGCCGCATGGCAAGCGGGATCGTCCTCGCCGATGTAGGCCTCCACCTCGACGATCATGCCGGACGCCTCGCCCTCCGGAGCCCGGTGTACCAGCACCTTGCCGATGAGGTCCCGGGCCACCTCGAGGGTCGGCCGGGCGTAGAACGCGCGCGGGAGGACGTCAGCGCCCTGCGTAGGCATGCGAGCGGCCGCTCGCCAGCACGTCGCGCAGGGCCTGTCCGGTGAACGACGACTCCACCTGCGCCACCTCCTCCGGCGTCCCGACGGCCACGATTTCGCCGCCACCCTCCCCGCCCTCGGGGCCCAGGTCGATGAGGCGATCGGCCGTCTTGATCACGTCGAGATTGTGTTCGATGACGAGCAGGGTGTGGCCGGCGTCGATGAGTTTGCGGAACGCCGCCAGCAACTTGGCGATGTCGTCGAAGTGCAGGCCCGTCGTGGGCTCGTCGAGGATATAGAGCAGGCGGTCGCCGCTGAAGGTGGACAGGTGCGCGGCGATCTTGATGCGTTGCGCCTCGCCGCCCGACAACGTGGTGGCGGGCTGTCCGAGCCTGAGATAGCCGAGGCCGATCTCGTCGAGGACCTGCAGGCGGCGCAGCACCTTCGGCGACGTGGCGAAGAACGCGATGGCCTCGCGCACGGTCATCTCGAGCACCTGGTGCACCGACTTGCCGCGGTAGCGCACCTCCAGCACCTGCGCCTTGAAGCGCCGGCCGTCGCACTGGTCGCATGGGACGAACACGTCGGCCAGGAACTGCATGTCCACGCGGATCTCGCCCTCGCCCTGACACGCCTCGCAGCGGCCGCCGGCCACGTTGAACGAGAACGCGCTCGCCGTGAACCCGCGCGCTTTGGCGTCCTTGGTGGCCGCGAACAGCTCGCGGATCGGATCGAACGCCTTCAGGTAGGTCACGGGATTCGACCGCGGCGTCCGCCCGATGGGCGTCTGGTCCACGAGCACCACGTCGCTGATGAGGGCCAGCCCTTCGAGACCGCGATGGCTGCCGACGCGCCGGTCCCATCCGCCCTTCGCGCGCTTGATGGCCGCGTAGATCACGTCGTGGACGAGCGTGGACTTGCCGCTGCCGCTCACGCCGGTGACGCAGGTGAACGTGTTGAGCGGGATCTCGACGTCGACGTCCTTCAGGTTGTGCTCGGTCGCGCCCAGCAGCCGGATGGCCTGGCCCGTCCCCCGGCGCCTCGGCGAGGGCACCGGAATGGCCAGCTCCTTCCGCATGTACTTCGCGGTGAGCGAGCGCGGCTCCTCGAGCAGGGCCGCAAACGACCCGGAGAACACCACACGGCCGCCTTGCTCACCCGCGCCGAGGCCGATGTCCACCACGTGGTCGGCCACGCGGATCATGTCCTCGTCGTGCTCGACCACGAGCACCGTGTTGCCCTGGTCGCGCAGCTGCTGGAGGATGTGGATCAGGCGCTGGTTGTCGCGCGTGTGGAGGCCGATTGACGGCTCGTCCAGGACGTAGAGCGTGCCGACGAGCGCCGAGCCGAGGGACGTGGCCAGGTTGATCCGCTGGGACTCGCCGCCCGAGAGCGTGGACGACAGGCGGTCCAGGGTGAGGTAGTCGAGGCCCACGTCGCTCAGGAAGCGCAGGCGCTTGCGGATCTCCCGGAGGACGGTCTCTGCCACCGTCGCGTCCTTCTCACCGAGAACGAGGCTGTCGAAGAACGCCTGGCAGCGCCGGACCGTCAGGGCCGACACCACGTCGATCGACTGCCCGCCCAGCCGCACGTCCCGCGCCTCGCGCCGCAGCCGGGCGCCGCCGCACTCGGGGCACGGCAGGTAGCCACGGTAGCGGCTGAGGAAGACGCGGACGTGCACCTTGTACTTCTTGCGATCCAGCCAGCGGAAGAAGCCGCGGATGCCCTCGTACTCGCCGTCACCGTCCACGACGAAGCGCCGCTCCTCGTCGGTGAGCGCAGACCACGGCACGTCGAGCCGCAGTCCGGCCTTCTTCGCGGCGCGCTTCAGCTCCGCCAGCGCCGTGCGGTAGTGCGGCTTGGTCCAGGGCTCGATGGCGCCGCCGGCGATGGTCTTGGCCGGGTCGGGCACCACCAGATCCATGTCGAGCTCGATGACGTTACCGAAGCCGTGGCACGTCGGACACGCGCCGAACGGGTTGTTGAACGAGAACAGCCGCGGCTGCGGCACCTCGTAGGCGATGCCGCAGGGCCGGCACTCGAAGCGTTCCGAGAAGTCGAGGCGTGTGGGGGCGGTGTCCGGGGGCGCGTCGCGATCGGGCAGGACGAGCGCGAACGCCGCGCCGCCCCCTTCGCGATACGACGTCTCGATCGAGTCGGTGAGCCGGGCGCGCAGATCGCCCTCCATGCGGAGCCGGTCCACGACAACCTGCACGCTGGCCCGCCCGCGGAGCCACTGCGGATCCACATCCTCGAAGGGCACGGCGGCATCGTCCACCAGCAGCCGGCCGAACCCGCGGCGCCTGAGCGTGTCGAGCGTCGCGGCCGCGGGGTCAGGGGTGGGCACCGCCAGCTCGGCAGCCTCGTCCTCGTCGGCCTCCTCGGCGTCGTCACCGGCCTCGGCCGCCGCGTCGGATGTGGAACGCAGCGTGACGACCGGCAGGTCGAAGCCGATCAGCAGCCGCGTCCCCGCAGGCAGGGCGCCCAGACGCGCCGCCACCAGCTCGGCGGTCTCGCGCACGACCTCCTCGCCGCACTGGCGGCAGTACGTCCGCCCGACGCGCGCGTAGAGCAGCCGCAGGTAGTCCTGGATCTCGGTCGTCGTGCCGACCGTCGATCGGGGGTTGCGAATGGCGTTCTTCTGGCGGATGGCGATGGCGGGACAGATGCCGTCGATGCGGTCGACGTCCGGCTTTTCCATGCGCTCGAGGAACTGGCGCGCGTAGGCCGACAACGATTCGACGTAGCGTCGCTGGCCCTCGGCGTAGATGGTGTCGAAGGCCAGGGACGACTTGCCCGAGCCGCTCACGCCCGTGACGACGATCAGCGCCCCGGCCGGCAGGACCAGGTCGACGTTCTTCAGGTTGTGCGTGCGCGCTCCGCTGACGACGAGGGGCGCACGAGCGATCTCAGCGGCGTCTGTCATCTGTGGCGCGGGCATCGTGACGCGTCGGGCGCCCTGTGCGCCCGTCCGTGGCACCCGTAAGCAGACGATGTTACTGCGCGGCCGCAGGCGCAGCAAGCGCAGCGCACCGACGCATGCGATCCCGCGCGAATGGCCGTAGAATGACGGCCATGCACACAGGCGTCCTCGCGCTGCACTCCCTCCTGCGGTGGCTCGTGATCGTCGCCGGCCTGGTGGCCGTGTTCCGGGGTGTCACCGGGTGGCAGACACGCCGTGGCTGGACCGCATCCGACGGGGTCTGGGGCCTGTGGTTCACGATCGCGCTCGACATCCAGCTGCTGCTGGGCGTGGTGCTGTACGCGGTGACCAGTCCGGTGACGCGGGTCGCCCTGCAGGACATGGGCGCGGCCATGGCCAATCCCGTGCTGCGCTTCTGGGCCGTGGAGCACGCCTTCGGCATGGTCGTGGCCCTGGCGCTCGCACACATCGGCCGGGTGCGCATCCGCAAGGCCTCGGGCGACGCCCAGCGCCATCGGACGGCCGCCATCTTCTTCACCCTGGCCCTGCTCGCCGTGCTGATCTCGATTCCCTGGCCCGGCACCCTGAACGCGCGTCCGCTGCTGCGGCTGCCCTGACCCTGGAGTTCCCGATGGCCAAGAAGACCGCACGACGCTCTGCGAGCACCACGCCGGCAGGCAGGACGTCGGCTGGCCGCACCTCTCCGACCCGACCCGCCCGCGCATCCAGCCGTCGGGGGACGAATGCCGCGCGGCCGGGACGGACCACGTCCGGAGGCCCATCGGCGGGCACGAAGGCCGGAGCGGGCTCGAGGGCCCGAGCGGGCACCGCCGTCAACAGCGCCGGAAAGAGCAGTGCGAAGAGCAGTGCGAAGAGCGGCGCGAACCGCAGGAAGACGGCATCGCAGGCCAGCCCACAAGGCACGACGACGGCTGCGACGACGCGCGCGAAGACGGCGGCGGCACGGGGGCGGCGCACCCGGACCGTGGATCCGCTCCTGGCGACCGTCCGGGGTGCCGAGCATCGCTACGTGGGCCACGTGCGCCTCGACGTGGCGCAGGTGGGAGCGGCCCGCGTCAAGCGCATGATCTACCCGCCGGGCTTCCGCTGGTCCGTGGACATGCGACCGGCCGTGGGGACGGCGCTCTGCATGCACGCCCATGCCGGCTTCCTGGTGAAGGGCCGCATCCACATCGAGTACGCCGACGGCTGCGTGGTGGAGCACCAGGCGCCGCAGATCATTGCCATCGACCCGGGCCACGACGGGTGGGTCGTCGGCGACGATCCGGTCGTGATGATCGAATTCGACTTCGGCCGCGACACGGTCCGCAAGCTGGGCATGCCGAGGGCGCACACCCACCGCTGACGGCCAGGGACCCACGCCACGGGGCGGCCGCTGTGGCGACGCGCCAGCGCCGGGTGGTGCAGCGCCGTTCCGGGGAAGTGGTGGCGCGTCCGGGGCCTGCAGCGGCCGGCCGTCGCGCTCAGAGCAGCAGCGTCTCGATCCGGTGCGCGTGCACCATGTCCTCCACCGGCGACCAGGCGAACACCGTGAAGGCGCCGTCCTGCGACGCGACGAGAGCCAGCGCGTCGCGCTGGTCCTGCACGAACTGCGCTGCCGACAGGTGCCGGGTGCCCCCGAGCTCGGTCGGGTCCACCAGCCGCGCCAGATTGTCTTCGACCGGTTCGGTGACGCTCAGGCGCTCGACCTGCGGCCAGCCCGTGCGGCGCGTGATCTTCGCGCCGAACGCCACCAGCTGGAACGTCGCGGTGATGACCGTCGCGCCGTCCACGGCGGTCAGGCCGGCAATGCCGTCCACCGCGCGGGACAGCTCGTCGCGCCATGTGGAATAGGACAGGTCCCTGGGCACGCCGGTGGCCAGGTGTGCCAGCGCGGAGAAGGGCGGCGACACGGAATACGGCACCGGGCGCGTAATCGACTCGCGCCACTCCTCGCTGGCGTCGGGCACCACGAGGAGCGTGCCGCCGTGGCGGTGCGCACGCATCGACACGGCCAGCTCCACCAGCACGTTGACGGGCCCGGAGGTCTCGGGTGCGTCCAGGCCGATGAGCGAGCCGAGGAGCGACGGGCAGTCGGGCAGGCTCGAGGCATGCTCGTCCACCAGCTTCACCTGGTCGCCCTCGATGACGGCCACGTTGACGAACTTGCCGGTGCCGTCGTCACGGTGATGCTTGACCACCAGCAGGCCAGGGCCGACGACCTCCAGAACGAAGCACGCACGTGGCACCTCGCGGGTCGTCCCCCAGACGGCCAGCCCACCGGCATCCCGCCACACGCCCACGTGGATGCCGGCCCGGTCGACGCCTGGGGCCACACGTGTGAGCAGTTCCGGGAGCAGGCGCAGGGGCCGCTCGAAGAGCAGCGGGTGGCCCGCCTGCTCGGGCGTCAGGAAGGCCAGGGACACACGGGGCGGGGTGCCTTCCTCGCGGCGCAGGCTCGACCAGAACGCGGCGGAGATCAGCTCTTCGATGTCCACCTGGTCCGGCACCGTGGCCGGCGCCTCGCCTGCCCGCTGGACCAGCTCCTCCGAACGGCGCGAGAAGTGCTCGTGGATGCGCGGCGCGACCTGGCGCGCCGGCGGGTAAGCTGGGCCCTGCATCGTCGCAGCAGTGTATGAGATTTGCGGCACGTTCGACCGGACATGCCGCGGATCAGTGCCAGGTGGCAGCCCCGCCAGCGTGCCACCACACGGCCGTGCCCGCGACAACATCCCGCCGCGGAGTATTCCCCACCCTGGCCCCGCCTGGACTGGCGACGAGCGCGATCCGGGAGGAGCCACGCCGCCGTCAGTCGACGCCATGTACCTCTACTGCCGCACCTTAGCCATGCCGACACCAGAGGCATGCACCCCGAGGCCGCGCGCAGGCGTCCAAGCGAAAGTTTTCACGAGCGCCGACACCCGGCGGTATACTCGGGCACCGAAATCTGTTCCTCAGGAGGACGTGGAATGCGCGCACTGTTGACGGTTGGGCTCCTCGCGGCCCTGACGATGGTTGGTTCCGCCCAGAGCGGGGCTGAACTCAAGGTGGGCGACATGGCCCCCGACTTCACCCTGCAGGGCACCGACGGCAAGACCCACAAGCTGTCCGACTACCGCGGCAAGAGCGCCGTGGTGGTGGCCTGGTTCCCGAAGGCGTTCACGCAGGGCTGCACCATCGAGTGCAAGTCGCTCGCGGAGAACGGCGACAAGATCAAGATGTACGAAGTGACGTACTTCATGGCCAGCGTGGACACGCTGGAAGAGAACACCGCGTTCGCCAAGGCCACGTCGGTGACGCTCGGCCAGGGCGACAACCAGCGCGTGGTGGACAAGAAGGAAGCCGACTTCCCGATGCTGGCGGACCCGACCAAGGCCACCGCGCGCGCCTACGGCGTGCTGAACGACCGTGGCGTGGCCAACCGCTGGACGTTCTACGTGGACAAGACCGGCCACATCGCGGCCATCGACAAGGCCGTGCGGCCCGCGACCTCCGCCGAAGACATGGTGACCAAGCTCACGGAGCTCAAGGTCGCCATGCATCACTAGGCGCTCGCCACGACCCCCGCGGGGCCGGCTTCGGCCGGCTCCGCACCCACTGCCCGGCCCCCTGCGTCGCTCCCCCACTCGCCCGTTCTACCCGTCCCTGCCTGCATGGTGCCGTCGCGCGCGTCACTGCCCTGATCCGCGCGGCTCGGCGATGCGCGTGGGTGCCTGCGGCGGTTCGCCGCCCCGCCCTCGCGTGTCGCTCCCGCCTGCTGCCGCCGCGCTCCAGCACGGCAGCGCCGACGGCCGCCGTCGTGCTAGAATCGCTCGTTCCGGTGGCCCCTCACGGGCCCGCCAGACGCACACGCCGGCCGGCGTAGCTCAGTTGGTAGAGCAGCTGATTCGTAATCAGCAGGTCGTCGGTTCGAGTCCGACCGCCGGCTCCACATCACACCCTCTCCGCACGTCTCGCCTGCCACGCTCCACCGTCTGGACGCGCCGGTGTCTCGGCATGCGACCGCCCCGACTCGCTCCGCCTCGACCCATGACCATCTGGACGCAGCGCGTTGCGCCCCATGTCGGCCACGCCGTCACTGCCGCCTCCATCGCCGGCACCGCCCGAGACCGACGGCATGCCCCGCGGCCCGCGCGATCGCGTCGGTCAGTTGCCGATCGTGCGCCGAAGGAACTCGAGGGCGAGCGCAAGCGGCTCGCCGGCGTAGAACTCAGGCCCCCCGTGCACGGAGCCGTGCAGGACGTGAAAGGCCACGTCCAGCCCCTGCGTGCGATACGCGCCCTCCAGTTCGTGTGCCTGGTTGATCGGCATCTGGGGATCCTGGTCGCCGTGGAAGCGCAGCAGGGGCGGGTCGCCCGCGTCCACGTGAAAGACGGGGCTGGCCAGACGTGCCAGGTCCGGCACCGCGTCCGGCAATCCGCCGAGCAGGCGCAGGAGCGCGGGTTCCCGCACGCCCAGCCCGAAAGGCGTGGACTGGTCGAGGATGGTCGTGAGGTTCGACGCGCCGTAGTAGTCGATGATCGCCTGGACCGCCGACGATTCGCCGGGGTGGTCGCCCACGGTGCCCTCGAGCGCCGCGTGCCCGTTGGTCGTGCCGGTCAACGTGGCCAGGTGCCCGCCGGACGAGTCGCCGGCAATCGCGATGCGATCGGCACGGTACCCGTATGCACCGGCATGCGCGCGCAGGAAGCGGATGGCGGCCTTGACGTCGTGCACCTGCGCCGGAAATCGCGCCTGGGACGCCTGCCGGAAATCGAGGCTGGCGGTGGCGATGCCGTTCTGGACGAACGCCAGCGGTACGCCGTCCTTGGAGCCGAAGTTCCACGCGCCGCCGTGCACCCATACCAGCAGTGGCGGATTGCGGATCCCTTCGGGCAGGTAGAGATCCAGGGTGAGGGCCTGGCCATCCACCTCTGCGTAGACGACATCCGCGTGTGCCGGTCGCACCTGCGCCCTGCCGGCCTCACCGCCCGCCATGCCCGCCATCACGACAGCCAGGGCCATGGCCCAGGCGTGACGCCGCCACGATAGACGCCGAGGAGCACAGCGCTCCGGAGAGGCGAGTGTTCGCATCAGTCACCCGGTCCCGCGAGAGTCCATCGCTCATGCCCTGAGCCGGGGATACCAACGATCGGCGGGTGGCGACGCGGGAAGTGCCACGGACCGTGCCCCCGGAGGCCGCCCTCGCCGTCAGCGAGCCCCCGTCCCGTGCGCGTCGTCCCAGTGCGCCCTGGCCCGTTCCAGGACCGAATCCAGATCGTCGGCGAGGAGGTAGCGATCCCGCGTCAGCGCCTCGGCGGCCACACGGACCTGCGCGAGGTACGCGTCCCGCGACGGATAGCGCTCCTCGATGGAAACGCGCGGGTCCCTGCTGGCCTGCCGCTCGGCCGGGGTCCGCGGAAACGGCACGTACGATCCAAGGAGCGCGTAGATGGTCGTCGGGTTGCCCACCGCGGGCGCCCGGAAGTTCCAGCCGGTCACCGTGGCGAGCGGCACCGCCAGATCCGGCACGCGAATGCCGGCGCGTTCGTTGCCGTCGGCGTCCACCGCCGGAACGAGGAACGGCAAGGCGCTGAAGCGGCCATCGACCACGTGGCCCGGCCCTTCGATGGTCGCCGGGTCGCCCATCTTCAAGGACGGGAACTGCAGGTCGCCCACGGCAACGAGGCTGCGGTCGCTCAGGCGCGGATACCGGCTCTCGAGTGGCGGCGCGCCGAACACAACCCACGCATGGGCGGCCTTCAGCACCGCGTGCATGGCCGCCACCTGTGGCGTTGGATTGGCCCGCTGCTGTCCGTTCCCCTGCGGAGCGGGAAACGGGGCCTCGCCGTGCTGGGTGCCCGCGAGCAGATAGATGCGCACATTGTCCGGCAGCACGAGGTCGCGGCGGCCATCGAGGCTCGTGTGCGTGAGGGCGGCGGCACGCCCCTGGCCCCAGTACTCGACCGAGGTGTTGGTCGCCACCACGGCGGGTGCCTCTCCCGGTGCGTAGGCCGCCAGGATGCCGGGCCAGTCGTACGGAGCGCGCGTCGCGGGAAACGACGAGTACCCGGGCATGGCAAAGCGTTCGTTGAACGATCCGAGGCCGGCGCCGGCAATGTGCGGCCAGGCCAGCGCGAACACGCGACGGTTCTCCTCGTCGACGTTGAAGCCGTCCTTCAGGAACTGCCGGAGCAGGCGCCCGCTCTGCGACGCCCCGAAGATGAACGCCGTCCGACCGGAGACGGGCAGGTCCGCGCGATGGACGAACGCCGACGCGGTGTCGCGCAGCGCCGCCAGGCCGACGCCGGCAACCACGGCCCCGCGCGCGCGGTACGACACTTCGTAGACACGCCCAGGCTCGAACCCGCTGTCGAGCACGAGGTGCAGTCGGTCCGCCGTCTCGACGATTCGCCAGGCCGTGCGCGGAAGCGGCGTGGGCGTGTCCCAATAGAGATCCCGCACCGTAAGGGTCGCGGTGGGATCGTCAGGGCCGCTCGGCAGATACCGTGGCCAGTCACGCGGGCTGACATCGCGGGTCGCCTCGTCGGGCACGAACGAGAACCGGACGACGTCGGGCGTCGGACTGGCCCCCATGTCCACGGGCGGTGCCTGAACGCCCACCTGTGGCGGCGCGACGTCGAACTGCCAGCCGACCCACACGATCGTGTAGCCCTCGCGCATGAGGAAGCCGTCGCCGACGTCGGCCCGTGACGTCGGATCGTTCCGCCCGGGACCGCGCGCGCCCTGGAAGTACCCGAAAAGCAGCTTGTTGCCGCGGTTGGCGACCTCGAAGAGCAGCGTACCGTTTCCCCTGGACGCGTCCGCGGGACGCAGCACGTAGAGGTCGGAGGTGAAGTGCACCTTGCCGTCGGCCGCGCGCGGTGCGTGGCCAAGGTCGACGATGGCCGCGTTGCGGGGATGCGTGGGGTCGAGCGCGAATTCGATGGTGCCGACCAGCTTCTCGTAGGCCCCCGTCCTGCCGAACGCCTCGCCGTTGGCGATGAGGCTCCGCCCGGTAATGGTGACGCCGACGACCTCTGCCGCGGCCACGCGACAGCAGACCAGGAGACAGCCCAGCACGATCACCGCACCCTTCATGTCCACCCTCCTCGGGCGCACCCCGCGACGACCCGCGGCCCCGCCCACGAGCCCCGGCTGGTGCGCAGTCTACGCCCAACCGGTCTCAGCGCGCATCCTCCCACCGGGAGGCGGACGGTTCAGATCGGCCGGACGACGTGCGTCGCCCGGCCGGTGCTCACGCGCACGCGTCCACCGTCTCGTGCGGCACGGGTGCCGGACGCGGCCCAAGGGCGGCCCGCTCCTCCTGCAGGCGGACCCGCTCCACATCGACCGCCGCCGGCGTGGACGTCCCCTGATGCAGGCGGAGCAGGCCGTCCACGTCCTCCATCGTGAAGGCGTTCAACGCGACGACGACCGCGTCGGCCCGAAAGGCCGGCGGGACGAGGCGGCGGGCCTCCTCCCGGCTCTCCACCTCTGCCACGAGCCACGCACTGCACCGTCCGTCCAGGCACCCCCAGTCGGCATTGGCCAGGAAGTGCGACCCGGACGACAGGAACACGCGGACCACGTTGGCGCACGCCACGACGTCGCGGTCGTGCGGCACTTCGATCAGGAACCTCGGCATCTCGTTACTCCTCTCTCACACATGCGCGCCTGGTCACGTCCCGACCCCGAGGTCAGCGCACCGCGCGGGTGGCCACGACCTCCAGGTACTCCGCGTCCACAATCGTGCGGTTCGGCTGGGAGGCCCTGTTGTGCGCGGTCCACAGCCCGACCAGCGCCGCGCGCAGGGCGTCCTGCTCTCCCGGCGACAACGCCGCAAACGCCCGGACCGTGGGCCCATAGGTGTCGCGGAACAGCTCGACCACATCCTCCGGGGGGAAGGGATAGTCGAACCGGTAGTGCACGCGGGTCAGGCGCAGCGATGCCAGGGGCGCGGGAAATCGCTCGCGCACCACGGCCTCGTCGCCCCACAGCACGGGCGAGGGCATGCCCGCCGGGGCGATGAACTGGCTGATGGTGCCGAACATCCGCCCGATGAAGCCTTCCCTCGTCCAGTTGGCCATCGCGATGGTCCCGCCCGGCCGGCAGACGCGCACGAGTTCACGCGCGACGAGTTCGGGTCGGGGCGCGAACATGGCACCGAAGAGCGTCGCCACCACGTCGAAGGCGCCATCCGCATAGGGCAGGCTCTCCGCATCGCCCTCGTCGAAGGCCACGGTCAACCCCTCGGACCGCGCGCGGCCGCGGGCCGCGTCGAGGGCGTTGGCCGCGATGTCCACGCCGGTGACCTCCAGGCCGCGACGGGCCGCGACCAGCGCCAGCTGCCCGGAGCCGCAGGCTACGTCCAGCAGCCGATCGCCCGGGTCTGCCGGCAGCCGGTCGAGGAACTCCACGGCGCTCGACGCCATGAAGCGGGAGAAGTAGTCGTAGTTGCCCGCGGTCCACGTCGCACGCAGGCGATCCTTGAGGCCGATGACGTCGGGCGTGTCGGTGACGGTGGTCATGTGCACTCCAGCGGTAGGGGCGCGTCATCTCGCGCCGGGACCCGCCCACTGTCGCGCGCCCGGGCACCTGGCCCCTTGCCCGGCCGTCCGCCGGACTTGACCACCCGACCGCGCCTCGCTGACGGCCATGCCGGGCGTCCGGACGCATTTGCCGGGACCCCGGAATCGTGCGATTCTTGCCGCCCGCCATGGATGCACTCTCGGAAGTCCTGCGCGTGGTGAAGCTCGACGCGGCCATCTTCTTCAACGCCGAGTTCTCATCGCCCTGGTGCTTCTACTCCCCTGCGTCGCCGCAGGTGGCGCCCATGCTCTCTCCCGGCGCCAGCCGAGTCGTCGTGTACCACCTGCTTACGGACGGCGAGGCGTACATCCGCCTGGAGGATGGCCCTCCCATCGCCCTGCGCGCGGGAGACATCGTCACCTGCCCACACGGCGACCCCCACTATCTCGGCCACGGCCCGGAAGCCCGTCCGATCGATGGGCACACGGCGCTGCCCGGGCTGCTGGCGCAGGGCCTGGCGCTCGTCAGGGCCGGCGGGGGCGGCCCACGGGCTCACCTCATCTGCGGATTCCTGGCGTGCGAGCCACAGCTCTGCGAGACGTTCCTCGCCGGCCTGCCGCCCATCGTCAAGATCAACATCCGAGACGACACCTCGGGCCAGTGGCTCGAGAATTCCCTGCGCTTCTCGGTCGCGGAAGCCGCCACCGCGCACGCCGGGGCCGAGGCCATGCTGGCGAAGCTCTCGGAGGTGGTGTTCGTCGAGACGCTGCGACGCTACGTGCGCGATCTCCCGCCTGAACGCACGGGGTGGCTGGCCGGTGCGCGAGACCCGGTCGTCGGCCGCGCGCTCACGTTGCTGCATCGTCAGCCGGCGGCGCCATGGACGATTGCCGGCCTGGCGCAGGAGGTGGGCACCTCCCGCTCCGTGCTCGCCGAGCGCTTCCGGACACTGCTCGGCGAACCGCCGATTGCCTATCTCACCAACTGGCGGCTGCGCCTGGGGGCACAGGCCCTGGCGACGACCAGCCGCAGCGTCGGCGAGATTGCCGATGAAGTCGGCTACGAGTCGGAGGCGTCGTTCAACCGGGCCTTCAAGCGTCTGTTCGGCCAGCCCCCTGCCCGGTACCGCCAGGCGGAGCGCGAGCGACGGGCCACGGTCCGGTGACACGGCCGTTCCCGAGTCGGTGTATAAACCTTGCACACAGTCGGCCACGTACGGGCCGCTCCGGCCCCCGACCCCCACGTCTACTGGATCGAAGGAGACACCGCACTATGAGAGTCCTCGGCACCACCCTCGCCATCGCGTGCCTGGCGTTCGTCGCCAGCCCGATGGTCAGCGCACAGCAGCAGAACCAGCAGCCCCAGGCGCCCATGACGTTCTTCATCACGAGCGTCGGCCCCGGCAACGGCGGCAACCTTGGTGGCCTCGCGGGCGCCGACGCGCATTGCCAGCAGCTCGCCGCGGCGGTTGGCGCGGGGAACCGCACGTGGCGTGCGTACCTGAGCGTGGCCCAGGCGGGTCAGACGCCCGCGGTCAATGCCCGCGAGCGCATCGGCACGGGTCCGTGGCACAACCAGCGCGGCCAGCTCATTGCCGCCAACGTCGCCGACCTCCACGGCGACATCCAGCGCGACCGGAACAACATCCGGAAGCCGAGCGCCCTCAACGAAAAGGGTGAAGAGGTCAAGGGCGTGGGCGACATGCCGAACCAGCACGACATTCTCACCGGCTCCGATTCGACGGGCCGTGTGGTGCTCGGCGCTGCGCAGGTCGTGACCTGCAACAACTGGACGAGCAACGACGCCGCGCACCGCGCCCTGGTGGGCCACCACGACCGTCTCGGCGGCGGCAACACGTCGTGGAACTCGGCGCACAGCACGGCCGGCTGCACCCAGGAGAACCTGGTACAGACGGGCGGCAATGGCCTGTTCTACTGCTTCGCGGCCAACTGACGCACGACCGTTAGGGCATGCCAGCATCGGCTGGCGTGCCCTCGTCCCGCCTCCTGCCTGCCACCGCGGTGCCGCGACCGTGGTGCCACGTCCGCCCGCGTCCCCCTTCTGTCTCTTGTCTTTCTCGACCCTCTCAGTTCCCGGGTCGTGTTGCGCGCGAGCCGGGGCGAGCCAGAGCCCCTGCGCGGAACCGCACCTCGCGCTGGGCTCCCGCTACCGCGACGTCGCATCCTCCACCAGCACGATGACGATCGCATCGGGTGCTCCGGTGAGGGCGGCCGTGAGCCGGTTCTCAATGAGCGGATCGGGCACCGTGAGCGTGGCAAACTCGGTGGCCGCGTTCACGGCGCCTGCCCCGTCCAGCGGCCGGTAGTTCAGCTCCAGACGCAGGCTCTCCACCCGCCGTGTGCCGCCACGTGCGCCGTTGATGACGCGTAGCGTCAGCGGCGGCGACGAGTCGGTCACGAGCCGGAACACGCGCAGGTTGCTGGCGGCGGCCACATCGGCGCGAAAGCCCATCACTGCGAGAATCGCCTGCTCCACCACGAGGCCCGAGGGCCCGGGCCGGTAGACGTACGCCGGACTCGAGGCACGCACACCTGGCGCGGTGTTCTGGGTCTCGCGGGCCGCAATCACCCGCAGCGGACCCTCGTGCGCAAGGTCGTACACCACCGGATCGAGCAGGAGCGACACCTCCCGCCCGTCGCGCGCGCGCGTCGGCGTGAGGTTCGTGAGACCGGGCTCGTCCCACCGCACCACCCAGCCGGTCGCACTGCGCCGCCCTTCGAAGTAGACGAACACTTCGGGACGCCCATCGGCCTCCAGATCCTCGAGCTGCATGCTGCATCGGGGTCCGGGCAGAAGCCAGGCCGGCGGGTTGTCTGCCGCCACCGTGAACGCCCCGTCCGGTCCACGGCGCAGCACCCGGATGGCTCCGGCCGTCCGGTCCGTGTACGCCGCCACCACGACCAGGGGCTCGCCCGAGGCCGTGCTCGAGACCACCGCGTGACACGACTGCCGATCAGCAGGGTCCGCGGGCGACAGGCGGTCGTCGGGATAGAACCGGTCCACAACCGGCTGCAGCCCGATGGCCGGCACGGGCCCCGTGGCGCCCGACTGCCCCGCCGCCTCGGCCGCACGCGTGACAGCGTCGCTGGCGACTACCGCCAGCGCGACGAGCGCGAGCGCCAGGGCGGTCCGGGCCCGCGCTGCGAACGGCATCGACGGGTGCGTGGCCGTGTGTGCTCCAGGCGGACGGCGCACGACGGGTTGATTGGTGATGGGACGGTGCGTGACCGGACGGCGCCTGCCGGGACGGCGGGCGCCCGCACCGGTCTGACCGGCGGCAACGGGATGGATGAGCATGGGCGTCCTCTCTCCGGTGCGTGGGCGGGACCGGCACCGGCTGGATTATAGCCACGTGCGAAATCCCGCCCGGCCCGCCCAAGCCGCGTTACCATGTGCCGCGCCCGCACCGGACGCCGGGCTTTCAAGGGAGGACATCCGTGGACCGACGCACATTCCTGGGTATGAGCAGCATCGCGACCGCCGGCCTCGCATCGGGCGCGTGGGCTCGACTGCTCGCGCAGGGAGGGCCAGCCGCGATGGGCACCGTGGGTGCCACCGTGGAGCTCGCGGCCGGGCGGATCCGAGGGCGCCTGGTGGACGGCGTCCACGTGTACCGCGGCGTACCGTATGGCGCCTCGACGGCCGGGGCCAACCGGTTCATGCCGCCCAAGCCGCCCGCGGCGTGGACGGGCGTACGGGACGCGTTCGAGTACGGCCCGCGGGCGCCGCAACCATTCCGCCCCATGATTCCCGAGATTGGTGACGCCCTCACCGGCACCGGCCCGATGAGCGAGGATTGCCTCCGCCTCAACGTCTGGACCGGCGAGGTGCGGCGCGGTGCCCGGCGCCCGGTGATGGTGTGGCTGCACGGCGGAGGCTTCCGGACAGGTTCCGGCAATTCGCCCTTCTACGACGGCCACGCGCTTGCCCGGAAGCACGGCGTGGTGGTGGTGACGATCACGCACCGCCTCAACGCGTTCGGCTTCCTGCACCTGGCCGGCACCGGTGCCGCCCCGTTCGCGGAGTCGGCCAACATGGGTATGCAGGACATCGTGCAGGCCCTCACCTGGGTGCGCGACCACATCGACGGCTTCGGCGGCGACCCGGGCAACGTCACGGTGTTCGGACAGTCGGGGGGCGGTGGCAAGACGGCCATCCTGCGGGGCATGCCTTCTGCGAAGGGCCTCTTCCACCGCTCCATCATCATGAGCACGCTCGCCGACACCGCCATCACCGCGCTCGAACCCCCTGCCGCGGACGAGGCGGCACGCCAGCTGCTGACGCGCCTGGGCCTGCGCCCGACGCAGGTGGCGGAGCTGCAGGCCCTGTCGGTGGAACAGTTGCTCGCCGCGCTGACCGGCGGCTCGGGGCGGTCGGGCGGACAGCTGGGCGCCGGGGCGGCCCCGCCCCAGGGCGACATCTCGCTCCGGTTCACGCCCGTCGTCGATGGACGCGTGCTCGCCGTGCATCCCTTCTCGCCCGGCGCCTCGGCGCTGGCCGCCGACGTGCCGATCCTGTGCGGCTCGAACGAGACGGAGGGCGTGCCGTACGGCAACCCGGACGATCCCTTCTGGACGAGCGAACCGACCGACGACGCCTCGCTGCGCCAGCAGATCGTGCGCCAGCTCCGGATCGAGGCGCCGGAGGCCGACGAGCTCATCGCCCTTTATCGCCGCGGGCGTCCCGGGGCATCGCCAGGCGACCTGGCGCTGGTGATGGCGGCCGACAACTCCCCGCTGCGCCTGTCGTCGTACACCATCGCGGAGCGCAAGCACGCCCAGGGACAGGCGCCGGTCTTCATGTACTACTTCGACTGGCGCTCGCCGGTGCGCGGCGGGAAACTCCGCTCGATGCACTGCATGGAGATCCCGTTCTTCTTCGACCACGTGGACGACATCGCGTCGATGACGGGGACGGGCCAGGACCGGTACGCGCTGGCCGAGCGGATGGCGGCCGCGTTCGCCGCCTTCGCGCGGACCGGCAACCCGCACCACGACGGCCTGCCCGCCTGGCCGGCCTTCGATACGGACCGGCGCGCCACGATGGTGTTCGGCGCGGAGACGCGGATGGTGAACGACCCGCATGGGGCCGAGCGACGCGCGATGCAGGCGATGCGCGCGCGCCGTGCCGCGCCCGGCGCCTGACGCGACGCCCGACGCGCACACGGCGACTGACGCGATTTTCGCGTCGGTGTCGCACGCCATCCCGGTCCTCCGGCGCGACGCCGTGGGAAAACGCTGCGCCAGGGGACTCGTGACTCCCCTGGCGCAGCGTTTTCCAGACTGCCGCTGTCACGCCGTGCGCAAGTCGGACCGGGATGGCGTGCGACACCGACGCGAAAATCGCGCTATCGGGGGCGGGCCGCCGGCGTGCGCAGGCCGGTGGGCGCCCCGGTGACGCGCACCGCGCCGCGCGAGTCGAGGCGGGCCCCGTCGAAGGCGAAGGCCTGGATCTCGTGGTCGAGGGCCGCCTGCACGATGACCCCTCGCCCGTCGCCCGACCAGGCGACGCCCTGACACCAGCGCCCGATACGGGCTTCGGCCACCTGGGCAAGCCGTGCGGCGTCGATGCGATAGATGCGCATGAGGCCGTAGGTCGAGAAGAGCGGCGACCGCGGCGAGAGATTCGACCCGTTCTGGATGCAGACGGCTACGTGCTGCCCGTCGGGCGACACGGCGAGCCCCTCGGGAATCAGCCCGACGACCACGGCGTCCACGACGCGGGGCAGCGGCGGCCGCAGGTCGATGAGGCTGACCGTGTCCACGCCACCCGTGGGACCGTTGCCGATATTGCCCACCACCGCGAACGCGCCGTCCGGCGTCAGGTCGATGCTGTACGGGCGCAGGTTCGACGAGATGTCCCGCCCCGTGTAGGTCACCGTGGAGCCCTCCACGGCCAGGATCGACACGCGGTGGTCGCCGTTCCGGGTGACGTAGGCCGACCGGCCGTCCGGCGCGAAGACGGGCAGCGAGGGATCGCTGCCGGGGGCGTCGAGATCCACCGTGCCCGCCGGTGTCACGCTGCGCCCGGCGATCGTGAACACCGACAGCGTGCCCGCGGCCCGGTTCGCGACCAGCGCCAGCGTGCCGGCGGCGTTGATCGAGACACCCGCGGCCCGCGCGCCCGTCTTCAGCGTGGCGATCGCAGCCGGCGGAGTCGCCGTCAGATCGATCACCGTGAGCGTGTCGTTGAAGACCGTGCGCGAGGGGTTGGCCGGGTCGAGCCGCGCACCCGACGTGACGAGCGCGAGAGACCCGTCGGGGGTGACCGCCACGCTCTGCGGGGGCGCCGACCAGCCGCCGGGCACCGCGACTTCCCCGATGACGCGCGGGGGCATCACCGAGAGGTCGAGCACCGAGACCATGTCGGGCTGCGGCATCGGCGGCACCGTGTTCACGCCGTCCACGATCGTCGTCTTGCCGTCGTTTGACGACACCGCCACCTGCGCGGATGCTGCCAGGGGGAGCGACAGGGCCGCGAGGCACAGCAGGGTCCGATGGGTCATGCGTCAGTCCAGGAGGAGCCGGCGGACTTCCGGGTCGCGGAAGCGCCAGAGCGCGTTGTCGATGAAGTAATGGTGGATGTTGATGAAGAGCATCGCGGCGGTGAAGCAGAAGTAGAGCCCCCAGGCGTCGAAGGTGCCCAGCCGATCGTCAACGGCCGTGGGGACGAACTCGAAAGCGAGCCATCCCGCCAGCAGCACGAAGACGATGGTGGCCGTGGCCCGGGCCTCACGCCGCCGTCCACCGCGCAGCCGCGAGTCCTCCACGCGGAAGACGAATGCGAGGTACTGCAGCGAGTGGAAGAAGGGGGCCAGGAGGAAGTAGAACTCCTCCTGCCGCATCAACGGCATCCACCAGAGGTAGATCGCGACGAAGGGCACCAGCAGGTTGAGGCTCGGCCACTGCCCCGTCGCCCGATGGTTCACGTAGAACACCCGGTAGCACACGAGCAGAAAACCGGCCGCCACGGCCACCTGCGCCAGCGGACCGAGCACGTCCGGCAGGTCGAACGAGGAGTAGCTGAAGGCGCCGAACGCGCGCCAGGTGCCGTCGAGATTGAAGTCCACGAGGCTCATGCCCCAGATACTGAACAGGGCGCCCCGCAGCAGCCGGCGCTGCGACGCGCTGAACGGATAGCCGTCGAAGTGCGCGTACACCATCATGCAGCCGAACACCTGCTTGGTGTAGTGCCAGCCGATGGTGAACACCATCAGGTGGAAGGCCCCGGTGAGCAGCACCTCACCCAGACGCGGCCGCACGACGACCTGCGCGTTCACGCCGTAGCCGCGCAGGAACTCGGCGGTGGCGGCGAGCGGACCGATCGATTCCGCCGGCACGTCGTAGTACGCGTATGACGCGACGAAGAGGCCGACGAGCGCGACCGGCACCACCAGCAACTGCCACCAGTGGACCCGCACGAACGCCGACCCGCGCCCGTAGGCCAGCTTGTACGACATGAGGAAGTGCGGATAGTTCACCAGCAGGGCGAGCGAGAGGCTGGTGACGGCCAGGTTCCGGAAGTGCTGGTCCACCGCCCACGCGGAGCGCAGGCCTTCCATCGACCACATCGCCGCCCACACGACCACGCTGGCGCCACCCAGCAGCCAGAAGTCGAGGAAGCGCGTGGTGAGTGCCCGCGGGGGTGCATCGGCCCGGACGGTCCGGGCCTTCACGGGTTCAGCGAACGACACGATGGAGCCCACTGGGGCGGAGTCTAGCCTGCCGGGCGGCCTCGTGTCAGCCCGGCGTGTGGTCGGCCCTCCCGGCGGGGCGCCACACGGGGTGCCCGGCACCCGCGCCCGGCATCCGCGCGGCCGCGCCAGGGCCGGCGAGCCGCGCGTACAGCGCCTCGTGGCGGGCCAGGGTGGTCTCGAACCGGTAGTCTCGCATGAACACGTCGCGCGCGGCGGCCACGGTCCGGGCGCGCACCGGGGGCAGGGCCGTGCCGGCCGCCACCAGCGCGCGCACGAGATCGCGAGCGTCCGTCGGATCGAAGAGCCAGCCCGTCTCGCCCTCGACGACCAGTTCCTCGAGGGCCGGAATGCGGCTGGCCACAACCGGAACGCCGGCACGGAACGCTTCGAGGACGACCAGCCCCTGTCCTTCCGACAGAGACGGCACGACGAGCAGGTCTACGCCGGCGAGCCAGCGGGCCGCGCCGGCCTGGTAGCCCGCCAGCGCCAGCCGCGCCGCCACGCCGAGGGCGTCGGCCCGTGGGCGCAGCGCGTCGCCGCCCTCGCCGATGACCACGCCCGCCCAGCCGGCGGTCCGGGGGTCGGCGAGCGCGTCGACCAGCAGGGTCTGGTTCTTGTTCGCCGTCACCGATCCGATGCAGGCCGCGAGGCGGGGGCCGTTCGCGCGGTGCGCCGCGAGGCAGGCGGCGGCATCCGCCGGCATCGGCCCCGCCGAGACCTCCGCGAGCCCGCACGGAATCACGCTCAGCCGTGTCGGGTCGAGGCCCTGGGACACGAGCCAGCCACCGGTGGCGCGCGACGTGGTGACCACGTGATCCACGGCATCGAGCGTGGCGAGATCGTCTCTGGCCTGTGCCGCCGTCTTCCGCGTGCCCCACCCGTGCTGGGTCTGAATGACGACGGGTCGCCCGCCCCTGGCCTCGGCGAAACGCAGCCCGATGCGGGCGGGTGTCGCCGCGTGCGCGTGCACGACGTCCACGGCGTCCGGGCGCCGGGCACGATGGAGGCGTGCGAGCGCCCGATCGCCGAGGGCGGCCTCGCGCACGAAGAGCGACTCTTCGAGGACGACCGTCACGCCCGCCGCGGCCAGCCGGTCCAGGTATTCCGGATAGTTGTCGGCATCGCCACGTCCCGTGGCCGAGGCCATGACGAGGACGTCGTCGCCGGCGCGGTGCTGGGCGCAGGCCAGGTCGGTGATGGCACGACCCGCGCCGCCCTGCAGATAGGTCGTCAGGTGCACGACCGTCCGCCGCGGACGCGTCATGCCGCCCTCGTACCCTGCGCGCCGTCGGCCGCGACGAAGAGGTTGCCGATCTGTGCGCCCACCGCCGTCGGAGAGTGGCTCAGTTCCTCGCGCCACTGCGGGACTGCCGCAAAGTCGGTCACGGCCAGGACGTGCCAGGACGATCGCGCGCCCGCCACCACGAAGCCCGCCGCACGGGCCGCCTGCCGGTACACCGCGTCGCCCCGTCCTCCGCCGGCAATCGCCAGCACGGCGGGCGTGGGCAGTGCGGGATACGCGCGCCGCAGGTACCCGAGTTTGGCCAGGACGGCGCGCTCGGCCTGCACGCCGGCCTGGGCCTGGCCCGATTGCGCCGCGTGGAGCCGGTAGCGGTAGAGCGGCTCCGGCAGCTTCAGGAAGCGGTGCGCCGGCAGCAGGCGCAGCCACAGGTCGTAGTCTTCGGCCGGCACCATCTCGGGCCGGTATCCGCCAGCGGCGCGCAGCACCTCGGCCCGCAGCATCACCGAGCCGTGAGTGATGCAGCAGGTGAGCGGCATCAGCCTCGCGATCTGCTCGGGTGTCCGGGCCGGATCCTGCTGGCGGCGGACGGCCTGCACCCAGGAGTCCGACAGGGGCCTTCCGTGGGCATCCACGTAGTCGGCCACCGAGGCCACGACGTCGATGTCGGGCCGTACGTCGAGGACCGCCACCTGTCGCCGCAGCCGATCGGGCCGCGACTCGTCGTCGGCATCCTGCCTTGCCAGATAGCGGCCGCGCGCCTGCGTCATCCCGATGTTCAACGCGCGGGCAATGCCCACGCCGCCCGTCGGCACCACCCGCACCCGCGGGTCGCCGCACGCACGCAGCACGTCGGACGTGCCGTCACGACTGCCGTCCTCGAGCACCAGGACCTCGATGTCGCGGAACGTCTGGCCCAGCAGGCTCGCCAGGGCCGCCGCAATCCAGGGTTCGCCGTCGCGGACGGGGAGCAGCACGCTGACCGACGGGGTGTCTGCACTCATGCCACGGCCTCCTCGCGCCAGGCGTCCAGCCGGCTCGCCTGCCCCACAATCTCGTGCGCCGCCAGGACGAGCGGACGCCACAGCGCGGGGCCCAGCGTCGTGTCGAGCCCCTGCCGCCACAGCCGCGGGAGGAAGGTCACGCCGAGCGTCTCCTGCAGGCCGATGCGCACCTCGGGCTCGTAGCCCCACCCCAGCAGCGTCTCGGCGGCTCGCGGCAGCGCGTCCGCACGCCCGTGTCCGCCCCGCACGGCGAGCGCCGACCCGAGCACGTCACGGGCGACCTCGACGACGGGTGCCAGGTGCTCGCGCGCGGCCAGGGCCTCTGCGACGCGCGCCGCAGGGGTGGGTGCGGCCCGTCGATCCACGGCGAGCGGCTCCCGCATCGGGCGGCCCGCCAGCTGCTCCACCGGCGACGCGGCCCACCCCGGCTTTGCCGCGCCACCCTCTCCGCAGTCGAGGGTCACCGGACCCGGAGTCCCAGCTGACGCCTCGGTCGCGCGGGCGAGCAGGCCGAGCAGCTGGACGAGCGGCGCGAATGCCGGATCGGGGTGGCGGGCTGTGCCGAGGTCGATCCCGAGCAGGCCGATGCGGCGGGCACCCGCCCCAGAGGCCATCGCGGCGAGCGTCGCGGGCCACGCCCCCCACGTGGGGAGCGGTGCGGGTACGAACAGGCGGTGGTCGGCCACTCCGGCCACGAGCGGTGCCGGCGTGCGCCAGTCGGCCGCGACGAGTGGCACGCGTGCCAGCACGTCCTCGCTCCCGTCGCGCCGGTGACGCGCGGAGTGGTGGGCGTCGAGCGCCGTCCGATGTTCCACAAGCACGAGGTCGGGGACGAGGCCGGCCGCGGCCAGGCGCTCGGCCCCGCGTGGCGACGTGAAGATGCGCACGCGGCCGCGCACCCGTTCGAGCGCCGGCAGCGCGCGTGCGAGCGAGGGCCCCGTCCCGACGATCAGCACGGTCTCGTCAGGGTCGAGCCGGATCTGCCCCGTCGAGGATGCCGGGTGGCGGAATCGATGCCCCATTGGATCGAGGCCGGTCTCACAGAACCCGTCGAAGAAGTCCTGATACAGCGTCCAGGCCTCCGCAAGCGCGGGCGACGATCCACAGGCGGCGACGACTTCCGCCTCGTGCAGGTACCGGTCCGAGCCCACCGCCGCCACACACGCGGGCAGCATGTCAGTGCACCTCACCGGGTGATCCGACGGGGCGGGCGGTCCCGGGCCATGGTGTGAGGCCGGCGCCCTGACTGTGTGGCCCGTTGCCCTCGTCGCGCGCACGGCTGACAGGGTGACCGTCGACACACGTGCCTGGCACGCTGGTCCAGGTGCTGCCGGCGCCGGTCGTGCTCGGGCCGACGACCAGAGAGGACAAGGGGTCGCCTGCCGCCACGGTCGTCTGGAGCACGCCCAGCAGGTGCGCAGCCACGCGGGGCACGTCGTGCGCCGCGGCGCGCCGTCGCGCGGCCACACCCATGCGTGCGTGCAGGGACGGGTGCGTCAGCAGCCGCACGAGACGGTCGGCCAGGGCCGGGACGTCGCCGACCTCCACCAGGAAGCCCTCGACGCCGTCGTCCACGATGCTGGCCACATGCCCCACGCGCGTGGCCACCACCGGCCGGCCCGCCGCCATCCCTTCGAGCAGCGCGGTGGGGACTCCCTCGCACGAGGACGGGAGGGCCACCACCGACGCCTGTGCCATCTCCGTGCGCACGTCGCGCGACAGACCGGCGATGCTCACGGCCTGCGCCATCCCCAGCGTGCGCGCCAGCGACTGCAGGCGCGCGGCCTCCTCGGCCTGCCCGCCGCCCACGAGCCGGACGTCGGCGGTCGGCACGTGACGCCGCACCTCCGCCAGTGCCAGGACCAGGTCGCCCAGCCGCTTGCGGGGATGCAGATTGGCGACGCAGAGGATGCGGGGCCTGGCGCCCGGATCGGGATCGTTGAGTGCGGCAAACGTCTTCACGTCCGCTGCCTTCCGCAGGACGAACGCCCGGCCGGCGGGCAGCGGGTACCCCGCCGCCAGGTCCGGTGTCGTGAAGGTCACGGCATCGGCCGCCGCGAGCATTGACAGGTCGGCCTGCCAGTCGAACCCCTCGTTGAGGCGGTACATACCGCCCATGTCATAGCCCTTGGCGTAGACGACCGGGGTACCACGGCCGAGCAGCGCGGGCATGAGCTGGTAGGCGCAGCGCTCGAACAGCACCTGCACGACGTCCACGGGCGTCTCGAGCACCCGACGCAGCGCGGGGCCGCGAGGGGCGATGGTGACCGACGTGGCCGCGTCACGGTAGGCGCCTTCGAGGGGACCACCGGCCAGCGCGAGCACGTGATGGTGCGCGTCCGCGTCCAGCGCGCGCATGGCACGCAGGACGTGCAGGAAGGTGGTCTCGATGCCGCCCGCGGCGAGCGACTCGGTCACGTGCAGCACGCGCAGGCTCATCGTCGTCGCTCCGGCCAGAGCGCGGCCGGCACGTAGAGCGCGGCCAGCACGCAGGCCGCCCAGGCCGAGGCCACCGTGCGTCGCAGCTCATGGCCCACCTGGGGCCACAGCGACCGGGCGACGAGACGGCCATCGGGGGTCACGGCCAGGAACCCGAGGGGCGCCAGCGCGAACGCGGTGCGATCCACGTTGCCCTGGCCCGTGCCGTCCGGATCGTTCCAGAGCACCACGACACGGTCGAAGCCACGACGGCGTGCGACGAGCGCGGTCGTGCTTGTCAGGAACGCGAGCGGCGTGAAGCGTGGACGCCGCGTATACAGCAGCACCCGATCGGCGGCCACGCCGGCCTGGGCAATCGCCCGCTCGGAGCCAGCGGTGCCCACGACGGTCACCACGCAGCCGGGCCAGGTGGCCGCGAGGGCGTCGAGGGCCACCTGCAGGTGGCGGCCCGACCGCAGCAGCAGCACGCGCTCAGGCCGCGACATCGCCTGCATCCGTCCGCGCGTCGAGCACCGCCGAGGCCCAGCCCTCGAACACGAAGAGCGTCCAGACCCGGCGCCAGATCGTGTCGTCGCCGCGGTAGAAGCGGTCCACGAGGTCGGCCGTGGTCGCCGGATCGAAGACGCCACGGCGGCGCACGCGGGCCGGCGACAGCAGATCCCGCACCATGGGTTCGAGGCTTCGCCGCATCCACACCGGATACGGCAGGCCAAAGCCCATCTTCGGCCGGAAGAGGATGTCGTCGGGCAGCAGGTCGCGCAGCGCGTGCTTCAGCACCCACTTCCCCACACCGTCGCGCAGCTTGAGCCGCCACGAAATGCGGGCCACGGCGTCGGAGAGTGCCTGGTCGAGGAACGGGACCCGCACCTCGAGGGAATGGGCCATCGACATGGCGTCTATGTCCCGCAGCAGCACGAACGAGAGGTAGGCGCGCTGCTCGACGCGGGCGAGCCAGTCGCCGGGCCGCGAGAGGTCGGGCGGCACGTCGTCGCGCAGGTAGGCGGTGGCCTCGCGTCCCAGGTGCCCCCGCTCCTGCCCGGCCACGACCGCGGTCTGCGTCGCCTGGTCGAAGATGCCGAACCCGCGCGGCGACACGAGGGCCGCGTCCAGACGCGCCAGGTCCACCGCCGCGTGCCGCAACCGTGCGAGCGGCCCCCAGAGCAGATCGTCGGACAGCGGCTCGAGCAGGCGCGTGAGTCCCTGGACGTACCGGTCCGGCAGCCGGCCGAGCGAGGCCGCCCGTGCGTGTCCCTCGAGCAGCAGCGCGTCACGGGGATACCCCAGGAACAACTCGTCCCCACCGGTACCCGACAGCGCCACCGTCACATGCTGTGCCGCCGCGTAGGACACCCAGTACGAATTGATGCCATCGGAGGTGGGCTGGTCCATCGCCGACAGGACGTGCGGCAGCGCGCCGGTGAACATGGCCTCCGTGAGGACGAACTCATGATGGTCCGTGTCGTACTGCTCGGACACCATGCGCGCCCACGGCCACTCGGTGAGGACCTCCTCGTCAGGACCGACGAATCCCACCGAGAACGTCTTGAGCCGGTGCGGCACCTCGCGCGCGGCCAGCGCCACCAGGGCGCTCGAGTCCACGCCGCCCGACAGGAAGACGCCCAGGGGCCGCTCGCTCATCAGCTGCCGCTTCACGGCCGCCCCCAGCAGCTCGCGCACCAGCGCGCACGCCTCGGCGGGCGACTCGATGGGCTGGTCGTGCTCCATCGGCGGCGCCCAGTACCGGCGCACGTGCACGCCGGCCGCCCCGCCGACCGCCACGCACCCGGGCGGCAGCGCCCGGACGTCGCGGAGCATCGTCAGCGGCGGCGGCACCGCCTGGTAGGCCAGGTACTGCGCCACGGCTTCCGGATCGATCTCGCGCGAGACGGCCCCGCTGGCGAGAAGGGCCTTCAACTCGGAGGCGAAGAGCAGCCGGCCGCGGGCCGACGCGTAATATAAGGGCTTCACGCCGTGCGGATCGCGTGCGAGCAGCACCTCCTCGCGCCGCCGGTCCCAGATCGCGAACGCGAAGATGCCATTGAGCGCATCGACCAGCGCGTCACCGCGCTCCTCGTACAGGTGCGCGAGCACCTCCCCGTCACTGCCGCTGCGCAGGACGTGTCCCCTCGACTCGAGGTCCGCGCGCAGCTCGCGGTGGTTGTAGATCTCGCCGTTGAAGACCACGAGGATGGAGCCGTCCTCGTTCGCGAGGGGCTGCCGGCCTCCGGCCACGTCGATGATGGCCAGGCGCCGGAAACCGAGCGCCGCCACGCCGTCCACGTACTCCTGCCCGTCGTCGGGGCCGCGGTGCACCATCGCACCGGTCATCCGGCGGATGACGCCGGGATCGGGTCGCCCCACCATGCCGCAGATGCCGCACATGTCAGGCCCTGCCCTGCGCCAGCATCCGGCGGTAGAGGTGCAGCCACGTCTCGACCGAGTGCTCTGCGGTGAAGTGCTGCAGCGCCCGTTCGCGCGCCGCAACGGCCCGGGCGGTGGCTCGTCGACGGTCGTCGAGGGCGGTCCGCACGCGCTGCGCACCCGCCTGGACGTCGCCCACCGGGAACAGGGCTTCGTCGGCCACGAGGATGTCGGGGCTGCCCGCGATGTCGGTCGCCACGCCGGGCACACCGAGCAGCGTCGCCTCGAGCAACACGTTGGGGAACCCCTCGCTGCGGGAGGTGAGCACGAAGAGGTCGAAGCCTGCCATCAGCACCCGGGCATCGCGCCGCTCGCCGAGCAGCGTCACACGATCGGCCACGCCGAGTTCCTCCGCCAGGCCCGCAAGGGCGGGACGCAGGTCGCCGCCGCCCACGATCACGCCGTGGACCTCGGGCCGTTCCCGGCACACGACGGCCAGCACGCGCAGGAAGGTGGCGTGATCCTTCTCCGGCGCCAGGCGCCCGACGGTCCCCACGAACACCGCCTCGGTGGGAGCGCCGGTGGCCTCGAGCAGTCGCGCGCGCGACTGGCGGCGATCCGCGAGGAAGTGGGACGGATCGAGGCCGTTGTGCACCACCGCCATGCGCCCGCGGGGTGTCCACGCCCAGCGGCCGTGGTCGGCCACGAGCGCTCGGGCGTTGACCGTCACGAGATCCGCGGCCCACGAGCCCAGGATGTCGGCCGCACGGTGCCACCACTTGCGGTACCAGCGCTCGCGCTTCCACACGCTCAGATTACGGACCGACGCGATGACCACCGGCACGCCCGCGAGTCGGGCCCCGGCGACTGCCACGACGTTTGCCATGAACAGCCAGGTATGGACGATGTCGTACTGCCGGGCCCGGCAGCGGGCCGCGATCTCGAGCACCGAGGCCGACAGGTGCGGCCAGTGCTCCACCACCGACACGTCCACGTCGTCGCGCGTGAGCCACTGCCGGGAGAAGCCACCGTCGTTGCCGAGCGCCAGCAGGTCCACGTCGTACTCGTCGCGCGGCATGCGGTTCAGCAGTTCGGCCAGCTGCACCTGGGCCCCGCCGGCGCCCAGGCTCGAGATGACGAGCAGCACGCGTCGTCGCGTGCCGACCCGGGCGGCTGGTGACCGTCGCAGGCGGCGGAGACAGGCCCACGCAAGCAGGACGAGCAGCAGCGGCGCGTCCACGAGCGTGGCCAGGCCCTGTACGCTGCTGATACGCGTGAACGCGCGGAAGGCGCCCTGGTCGAACTCCTGCGGCGCACGGTCGCCGGGGAGCACGATGACGCGGTCCGTCTGGAGCAGGGCGGCCGTCCAGTACAGGTTGGTATGCGCCGCGACCGACGGCGTCATCTGCGGCACGATGATCGTGGTGAAGCGCTCGGTGCGGAGCCGCCGCCACGCCCAGGGGCCGAGACGCAGCGGACCGAACCGGTGGCCCGGCACCTCGATCACCCGGTCCACGCCGGCCGCACGCAGGGCTGCCTCGTGGCCGCGGTGGCTCAAGGCCACGACCTCGGCACCAGGATGCCGGGTGCGTGCGAAGGCCACGGCGGCTTCGAACTGCGCCGCACGGCACGAGCGCAGCACCAGGACCGTCGCGCGATCGCCCGCGTGCGCGGACGGCTCGGGCCGTCTCAGGCTCGTGCGCATGGGCGCCGGCGCTGTCGCGATCCGGCGCGCGGGCACGCCAGCCATGGCATAGCCAGGTGTCGGCATGCCGACACCTGTGTGACGGCCAGACGGCATCTCACTCCCCGCGTTGCTCACGACATTCCTCCCGAACGGGCCGCCTGCACGCATGTGGCGCGTGTCTGCTAGGGCTGCGCAGCCAAACCGTGCAGCCACACTGCGCACTGCGCAGCCGCATGAGCAAGCGAGAGGCCAGCCTTCGTCCCGCCCTGGTGCGGGCACACCCTGGGCGTTGCGTTCCGACGCAGGCCGACGGGCGCTCCGCGTCAGCGCTCGAAGAGTCGCGCGAGTACGCGCCGGGCGTTGGCCTCGGGCGACAGGCGCGTGCGCGCGAAGGTGCGGGCGGCCGCACCGATGGCCGCCCGGGCGTCTGCTGCCGCCAGACGGGTCAGCTGCGCGGCCACCTCGCCGGGTGTGCGGGCCTGGCAGGCGGCCGCGGCCGTAGGAGCACGGTCGCCGAACACCTCGGGCCTGAAGTTGGCGATGACGGGCTTGCCCTGGGCCATGGCGTCGAGTGCCACCATGCCGGGGAACGAGTCGCCCACCTGGTCGCACACGACGTCCGCGCGTGCCATGTCAACCTGGAAGTCGTGCAGGCTCGACTCCGCCTGCCACACGACGTGCCCTTCGAGGCCGAGCGCCTCCACCAGCGCCGCGGTGGCCTCCACGTCCAGGCCCTTCCGCACCAGCACGAGTTCGAGGTCGACCCCCTGGGCCACGCAGGCGGCCACGCCGCGCAGGAGGATGTCGGTGCCCTTGTGATCGAGGCTGCTGAAGCCCTCGGGCGTCGGCTGCCGCCAGTTGAGGCGTGCGCCGTTCAGGACCCGCAGGCGCGGGCCGCCCGGCGGAACGACCGGCCACGCGCGCAGCGTGTCCGCCATGTACAGGAAGTCGCGCCGCCCGGCTTGCACGCCGGAGGCCTCGAGCGCCGCATCGATGTCCGCGACCAGCCCAGGGGGCGGCGCGAACACCGCACGCGAGGCCCGCAGCCCCGCGCGCTGTCGCCAGGCGAACTCCTGCCACCGGCGCGTGGCCAGCCGGGCGCCGACGCTCTCCAGGTAGGCCGGGTCGCACCCGCGCAGGCGCACGGCGCTGGCCCCCGGGTCGGCGTAGTAGGTCAGGTCGGACCCCGTCATGAGCGATACGGCGGGGAGCGCGCAGAACTCGAGCAGCGACGGCCCCACGTGATTGAGGACGAGCCCGTCGGTGTGGTGCGTCAGGAAGTTGAGCACGTCCCCAATCGCGGGGGTTCCCGACAGGAAGGCCTCCTCATCGAGAGACGAGCAGTCGAGGATCCAGTCCGGATAGCCCGTCGCCAGTGCCGGCCAGCGCGACTCCGGGCGGTGCAGGCGCTCCCGGCTGTTGACGGCCAGCACCACGTCGTGTCCGAGCCGGCGCAGGCCGAGCGCGAGCAGCAGGGGGTAGTTGTTCGTGTTGCCGAAGATGCCGATCTTCATGCCGCGCGTACGCTCGCCGACCGGCTGGTCATGAGGTCGCGGGCGGCCGGGCCGCAGTTGGCGATGAGATCCACCACCGACACGGCGCCGTCGAACCCATCGAAGACCTGGGGATAGGCGGGATAGTCGTACTGCTTGTACTCGAGCCGGATGCCCGCGCTCGCCAGGCGGGCCGCGTCCAGGTACGCGGCGGCACTCGGCCCGGACAGGTACGTCGTCGCACCCGTCGCGGTCAGCAGCGCCAGGAGCCGCTCCGTCTTCGCGCCCGTCACCGCGAACTCCGACGTGAAGCGGATGCGCGTGGTGATGCCGAGGTACCGGCAGACGCGCCGGATGAGAGCGGCGTTCAGGGCGCTGATCGTCTCCGGCCGGGCCTCGAACTCGGGCACCACCAGGTCGAGCGCGTCGGCCACGAAGGGCGCCCTCGCGAGGTGCGTTCGCAGGAGCTGCACGTGCGCACGCCGCCAGTCGCGCGTGTAGTCGATCTCGGTCTCGGCGATCCGCTGCGCGGTGTGCCGATAGTGCACCGGCACAGTGAACCACCGCGCGCCCTGGGGCGTGCGCAGCCGGTTGCGGTTGCGCCAGTCGCCCTTGGTGAACTGCAGGTCGTCGTGGAGCAGGAACAGATCGACGTCGTCGATGATGTCGAAGTAGCCCCGCCACGGCAGGTAGTTGGACTGGATGATGCCGACCCTCATCGTCGCGGGCCGCTCCCCCACCGTCTGATGCCTGACGCGGGCATGGTCAGGCCACGGCCTCCGTGCGGTAGCCGAAGTCTTCCCGCACGCGGTGCGCGCGCCGCGCGATGGCGGCCCTCATCGCCCGAGTGAGCAGGTGGGCATGGCGGGTGCCCGTGTCGGGCCGCAGGTGCCCCACGTCGTAGTCGCAGGGCGCGAGCCCGCAGAAGGCCGTCAGGCCGGCCAGCGTCTGCGCCGGCGACGTCACCAGGTCCTCATAGCGCACGACCCGTCGCTGTGCCTCTCGCCCCGCGAGCTGCGCGTCGATGCCGGCATTCACGCGGCACCAGTACTCCGTCCACAGCGCGGCCCCGCCGTCGCGAATCGAGAAGCGCGGGTCGCGGCCGAGGGCCGACCGCGCGGGACCCTCCTCCGGCCGGGGAAACAGCCAGAAGCAGGGGTGCGGCTCGTCGGGCAGGTAGGCCACCAGGGTGGGATGCTCGCCCATGATGTCGATCCAGCTCGCCACCACCGGTTCGCAGTCGCGGATCACGTGCACGATGCGCGCATCGGGGAAGATGCGCAGCAGGTAGCCCAGCTTGTTGGACAGGTGCGGCTGCTTGTTGAGCACTCGCCGCGTAGGGGCGTCGCGCAGGATGGTCGTGGCGTAGTAGCGCCGCATGGCGTTCACGACCGTGGGCGAGGCGTCGTCCGCCGTGAGGTGCAGGCAGCACCCGTTGCCCGTGATGCCGGAACCGTAGCGGTCGGAATGCACGTTGCCGATGCCGGCCATCGCGCACTGCCCGTGCTCGATCCAGCCCGCGTGGTCCTCGCCGTCGGGGTACCCGGTGGTGCGGACCAGGTCCGGATGCTGGGCCAGGAGGTCGAACAGCATCGTGGTCCCCGAACGCCCGCAGCCCACGATGAACACGGGCGCCACGACGTCGGGGCATCCCTCGCGTGATTGCGCGTCGGCTCGCGCCGCAGCCCTCATGGCCAGCCTCCCACGCTGTCTCTTTCGGCCGAAGCCCCCGGAACGACCATCCCGGCACCTGCACGCGGTGCGGCCCCTGTGGCCGCGCCCGAAACGACCGACAAACGGGACATGGCTACCATTCCGTGGAACTTCCGCAAGCAGGACAGCAGCGCCGCCGCCATCGCCTCGGCGGTCACCTACGCCGTGCAGGTGGCCGACGGCTACCTGGGATGGATGCGCCAGGTGCCCGGCCTGCTCGCCGAGGCCGACACGCAGCCACTGGCCGGCCGGCGCCTGCTCGAACTCGGCCCCGGCCCCACCCTGGGGACGCCGGTGCTGCTCGCCTGCGCGGGCGCGGATGTCGCGGTCGCCGATCGCTTCCTGCCCCCCTGGGATCCGGCGTTCCACCCGGCGCTCTTCACCGCCATGCGCGAGGCCATCGCCTCCCGGACCGATCTGCGCACCGGTCCGCTCGACGCCGTGCTGGCTGCCAGCGCCTTCGCACCGGCGGTGGCCTGCCACGCGGTCGGAGCCGAACAGCTCACGACGGTGGGCGGCACCTTCGACGTCGTCGTGAGCAACGCCGTGCTCGAACACATCGAAGACCTGGGCGCCACCGTGACCAACCTCGCGGCCGTGACGGCCCCGGGCGGCACGGGCCTCCACCAGGTGGATCTCCGCGACCACCGGAGCTTCGACCGGCCGCTCGAGTACCTGACGCTCGACGAGCAGGCCTTCGAGACCCTGCGCCGGGGCTGCGCGTGCGAGTGCGGCGCCCAGTGGCGGGCGTCGGACTACGTGCGGGCCTTCGAGAGTGCGGGATTCGCCGTCACGATGCACGGCAACATGTTCGCGGCCCCCGCCTACCTCAACGACCTGCGCCCGCGCCTGCGGCCCGAGTTCGCGGGGCTGTCCGAGGACGACCTCACCACCATCAGCGCGTTCTTCCGGCTGACCCGCTCGGCGTCTTGACCCCCTGCCACGCGCCGGGACCCACGCCTGGGCCCACGGCGAGGCCTCACGCCCTCGGCATCCTGCCCCGGCGCAGCGCGTGCTGGACGGCGCGTGGGGCCTGGCGGCGCCCGGCGCCGTTCCGCAACACGTGTCGGAGTCGTCGAGGGGCCCGGCTCAGAGCTGAAGCCGGCGAATGTCGGTGATGCTGTGCGCCTCGGCGTCGCGCACGCATGGGGGGACGAGCACCGCGTACTCCCGGCCGCTGTCCCGCGGGTCGGAATCGTCCGACGGCCGGAACCGGACCTGGTCACGGCACACCATGTAGCAGCCGGCGTGGACCTCGTCGATGTGGAAGGCCCTGGTGAGGGGGCGCCCGTCCTCGAGCACGGCGCCGTCCGGCGGCCGGAAGAGATAGCTGACGATGCGGCCGGTGTCGCTGGCGAAGAACAGATCCTGTGCCCCATCGGGCGCGCGCTGCAGGCGACCCGGCAGGATGCGCATCGGGACGAGCGACGTGGCGGCCGCAACGGCGCGGAGCCAGTCCTCGTCCACGTGCACGGTGCCGACGAGCGCGGGCTGCGGCGGAGTCACGCCGCCTTCCGGCCGAGGACGTTCGCCGAGACGAACGCCATCGTGCCGTACTCGTGCCGGTTGCGCAGGCCGGCGGCCTGCAGCTGCGCCGCGATGTCCCTCGCGCCGAACGAGGACGCAATGACGACGTAGTCGAAGCCGTCCGCGGGCACGTCCTCGAACCGCGACACCACGAAGCCCTCGAAGTCGTGCCCCGACTTGGCCGGGTCGTTGTCGCACACGCCAACCACCTGCGCCGCCAGACCGGCCTGACCCAGGATGTCGAGCGCCTGGCGCCCGCCGTCGCCCGCACCGAACACCAGCAGGCGCCGGCCATCGAGCGTCGGCATCTGTCCGTAGCGCATCACGACGGCCTCGGTCCGGCCGTCCTGCTTGCGGAACAGCGTCACTGGTGCGCCGTTGAACGCCTTGGTCGCTTCCTCGCCCTGCAACCGCGCCATCACGTACGGCCAGTGCACCGGGTGGAAGTGCGGCTTGTAGTCGTCCGGGCTCCAGCCCTGCATGATGTAGCACGCGCCGCACTTGTCGAACGCCGGCGTGTCCGACTGGTAGGTGTCGCGGAAGGACTGGTAGATCTCGCCGTGCCAGATCTCCGAGAGCGACTGGTCGTGGAGATCACCGGTGACCCCGTTGGGGCCGATGCAGCAGGGCGCCACCTTGCCGTTCGGGTTGATGTAGGTCTGCTGGAAGAGGAAGTCGCACCGGCGGCTCGCCGCCGTGAGCTGTCCGAAGTCGGGCGGCGCGTTGAAGCCCACGCCCAGATCCTCCGCCACCCACCGCACCTCGCGTAGCACGTCACGATACCGGTCCTTCTCCCAGAACACCGCCCATTCCGGGTCCATGTACGCGTGGATGAAGCCGTAGGCCACGCTCACGTCGTCCACGCCCACCTGCTTGGCGAGGCGGATCAGATCCGGCAGCTGGTCGAGGTTCTGGCGCAGCACCGCGCCGTGGAAGTTGATGCGCAGCCGCGTGTTGCCCAGCTGCCGGCGCCACTTCACGAGCGTCTCGGCCCCATGGAGCACCTTCTCGAACTTGGCGCGGGTCCGGATCCACTCGAGCGTGTCCTTGTCAGGGCTGTCGAGCGAGATCTGCACGTTCGTAATGGACGATCGGCAGATCATCTCCGCCTCGTCGTCTCCGAGCAGGATCCCGTTCGTGCAGATCTTCGTGGCAATGTTGCGCCGGGTGGCCTCCTCGAGGACGTACGGCAGGTCCTTCGCCATCAGCAGCTCCCCCGACGAGTCGAGGCGAAGCTCCACCAGCGAGTCGAACGCCTCCTCCACGACCCGTTCGATCACCGGGCGATCGAGGTAGGTGGCGGTGTAGCGGAAATCCTCGGGCCGGCAGATTCGGCAATTGAGGTTGCAGGCGTTCGTCAGGTTCAGGTGCATCACGCGCGGCAGCGGCAGCGGTTGCCGGCCGTCGGCGTCTGCGACGTTGGTATGGGCCACTCTCAGCTCCTTGGGAACGGTCAGGTCCAGCCGTGATCAGGCAAGCGGCCTGCCACGTCGTCACGCGTGCCGCGTGCGCACGCCCCGTGAGAAATCGTGCGGTTCCATCGGGCGCATCGCGCAGCGTGCGCGCCCGGCCGACGCTCGTGTCGGCATGCCGTCAGGCGGCCACCTCCGCCAGCCACGCCAGCCGCTCCGCTGCGGCCACGCACGGAGGCACGAGCAGCACGTACGACGACGCCCCGAGACCAGGGGACACGTCTCCCCCCGCCGGGCTCGCGCCCTGCCCCACTGGCAGAGGCTTGAACCGCAGGATGCCGCGCGCGGTCTGATAGCGCCCGGGCGCGAGCGGCGCACCCTCGGGGACACGCGCCAGCGCGCGCCCATCCTGAAGGAGCGCGCCGTCGGTGGCGGCAATGACCGCGCCCACGATCCGTCCGGTCTCGGTGGCGAAGCGGAGCACGAGCGTGCCGTCCCTTTCCGCGTGCAGCGCCCGCGCCGGCAACGGGAGCGGTACCAGTGGCAGCGCGGCGGCGAGCGTGGCCAGGGACGCGGTCTCGACCACGAGGTCGGGGTGGAGACTGCGAGGAGGGGGCGTGAGCTCCGGGGCGCGGACGGGTGTCACGGGCAAGGACTGGGAGGGCGGCTCCGCTGACATGCCTCGCGCGCCAGCAGGCACCCCGATCCGATCGAGGGCACGCGCGAGCGTCTGCACCATCTCCCCGGGCGCGAGTCCTGGTGCGAAGCTCGCCCACGCCGCGAGCGGCGCAGTGCCCCCAGCGAAAGGCACTGCCGCATCGCTGCTCTGGGTCGCACGGTCGCCAGCGCGGCGCACCAGGTTGCGGACGGCGTCGAGGACCTGCGTGCCGTCGAATGGCCGGTACCGCGCGCGCACGAGGGCGCGGAGGTCCCTCCCCGGCGCCCCGACGAGGGCGGGAATCGCGGCCGGCGATACCTGCTCCAGACGTTCGCCGTGCAGGATCCCGCCCCCGGTGGCATTGATGAACCGGCGGCCCGGCTCGCGCCCCATCTGCTCGACGAGCCAATCCCGAAAGGCGACCAGGTGCGGAGCACTCCGTGTGGGCGTGCCCGTCGTGTCCGGCACCACCGTCTTCGGCCAGCCGTCCACGGCCTGCTGCCACTGCTGCTCGAGCGGCTGGCCCCAGTGCAGGCGTCGCCGCCAGTCGTCCTCGTACGACACGCCGCGCGCATAGGGGCGCCCGCCGGTGAAGGCGAGGTCTGCGCCCGCGAACACGATGGGATTGGCGCCCAGACGCAGGGCCACGTCAAAGGTGGTCGTGAGCACCGATCCCCAGGCACGACAGGTGGCGACCCGTCGTCCCTGCGCCTGCAGCCAGGGCCAGGGCTCGTGGTCGGCGACGGTAAAGAGGAACGTGCGGCCCGCGAAGCCCGCCATGGCGAGCGGGTGCAGGCTGGCCTCTGTCACCAGGTGCGTGTCCGGACACGGCGGGAGCTCGGTGAGGTGCCGGATGTTGGCCTCGCCCGGGTCGACGGCCACGACCAGGTGCGGCACGACCCCGGCGTCGAGCAGGGGGCGCAGGGTCGTGTCGGCCGCAATGATGAGCGCAGCATGCTGCGCCTCGCGCAGGGCCGGCAGGGCCAGATCGAGTGACGGTCCCGCGCCCACGACCACGGCCGGCACCTGCAGGCCCGCGCCGTCGAGCTGTGCGGCGTCGGCCTCCGTGGCCAGGGCCGCCAGATTGCCGAGCGTGTTCAGCAGGTAGCGTCTGCCGAACTTGCGGCGCGCCTCGGCGTTGGCGCGTGCGTTGAAGGCCAGGCGTGACACCAGCGCCCGGACCTGCTGCACCTCGCGCGGACGCAGCGCCTCGATCGCCGGATGCACCACGAGCACGGGCCCGTCCTGACCGTCCCCTAACCAGCGCCAGTACTCGGCCGCACCGCGGTACTCGGGTCCAAGCAGCACACGCAGGCGTCCGGAGGCGAGCCAGGGCTGCCAGTCTCGGCGCGCGAGCAGCGGCGGCACCGTGGCGGGCTCGGGCTCGAACGCGAGTACCTTCCCCACCCAGTCCCGCCGGTCGAGGGCGTCGAGCAGATAGCCGAGGCCGAGCCCGACGACGACGAGGAGCGAGGGCACCGGGCCCGTCCCCACGGCCCGCGCGAGGGCCTCGTCGGCCTCTGCGAGCGGATCAGGCCCGTGCAGAGGCCGCGCGTGCGCACCGTCGGCAATCGACCAGCCGTCAGCGCCGTACCCCACGCGTGCACCGGACGGGGGCACGGCCCACCCCGGCTGGACGCGCTGGAACACGACCAGGTTGGACGCGAGGCGATCCTCCGACAGCTCCTCTGCTCCGGACATGCGGCGGCGGGCTGCAAGCGGCATGCCCCGTGGCCGCGCCGCTGGAGGCACGCAGACCACACGACGACGGACGGTACGGCGTCACGCCCTGTCGGCCAGGCGTCACGACAGCGGCTCCTCTACGCGCGGGCGGTCGTCGTCGGCTTCGCGGTCGAGTGCGGCGATGGCCTCTCGGTGCCGCACCACCAGCCAGAGCCCCGGCAGCGCCGCCAGGGCGGTGGCCACGAAGAAGGCGGGCCACCCGGCCGCCTCGGCCAGCATCCCACCGGGCGGGCCGGCGAGGACGCGGCCCTGCGCGGCGAGCGCGGAGAGCAGGGCATACTGCGTCGCGCTGAAGCGGCGCGCGCACAACGCCGTGAGCAGCGCGACGAACGCCGCGGTGCCCAACCCGCCGACGAACTGCTCGGTGCCGATGACGAGTGCGAGCCGCGGGTAGCTGGGGCCTGCCAGGGCCAGCCAGAGAAACAGCAGGTTGGTGAGGGCCTGCAGCACCCCGAAGACGAACAGGGCGCGCACGAGCGGCCACCGGGCGAGCACCAGGCCACCCGTCACGGCGCCGCCGATACTGAGCGCGAGCCCCCACCCCGCGTTGAACGCGCCCACGACGGCGAGGGGAAACCCCACGCCCCGCAGCAGGAATGCCGTGGTCAGCGCGTTGGCCGCCGTGTCGCCCAGCTTGTAGAGCACCACCAGCAGCAACAGCCCCACCGCCCCCTGGCGCGACAGCAGGGCCCGCACCGGACCGCTGAGCGCCACCGACAGCGATGCGGGCGGCGACGAGACCGGCTCGCGGGCCAGCGCCGACGCCACCAGGCCCACCAGCATGCAGGCTGCCATGAGGCCGTACGCGACGACCCAGCCCGCCACATCGGCCACCACGAGCGCCAGCCCTCCGGAGGTGAGCATGGCCACGCGGTAGCCGAGCACGATCGCGGCAGCACCCGCACCGCGCGCCTCGGGGGGCAGGGCATCGACCCGGTACGCGTCCACGACGATGTCCTGCGTGGCCGACGCGAACGCGACCGACAGCGCCACCACGCCGAGCACCGCCGGATTCGCAAACACGGCCGGCACGGCCATCAGCGCGATGAGCCCGGCCAGGACGCCCTGCGCGACGACGGCCCATCCCCGCCGTCGACCGAGAAACGGCCACGCGTAGCGATCGAGCAGCGGCGCCCACAGGAACTTGAGCGTGTACGGCAGGCCGACGAGGGTGAACAGGCCGATCGCGCCGAGCGACGTCCCCTGCTCGGCGAGCCGCGCCTGGAGCGTGGAGTCGGTCAGCAGGAGCGGAAGCCCGGACGAGAACCCGAAGAGCAGGATCAGCCGCACCCTCGGGCTCACGAGGACCGCGGTGGCGCCGCGGCGGGTCGCCGTCACGAGACGACCGCGCGCGGGTACGTGCGACCAGAGGCCGGGGCGGTCCGTGGACGGCTGCTCAACACGCCGCGCGATTATAGCGAGCGGCCCGTATGCGGTGCTGCGGCGCCGGGGCGCGCCCACGGAGGATGCGCCCGGCGCCCCGGTGACGGGCGCCTCGAGCCGGGGCGACACGGCGGTACGCACCCGCCAGACGGTGCCCCACCCCCGCTCGGTTGAGCGCGTGCACGCGCCCCGCGCGCGACCCGTAAGAACGCGCAGTCTCACGGGTCGCGACCCGAGTGGCCAGTGCCTGGCACCCACCGCCGCCCGCGGGTACCACTCCGTGCGAGCGGCGTCCGACGCCGGAGTGCCGGGGCCGGCCGACCCGCGGTATCCCGACTCGCGGCACTGGACGCAGACGACCACGATCGGGCTCGCCCGACTCGCGAAGTGTCCGCCGCGCGACGCTGGACGCAGCCACGGAGGCCGGGCCCGGCGCCCCGGGGGCGGGCGCCTCGAGCCGGGGCGACACGGCGGTACGCACCCGCCAGGCGGTGCACCACTCCCGCTCGGTT
>JBFWZN010000006.1:0-364056 GCA_050185275.1 Vicinamibacterales bacterium | reverse complement strand
TGCACAAGGCTCCCTACTCCGGGGCCTCGGTGGACTTCGCCGAGCACCGGGGTTATGTGCCGGGGGACGATGTCCGCCGCATGGACTGGCGTCTGTGGGCGCGCACCGATCGCTACTACGTGCAGGAGTACGAGGCCGAGTCCAACGCCAACTTCTCGGTGCTGCTGGATATCTCGAAGTCGATGGACTACGCGAGCGAGGGGTCCGTCACGAAGCTGGACTACGCGCGGATGCTCGCGGGGTGCCTCACCTATCTGGTGCACCAGCAGCGCGATCGGGTGGGACTGGTGACGTTCGACAACGCCATCGTCGAGCACGTGCCGCCCTCCGCCAAGCACATGGACGTCGTGCTCCACACGCTCGAACGCGTGAAGCCGGGTCGGCCGGGCGACCTGCGTCCACCGCTGCGGCAGCTGGCCGAGCACTTCGGCCGTCGCGGCGTGCTGGTGGTGATTTCCGACTTCTACGAGGAGCCCGAGGCGGTCGTGGAAGCCATCGCGCCCCTGCGGTTCCGCGGCAACGACATCATCGTGTTCCAGGTGCTCGATCGCGCCGAGCTCGAGTTCGGGTTCGGGGAGGCGTCGGCCTTCGAGGATCTCGAGAGCGGCGAGCAGCTGCCCGTCGTCCCCGAGGCTTTCCGCGAGCAGTATCTGTCGCTCGTACGTGCGCACCTCGATGCGTTGTCCAAGCGCTTCTCCGAAACGCGCGTGGACTACGCGCTCGTGAACACGTCCCAGCCGCTCGATCACGCGCTTTTCCGGTACCTGTCGATGCGCGGACGCTCGATGAAGTCCAGGTAGGCCAGCCATCATGTCCCTGCTGACCCCACTGTTCCTGCTCGGGCTCGCCGGCCTCGCGCTGCCGATCCTGATTCACCTCACCCAGCGGGAACGCCGCCAGGTCGTGAAGTTCCCGTCGCTGATGTTCGTGCGGCGCATTCCATACCAGTCGGTCCGCCGGAGGAGCATTCGCAACTGGCTGTTGCTGATGGTGCGGCTCGCGGCCCTCGCGCTGGTGGTCTTCGCGTTCGCCCGGCCCTTCTTCACCGGGGGAGATCTGGGTGCGTCGGTCACGGGCGCCCGCGAGGTGGTGATCCTGCTCGATCGCAGCTACAGCATGGGCTACGCCGATCGCTGGGACCGCGCCGCAGCGGCGGCGCGTGAGGTGATCGACGATCTGGAGGCGGCGGATCGGGCGACGATCGTGCTGTTCGCCTCGTCCGCCGAGATTGCCCTCCGCTCCACCGCCGAACGGGACCGGCTCCTGGGAGCCGTGGAGGTGGCCGCGCCAGGGGGTGGCGCCACGCGATACGCGCCCGCGCTGAAGGTGGCCGCCGGTGTGCTGGGCGAGTCGTCGCTCCCGCGACGGGAGGTCGTCCTCATCAGCGATTTCCAGCGCGGCGGCTGGCGCGGGGAAGAGGGCGCCCGCCTGCCGGCTGGTGCCACGCTCACCCCCGTCCGCATCGACGGTGGCGACGGGCCCAACCTCACGGCGACCTCAGTCTCGCTGTCGCGGTCCACGTTCTCCGATCAGGAGCGGGTGGCCGTGACCGCCAGCTTCGTCAACCGCGGCACCGAGCCCGTCCCCCCCCGGGCGGTGACGCTCGAAGTCGATGGCCGTGTCATCGGCACTGCCCAGGTCGAGGCGGACGAGGCCGGGGCGCCGTCGGTCACCTTCGATCCCTTCACCGTGACGGGGCGGACGATGCGGGGCACGGTTCGCCTGGCCGACGACGCGCTGGCGGCGGACAATGTGTTTCACTTCGTGATCACGCCGTCGGAGCCCGTCCGCGTGGCGCTGGTGCAGCGCGCCACCGGCCCCGCGGCCGACCTCTACCTTGCGCAGGCGCTGGCCATCGGCGATGAGCCGCGGTTCGAAACGACCGTGCGGACGCCGGACGCCCTGTCCGACCAGGACCTGGCCCGCGCCTCCGTCGTGCTCCTCGTGGACGCGCCCGTGTCCACAGCCCTGGCCAGGCGACTGGAAGCGTTCGTGGCTCGCGGTGGTGGCCTCATGCTGGCAACCGGGCCGCGGTCGAGCTGGCCGGACGACGTGGACCTCCTCCCCGGTGTGCTGGCCGAGCCGGTGGACCGCACCTCCGGCGTGGCGGCGCGCGTCGGAGCCATCGAGTTCGCCCACCCGCTGTTCGAACCCTTCCGTGCGCCGCGGAGCGGCGATTTCACGGCGGCGCGCTTCTACGGCTATCGCTCGATTACCGCGGCGCCCGAGGCCGACGTGCTGGCCCGCTTCGACGCCGGTTCGCCGGCGCTGCTCGAGCGGAGGGTGGGGCAGGGCCGCGTGCTGCTGTGGGCATCCACGCTCGACATGTCCTGGAGCGACCTTCCGCTGCGTCCGGTGTACCTGCCGTTCGTCCATCGCGCCATGCTGCACCTGTCCAGCTACCGGGAGCCGGCGACCTGGCGCACGGTCGGCGACGTGCTGGACTCCACCAGTGCCGGCGAACGTGTCGAGGAGGGGCTCGTGGCGCTGACGCCGTCGGGGGGCCGCCTGTCGCTCGACGAAGAGGGAGCCGCCGTTTTCGAGCTCACCGAGCAGGGCTTCTACGAGATTCGGGTGCCCCAGGCGCCGGATGCCGAGACACAGGTCACGGCAGCCAACGTGGATCCCGCGGAAGCCGACCTGACCGCGATGGAACCCCAGGAGCTGATGGCCGCCGCGCTGGCGGTGCCGTCGGCCGAGGCCGATGCGGCGGCGTCGGCCGAGCTCAGTCCGGAGACGCGGGAGGGCAGCCAGCGTCTCTGGTGGTTTCTCCTGCTGGCCGGCGTTATCCTTTTGGGAATAGACACGTTAGTGTCCAATCGTCTGTCCAGGGCCTAAACGAAGCGCGGACGAGAGGCGTAATGGGTTCAGCATCAGAGAGGGCGCATGACCGAATACTCGCGACCTGAGACCACCGCTCCGACGGATCTGATGGCCATCATCGCCGAGGTCCGTTCGCGCTGGCGCATGAAGCTCGTCCTGCGCGGTGCCGTGCGCTTCAGCGGGGTTGCGCTCGCCCTGCTCCTGCTGGCCGCCTTCGGCATGGAGTGGGCCCGATTCAGCGGACCCTCCATCATTGCCTCCCGCGTCCTGATGGGCCTCGCCCTGGTCGGCGCGGCCTGGGTGTTCCTGCTGCAGCCGTTCCGCCGCCGGGTGACCGACGAGCAGGTGGCGCTGTACCTCGAAGAGCACGAGCCGAGCCTGCAGGCCAGCCTGCTGAGCGCCGTGGAGGCCAGCCGTGCCACCCCGCTCGACGGGTCCGCGCGCCTCGTGCAGCGGCTGGTCGAGCAGGCCGTCGAGCGCTGCACGGCCATCGGTCCGCGCAGCGTCGAGCGCGACTCGCTGCGCCGCAACGCCACGGCGCTGGCCGGCGTGGCGGTGGTGGCGGCACTCGTGGTCGGACTGGGTCCGGCATTCCTCCGCAGCGCCGTCTCGGCGTTGCTGCTCGTGTCCCGGAGCGTCGAGGCCGCGGCGCCCTACCGTATCGAGGTCACGCCCGGCGATGCCACGGTGCCCAAGGGGGCCGATCAGACCGTGGCGGCGACCCTGCACGGGTTCGAGGCGCCCAGTGTGTCCCTCATGGTGAAGCGGACGCCCGAGGGCGAGTTCGAGGAGCTGCCGCTCATCCCGAGCGAGGCCGGCGGCTTCGACGGCATGCTCTTCGACGTGGCGACGCCGATCGAGTATTTCGTCGAGGCGTCCGGTGTCCGGTCGCGGGTGTTCACGCTCCGTGTGGTCGATCTGCCCTACGTGGATCGCCTGGAACTGGAGTACCGGTTCCCGGCGTTCACCGGCCTCGACCCGCAGATCGTGGAGGACGGGGGCGACATCGCCGTGCTGCAGGGCACGGAAGTGCACCTGCGGATCTACCCGACCATGCAGGCACCGGGAGGCCGGCTGACCGTCAACGACGTGGCGACCGAGCTGACGGCGGAAGCCGACGGGTCGCTGGCTGCGGTCTTCACCGTCGACCGGGACGGGTACTACCGCATCGAACTCGATGCGCCGACCGGTGAGCGCGTGGCCGCGTCGCCGCAGTACACGATTGATGCCCTCGACGACATGCCGCCCAGCGTGAGCTTCTCGACGCCCGGGCGCGACACGTCCGCCTCGTCGATTGAAGAAGTGCTCCTCGAGGTGACCGCCCAGGACGACTTCGGCGTCCGCAACCTCGAACTGGTGTACTCGGTCAACGGCGGTGAGGAGAAGGCCGTGAGCCTCTTCGGCGGCCGTACGCGACTGCAGGACGTCACCGCCGGGCACACGCTGTACCTCGAGGAAATGGGACTCGAGCCGGGCGACACGGTGTCCTACTACGCACGGGCCGCCGACAACGGCACCGCCGGCGGCGGCCAGCGCTCGATGAGCGACCTCTACTTCGTGCGCGTGCGCCCCTTCAACAAGGACTTCCGGCAGGCGCAGTCGCAGGGTGGCGGGGGCGGCGGGGGTGGCGGCGGGGGGCAGGTCGACGCGCTGTCCGAACAGCAGCGGCAGATCATTTCGGCGACCTTCAACATCCAGCGCGATCGCCGCCGCAGCACGGCGGAGAAACTTCGCGAGGATACCGTGGTGGTCGGCCTGTCGCAGTCCAGGCTGCGGGAACAGGTGGAAGGCCTCATCACGCGGATGAACAGCCAGTTCATCCAGCGTGATCCCGCCTTTGCCGCCATCGCGGAGCTGCTGCCCCAGGCCGTGGCCGCGATGAAGGACGCCGAGACGAAGCTGAACGCCATCGACGCCGAAGGTGCCCTGCCGCCCGAGCACCGTGCCCTCCAGATCCTGCAGAAGGCCGAGGAGGAGTACGAGACGCAGGTGGCCGCCAATCAGGGCGGGGGCGGCGGAGGCGGCGGGGGGCAGCAGCAGCAGGAGCTGGCCGAGCTGTTCGAGCAGGAGTTGAATCAGCTCGCGAGCCGCTACGAAACCGCGAGCCGCGCGCAGCAGCAGCAGGGCGACCAGGAGGTCGATGAGCTGCTCGAGAAGCTCAAGGAGATCGCCAGGCGCCAGGAGCAGGAGGCCGAACGGCAGCGCCGGCGCGCCCTCGAAGGGCAGAACGCGCCTGCCGCCGGCGGCGGCGCCAGCAGCGCGCAGCAGCGTGCCCTGGCTGAGCAGGCCGAAGAAGCCGCGCGCCGGCTCGAACGGCTGGCGCGCGAAGAGAACCGCCCCGATCTGAACGAGGCGGCCCGCCAGATGCGGCAAGCGGCCGACGCGATGCGCCGGGCGGCCGCCGGGGGCGATGCCAGCGCAGCGGCGCAGGCGGGTGAAGCGCTCGAGCGCCTCCGCGAGACGGAGCGGCGTCTGCAGCAGCAGCAGAACGCCCGGGCGGAGCGCGACATCCAGGATGCCCTGCAGCAGGCCGAGTCCCTGCGGGACGACCAGGAAGAGATCGCCGACGGAGTGCGCAACCTGACGATGACGGCCGGCGCCGGCCGGCGCGAGGCCGCGCGCGAGGTCAACCAGCAGAAGGACGATCTCGAAGCGGCACTGGGAGCGCTGGAGCAGCAGCTCGACCGGGCCGCGCGTGACGCGAGCTCGACCGAGCGGGATGCGTCCCGGAAGCTCTCCGAGGCTGCGGGTGCCATTCGCGACGAGCGGCTCCGCGACAAGGTGCGCTTCTCGAAGGCGCTCGTGAACCGCGGCAGCCCTCCCGATGCCCTGCAGGCTGCGGAGAACGACATCTCCTCGGGGATCGACAGCCTCATCGAACGCCTCGAGGAGGCCTCAGGGGCCCTGGGCCAGCAGGCCAACGGTTCACAGACGAGCGCCCTCGACCGGGCCAATCGCCTCGCGCGTGGGCTCGAGTCGCTCGAGCAGCGGACACAGGACCGTCTCCAGCCGGGCGACGGGCAGGGTGAGCAGCAGGGTCAGCAGGGTCAGCAGGGTCCCGACGGCAGCCAGCAGAGCCCGAACGGTCAGCAGGCCGGCGCCGGCGAGCGGAGCGAGCAGGGGCAGCAGGCCCAGGCGGGCCAGGCTGGCAGCCAGGCCGGTCAGCAGGGCCAGCAGGGCCAGCAGGGCCAGGGCGGCCAGCAGGGACAAGGCGGGCAGCAGGCCGGCGGCGCGCAGGGTGGCGGAGCCGTGGACGGCTTCGGAGCCCAGGGGTCGTTCAACGGCGGGTTCGGCCTGGGCGCGCGCAATCTGGGCACGCTCTCCGCGGAGGACATCCGGCAGCTGCGGAACGAGGCGCGTCGCTTCGCGGGCGAGGCCCAGGAGCTGCGGAACATGCTGCGGGGCCAGGGCGTCGACAACATCGATCCGCGGCAGCTCGATGAGATCATTGCGGCCCTGCGGGAGCTGGACGAACAGCGCGTCTACCAGGACGCGAGCGAACTCACGCGCCTGCAATCGTTCGTGACCGAACGCCTCAAGCGATTCGAGTTCAACCTGCGCCGCCAGACCGAGGAGGCCGGTAGCGAACTCCTGCTCTCGGGCAGCGATCAGGTGCCCGAGCAGTTCCGGTCACTGGTCGAGCAGTATTACCGGTCGCTCGCCCGGACACGCAAGTGAAGCTGCGACTGGTGCTGGCGGCCCTGCTCGTCACCTGTCTGGCGAGCGCGGCCGCCGCACAGTTCGGGCGAGGCGGGTTCTTTCGCATTCCGCCCCGGTTTCCGAGTGCCGACAGCTTCGGCCGGGGCTTCAACTTCTGCCGTGCCCTGTACACGAGCACGCGGCGGGAGGCCGGCGGGCAGGGCTGGTCGACCGACTATCCGGACGCCGAGCTGAACTTCTCCCAGCGCTTCTCCGAGCTGACCAAGGCCCGGGTCGCGTTCGACCCCCGTGGCACCCCGAGCCATCTCGTGGTGCGCCTGACCGATCCCGAGCTGTTCCAGTGCCCCTACCTGCACATGGAGGACGTGGGCACTGCCGGACTGACCGACGAGGAGATTGCAGGGCTCCGCGCGTACCTCCAGAAGGGCGGCTTCCTGTGGGTGGACGACTTCTGGGGAAGCTACGCCTGGGACAGCTGGGTCTCCGAGCTGGCCCGCATCCTGCCGCCGTCCACCTATCCGGTCGAGGACGTTCCGCTGGACCACCCGATCTTCCGAACCATGTTCGATGTGCAGGCCTTCCCGCAGATCCCGTCCATCCAGTTCTGGCGGACGAGCGGCGGAGGCACGTCGGAACGCGGCGCGGACAGCCGCGAGCCCCACGCGCGAGGTATCTCTGATGCGAAGGGCAACCTGATCGTCCTGATGACGCACAACACGGACATCTCGGATGCCTGGGAGCGCGAAGGCGAAGACCCTCGCTTCTTCTACAACTTCTCGCCGGACGGCTACGCCGTCGGCATCAATGTCGTCATCTACGCGATGACGCACTGATCGCCGGGACGCCCCGTCGGCGCCGACGGGGAGATGCGGGCCGCCGCCAGGCGTGCGCCCGGTGCCACACCTCAGGCCGACAGGCGCTGCGCGTGTCCGGACAGCCCCTCGAGCAGGGTGTGCAGCTCCTGCGCCCGCAGCGGCTTCGACAGGTACGCATCCATGCCTGCTGCCAGGCACTTCTCCGCATCTCCCTTCATGGCGTTGGCGGTGAGTGCGACGATGCGGACGTCGGCTCCACCGCGCATGCCCCGGATGACCGATGTCGCTTCGTAGCCGTTCATCTCCGGCATCTGGATGTCCATGAGGATCACGTCGAAGGGCTCCCGGCCGAAGACGGTCACGGCGGCCCGTCCGTCTGGCGCCACGACCACGTGGTGGCCTCGCTTCTCCAGCAGGCGCATCGCCACGGTCTGGTTCACCAGGTTGTCCTCGGCGAGCAGAATGCGCATGGGCCTGTCGGGCGGCACGACAGGCGGCGCCGGCGCCTCGACCCTGTCCGCCGGGGAAGGCTGCGCATCGGGTTCGGGGGCCGCGTGGGTCGCCCTGGCGCGCGCGGCGGCGCGGCTGAGCGCCTCACGAAGTTCGTCGCGGGCGATGGGCTTCAGCAGGTGCTCGGTGACCCCGAGCGCCCGGCTGCGCTCCACGTCCGACGGCCGGACGCCCGAGGTCAGCATCAGCACCACGGTGCCGGCAAAAGCCGTCGTCTCGAGGATCTGCCCTGCCAGGGTGAAGCCGTCCACCTCCGGCATCTGGCCATCGAGCACCGCCACCGTGTAGGGCCGTCCTGCGCGCTGCGCGGCCGCCAGCGCCGCGGTGGCCGCGCTGGCATGCTCGACGACGGTTGCGTCCACCTTCCACGCCGACAGGAGTTCGCCGAGCAGGCGACGGTTGGTGGCGTTGTCATCGACGGCGAGGACCCGCAGGCCCTCGAGTTCCGGGACCGTCGGGATCTCGACCGGGCCGTCCGCGATGGCCAGCGGCAGGGCGAAACTGAAGGTGCTGCCGAGCCCCTCGCGGCTCTCCACGGTCAGCCGTCCACCCATGCGCTCCACCAGCTTCGCGGAGATCGAGAGCCCCAGGCCCGTGCCACCGAACCGCCGCGTCGTGGATCCGTCCGCCTGGGCGAACGACTCGAAGATGACGCCCAGCTTGCCCGCCGGAATCCCGATGCCGGTGTCCCGCACCGAGAAGTGCAGGGTCGGCGCGTTGGCCGGGCCGTCGACAAGGCCCACGCGCATGACCACCTCCCCCTGACTGGTGAACTTGATGGCGTTGCCCACGAGGTTCATCAGGACCTGTCCCAGCCGGGTGGGATCCCCGCACAGGTAGGGCGGCACGCGCTCGTCGACGTGCAGCACCATCTCCAGCCCCTTCTGCGCGGCGCGCAGCGCCAGCGGCTTCATCGTCCGGGCGATCAGGTCGTGCAGCCCGAAGTCCGTGTGTTCCAGGTCCAGGCGCCCGGCCTCGATCTTCGAGAAGTCGAGGATGTCGTTGATGATCGTGAGCAGGGAGTTCGCCGACGTGTTGACCGCCTGCAGGTACTCGCGCTGGATCGAGGTCAGCGGCGTGTCGAGCGCGAGCTCGGTCATGCCGATGATGCCGTTCATCGGTGTGCGGATTTCGTGGCTCATGTTGGCCAGGAACTCGCTCTTCGCGCGGCTGCTCTCCTCGGCCCGTGCGGTCGCCTCCGTGAGTTCGGCGGTGCGCTCCCGCACCTTGCGGTCGAGGTCCCGCGTCATCGCGGTCAGGCGATCACGCATCGCGTCGAAGTTGTCGGAGAGCTCCATGATCTCCGCGGGTGCCTCGCCCGACATGGCCGGCACCGGCTCGTCCGACGCGTCGGCGGAGAACCGCGTCATCGAGCGCACCAGCCGTTCGACGGGCTGGCCCACGCGGCGTGCCACCGAGCCCGCCACCACGACCGACAGGACGATGGCCACGAGGACCAGCAGCATCGTCATCAGGTGGTGCGCCTCGGTCTGGACGCGGATGTAGGTGAGCGGCTGCTCGGCGATGACGCGCCAGCCCTGTGACGTCACGGTGGTGCCTGCCGTTCTCGACGGGCGGCTCTGGCTCGTGGGGCTGTACAGGAACGTGGTGCCACCCGCGCTCCGGGCCGCGCTCAGCAGCGGGCTGGAGCCCAGCTCGGTGAGCGGGGGCGTCGTGTCCGACGACGAATACACGACCACGCCGTCGCTGTCCACGACGGTCAGCGTGGCCCCATTCAGGGCGCGATACGCCGAGCTGAAGCGGTTGAAGGACGAGACGTCGAGCGACGCGCAGACAACGCCCGCCACGGTGCCATCGCTCGCGAGGATCGGCGCCGAGATGACGACCGTCGGCATCTGCGAGTTGTCATCGAGCTCGGCGCCCGAGACACGCGGGCGCCCGGTGGCCATCGGGCCACGGAAGAAGGCCTCCGCCCCCAGGGAATCCGACGTCGCGTTCTGCGCTCCAGGGCCCGCCGAGGCGATGAGCCGGCCCGTGCCGTCCACGGCGAGCAGCGACCGGAATCCGGAATAGGTGTCGAGGTAGAGCTCGAGCCACTCCCCGGTGCCCGCCTGGTCCGGGACGTGCGGGGCGATGGTCGCCGCCAGGGCCGTCACGGCCTGGGTGTGCCACTGCACGTAGTGGTCGACATCGGTCCCGATGCTCAGGGCGACTTCCTGCAGGCGGTCGGTGGCTTCCTGCTGCTGCCCGTCGGCGACCAGCTGTCCGCTGACGAAGTTCATGGCGAGCAACGGCACCGTGGCGCTCAGGACCACCACGTGGAACAGCAGCGCCCGAAGGCGGCGTCGGGGCGACTCCCCGGGCGGCGTAACCGCACGCTGCACCGGGGGGAAGGCGTAGAGCAGGTCGGCGAGCGCGGTCACGATGATGACCGACAGGAAGAACCGCAGGGCCAGCGGAGGTGCCATGGCGCCGTACCCGCCCATGCCCATCACGCCCGGCGCGAGGATCAGGAGGGCTGTGACAAACGCCCAGAAGATCGACCCGGAAATGAGGGCCGGGTATCCGCGCCGCGTGACCAGGCCCACCGCGAGGGCCTCGAAGAGGAACTCTCTCGCTCCGGGTTCGAGCAGATGGGGGAAATAGGCGAGCGCCGTGGCCAGCACGCCCCAGATCGGGCCGAGGCCCATGGCCACCTGCAGCGTCACGATCCGTGCCGGCATCACCGGTGCCACGGCGTTCGGCACCAGCAGCGTGATGGCCAGGCCGATCAGGCCGCCGACGGCGGCGACGACGCCCGGCCAGCGGGCGGAGGCGCCGAGAAGGGTGGTGAGCATCGAGTATGGGTTCCCTCGAAAGGAATCGTGCACCGCGGACGGTTCCTTCAGCGCGGAAGCGTGCCATTGCGTGCGGTCGGACCGTGCGCGTGACGATTCCGCCCGTCTCGTGCGCTCCCGGCACGGCACGGGCCTCCTGGAGGGGCGCACTCCGTGGTCCTGGGATGCCTCACCGGGGTTTGCCTGACGTGACCGGCTGGTGACTCCCCCGCGGGGACCGACGAAGGAAGAGGGTGGTCGGAGGCACGGCCCTCGTGGTACAGATCCTTCGTGCACGAACCTTCCACGAAGATCTGCGACTCGATTCTCGACACCATCGGCCACACCCCGATGGTCCGCATCAGGTCCCTCACGCGCGGCGTGACCGAGGCCACGGTGCTGGCCAAGGTCGAGACCTTCAACCCCGGCAATTCGATCAAGGACCGCATGGCGGTGCGGATGGTCGAGGATGCGGAACGCGCCGGGCTCCTCAAGCCCGGCGGCACCATCATCGAGGGCACATCGGGGAACACCGGGATGGGCCTGGCCATCGCGGCGGTGGTGAAGGGGTACCGGTGCATCTTCACCACCACCGACAAGCAGTCGAAGGAAAAGGTGGATGCCCTCAAGGCGTTCGGCGCCGAGGTGATCGTCTGCCCGACCGACGTGGACCCGGAGGACCCCAGGTCCTACTACGCCGTGTCCTCGCGGCTCGAGCGGGAGGTCCCCAACTCCTGGAAGGCGAACCAGTACGACAACCTGTCCAACAGCGCCGCCCACTACGAGCAGACGGGACCGGAGATCTGGGACCAGACCGATGGACGGGTGACGCACCTGGTGGTGGGCGTGGGGACGGGCGGCACGATCAGCGGGACCGGGCGATTCCTGAAGGAGCGAAATCCCCGCATCAAGGTCTGGGGGATCGATACCTATGGCTCCGTGTTCAAGAAGTACAAGGAAACCGGCATCTTCGACAAGAACGAGATCTACCCGTACATCACCGAGGGCATCGGCGAGGACTTCCTGCCGAAGAACGTGGACTTCGACGTCATCGACCACTTCGAGAAGGTGACCGACAAGGACGCCGCGGTGATGACGCGACGCATCGCTCGCGAGGAGGGCATCTTTGCCGGCAACTCGGCCGGCTCAGCGATGGCCGGGCTCGTGCAGCTGGCGGAGCACTTCACCAAGGACGACGTGGTCGTGGTGATCTTCCATGATCACGGCACGCGCTACCTCGGCAAGATGTACAACGACGAGTGGATGCAGGCGCGGGGCTTCCTGGAGCGGAGCGGCATGACGGCCCGGGATCTCGTGGCCCTCGGGGTGTCTGGCGAGCTGCAGGCCGTGGAGGCCACCCGTCCCGTGGAAGAGGCCGTGCGCGTGATGAGCGACAACGACTTCTCGCAGATCTCGGTGACCAGGAGCGGCCGCGTGGTGGGCTCGCTCAACGAGGCGCACCTGTACGCCGAGCTGGTCCGGGACCCGCACGTGAAGGTGAAGCCGGTGGAGGCCATCATGCAGCCGGCCTTCCCGTTCGTGGACATCTCCACGCCCGTCGAACTGCTGGCGACGATGATCTCGGTCGAGAACCCCGCCGTGCTGGTGAGGGACTTCAAGACCGAGAAGACCTTCATCATCACGCGGTCCGACATCATCCGCGTGTTCTGCTGACGCCGCGTGCGCGACGCTACTCGATGGCCTTGACGATGTCCTCGACCACCTTCTTGGCGTCGCCGAAGACCATCATCGTCTTGTCCATGTAGAACAGCGGGTTGTCGAGGCCCGCGTACCCGGCGGCCATCGAGCGCTTGTTGACGAGGACCGTCCGCGCCTTGTGCGCCTCGAGGATCGGCATCCCGTAGATGGCGCTCCCAGGCGTCTCGGCCAGGGGGTTCACGACGTCGTTGGCGCCGAGGACGAACGCGACATCGGTGTTCCCGAAGTCGCTGTTGATGTCCTCCATCTCGAGCACCTGCTCGTAGGGCACCTCGGCCTCCGCCAGCAGCACGTTCATGTGGCCCGGCATGCGGCCCGCGACGGGGTGAATGGCGTAGCGCACCGTCACGCCCCTGGCGATGAGCTTCTGCGCCATCTCCTTCACCGCGTGCTGCGCCCGCGCCACCGCCAGCCCGTAGCCGGGCACGATGATCACGCTTTCGGCATTGCTGAGGAGGAACGCCACGTCCTCGGCGGACCCGGACTTCACCGTCTTCTGCTCGCCGCTGTCGGCGGTCGCGCCCTCGGCGCCGCCGAAGCCGCCGAGGATGACGCTGAAGAACGAGCGGTTCATCGCCCGGCACATGATGTACGAGAGGATCGCGCCGGAGGAACCCACGAGCGAGCCCGCGATGATGAGCATCGAGTTCTCGAGGGAGAAGCCGATGCCGGAGGCCGCCCAGCCGGAGTAGCTGTTCAGCATCGAGATCACCACGGGCATGTCGGCGCCGCCGATCGGGATGATGATGAGCACGCCGAGAACGAAGGCGATGGCGGTCATCAGGCCGAAGGGGGGCCACTTGCCCGCGTCGCCCGCCACGACGAAGGCGATGCCCGCGCCGACCATCACGAGGGCGAGGGCCAGGTTCACCATGTGCTGGCCGCGGAACACGATGGGCGCGCTCGAGAAGAGCCGGAACTGCTTGCCGAGTCCGGCGAGCTTGCCGAACGCGATGACCGAGCCCGAGAAGGTGATGGCGCCGACGAACGTGCCGATGAACAGCTCGATCCGGTTGCCGAAGGGAATCGGATTCGGGATGCCGAAGGCGCCCGGGTTGTTGACCACCGCGATCGCGATGAGCACCGCGGCGAGCCCGACGAGAGAGTGCATCGCCGCCACCAGCTCGGGCATCTGCGTCATCTCGACGCGCTTGGCCACCAGGGCGCCGATGGCGCCGCCGATGGCCATGGCCCCGAGCGCCAGGTCGATGCGCCTGGTGACGGCCAGCGTGGTGAGCACCGCGAGGGCCATGCCGATGATGCCGAAGCGGTTGCCACGCCGGGCGGAGTCGGGATGGGAGAGCCCCTTGAGCGCCAGGATGAACAGGACGCTCGCGACGAGGTAGGAGAGCGCGACTTGGTTGGCGGACATCGGTGGCCCTACTTCCCGGTCTGCTTCCGGTCTTTCTTCCTGAACATCTCGAGCATGCGCTCGGTCACCAGGAAGCCGCCGAAAGTGTTGATGGCCACGAGCCCCACCGCCAGGGCTCCGAGCAGCGCGCCGAAGTCCGTGGTGCCGGGCCCCGAGGCCAGGATGGCGCCGACGATGATCACCGAGCTGATGGCGTTGGTGACGCTCATCAGGGGCGTATGCAGCGCCGGCGTCACGCCCCACACCACGTGGTAGCCGACGACGACCGCGAGGACGAATACCGTGAGGTTGGTGACCGTGGGGTCCAGGGCTTCCGTCATCGTGCGCCTCGCTCGACCACCGCGCCGTCGATACATGCCAGCGACCCGGCGATGATCTCGTCGTTCCGGTCCAGGTTCAGCTCGCCGGTCTTGCCGTCGACGAGCAGGTTGAAGAAGTTCAGGAGGTTGCGTGCATAGAGCGCGCTGGCGTCCGCCGCGAGCAACGCCGGCAGGTTGCAGTAGCCGATGAGCGAGACGCCGTGCTTGATGACGACCTGGTCCCGCTCGCTCAGCGGACAGTTGCCGCCCTGTTCCACCGCCAGGTCGACGATGACCGACCCCTGCTTCATGCTCCGGACCGTGTCCTCGGTGACCAGCACGGGCGCCGGCCGTCCCGGAATGAGGGCCGTGGTGATGACGATGTCGGCCTGGCGCGCCCGCTCCTGGATGAGCGCGGACTGGCGCTGCTTGTAGTCGTCGCTCATCTCGCGCGCGTAGCCGCCGGCCGTCTCGGCCTGCTTCTTCTCGTCGTCGGAGAGGGGCACTTCCACGAACTTCGCCCCGAGCGACTCCACCTGCTCCTTCACGGCCGGCCGGACGTCGAAGGCTTCGATCACGGCGCCGAGCCGCTTGGCCGTGGCGATGGCCTGCAGCCCCGCGACGCCGGCGCCGAGGACCAGCACCCGCGCGGCCTTCACGGTGCCGGCGGCGGTCATCAGCATCGGCATGAACCGCCCGTACTCGTTGGCGGCCAGCATCACCGCCTTGTAGCCGGCGATGTTCGCCTGCGACGAGAGCACGTCCATGGCCTGGGCCCGTGTGATGCGCGGCAGCCACTCCAGGGCGAAGCCGGTGACGCCGGTGGCCGCCAGCTGCTCCAGCCCCTGCCGGTCCGTCGGATTGAGCAACGCGGCCAGGATGGTGCCGCGGCGCAGGGCCGGCAGCTCCCCGGCCTCCGGGCCCCGTACCTTCAGGACGATATCCGCCTGCGCGTAGACCTCCGCGGCCGTCGGCACGACCGTGGCGCCCGCTTCGGTGAAGTGCGTATCCGACACCGCCGCGCTCGTCCCGGCGTCGGCCTGCACCACGACCTGGTGGCGCCCGCCGGCAACCAGCTTCTTCACCGTCTCGGGCGTCGCTGCGACGCGCCGCTCGCCCGTCCGTGTCTCGGCGGGAATGCCGATGCGCATGGAGTCAACCCTCTGCTGGAGTAGTGCCGGCCCCTCGGGATTGCCCGGTTCCGGGAGCCGACGTCGCGCCGCCACAGACCCCTCCCGCACGGCCCCCGGTGCGCTGCGGCACGGAGGACCCGTCGAATGACGCCACTTGAAAGGTGGGCGGGATCGGTTCGAGGATGCGGCGTAGATTCTACACGCAAGCACCGCCCCTGTGGCGGTGAACTGGCCGCTGCGCGCCGCGCGCCTGGCGGTGTGTCGCTGATAGAATCCCCGCGTGTCAGCGCCGATGGTGGCCCTGCTCGCACGTGACGGGATCCGCTTCCTCGACTCCGGCCCCGAGGGCCGGGCCGTCCCGGTGCTCCTGCTGCTGCACGCCTTTCCCATGGGGGCGGGCATGTGGGAGCCACAGATCGCGGGGTTTCCGGGCTGGCGCGTGATCGCGCCGGCGTACCAGGGCTTCGACGGGAGCGCCCCGGCGGAGGCGCCGTCCATCGACGACTACGCGGCTCACGCCCTGCGCCTGCTGGACCTGCTCGAGGTGCCTGCGGCCGTCCTGGGCGGCCTGTCGATCGGGTGCCACGTCGCCCTGGCGGCCCTGCGCCAGGCACCCGGGCGCGTCGCCGGTCTCGTCCTCGCCGATACGCGGAGCCCCGGTGACGACGATGCCGCGCGAGAGGGTCGCCGGCGGATGCACGCCCTGGTGCTCGAGGCCGGCGCGCACGCCGTGGCCGACCAGATGATTCAGCGCGGCCTGGGACCGACGACGGTCGCGAGCCGTCCGGCTGTGGTCGCGCGATTCCGGCGGCTGATCGAGGCGCAGAGCCCGAGGGCGATCGGCGATGCGCTCGGCGTCCTCATGACCAGGCCGGATGCCGATGACACGCTTCCGACGATCAGCGTGCCCACGCTCTTCGTCGTCGGGGAGGAGGACGGTCTGTCACCGCCCGACGAGATGGCCCGCATGTGCGCGCTGGTGCCCGGGGCCACGCTGGCCCGCCTGCCCGGTGTCGGGCACTTCTCGAACATGGAAGACCCGGACGCGTTCAACCGGGCCGTGTCAGCGTTTCTCAGCGCCCTGCCGCGCTGAACGTGTCGCAGGCATCGAGGTCACCGGCGTCGAGCCCGCGGCGGAACCACTCGACGCGCTGCGCCGAGGATCCGTGGGTGAACGACTCGGGGACCACCCGCCCCTGCCCCTGCTGCTGCAGCCGGTCGTCCCCGATGGCCGCCGCCGCCGTGAGGCCTTCTTCCACGTCGCCCGGCTCGAGCAGGCCCCGCCGGGCCGCGTAGTGTCCCCACACGCCCGCGTAGCAGTCCGCCTGCAGCTCCTGGCGAACCGACAGGGCGTTGGACTCGCGCTCGCCGGCCCGTGCGCGTGCCGCAGACACCTGCTCGGACAGCCCCGTGACGGTCTGGATGTGATGGCCCACTTCATGGGCCACGACGTACGCCTGGGCGAAGTCGCCCGGCGCACCGAACCGCTGCGCGAGGTCGCGGAAGAACCCGAGGTCCAGGTAGACGTTGCGGTCCGCCGGGCAGTAGAACGGCCCCGTCGCAGACGAGCCGAGCCCGCAGGCGGTCTGCGTGGCGTCGGTGAAGAGGACCAGTCGCGGCGCCTCGTACCGCCCGCCGGCCTGCTCGAAGAGCGTGCCCCAGGTTTCCTCGGTGTCGGCCAGCACGACCGAGATGAACTCCGCCTGCGGATCGTCGGCCGGCACGCCGGTGGGGGCCGAACCCGCGTCCTCGGGCGGCGCCAGGCTGCCCAGCAGGTCGAGCGGGCTCTGCCCGGTCAGCGCGGAGAAGAGCAGCAGGAGCACGATCCCACCGATGCCGCCGCCGAGCGGCAGGCCGACGCCGGCCCGACGCCCGCGTCGATCCTCGACATTGCTGCTGGTCCGTCGCCCCTGCCATTTCATGTGTGCCTCGCTGGCTCCCCGCGGCTGACAGTGCCGCCCGACGTGGTCCGCGAAGCCCACGTTGGGGCCGGCCCGCGGCCGGTCGCCGATTATCGCCCGGCCACCGACGCCGTGCACGTCCACTGCAGGCAGCCGCCGCAGGCCCGCGTGCGATCGGGCCGTCAGGTCTCGGCTATCATCACGCGATGGATCTGGGTCTGAAGGACAAAGTGGCGATTGTCACCGGTTCGAGCCGCGGCCTGGGCTTTGCCGCCGCGCGGGCGCTTGCGGGCGAGGGGTGCCGCGTGTGCCTGTGCGCGCGGTCGGCGGAGCGGCTCCAGCAGGCGGCCGAGGAGGTGGCCGAGCGGGCCGGCAGCGACACCCGGGTGATGGCGGTCGTGGCCGACGTCACGACGCCGGCGGGTATCGCCGACGTGGTGGAGCGGACAGTGGACGCCTTTGGCGGCCTCGACGTGCTGGTGAGCAACGTGGCGCAGGCGCGGGGGGGCGGCTTGCTCGAGACCGGGGATGACGACTGGCAGGAGGCGTTCGACCAGACCCTGCTGCCCTCGGTGCGGGCCGCGCGTCTCGCCGTGCCCCACATGAAGCGCCGCGGGGGTGGCGCCATCGTGATCACGGCCTCGATCTACGGGCGGGAGTCGGGCGGACGGATGACCTATAACGCGATGAAGGCCGGGCAGATCAGTCTGGCCAAGGCCCTGGCCCAGCAGCTGGCGCCCAGCGGCATCCGCGTCAACAGCATCTGTCCCGGCTCGATCCTGTTCGAGGGAGGCTCGTGGTGGAAGCGCCAGCAGGAGAACCCCGTCTGGATCGCCGACTTCGTCAAGCGTGAACTGCCGTTCGGCCGTTTCGGCACGCCGGAAGAAGTAGGAGACGTCGTGGCGTTCCTCTGCTCGCCCAGGGCGTCGTGGGTGAGCGGCGCGGCGGTGGTAATCGACGGCTGCCAGGGGCGGGCCTTCTAGGACGGCCGTCCGGCCGGGCCTTTGACCTTTGCCTTTCCTACGCTTAACATCGTCCCGTCATGCTGCCGGCCAGACGTACGGATGCGGCCCACGAACTGGCCCTGCAGTCGGTCCTGGACCGGTTCACGGGTGGCGATACCGAGCGGCCTGACACGCCGGACGCCTGGATCACGGCGGTCCGCCGCCTGCCCGCGCGAGCTGCCGTGGAGGCGGACTGGCCCGAGGGGATCGACGAGGTGCTTCGCCGGACCCTGGCCGATCGCGGCATCGAGCGTCCCTACCTGCACCAGGCGGAGGCCATCCGGCACGCGCTGGCCGGCCGCCATGTCGTGATCACGACCCCCACCGCGTCGGGCAAGACCCTCTGCTACAACGTACCCGCGCTCAACGCGGTGCTCCGCGACCCGTCGTCCCGAGCCCTCTATCTGTTTCCGACCAAGGCGCTCGCGCAGGACCAGCTCGCCGAACTCCACCGGCTGGCCGAGCGACTCTCTCCGCCGGGGGACGCGGGGATTGGCGTCTTCACCTACGACGGGGACACACCCCAGGACGCACGACGGGCCATTCGCGGGCGTGCCCACGTGGTGCTCAGCAATCCCGACATGATCCACGCGGGCATCCTGCCGCATCATCCGCGCTGGGCCAAGCTGTTCGAGAACCTGCGCTACGTCGTCATCGACGAGTTGCACGCCTATCGCGGCGTCTTCGGCAGCCACCTCACGAACGTCATCCGGCGGTTGAAGCGGATCTGCCGGCACTACGGGTCGTCGCCGACGTTCATCTGCTCGTCGGCCACCATCGCCAACCCGCGCGAGCTGGCGCAGGCCCTCGTGGAGGAACCTTTCGAGCTCGTGTCGGAGAGCGGGGCGCCCGCGGGCGAGAAATTCTTCCTGTTCGTGAACCCGCCGGTGGTGAACCAGCAGCTGGGGATCCGCCGTTCGTACCTCTCGGAGACCCGGCGCGTGGCAGCCGAGTTCCTCAAGCACCACCTGCAGATCATCGTCTTCGCGCAGAGCCGCCTGGCGACCGAGATCCTGACCACGTACCTCAAGGACGACTTCGACGGACCGCCGGGCACCGGCGAGCAGGTCCGCGGCTACCGCGGCGGCTACCTGCCGCAGCGGCGCCGCGAGATCGAGAAGGGCCTGCGCGACGGCAGTGTGCGGGCCGTGGTGTCCACGAGCGCCCTCGAGCTCGGAATCGACATCGGCGCGCTCGACGTGTGCGTCATGGCGGGGTATCCGGGGACCATCGCCGCCACGTGGCAGCGGGCCGGACGCGCCGGGCGCCGCAGTGGACGGTCGGCGGCCGTGCTGGTGGCGAGCAGCGCCTCGATCGACCAGTTCGTGGTCCGGCACCCGTCGTATTTCTTCGACGCCTCGCCGGAGCATGCCCTGGTGAATCCGGACAACCTGCACATCCTGCTGGATCACGTGAAGTGCGCCGCCTTCGAGCTGCCGTTCACGGCGGACGAGGCGTACGGCGCCCACGACGTGCAGCAGGTCCTCGAGGTGCTGGCCGAGGGCGGGTTCGTGCACCTCACGGATGCCGGGGGCGGCGAGCCCGGGCAGTGGCAGTGGACCAACGAGACCTATCCGGCCGATGCCGTCAGCCTGCGCTCCATTTCCTCGGACAACTTCGTCATCGTCGATCTCACGCGCGGGGCGAACGTGATCGGGGAGACGAGCTTCACGAGCGGTCCGCCCACGCTGCACGAGAAGGCCATCTACCTCCTCGAGGGGGATCTCTTCCAGGTCGAGCGGCTCGACTTCGAGGGGCGCAAGGCGTACGTGCGCCGCATCGAGTGCGACTACTACACCGACGCGATCACCTACACGAAGGTCACCGTGCTGAGCGCGGCCCTCGCCGAGCCCCTCCGCGCGCACGGGGACGTGCACGTCTCCTCGCGCGTCGTGGGCTTCAAGAAGATCAAGTTCTACACCAACGAGAACGTTGGCTCCGGCGAGCTTGACCTGCCCGAGCAGGAGATGCACACGACGGCGTACTGGCTCACGGTGCCAGCCGCCGTCATGGGCGCGCTGCCGTACGCCGCCGACGATCGACGCGACGGGATCGTCGGCCTGTCGTTCGCGCTCCGGCAGGTCGCGCAGCTCCTGCTGATGTGCGACCGCCAGGACCTGGGTCTCTCGATCGACAGTGGGGAGCCCGAGGTGGCGGGGACGGCCGCGTCGGGGATTCCCGCCGGCCGTCCGGACGAGCCGCGCATCTTCCTCTACGACAACTATCCTGGCGGCATCGGGTTCAGCGAACCCCTGTTCGGCATGCACGATGCCTTGCTGGCGCGGACGCGTGCGCTCATCGACGGCTGCGGCTGCGAACAGGGCTGTCCGGCGTGTGTCGGGCCGGCCGGTGAGAGCGGCCCGCTTGCCAAGACCGTGGCGCTCCGTGTCCTCGACCTGGTGGCGGCGTCGGGCCCGGCCCTCGACGCGGCGGGGGAGGGCACGGCGTGAGCGTGCTCGTGGATCGCCTGCGGGATGCCATCCGGTCGGGTTCGGCCGTGGGCCGGCGCCCCGACGCCAGCGGGGCGGATGGGCCCGGCGACGGGACGTCCGACGCGGGGAGGACCGGCACCGACGGTTCTGCGGCGGTGCTGTCCGATCGGGCATCCGGGGCCGATGCCGTGGGGGGACGCGCGGACGCGCGTGCCGCCGACGTGCTCGGGGGCGACTGGCGGGAGTGCCGTGGACACCGCTACCTCGTGGTCGATCGATCGTACCTGCCCGGCCACCGTCACGGACGCGTCCCGCTGGCCGACTGCGTGCCCCCCGTGGAGGGCTGGCCGGCCCTGCATCTGCTTGGAGGCGTACCCGAGGCGAGCGTGGCCGGACCGTCGCTCCTCTTCGTCGATCTCGAGACGACGGGCCTTGCCGGCGGCGCCGGCACATATGCCTTCCTGGTGGGGTGTGCCTGGTTCGATGGCGGGCGGTTCCGCGTGCGGCAATTTTTTCTCTCGAACCCGGCCGCCGAACGCGCGATGCTCGAGGAGGTGACGGAACTGGCCGGCGCGTCCGACGTGGTGGTCACGTTCAACGGGCGGACGTTCGACTTGCCCCTCATCGAGACGCGGTATCTCTACCACCGGCTGGTGACACCGTTCGCGGAGATGCCCCACGTCGACATGCTGCATCCGGCCAGGCGGCTCTGGCGGGAGACGGACGAGACCGGAGAGCCCGGCAGTTGCCGCCTGTCGGCGCTGGAGCGCACGTTCTGCGGCGACCTGCGGGACGGGGACGTCCCGGGCTTCGAGATCCCTGCACGCTACTTCCAGTTCGTCCGCACCGGAGACGCCGGCGGCCTCGAGGCCGTGCTCGAGCACAACCGGCTCGACCTGCTCTCGCTGGCGCTGCTGCTGGCGCGGGCAGGCGTACTGCTCACTGAGGGTCCGGCGGGTGCGCGGTCGACGCGCGAGGCCCTCGGACTGGGTCAGCTCTACGAGCGGGCCGGGCGTCGCGAGGATGCACGTGCCGCCTTTCGCCGCGCCGCCGCTCTCGACGAGGCAGGCCGGGTGTCCGGCGACACCCGCAGCCGTGCCGAGGCGTTGAGAGCGCTGGCGCTGCTGGAGCGCCGCGAGCGTCGGTACGCGGACGCCGCCGAGGCGTGGCGCCGTCTGCTCGAGCTGCCGCGCCTGCCCGCGCAACTCGCGCGCGACGCGCTCGATGCGCTGGCCGTGCACCACGAGCATCGTGCGCGGGATCTGGATGCGGCACGGGCCTTTGCCCAGCAGGCGCTCGACTGTCAGACGAGCGCGGCTCGGCATCGGGCGGCGCGCCACCGGATTGCGCGGCTGGACCGGAAGCTCGGGGTCCCGACACCTCCCGGCGGCCACGAGCTGTTCTAGGTCCCCTGGTCCGAGGCCGGGCGTGAACCGGGAGACCGAGTTCACGTGAGCCGGAGCACGTGTGCCGCCGGCCGTCGGGTCGCCCCTCGGCTGTGGCGCGTGGCCACGGTCCCCGTGACGTGCCCGTACGCAGAACGGGCGGCGCAGGGCGCCGCCCGTCAGCATGCCGACGACAGGGTGCCCAGCGGTGGGCCTAGGCCGAGGCGCCCTTGCCTGTCTTGCCGGCCTTGGCTGCCTTTGCCGCCTTGGCGGCCTTCTCCGCTTCCTTCCGCTGGGCCGACGTCTGGGCACCAAACTTCTTGGCGAACCGCTCCACGCGACCCTCGGTGTCGATCAGCTTCTGACGACCCGTGAAGAACGGATGGCAGGCGGAGCAGATCTCCAGGTGCAGCTCCGGCTTGGTCGAACGCGTCATGAACGTGTTGCCGCACGCGCACCGCACTTCGAGCGCCTGGTAGTCCGGGTGAATGCCTTCCTTCACTGTCTGCTCCTTCCGCTCAACACAAACAACGCATCTTATCACGGGACCTCGCCAGCCACGCACGGCGTCAGGGAAACCACCTGGTCGGCGGCCCGTGCCACGACGGCCGACGGCACGAAATCCCACGACAGGCCGGCCCCCAGCTGGCGCGAGTCGCGGCCGCCGAACCGGAGGGGGCTCCATGTCCGGGACACCGCGATCGACAGCACGAGCGGGTCGGGACGCGCCTCGAGGGCACTCGAGGCGTCCACTCCGTCGGCCGGCCAGGCGCCGGCGGGGAGCTCCAGGCCGAGCGTGACCGGATTCGGGCCCGACAGCTGCAGGCGCGCGACCGGTCCGCACATGGAGCTCACGGTGATAGTGACGGGGTCGGTCGCCATGTCCGGGTGTGCCACCCACAGGTGCATCACGAGCCAGGGGGTGCGGGGGGGCAGGACCAGCGTGGCCCGGTCCCGGGTCCAGCGGAACTGGCCACCCTCCGGCGAGACTTCCGGGGCGTACGTCCCGGAGATGTAGAGACGCTTGTCACGTAGCGCCCTCTGGAGCACGCCCATCGACCCGGTGGCGAGGACGGCCTGCCCGGCGGTCGTCACGAGCGCCAGCGCGAGGAGCAGGGGCGGGAGAACGGTCAGGGGCCACCCACGGGGGTGGGCGGGGGGGGCGGTCTCGGGTCCGGCGTGCCCCAGCACGGCCACCAGTCCAAAGAACCACAGCAGGACGACGGGATTCTGGGTTGGCATCCCGAGCAGCGAGATCACCCCCAGGCCCAGCAGTTGTCCGCGCGCCGTCGCGGCCAGCAGTCCTGGTGCCCGGGTGCGGAGTACACGCCAGGCGATCGCCAGCGACCAGGCGAGGATCGGCAGGGCCCCGAGGGCCCCGAACTCCACGAGTTGGTGCCGCCACCAGTTCTGGGCGTTGTCGAAGGGGAGGGTGTAATCCTCGGTACGCCGCCAGTAGTCCGGCGCGAGGTAGTGGAAGGCGCCGGGGCCGACACCGACGAGCGGGTGCTCGGCGAACATCCGCAGGGCCACCGGCCCGTACCCGCCACGTGTGACCAGCGCCGACAGCGAGGCCGAGGTCTCGCGCGGCCCGAGGTCGCGCAGCCGCGCCAGCGGGCCCACGGCCGATGACAGCCAGGCCAGGAGTGCCAGCGCCGCCACCGCCCCGAGAGCGACCGGCAGGAGCCGGCGCCGCGGCCAGCCCGCCGGCGCGCCAGGGCGCCGTGCGTCCCCGGTTGTCCCGCGGGGCACCACCGCGAGCACCCAGGCCGCGGTGCCGAACACGCCGCACACCAGCGCGGTGCGCGACCCGGACATCCAGAGGCCGAGCCAGTTGATCGTCAGCGCCAGGATGGCCATGGGCGCCCCGCGCCCGGACTGCCAGAGGAGCGCGGCGGCTGTGGGGCCAGCCAGGGCACCCAGCACTCCCGCCGCGTTCGCGTCGAGCATCGTGCCCGTCGCGCGCCGCAGGGCCGCCCATTCGGGACCGTTCAGTAGCGAGATGTCGACGGTGCCCTGGACCACGGCCACCAGGCTCGACAGCGTGGCGCCGACCCACAGCGCGTGCACCGGCGCAGGCGTCCCGTTCGCGCCGGTTGTGCGCAGGCGCGCGAACAGCCACTCGAGCCAGATGAGGCCGACGAGCTGCACGAGCACGACGTGCAGGGTCCACCCGATGACGTGGGGTGCGGAGAGCCCGGCCCACGAGTTGATGGCGGCCACGTCCCGCAGCCGGTCCAGGGCGAACCCCGATTCCCGGGCCACCATCACCGGCCAGCCCAGGGCAAGGGTGAGGGACCAGCCCCCGAGCAGGACGGGCCACCAGCCCGGCAAGGCCCAGCGGCGCCACGACACCTGCGGCAGGAGCGCTCCGGCCAGACCCGCCAGCCAGATGGTATCCACGACGGGGCTTGGCTGGGCACCGGCGGCCAGCAGCAGGGCGGGCCCGAGCGGGGCCAGGGCCACGAGGAGTGCCGGGACGGCCGTGGGCCAGTACCGGCTCGAGAGCCACCCGCCAGCACAGGCCAACGTACCGAGCAGGCGTACGAGCCAGCCCGCCTCCGGCGTCACCACGAGCTGCAGCGCCGCGGCGGCTGGAATGGAGAGCACGGCGGCGGCCTTGCCGAACCGCTCGACGGCAGATGGGGAGAGTCGGGTCACGGCCAGCTGAAGCCCTGTCGGCCGCCGGCTGAAGAAAGGGCCTGCGGCGGCACGCCGCTAAGTCTACGCTGCGTGCCGCGACCGGTGCAGGCGAGGCGTCAGGATTTCCCGCTGGCCATCGCGGCGAGGAACTCCGCGTTGTTCTTCACCTTGCCCATCTTCGAGAGGAGCAGTTCCATCGCCTCGACCGGCGACAGGGGCGTGAGCACCTTCCGGAGCACCCAGACGCGGTTCAGGTCGTCCTTGGGCAGCAGGAGCTCTTCCTTGCGCGTCCCGCTCTTCTGGATGTCGATGGCCGGGAACACGCGACGATCCGCGAGCTTCCGATCCAGGTGAATCTCCATGTTGCCGGTGCCCTTGAACTCCTCGAAGATCACCTCGTCCATCCGGGATCCGGTGTCGACCAGGGCCGTGGCGACGATGGTGAGGGAGCCGCCCTCCTCGATGTTGCGCGCGGCGCCGAAGAAGCGCTTCGGACGCTGCAGGGCGTTGCTGTCCACACCGCCGGAGAGCACCTTGCCCGAGGCCGGCACGATTGTGTTGTAGGCGCGCGCCAGGCGGGTGACGGAGTCGAGCAGGATGACGACGTCCTTCTTGTGCTCGACCAGGCGCTTGGCCTTCTCAATCACCATCTCGGCCACCTGCACGTGCCGCTGGGCCGGTTCGTCGAACGTGGACGACACCACCTCGCCCCGCACGGAGCGCTGCATGTCGGTCACCTCTTCCGGCCGCTCGTCGATGAGCAGCACGATGAGGTACACCTCCGGGTGATTCCTGGTGATGCTGTTCGCGATGCTCTGGAGCAGCATCGTCTTGCCCGTGCGCGGGGGGGCCACGATGAGACCGCGCTGGCCCTTGCCGATCGGCGTGAGCAGGTCCATGACGCGGCCGGGCAGGTTGTCCCCGTCGGTCTCGAGCGACAGCTTCTGCTGCGGGTAGAGCGGCGTGAGGTTCTCGAAGAAGATCTTCTCCTTCGTCTTCTCGGGCGGCTCGAAATTGATGGCTTCGACCTTGATGAGCGCGAAGTAGCGCTCGCCGTCCTTGGGCGGACGGATGACGCCGGATACGGTGTCGCCCGTGTGCAGGTCGAACTTCCGGATCTGGGACGGGGAGACGTAGATGTCATCCGGCCCCGGCAGGTAGTTGTAGTCGGGCGCCCGCAGGAAGCCGAATCCGTCCGGCAGGGTCTCGAGCACGCCCTCTGAGAAGATGTTGCCGCTCTTCTCGGCGCGGACACGCAGGATCTCGAAGATGAGTTCCTGCTTGCGCATGCCGGTCGCGCCGGCAATCTCGAGCTCCTTGGCGATCTTGGTCAGCGCGGAGATGCTCATCTCCTTGAGCGCCGACAGCGAGATCACGGCTGCCGCGGGCGCGGCGGGGGCGGTGGCGGCGGCTCCGGATCCGCCGTTCGGTTTGGCAGTCTGACGATCAGCTTCCACAGTTCTTCCAGTCCTTCGCCCGTGTGGGCCGACACCATCGGCACCGGGCGTTGAAACAACGAGTTCAGTTCACGGGCGTGACGCTGCCGTTCGGCGCGCGTCAACTTGTCCACCTTGGTTCCCACCACCGCTCGCGGGCATGGCTGCAGACCGAGCCAGGCCCACGCATCCGCATCCGAGTCGAGTCCTGGGTGCCGCGCATCCACGAGCAGCAGCGCGGCGATCAGCCGGTTGTCGGGCGGCGCCGCCCGCTCGAAGTAGTCCCGTCCCAGCTGATCGAACGACCGGGCCGACACCACCCCACCCCGGGCATAGCCGAACCCGGGCAGGTCCACCAGGAACATGGGTGGCGAACTCCCGCGCACGATGCGGTAGAAGTTCGCCAGCCGGGTCTTGCCTGGCGCGGCGCTGGTGCGTGCCACGGCGCGGCGCGCCAGCGCGTTGAGCAGACTCGACTTGCCGACGTTCGAACGCCCGATGAGCGCCACTTCCGGGAGGCGCTCTCCAGGAAAGCCACCTGCGCCGGCTGCGCTGGTGACGAACTCCGCGCTGACCTTCATGGCCGGCGCGTCCAGCGCGCCGGCGCGCCGGGCCACGTGTGGCGCGCGGTCAGCCGGTGCATCGGGGCCATGGTCTCCCGACTGGGCATCCGGGTCCCAGTGCGCGTACCTGTGCCGGCCTCGGTGCCTGCCCTGGTGCTTGCCCTGGTGCCCGCTTTCGTGCCGTCCCTCAGTGCGTGCGCCCGTCGTTGGTCTCGTTGACGTCCGACACCACCGCGGGCGCCGGCAGGCGCGCCGGCAGCGGGCCGGCGAGCGCGAGCTTGATCACCTCGTCCATCGTGGACACCAGGTGTACATCGAGGGCGCTCAGCACGTTGGCCGGAATGTCGGCCAGGTCCTTTTCGTTGTCGCGCGGCATGACGATATTGGTCACGCCGGCCCGATGGGCGGCCAGCACCTTCTCCTTCACCCCGCCGATCGGGAGCACCTTGCCCCGCAGCGTGATCTCGCCGGTCATCGCCACGTCACGGCGCGTCGGGATCTTCGTGAGCGCCGAGATGAGTGCCGTCGCCATGGTGATGCCCGCCGAAGGGCCGTCCTTCGGGATGGCCCCCTCGGGCACGTGCACGTGCACGTCCAGCTTGGAGTGGAAGTCTTCCGGGAGCGAGAGCTCGGCTGCCTTCGAGCGCACGTAGCTCAGCGCTGCCTGCGCCGACTCCTGCATCACGTCGCCCAGCTTGCCGGTGAGGGTGAGCTTGCCCTTGCCGGGCATGAGGGTCGCCTCGCTCACCAGAAGCTCGCCGCCGACCTCGGTCCAGGCCAGGCCCGTGGCGATACCCACCTCGTTCTGCTCCTCGGCGAGACTGGGGCGGAACCGCGGCACGCCCAGGAACTCGGTGACCTTGTCGCCGGTGATGTGCGTCTTGAAGGTCTTCCCTTCGACCACCACCCTGCGGGCCACCTTGCGGCAGACCGACGAGATCTCGCGCTCCAGGTTCCGGACGCCCGCCTCGCGCGTGTAGCGCTGGATGATCGTTTGGAGGGCCTCGTCGCTGATCACGATGTTCTCGGCCGTGAGGCCCGCGCCCTCGACCGCCTTCGGCGCGAGGAACCGCTTGGCGATCTCGACCTTCTCCTGCTCCGTGTAGCCCGCCAGCTGCAGGACCTCCATGCGATCGCGCAGCGCCTGCGGGATGGTGTGCAGCACGTTGGCCGTGCAGATGAACATCACGTTGGACAGGTCGTACTCGACGTCCAGGTAGTGATCGAGGAACGCGTTGTTCTGTTCCGGGTCGAGCACTTCCAGCAGGGCGGCGGACGGGTCGCCGCGGAAGTCCATCGACATCTTGTCCACTTCGTCGAGGAGGAAGACCGGGTTCATCGAGCCCGCCTTCTTCATCATCTGGATGATCTGGCCCGGGAACGCGCCGATGTAGGTGCGCCGGTGCCCACGGATCTCGGCCTCGTCCCGTACGCCGCCCAGCGAGAGGCGCACGAACTTGCGGTTCATCGCCCGCGCGATGGACTTGGCGAGCGAGGTCTTGCCGACGCCCGGAGGGCCGGAGAACGTGAGAATCGTGGCCTTCGGCTTCTTGACGAGCGAGCGGACGGCGAGGAACTCGAGGATCCGGTCCTTGATCTTGTCGAGGCCGTAGTGGTCCTCGTTCAGGACCGATTCGGCGTGCTTCAGATCGCGGTTCTCGCGCGTCTTCTTGTGCCAGGGGACGGCGATCAGCCAATCGAGGTAGTTCCGCGACACCGTGGCCTCGGCCGACATCGGAGGCATCGCTTCGAGGCGCTTGAGCTCCTGGACGGCCTTTTCCTCGACCTCCTTGGGCATCTTCGCCGTCTCGATCTTCTTCTTCAGCTCGTCGATCTCGTTGCCCTTCTCGTCCTTGCGGCCCAGTTCTTTCTGGATCGCCTTCATCTTCTCGTTGAGGTAGTACTCCTTCTGCGCCTTCTCCATCTGCTTCTTGACGCGAGACTGGATGCGGCGATCGACCTGGAGCTTGTCCACCTCGATCTCGAGGATGCCGGCGATGCGGTTGAGGCGCTCGAGGGGGGAGATGATCTCGAGGAGGTTCTGCTTCTCGTCCACCCCGACGAGCAGGTGGGCGGCAATGGTGTCGGCGAGCTTACCCGGGTCGTCCACGCGCACCGCGGCGATCATGGCGTCGTAGTGGAGGTTGTTCGAGAGCTTGACGTACTGCTCGAACAGGGTGACCACGCGGCTCATCGTCGTCTCGACGTCGCTGCCCGTGTCCTTCTGCTTCGGCAGCACCTTGACCACCACGCGGAAGAAGCCCTTGTCTTCTTTCCACTCGATCGCCCGCGCGCGGTCCACGCCCTCGACCAGCACCTTGATGTTGCCGTCGGGCAGCTTCAGGCTCTGCACCACGTTGGCGACACAGCCCATCGTGTACACGTCGTCGGGCTTCGGGTCGTCGGTGGAGGCGTCGTGCTGTGCGGCCAGGAAGATGCGCTTGTCCTTCAGCAGGGCGTGCTCGAGCGCACGCGTGGAGGACGGACGCCCGATCACGAAGGGCATCATCATGTGCGGAAACACGACGACGTCCCGAAGGGGGACAACGGGGAGCGTTTCGTAGACTTCCATTCAGGGTCCTTGTAGGCCCCGGCCCTGGGCAGCGCGGGATCCCGTGCGTGCCGCCTGCGAGGCCGCGGGCGTGATTCCCTAGCCGGCTTTTTCGATGAGCGTGAGCGACTTGTCCTTCGCTTCCACGATCTCGCGCGTGACCGACACTTCCCGAAGCTTCTTCTGGCCCGGGACCGAGTACATCAGATCCAGCATCAGGTCCTCGATGATCATCCGAAGCCCTCTCGCACCGATCTTCCGGGTGAGAGCCAACTCCGAGATGGCCTCGAGCGCATCGTCCGTGAAGCGGAGCTTGACGTTCTCGTACTCGAACAGCTTCTGGTACTGCCGCGTGATGGCGTTGCGCGGCTGGGTCAGGATCTGGATGAGCGCCGGCTTGTCCAGTTCGTGCAGGGTGCCCACGACCGGCAGGCGCCCCACGAACTCGGGAATCAGGCCGTACTTGATCAGGTCTTCCGGCTCCACCGCCTCGAGCGTGGTGCCGACTTCGCGCTTCTGGACCGACTTCACGTCGGCCTTGAAGCCGAGCGTCTTCTTGCCGGCACGCCGCTCGATCACCTTGTCGAGCCCCACGAAGGCGCCGCCACAGATGAAGAGGATGTTGGTCGTGTCGATCTGGAAGAACTCCTGGTGCGGATGCTTCCGTCCGCCCTGCGGGGGGACGTTGGCGACCGTGCCCTCGAGGATCTTCAGCAGCGCCTGCTGGACACCCTCACCCGACACGTCCCGCGTGATGGACGGGTTCTCGTCCTTGCGGCAGATCTTGTCGACCTCGTCGATGTAGATGATGCCCTGCTGGCACTTCTCGATGTCGCCCCCGGCCGCCTGCAGCAGCTTGAGGATGATGTTCTCGACGTCCTCGCCGACATAGCCGGCTTCGGTGAGCGTCGTGGCGTCGACGATCGTGAACGGCACGGAGAGGAGCTTGGCGAGCGTCTGGGCCAGCAGCGTCTTGCCGGTGCCGGTCGGCCCGATCAGCATGATGTTCGACTTGCTGAGCTCGACGTCGTTGCGGCTGCGCGGCTGCTTCTGGATCTCGATCCGCTTGTAGTGGTTGTAGACCGCGACCGCGAGCTTCTTCTTCGTCCGCTCCTGGCCGATCACGTACTCGTCCAGGAACTTCTTGATCTCGGGCGGGGAGGGCAGCGACGAGCGCACGCCACGGTTCTCGAACTTGTTGTCGTCCGCAATGATGTCGTTGCAGACCTCGACGCATTCATCGCAGATGAACACGGTCGGGCCCGCAATGAGCTTGCGGACGTCGTTTTGATCCTTGTTGCAGAACGAGCAGCGGAGGATCTCGGTCTCGCCGTTCTTCTTGACCATAAGACGTGGCTACGACGCCGGATGGGAGGAACCGCTCGTGCTGCAGGGGCTTCCGGAATCGGCACCCCGGCAGCTGGAGGCGATGTTACACCCGTTTCCGGATGACGTCATCGATTATGCCGTACTCCTTCCCCTGGTCGGCCGACATGATGTAGTCGCGTTCGGTGTCGTCCTGGATCCGCTTGTAGGGCTGATTGCAGTGGTCCGCCAGGATCTGGTTCAGGCGTTCCCGCGTGCGCAGCAGTTCCTTCGCGTGAATCTCGATGTCCGACGTCTGGCCGCCGAGCCCCTGCACCCACGGCTGGTGGATGAGGATGCGTGAGTTGGGCAGCGAGAAGCGCTTTCCCTTGGCTCCCGCGGCCAGCAGCACCGCCGCCACCGACGCGGCCTGACCGATGCAGTAGGTCTGGACGTCGGGCTTGATGAACTGCATGGTGTCGTAGATCGCCATGCCGGCCGTGACCACGCCACCGGGACTGTTGATGTACAGCAGGATGTCCCGGTCGGGGTCCTCGGCCTCGAGGAAGAGCATCTGGGCAATCACCAGGTTCGCGATCGTGTCGTCGATCGGCGTCCCGACGAAGATGATGCTGTCCTTGAGCAGTCGCGAGTAGATGTCGTACGCCCGTTCACCCCGGTTGGTCTGCTCGACCACCATGGGAACCAGCTGGGCGCGTGGCTCGGTCACATAGCGCATAGGATCGGGTCGCCTGCGAATTGTCGTGAGAATGTCAGGGATCGAGGTGAGTGCGGGAGGCGGTCACTCGCCCGCGATCTTAGCACGCGAGAGGGCCAAGTCAACCGCCTTCTCCCGCCGCAAACCCGTGTACAGCCTCGACATACCGCCGTCCTTCTCCAGCTGGGCGCGCACCACGGCCGCCGTCCGGCCCGTGCGTTCCGCCCACAGATCGATCTCCTTATCGACATCTTCCGGGGAGACCATGACTGCTTCCCGCCGCGCCACCTCGTCGAGGACCAGTGCGCTGGCCACCGCGATCGTCGCACTCTCGCGCTGCGATTCCCGGAACTGCGGCCAGTCGATACCCGCGCTGCGCGGATCAATCTGCTGGCTCACCAGCTGCCGCACGAACTCTTCGAGCCGCCGATCCAGCTCGCGCTCGACGAGCGACGTGGGCAGGGTGAAGCCCACGCGCGAGGCGAGCTGCGTCAGGAGCTGGGCCCGGACGTCCCGATCGGCGGAGGCGCGCGCCTCCTCTTCCATGTCGGCGCGGACCCGCGTACGCAGCGCGTCGAGCGAATCGAACTCGCCGAGGTCCTTGGCGAACTCGTCGTCGAGTTCGGGCAGGACCTGCCGGCGGATCTCCTTCAGCGTGATCGTGTAGGTGACCGTGCTGCCGGCCAGCTCGGGGACCGGGTACGCATCCGGGAAGGGCAGGTCGAACGTCTTGGTGGCGCCCGTCTCCATGCCAATCAGATGGGCGTCGAAGCCCGGAGGGTTCGCCGGGCCACCCACCTGGATCGAGGTGGCCTCATGGCGGTCCGTCGAACCATCGGTCTCCCGACGCTCGAGATCGACGACGACCATGTCGCCCTCGGCCACCGGCCGCCCCTCCACGGCCTCGGAGCGCGCCGCCCGCTGCCGAAGGCCCTCCAGCGTCTGTGTCACGCCCTCGTCGGTGACCGCGTCCGCGGGACGGCGCACCTCGATCGACGACAGGTCGCCCGGATCGATGGGCGGGACCGTTTCCACGGCCGCGGTGAAGGTGAGCGGCCGGCCTTCCTCAACCGTGACGTCCCGGATGTCCGGAGTGTCCACCGGCTCGATACCCCGCTCCTGCAGGGCGTCCTCGACGGCGCGTGGCACGAGCGCCTGCGTCACGTCCTGGAGGATCTGGGCGAGGAAGCGCTTCTTGGCGACTTTCGTGGGCACCTTGCCCGGCCTGAAGCCCGGCAGTCGCGCCTGGCGCGCGTAGGTGCGCGCCGTCTTCTCGATTTCCGTGTCCACGAGATCACTCGGGATCTCGATCGTCAGGTTCTTCAGCGTCTCGTTGACGTCGACCAGCTCTGTTTTCATGGGAGGTGCGTGCCTGGCTCGGCCCCGTCGTGCCGGCGCGTGGGGGCGCGGCGCACGGCCGGATCGGCGAGGTCGGATGGTGCGAAAGGGGGGACTCGAACCCCCACAGCCTTCCGGCTACCGGATCCTAAGTCCGGCGCGTCTGCCAGTTCCGCCACTTTCGCGTCGGCGGCGCGGGCCGACAGAAGAGTAACACGGCGAGTGGTCAGGCCGTCCGGGCCGGCCTGGCGCGTCGCCCGGCCAGGGTTGCCTTGGCCATCGTGGGCCGGATCGCCTCGAGCACCGGCTGCGGTGGAACGTTGCTCACGAGCACTTCCTGCACGACGCCCCTGGCCGAGGCTCGCGAGTTGATGGCGCGCCTGGCCGGCACCCGCGACATCGTCAGCCCGGCGTGGCGGGCGGCGACGCCCCCATAGAGCTGCTCGATCTCCTCGGCGCTCGAATTGGACAGCACCACGTGCGCACCGCGGGCGACGGCACCCACGACCGCCTGCTGGAGCCGGTGCTGGGCGTCGGTCCCGAAGCCGCCCGCCGTGTAGTGCGCGAAGCGCGCCGTCGGCGTCAGCGGCGCGTACGGCGGGTCGCAATAGACGAAGTCGCCGCGGCGGGCTTCGGCCAGCGTCTCCTCGAACGAGCGCTGAACGAACCGCACGCCCGGCGCCCGCAGCGCTCTGGCCACGGCCCGGATGTTCGCGCTGTCGCAGATCCGCGGGTTCTGGTGGCGACCGGCCGGCACGTTGAACTGCCCCCGCTGATTCAGGCGGAACAGGCCGTTGAAGCCCGTGCGGTTCAGGAAAATCAGCATGGCCGCGAGCGCCGCCGGCCGCGCCGTGCCGGCCGCGCGGGCGGGGTTGAACCGTTGGTCGCGCACCTCGTAGTAGCACTGGCTTCCCGCGAGCCGGTACTCGTCGGCCAGCCGTTCGAGCTCGAGGATCACCTCCTCGGGCGTGTCACGCACGGCCGCGTAGCAGGAGACGAGGTCGGCGTTGTCATCGGCCAGCAGGACCGCACGGTCGTCGAGCCGTCCCGTCGTGACCAGGTCGAAGAAGACCGCGCCGCTGCCGAAGAACGGCTCGATGTACCGGTTGAAGGCAGACGGGTAGTAGCGACGGAGCACGGGAAGCAGCTGCCGCTTGCCGCCCGCCCACTTCAGGAGCGGACGCAGGGGAGCGCGGTCGAGGTCGGGACGTCGGGTGGCCTGCACGGCCGTCATTATCGGCCAATTCCACGCCGGATGTGACGGGATCGGCCGGCACGGGCTTCCCGGTCCGGCGCGGGTGGACGTATCGTAGCCACGTGGGTCGCGACACGCTCCCGTCTTCCTCCCGCGCGCGGTGGCCCGCTCGGCGCCCCCCCGCGCCGAGACGCGCGGCGGCCTCGGCGCCCCAACTGCGTGCGCCGGAGTGGCTGGGTGTCGTCGCACGCGTCCACGGGTTCTGGACCCCGGCCCGATGCCGGCGTCTGCGGGCACGCATGACCCGCGGCCTCGCGCACCCTGCCGAGATCGTCGCCGATGGCTATGCCCTCGAACCTCGCGTCCGCCGGGCAGACGAGGTGGTGCTGCCGGAGCCGGACGCCACCCGTCTCGATGCGTCCCTCGCGGGGCTGCCTGCGCTGGTGGGCCGCTGGTTCGGGGCGGCGCTCACGGACTGGGAAGGCAGCTGCCTGCTGCGCTACGGTCCTGGCGGCCGCTATCTCCCCCACCGCGATGTCGCCGATCCCGGCGTCGTGGACCATGTCGTGTCCCGCCGGCGGTTCACGGTGGTGCTCTTCCTCAATGCCGCGGGTGACGCCTCCGGCGGAGGCTTCGCCGGCGGGAGGCTGCGTGTCCTCGACGAGACGGGGCCCGTGGCAGCCGGCGGCGCCCTCGGTCAGGCCGGCTGGGAACGGGCGGGCCTCGCCATCGAGCCGGAAGAGGGCATGCTCGTCGCCTTTCCCGCAGGGCTCCTGCACGCGGTCGAGCCCGTCACGTCCGGCGTGCGCGACGTGCTGGTGAGCTGGCTCTCCTGAGGGACGCCTGCGAGCATCGCCCGCCCACGATCACGCACCGCGGGGTGCGCCGCGCCGATGCGCACCCGCTCTCAGGGCGTGGTATCAGCGGCCAGCGCAGAGCGCCAGTCGAGCGTGGCACCGACGGTGGACCCTGATGACGCTGCCGGGGATCGCTCGACCGGTCGTAGCACGAGCACCCGGTCGGTACGGTGGGCCACATCGAAGTCGCGCACGCCCGTCACGCCCTCGACGGCCCGTGGCGCGCTGGCGTCGGCGACGTCGCCCGCGAGCGTGATATCCAGTTGCATCAGCTGTCCCTCGCGGAGGAACAGCAGGCCTCGCCCGTCGCGACGCCAGACCGGCCGCCGCCCGCCCGCCAGCGACACTCTCAAACGTCCCGATCCGTCCGGCCAGCGCTCGACGTACACCTCGTCCGCCCCGGACTCATCCGATGTGTAGGCGAGCCAGTCCCCGGACGGGTCCAGGCGGGCATCGCCTCGCGAGAATCCTCCCTGGCCGGCCGGCGTCGGCGTTCCCCCGGGCACGCGGGCCGACCACAGCGTCGTGTCCCGCGCCGACGGCGCCTGGAAGAGCACGGTGTCTCCACGCCAGTCGGTCGGCGATTCATCGAGATCGCTGACGAGGACGGGTTCGTCCGGAGCGTCGGTGGCGCCTACTTCGCGGCTGTACAGCTCCGGCTGTCCACTCTGCAGGGAGCGGAACAGGACACGCGAGCCGTCCGGTGCCCAGACCGGGTGCGTGTCGGCCGCGAGGCCGAGGGTCAGGCGTGTCGGGAGCCCCCGCGTCGTCGGCACGAGCAGGATGTCGAGGGTGCGAAACAGCGGATCAAGCACGGTCACCGCGGCCTGCCGGTCGTCCGGGGCCAGTCTCACCTGCCAGTAGTGCCCCGGCTCGGCAATCGTCTCCGCGAGGGTGCCGTCGGGCCGGCGCCACTCGAGTGCGTGCCGGCGCGGCGCATCGGCCGCCCACAGGAGCAGGCGATCGTCTGCCGCGAAGAACGCACGTCCCTCGGCCGAGGTCCCGACGTCCACGGCGACCGGCATGGAACGGCCCGTCAGCCGGCCGTCCGGAGCGACGGCTTGCGCCAGCAACGTGCTGGAGCGGACGAACAGCAGGTGGTCACCCGCCACCACCGCGTGCCCGGCGGCCTGCGTGAGATCGATCTCGCCGTCGGGCCGGACCAGGCGCACCTCGCGCCGGCCATCGTCACGGACGGCGACGTACAGGAAGCGACCATGCCGTCCCGCCGCGCCCGGGAAGACATGGCCGCGGTCGCCCTCGCGCAGCAGAGTGACCGGTGTGCCGACGGGCGTGCCGGGTGTGTCCGCGGGCGCGTCGTTGGGCACCGTGGCGTCGTCGGCCAGGTGCCGGATGGGCCCCGTGACATCGGGTACGAAGAGCAGGCCCTCATCGAGCCAGAGGGCCCCGCCCGGTGCCGGCGCCGCCGCCAGGCGACGGACGCTCCCATCCGACAGCGTCACCCGGTGCAGGCCGCCAGCGGCGAAGAAGGCCACGGCCCCGCCATCGGGTGACCATGCCGGGTATCGGGCGCCCACCGTGCCGGGGATTGGTGCCGCGCGTTCGCTGTCGAGCGGACGACGCCAGAGCGAGACCTCGCCGTCCACGGTCGCCACGAACACCACCTCGCGCCCGCCCGGCGACACCGCCGCATCGAGCACATCGTCTCCCGCGCCGAAGAATCCGCCGGGGGGCGCGGTCATCGTGAGGGAGACCGGTGGCGGTGGCGTCGGAGGCGTCTCCCGCAGGTGGCGCCACGCGAAGGGCGCCGTCAGCGCGAGGGCGAGAACGAGGCCCGCCGTCAGGGCGTGCCGGCTCATCGTGTCAGCACCGTCACCACCTCGATGTGGGCCGTGTGCGGGAACATGTCCACCGGTTGGACCGAGCGGACGGTATAGCCCTGGTCGGTGGCGGCCCGCAGATCCTGGGCCAGGGTGGCGGGATTGCACGAGACGTAGACGACCAGCGGCGGACGCAGGTCCGCGAACAGCCCGTCGAGGACGCCGGGTGAGCATCCCTGTCGCGGCGGGTCGAGGACGACCACGTCGGGCCGGGTCCCGCCGTACAGGGCCGACTCGACCGAGCGGGCCACGAATCGGCAGCGCCCTGCTGGAATGCGGTTGAACCGGAGGCTGGCCACGCCGTCCTCCACCGCGGTGCGGTTCGCCTCCACGGCCGTCACCTGGCAGCCGTGGAGCGCCAGGGGCAGGGAGAAGAGCCCGACCCCGGCATAGAGGTCGAGCACCCGGGAGCCCGCCGGCACCGCCGCGAGCACGTGGGCCACGAGGAGTTCCGCGGCGGCGATATTGGTCTGGAAGAACGCCGTGGGAGACAGCAGGTATGTGACGCCTCCGACACGCTGGCGCAGCCGTGACGGGCCGGCCACGTGCCGGGTCACCTGTCCGAGGACCTGCGCCGCTTCGGTGTCGGGGTGGAGGTTCACGTGCAGGGAGACGTCGCGCGGCCAGCCGGACACCACGCGCCGCGTGGCCGTGCGCACGCGCCGGTCGGTGTCCGTGGTGACGACCAGCGTGGCCATGAGGCCGCTGCCCGACGACGGCACACGGACCGACAGACCGCGCAGCACGCCTCGCCCCTGATCGGCCGCGTCGAGACGGTGCTGCCGGAACGCGTCACGCAGCGCGAAGGCCAGCGCATTGCCGTCGGGGGCATGAGCGGGGCACTCGTCGAGTGGGACCACGTCCCGCGAGCGGCGGGCGTAGTGGCCCATCACCAGGCCCCGGCCAGGCGGCCGGGCCGCGCCGAAGACGAAGTGGGCGGTGTGACGGTACGCCCAGGGTGCCCCGTCCGGGGCCAGGGTCGGCCGGACGGTGGGGATCTGGGCCGTGACCGAGTCGAGCAGGTCCTGGACGATGCCCGACTTGAACCGCAGTTGCGCGTCGTAGGCGATGTGCTGCCAGGTGCAGCCGCCACAGGGACGCCGCGAGCCGGCGGTGCCGAAGTGGCTGCACGACGGGGCCACCCGCGCCGGCGACGGGCGGAGCACCTCCACCAGTTCTCCCACCAGGCCAGCGGGGGAGCGATGGAGGCGAATGCGCACGTCCTCCCCCGGGATGGTGAACGGCACCTCGACGGATCGGCCGTTCACGCGCCCCAGGCCCTCACCGTCGGGGCCGAAGCCCTCGATGCGCAGATCGATCAGCCGTTCGATCGCCGCGGTGCCGGCTGGGCGTCGTGGCACGCCGGCGACTACCGGACCCCGAGCAGTTCCACGTCGAAGACCAGAGTGGCGTTCGGGGGAATGACGCCGCCAGCGCCGCGCGCGCCGTAGCCGAGCGACGGCGGAATGGTGAGCGTGCGGCGCCCGCCGACCCGCATCCCCGCGACACCCTCATCCCAGCCGCGGATGACCTCTCCGCCGCCGAGCCTGAACGTGAACGGTTCGTTGCGGTCGCGGGAGCTGTCGAACTGACGGCCGCGATGGCCCTCGGCCGTGTCGCTGTACAGCCAGCCCGTGTAGTGGACGGTGACGGCCCGCCCCGCCGTGGCCTCCTCGCCGTCACCCGCCTGCTGGTCCTGCGCTTCGAGTTCCGTGATGTTCGACATGCCTTCTCCAGGTTGAAGTTCGGTGCCACCGCACGCGGCCGCGACGACGAGCGCCGCGAGCGTGAGTGTCCTCCGGATCGAGTGGGTCATGGTTTCCTCGGCAGCCGTTCATCGCGCATGGCGGCGTGCCACAGGATGCTCGCAACGACGGCGGATGCCTGCTTGAGATCGTCTTCGAGGAGGGCCTCGAAGGTGTCCGAACTCGTGTGATGCGTCTCCGTGTCGTAGTCAATCGGATCGCAGATGAACTGGAAGGCCGGCAGGCCTGCCGCGTCGAAGGCCATGTGGTCCGTGCCTCCGGTGTTGAGCGTGCTCACCGTGGTGGCCCCCAGGTAGGCGAACGGCGCGAGCCATGCCTCGAACACGGGTCGGACGGCCTCGTTGCCCTGCATGTGCACGCCGCGGATCCGCCCCGTCCCGTTGTCCAGGTTGAAATAGGCTGACAGGAGCGCGTGCTCGGTCGTCGGCGCCGCGCGGTCGGCGGGGGAATAGTGCGCCCGCACGTACCCCCGCGAGCCGAGGTAGTCCTGCTCCTCGCCCGTCCAGAGCGCGAACCTGATCGTCCGTCGGGGCCGCGTGCCCATCGCCGCCAGCACCCGGGCGGCTTCCATCACGACCGCCGCGCCCGCCGCGTTGTCGGTCGCGCCGGTGCCGGCATGCCACGAATCGAGGTGCGCTCCCACCATCACCACCTCACGCCCGATGGCGGGGTCGGCTCCGGGGATCTCCGCGATGACGTTGCTCCACGGTGCCTCGCGTGCGTGGTAGCGGGCCGACAGCCCGACCTCCAGCGTAACCGGCACGTCGAGCGCGAGCAGCCGCGTGATGCGTCCGTAGTGCTCCCGGGACATGACGAAGCCCGGGTACGTCGGCTGCCAGACGTGGTCGTAGAAACCCGACACGCCGAGCACACCCTGGTCGAAGCGGCTGGGTTCGATGACCAGGGCCACCCGTTCGTCGGCGAAAAACTGCCAGATCGCCTTCCGCCGTTCCAGGCTGGCCGCCCACTCCTCGTCTTCCTCCCGCAGCGAGCCCGCCGCGCCGGTGGCGGTCGGGCTGATGGCACTCGCGCGGGTGCGCAGGGCTTCCTCGGAGAGACGTGAGGCCTCCGGTTCGAATCGCGAGCGCGGCTCCGGAAGCCGCCCGTTCAGAACGATGGCGCCCGCCAGCCGGCCGCGATACCGCTCGAAGTCGGCGGGCGAGGCGACCTGTACGTGCACCGGGGTGCCGCGCACGGGAGCGGCGAGGCCGGGCGACCAGGCGAGCGGGTGGACGTCGAGCCTGGCGTACTGGGGTGCCAGCATCTCCGCACTGAAGCGTTCCACCGACCACCCCCGCCCGCGATGGTCGTAGGGTTCGAGCGTCGCGCCGGCGAGGCCCCACTCCCTGAAGCGATCGCGGGACCACGCGGCCGCCGCATCCAGGGCCGGTGATCCGCTGAGGCGCGCCCCGTAGACATCCGTGAGGCGGCTGGCCGTGTCCATCACCTGCGAGCGCTGGAACGTCTCGGTCTTGATCCGCGCAATCGCCGTCTCATCCACCGGCTCGTCCGCAGCCAGCAGCGGTGCCGCCGCCAGGAGGACGGCCACCATCCACACGGTGGATCGCCGGCCTCGGCGGGCGAGGGGGCGACGCGGATTCCGTGGCAGGGCTGACGGCACGGGGAGGATTATACGGCGGTGCCGGGGGTGGCCCCGACACCCCGGCGCTACACTGGGACGTTCGCTTCCGAACCCCCTCCCGAGGAGAGACCCGTGGCCGTGCGACGCGGATTCGCCATCGTTGTTGCCTTCATTGCCATGGTGGTGTGCGTGGCGCTCGCAGGCGTCGTGGTCCTCTATCTCGTCCTCTCCCGTGGGCCCGCGGTGGCGTCGGGAACGACGCTGGTGCTCCGGCCGGGCGGCGAGGTGCAGGAGGCACCGCCCGGTGACGTCGTTGGCGCGCTCGTTGGCGGCGCGTCCCTGACCGTCCAGGGCTTCGTGGAGACCCTCCAGAGGGCGGCCCGCGATACCCGCGTCACGGGGCTGCTGCTGCAGCCGGACGCATTGGACCTTCCGTACTGGGGCCGGCTCCAGGAACTGCGCGATGCCGTGCTCGCGTTTCGCATGTCGGGCAAGCCGGTGGTCGCGTTTCTCGAGTACGGGGGCGAACGGGAGTACTACCTCGCCAGCGCGGCGGATAAGGTGCTGCTGTTGCCGGCGAGTCCGCTCGACCTCACGGGTGTGGCGTCCTACGAGGTCTTCCTTCGGGGGTTCTTCGACCGGGTGGGCGTGACCCCCGACTTCCTGCAGATTGCCGAATACAAGACGGCGCCGAACCAGCTCACGGAACGCGGCTTCACGCCAGCCCACCGGGAGATGGCCGAGTCGTTGAACCGCGATCTCTACGATCAGCTGGTGCGCGGCATCGCGGTCTCGCGCGGCATGACCGAGGCCGAGGTGCGCGCGCTCATCGATGACGGTCCGTTCCTCCCCGAGGAGGCCCTCCGGGCAGGACTGGTGGATGGCCTGGCGTACGAGGACCAGCTCGACGAACTGGCCGCCGAACTGCGCGGCGACGACGCGACGATCTCGCGCATGGACGCGCCCGACTACGCCCGCACCCGCACGGGTGCCGCCGGCCGCCGCGGCGGGCCGCGCGTGGCGCTGCTGTACGCCACCGGCGTCATCGCCAGCGGGCGCAGCGGGTACGACCCGGTCAATGGACCAGTGGCCGGTTCGCAGTCGCTGGTCGAGCAGATTCGGCGCATCGGGGACGACGAGTCGATCCGGGCCGTGATCCTCCGTATCGACAGCCCGGGCGGTTCGTCGGTCGCCTCCGACGTGGTGTGGCGCGAACTGCAGGTGCTCAGGCAGCGGTGGCCGGACCGCCCGATCATCGCGTCGATGTCGGACGTTGCGGCCTCGGGCGGCTACTACATCGCACTTCCGGCACATGCCATCGTGGCGCAGCCGGGAACCCTGACCGGCTCCATCGGCATCTACGCGGGCAAGTTCACCGTGGGCGGTGCGCTCGAGAAGCTGGGGATCGGCACCGGGACGCTGACCGCCGGCGCGAACGCCGACATCTACTCGCCGTTCACGCCGTTCACGCCCGACCAGCGGGCACGGATCGACGCATCGCTGCAGGCCTTCTACGACGGATTCGTCCAGCGCGTGGCCGACTCGCGCGGCACGACGGTCGAGCGGATACGAGACCTGGCGCGCGGCCGCGTGTGGACCGGGGCGCAGGCGCGCGCCAACGGGCTCGTGGACGAACTGGGTGGGATGGACGTGGCCGTGCGGCTGGCGAAGGCGCGTGCCGGAATAGGCGCCGACGAGGACGTCGAGCTGGTCGTGTTCGCGCCGCGGCGCACGTTCTACGAGGCGTTGCTGGAACGGATCGGTGGCACGGCGGGCGAGGGCGCGTTGCTCCGCGCGCTCGGCGGCGACGTGGCGGCGGGCGTGCGCGCCGTGTCGGCCGCGGCGCGCTTTCGGCGAGGCGAACCACTCGCGCTGATGCCGTTCGCCGTGTTCCACTGAGGCCGGTACGCGCGAACGGGCCGGCGGAGGCACCGGCCCGTTCTGTCACAGTCCCTGCCCGGCACGGCCTGCGGCGCGCAGACCCGCCGGGACGATCCCCGCTAGATGATGCCCGTTGCGCGCTGGACGACGTCGGTGTTGATCTGGATCTGCAGGCCCTGCTTCACCTTGGCCATGTAGGCGGTGAAGAACTGGGACCGTCGCTCGTTGAGCAGCTCCTCCCTGAACCGATCCCGTGCCGCGGAGAACTCGTCCGGGGTGACCTCGTCTCGTTCCATCACCTTCACGATGAGGGTGCCATCCGGGGTGGCGATGGGTTCGCTCACCGCTCCTGTTGCCAGCGAGAAGGCCGCCGCATCCACCTCGGGGCTGACGCCGATGTCCGGCAGGGGCGACTCGCGGGTGACCAGGCCGGTGTCGCGGGCCTCGAGGCCCGCCGCTCTGGCTGCGGCCTCGAAATCCCTGGCGGAGCGCAGGGTGGAGGCCACCGCGTTTGCACGCTCCCGGCTGAGTTCGAGCGCCCGGCTTCGGATGAGGTCCTCGCGGACCCGGTCGCGCACCTCGTCGAGCTCCGGCACGTAGGGGTCGCGTGTCTCGGAGACCGTCATGAACAGCTGCCCACGGGGACTCGGCAGGGCCTCGCTCACGGCACCCTCCTCGAGCCGAAACGCCGTGCCGGACACCTGCGGCGCCACGCCCAGGCCGGGGACCGGTCCCTCGATCGGGAAGAAGTCGGACTCCTGCACCGTGAGACCCAGCTCGGTGGCCACGGTCTGCAGCGCCGCCGGGCTCGTCACCCTGGCAGCGATGTCGCGCGCCCGGTCGGCCAGCTGCTGATCCACCCGCTGCCAGGCGAGCTGGTCTTCGATCTGTGCGCGCACGTCGTCCAGCGTCTGCGTCACGGCCGGGCGCCGGTCCACGCTCCGAATGATGTGGAACCCGAACTGGCTCTGGACGACATCGCTCGTCGCACCCGGCTCGAGCGCAAAGGCCGCCGACTCGAACTCGGGCACCATCCGGCCCCGCGAGAAGTAGTCGAGGTCGCCGCCGTTGGCCTTCGACCCTTCGTCCTCCGAGAACTGACGCGCCAGTTCCGCGAAGTCCTCGCCGGCCCGTACGCGCGCCAGCAGTTCCTCGGCCCGCGCCCTGACGGCCGCGTCGTCCTGCCCCTGTCCGGTCTGGAGGAGGATATGGCTGGCCCGCACCTGCTCCGGCGTCTGATAGAGCTGGATGTTCTGGTTGTAGTACTGCTCCACTTCGGCCGGGGCGACCACCTGCGACGCGCGAGCCTGGTCCCGATCGAGCAGCAGGTAGCGGATCTTCCGCTGCTCGCCGACCCGGTACTCCGCCTTGCGCGTCTCGAAGTAGCCGGCGACGTCCGTATCGGAGACCGTCACCTGGTCCCGGAACGCGTCCGGCGTGAGCGTGACCACCTGCAGCCGCACCTTTTCGTTGCGGAGCCGGTATTCCCGCTCGACCTCCATGTCGGAGGCCGCCATCCACCCGGTGAGTGCGGCGCGGAGCTTCTCGATCATCAGGTTGCGCCGGAGGCCGGCCTCGAAGCCGGCCTTGGTCATCGGCGGTGCCTGGGCGCGCAGCAGCTGCTCGTAGCGCGCCTCACCGATGAACTGGCCGTTCTCCTGGAGCCCGGGAATCGCGAAGATGGCCTTGGCCAGCTCATCGTCGCTGACGGTGATGCCCTGACGCTCGGCTTCGAGCACCGCCACCTCTTCGTCGATGAGCTGCTGGAGGATCTGCTGGTCGATGCCCAGCTGACGCAGGAGCGTATCGGTGATGCCCCCCCCGTAGGCGGTCTGATAGGCCTGCACCTGGGACAGGTACCGCTGCTGGAAGGTCCCAGCCGTCACCTCCCGGTTCTCGATGCTCGCCACCACCTCCGACGGGTTGGCAGTGCCAACAGCCACAGGGTCGGCCAGGAAACTGGGAATGTAGAACACGATGAATGCGAGCACCACGAGGGCCAGGCTCCACTTGAGCCAGCCGCGGTGCCGACGCATCCGGTCGAGCATCGTCATGGGGGAAGCCTCGTCTAAGGAACGCACATCGTACGACAGCCGTCTTCGTGGCTGCAAGTTGCGACGGCGGCCGCAGTCTCTCACGGACGACGGACGGACGCATCGGCGGTGCTCGAAATTTCTCCTCGCGCAGCGCCGCGCAGCTTCGCGCAGGCATGGTATATTCGTCGGGTTTCTAAGCACTTAGCGGCTCAGGACTGCACCGAGCGGCCAGGGCTGCGTCCTTCCTGCAGAGAATACGGCGACAGCAGACCAGACCGACCGAACTGACGTGGCAGATCAGATGGCAGGCGTGTATCGCGTCGACCTGGCGGGTCGCCTCAAGGCCCGGCAGCGGGCGCTGCGGACCCGGCTCTCAGGCCGCGACGCCCTGCTCGACGCCATCCGGTCCGCGCATGCGTCGACGGATCCGCGGAAGGTGGCCGGCTGGCTGGTGCGCGAGGCAGGGGACTGGGTGGCCGCTCCCTGCTGGGCGGTCGTAGCGACCGACGTCCAGGGCCGGCAGGCGGTGCTGGCCGACGCGGGACTGACGCCTGAATACGAGGCGTCGCTGGCCCTCGTGGCCTCGTGGGTGATGCGGGAGGGGCGGGAGTTGCTGGCGGCGGACCTGGCATCGGACGAGCGCGGAGCGCCCATTGGCGCCGGGAGCGCCGTGGCCTTTCCGCTGCTCTGCCGGGGGCGGACCATCGGCGTGCTGGCCGCCCTCGACGCGAGGCCGTCGGCCTCGGCGCCGCAGGTGACGCCGGCCTTGCGTGGCGTGATCGGGATCTATCTCGAGTCGCCGGCGGTCGCCCTCGAGAGTGCCCTGGCACTGCAGCGGGCCGAGGCGCTCTCGGTCACCGACGACCTCACCCGTGTCTACAACTCGCGGTACCTGCGGCTGGTGCTGCGTCGGGAAGTGAAGCGGGCGAGCCGTGGCAGCCGCCCCCTGTCCCTGCTGTTCATCGACCTCGACGGTTTCAAGGCGGTCAACGACACCTATGGGCACCTGGCCGGGAGCAAGGTGCTGGTGGAGGCGGCGGCCGCCATCCGGAACGGCGCCCGGGAGACCGACATGGTGGCCCGTTTCGGGGGGGATGAATTCTGCCTCGTCCTGCCCGACACCGGAAGCGCCGGTGCCGTGTCGGCGGCCGAACGCATCCGGGACATGTTCCGGGAGCATCGGTTCCTGGTGGCCGAGGGTTCGGCCATCCAGCTGACGTGTTCGATTGGGGTGGCCACCCTGCCGGATGTGGCGGGATCGGCCGAAGAACTACTACGAGCCGCGGATACCGCGATGTACAAGGTCAAGGGCGGCGGCAAGAACGGCATTCACGTGGCGCGGGAAGAAGGGTCCTCCCTTCTGCTGCCCTCGAGCTAGGAGCGGGCGACGTTGGGTCTTGGTTCGTTTTTCTCCCTGTTTTCGAGCGACTTGGCCATCGATCTCGGCACTGCCAATACCTGCGTGTACGCGCGGGGCAAGGGCATCGTCGTCAACGAGCCGTCCATCGTCGCCATCAACAAGCTCAACGGCCGCGTCGAAGCGGTCGGTCGCGACGCCAAGGAGATGCTCGGTCGCACCCCTGGCAACATCGTCGCCATCAAGCCCATGAAGGACGGAGTCATCGCCGACTTCGAGGTCACCGAGAAGATGCTGACCTACTTCATCAAGAAGGCGCACAACCGGAACGTGTGGGTCCGGCCGCGTATCGTCATCGGCGTGCCCTCTGAGATCACCCAGGTGGAGAAGCGTGCCGTCAAGGACAGCGCCTACCGGGCCAAGGCGAGCGAGGTGCACCTGGTGGAGGAAGCCATGGCGGCCGCCATCGGCGCGGGCATGCCCATCACCGAGCCCTCGGGCAACATGATCGTGGACATCGGCGGCGGCACGACCGACATCGCGGTGATTTCGCTCGCCGGCATCGTCTACAGCAAGGCTGTGCGCGTGGCCGGCAACGAGATGGACGACGCGATCATCCAGTACATCAAGAAGGCCTACAACCTCCTCATCGGCGAGCGGACGGCCGAGCAGATCAAGATGGAGATCGGCTCCGCCTACCCGCTCGAAGAGAAGATGACGATGGAGATCAAGGGCCGGCACCTCATCGAGGGCGTGCCCAAGACCATCACGATCTCCGATCAGGAGATTCGGGAGGCTCTGGCCGAGACCGTCAACGTCATCGTCGATGCCGTCCGCGTGGCGCTCGAGCGGACACCGCCCGAGCTGTCGGCCGACATCGTCGACCGGGGGATCGTGCTCACCGGCGGCGGGTCGCTGCTCAGGAACCTCGACAAGCGCCTGCGGGAAGAGACGGGTCTCCCGCTCGCGATGGCCGAGGATCCCCTCTCGTCGGTGGTCCTCGGGGCGGGCAAGATGCTGTCGGACTTCAACCTGCTGCGCAAGATCTCGATCGACTGATCCCTCGCGCCGCCGTTCGGGAGAACGGCCGGTGCAGGAACGTGCGGGAATGCCTGGGATGCCTCTGCTCGACATACGCCAGCGCACGGGGTACCTCTTCGTGGCCCTCACCATCGGCCACGTCATCCTGATTTCCGCCCAGGTGACCACCCGGCGCGGCGTGCCCCTGCTCGAAACGGCCACCTTCGGGGTCGTCGCGGAGGTCCAGCGCGGCGTGGCTGCACTGGCCAGCGGTCTGTCCGGGGCCTGGAAGGGCTATGTGGCGCTCCAGGACACGCGCGCAGAGAACGTCGCCCTGCGCGAGGAGCTGGCGCGGCTCCAGGTGGAACTCCAGGAGGAGCGGGCCGTGGCAGGCCAGTCGCGCCAGCTCCAGGAGCTGCTCGACCTGCAGTCCCGCGTCTCGGTGACGACGACGGGGGCCTCGGTCATTGCCGGCGGCGCCAGCCCCGATTTCCGGACCATCACCATCGACAAGGGAGCGGGGGCCGCCATCGGTCAGGATATGGCGGTCATCTCGCCGTCCGGCGTGGTCGGCCGGGTCGTGACGGCGGCTCCCAGAGCCTCGAAGGTCCAGTTGCTGATCGATCGCAACGCCGCGGCCGGCGTGATCATCGAGCGGAGCCGTGCACAGGGCGTGGTCGTCGGCAGCGGCGGCGACCTGCTGGCCATGGAGTTCGTGGCCGGGTCGGCCGACCTGCGCGAGGGCGACCTGGTGGTGACGTCGGGAATAGACGGCATTTATCCCAAGGGCTTCCTCATCGGTCGGATAGAATCTGTAGCGCGGAATGGCCAGGACTACGGATCCATCGTGGTTCGCCCGTCGGTGGATTTCTCGTCGCTGGAGTCGGTCCTGGTCGTGCTGACGCGCCCGGTGGTCCCCGGGGACGATTCGGAGTGAAGGGCGGGGACCCTACGTGAGAACGGTCGGCGTGCTGGTGGCGGTTGCCCTTGCGATCGCGCTGCAGACCTTCTTCTCGCGTCTGGTGGTGAACGGGACGGCGGCCGTGGACCTGGTGCTGGTGGTGGTGGTCTACGTGGCCCTGTCGGCCGGGCCCGGCGCGGCGATGGTCACTGGGAGCCTGGCCGGCCTGGTGCAGGATGCGTTGTCGAGCGGCGTCATCGGCATGGGCGCCCTGGCGAAGTCGACCGTGGGCTTCTTCGCCGGAGTGTTCGGGCAGCAGTTCATCGTGACGGCCTCGCTGCCCCGCGTCGTGATGTTCCTGGCGGCGACGCTCGTCCACGCGGGCGTGTTCATGGGGCTCTACGCCCTGCTCGGCCTGCGGACGTTTCCCACACCCTGGATGGGAGTGGCCGGGCAGGCGGTGGGTAACGCGGTGATTGGCATGGTGGCGTTCACCATCATCGAGGCGCTGCCCGGTGTGGTGGAACGCCGGCGGGCGGCACGACGCACACGACATTGAGGCGGGCGGCTGATGGCGATGCCTGAAAATCGGCGGCGGATCTGGTCCCGGCTGAACGCGCTGCGCGTCGGGACCGTCGTGTGCTTCGTCCTCCTGGCCATCGGGTTCTGGTACCTCCAGATCCTCCAGCACGAACGCTTCGAGGAGATGGCCGAGAACAACCACCAGCGGACGCTCGCGCTGCGTGCGCCGCGGGGCGCCATCGTGGATCGCAACGGCACCCTGCTCGTGGAGAATCGCCACGCGCTCCGCGTGTCCATCGTCCGCGAGCACGCAAAGGACCTCGAGCGCACGGTGGCGCTGGTCTCCGAGATCGCGGGCGTGGACATCGAGCAGTTGCGGGTCGCTGTCGAGCGCGGCCGCCGGGAGCCGTCTTACCGGCCACTGGTCCTCATCGAGGACGCGACGCTGGCGCAGGTCGCCGCCCTGACGGCACGCCGGCTCGATTCGGAACTCCCCGAGGTGGTGGTCGAGGAGGTCCCCACGCGGCAGTATCCCTCCGATGCGGTGGCGGCACACGTGTTCGGGTACGTCGGCGAAGCGAGTGACGCGCAGCTCACCGACCAGATCACGCCCGGCACCATCGTGGGCCAGTCCGGCGTCGAGCGCGTGTACAACTCGCTGCTGATGGGCCTCGACGGCGCACGTCGCGTGGTGGTGAACAGCACCGGCCGCGAGATGCGGACGCTCGAGGAGATCGCGCCCGTCCAGGGCCGCCGCGTGCAGCTCACGATCGACTACGACCTGCAGAAGGCTGCCGAAGCCGCGTTCCGCGACGCCGGGTTCAACGGCGCGGCGCTCATGCTGGACCCCCGCAATGGGGAGGTGCTGGTCCAGGTCAGTCTTCCGTCCTACGACCCCAACGCCTTCGCCGCCGGCATCGACCGCGAGACCTGGGCGTCGCTCAACACCGACACCCTCCGGCCCCTGCAGAATCGCACCATCCAGGGACGCTATTCGCCCGGGTCCACCTTCAAGATCGTCGTGGCGACGGCGGCGCTCGAGGAGGGGCTCATCGGCCCGGACTTCACCGTCAACTGCAACGGCGGCGCGACCTTCTTCGGGCGCCGCTTCGCGTGTCACCTGCGGGGCGGGCACGGGCCCATGGACCTGCGGCACGCGCTCGAGAAGTCCTGTAACGTCTACTTCTACACGCTCGGCAACATGCTGGGCGTGGACAAGATCCACGAGTGGGCCGAGAAGCTCGGACTGGCCGGCCGTACCGGTATCGATCTTCCCAACGAGCAGGAGAGCCTCGTCCCGTCCACGGCCTGGAAGCTCGAGCGCACCGGGGAGCGCTGGTATCCCGGCGAGACCATCTCGGTGTCGATCGGCCAGGGGCAGGTGTCGGTGACGCCGGCCTCGCTGGCGCTGATGATTGCCACCGTGGCCAATGGCGGCACGAAGGTCACGCCGCACCTGATCAAGGCGGTGGATGAAGGTCAGGGCTGGCAGCCCGTGCAGCCGCCTGCGGTCGCCGATCGGGTGGCGTTCCGCCCCGAAACCCTCGACGCGGTGCGCGACGGGCTGTGGCTCGCGGTCAACGGCGCCGGAACGGCCGGCCGTGCCCGTATCGCGGGACGCGACGTCGCCGGCAAGACCGGCACCGCGCAGGTCGTCTCCAACCAGGGTCGTCAGGCGGCGAAGAATGCCGGGATGGACGTCCGCGATCACGGCTGGTTCGTGTTCTTCGCTCCCAGGGACAACCCCGAGATTGCCGGCGTGGTCTTCGCCGAGCACGGGGAGCACGGCTACCTCGGGGCGCCCATCGCGAAGCACGTCATGGAGACCTACTTCGCCAAGAAGGACGGCAGGCCCCTGCCCGGCCTGCGTGCGGTGCCGCCCGCCCTGCCGGAGTTCGATCCCGACATCCCCGTGGGGAGCCCCGTGGCCCTCGACATCCTGCCACCCGAGCGCGCCGTGTCCGGCGCCGGCACCGACTAGCCAGGACGACCGTGTTCGAACGACGTCTCTACTTCCACGTGGACTGGGCGATGCTGGGGGCCATGCTCGCCCTCTGCCTGCTCGGTCTCACCCAGATCTACAGCGCCACCGGCGGACCCACCGACACCTACTTCACCCAGCTCTACGCGCTCGGCCTCGGTCTGGTGGCCATGGTGGTCTGTCTGGCGGTGGACTACCGGAGCCTTACCGAGCGCTCCCTGCTCATCTACGGCGGCATCGTGCTGCTGCTCGTCTACGTGCTCTTCTTCGGAGCCGTCCGCGGCGGGTCGCGTCGATGGATCGATCTGGGCGCCTTCAATCTCCAGCCCTCCGAGTTCGCCAAGGCAGCGCTGGCGCTGGTTCTGGCCAAGTTCTTCAGCGAGTCCAGGCGCGACGGCGTGTCGCGCACCGACCTCCTCACGGCGGTGGCGTTGACCGCCGTGCCCGTGCTCCTCATCGGCCGGCAGCCCGACCTCGGTACTGCGGTCACGCTGCTGCCCGTGCTCTTCATCGTGGTCTTCGTGGCCGGCATGCCCATGCGGGTCTTCGCCATCATCGCGCTGGCGGGACTCCTGGTCGCGCCGGTCGCGTGGCAGTTCGTCCTGGAGGATTACCAGAAGGAACGTGTCGTGACGTTCCTCGACCCCGAGCAGGACGCCCGGGGTGCCGGCTATCAGCAGATTCAGGCCCGCATCACCGTGGGATCCGGCGGGCTATGGGGCAAGGGTTTCACCAGGGGGACGCAGGGTCAGCTGCGCTTCCTCCCGGTGGCGCACAACGACTTCATCTTCTCGGTGCTTGCCGAGGAGCAGGGGTTTGCGGGGGTCCTGGTGGCGCTGGGACTCTACCTGTTCGTCATCATGAGGGCCATCGAGGCGGCCCGACTGTCGAAAGACAGGCTGGGCTCGTACCTGGTGCTGGGAGTGCTGGCCAGCTTCTCGTTCCAGGTCGTCTACAACATCACCATGTCGGCCGGCCTGGCGCCGGTCAAGGGTTTGACGCTCCCGCTCATGAGTTACGGCGGGTCCTCGCTCATCGCCACGCTGGCGGGGTTCGGGCTCATCCTCAACGTGCGGATGCGTCGCTTCACCAACTAGGGGTCGGGACACGGCATGACCGTCGTTCACGGAGACATCGCTCGCCCGCAGGCGGGGTCGCACGACGACCCGCACGCGGGCGCACGGGTGCTGGCGCGGCTGTGGAGCCTGCTGCTGGCATTCGTACGCGCGGCCGCCGTTGGACGTGTGGGGCTGCCGGTCCCCGGACCCTCCTGGAGTGTCGGGAATGACCAAGGAGATGATCATCTCCTCGAGCGCCCACGAAACACGTGTGGCGATTCTCGAGGACGATCAGGTGGCCGAAATCTTCATCGAGCGCGAACGCCAGCGTGGCGTCGTCGGCAACCTCTACAAGGGCCGGGTATCGAAGGTGCTCCCCGGCATGCAGTCGGCGTTCGTTGACCTCGGACTCGAACGCGACGGCTTCCTCTACGTCTCGGACGTCGTCGCCACCTTCGAGGAGTTCGACCGCCTCGATACCGACGAGGAGGAACCGAACGGCAACGGGACCGCTGGCGGCCGGCCCGCGGGCGGGCGTGGCGGGCGCCGCGATCGCGAGAAGGGGCCGGAAGCCAAGATCGAAGAGCTCCTGAAGGAAGGCCAGGAGATCATCGTCCAGGTGGCGAAGGAGCCCCTGGGCACCAAGGGCGCCCGGCTCACCTCGCATGCGACCATGCCGGGCCGGTTCCTGGTCTTCATGCCCACGGTCGACCACGTGGGCGTGTCCCGCAAGATCGAGTCCCGCGACGAGCGCAGCCGCCTGCGCGCCATCGTCCGGGAGTTTCGCGAGGCGCACGGCTTCACCGGCGGTGTCATCATCCGCACGGCCGCCGGCGGTCGTCCCAAGGAAGACATCGTCTCCGACCTGAGCTACTTCCACCGGGTCTGGACGGAGATCCGCAGCCGGTCCGAGTCCTCACGTGCGCCCGCCGTCGTCTACCAGGAGCAGAGCCTCGTCGCCAAGCTGCTCCGTGACCTCCTGACCGAGGAGTTCTCGGCCATCCGTATCGACAACGCCCAGGAGTACCGGCGCGTCCTCGAGCTGGTCGAGCGCATCATGCCGAGCCTGGCGCCCAAGGTGAAACTCTACGAAAAGGAGTTTCCGATCTTCGAGGAGTACGGCGTCCAGCCGGAGATCGACAAGGCCCTGCGCAGCAAGGTGTGGCTGAAGTCGGGCGGGTCCATCGTGGTCAACCAGACCGAGGCCCTCGTCGCCATCGACGTGAACACCGGGCGATACGTCGGCAAGAAGACGGCGGGCCGGCTCGAGGACACCATCCTCAAGACCAACCTGGAGGCCGTACGGGAGATCGTCCGGCAGGTCCGCCTGCGCGATCTCGGCGGCATCATCGTGCTCGACTTCATCGACATGGAGGAGAAGAAGAACCGCCAGAAGGTCTTCCAGACGGTCGAGCAGGAACTGCGCAAGGACCGCTCGCCCTCCAAGGCCCTCCAGGTGTCGGACTTCGGCCTCGTCATCATCACGCGCAAGCGCGTGAAGCAGAGCCTGGAGCGCGTGCTCACCGAGCCGTGCCCCTACTGCGCGGGCAGTGCCGTCATCAAGTCCTCGTCCACCATCTGCTACGAGATTCTCGAGGAGGTGCGGAAGGTGAGCGCCGACCTCGACGGGCAGAGCCTCGTGCTGCGGGTCAATCCCGACATCGCCCGCGTCCTGCGCGACGAGGAGCGGGCCGTGCTCCGCGACCTGCGCCAGACGCTCGGCCGCGACATCAACCTCCGGCCGGACGAGCAACTCCACCACGAGCAGTTCGACCTGATGGCCATCGGCTGACACGGCCGGCCGGGCGCGTGGTCCGGACGGGCGGCCCTGGCGGCCGACGTCCGGGTCGCGTCCAGCGCCCTGGTGTCCTGCGTACGTCGGCCCGGGCTGGAGTGGTCCCACCACGCGAACGCGCCAGGCGCATCTGGCGGGCGGGTCTCGCGGTCAGCGTCGTCCGACGCTGATCTCGCCGCTGAACGACTGGACGCGGACGAAGGCGCTCCCGTCGCCCACCCGTGTGCGGACCTGGCGTCCCGCGCCACCCCGCCGCCCGCGCGGGCCGGCGGGCTCCCCGACCGCCGCCCCGTTGGCCAGGATGGCACCGCTGAAGCTGGTGGCATCCATGTCGAATCCCGTGTCGCCCTCCACTTCCAGGCGCACGTCGCCCGAGTGGGACACGAAGACGTAGCGGCCGCCCGGCGACAGGCGCCCGTCGATGGCGATGGCGCCGCTCACCGTGCGGACGTCGGCGCGGCCGGTACGGAGGTTCACGGCCCTGAGGCTGCCGCCAATCGTGGTGACATCCAGGCCCTGGGATTCCAGATCCCGCAGGAAGATGTCGCCGCCCACGGTGCCGACGCGGAGGTGCCCGCTCGTCCGGGCGTCGGCGACATCCACGTCGCCCGACACCGACCGCACGGATTCGAGCCCTGGCGTGCCCACGGTGGTGACGCGGCCGCCTACCGTCTCGATACCCAGCCGGCCGGTCATGCCCCGCACGTCGATGCTGCCGCCGACCGTCCGGATCTCCGTGCTGGCACCCGCCGGCGCGACGATGACCAGATCCATGGCGGCCACGGGGCCGTCGCGCGTCCCGACGGTCCGGAGCTCCACCCGACCGTCCTGCTCGATCACCTCGAGCTCCGGCGCGGGGCCCTGTCGGGCCTGTCCTCCCCGCGGCGCCCGCAGGCGTCTCGTGATTTCCACACGGAGCTCGGAGCCGCCACCGGTCACCGACACGCGCCCCAGGGCGTTGATCACCACGAGCGTGTCGCTGTCGCGCAGCGCGAGGACGCGGGTCTCGACCTCGGTGGGGCCGGCCGGGTTGCCGGGCCGGTTGCCCTGGGCACGGAGCCGGTCCGCGGCGGCACGGTCGCGAACGGGCGGCCTCGCCTGCGCGGTGGCCGGGGCCGTCTGCACGAGCGAGAGTGCCGGCACCAGCGCCGACAGCAGAATGGCGAGCCGCAGCGTCGTCCATGTCATGGGTTCATCTCCGTGGCCAGCCTGGCCGAGCCTTCCTGATCGCCTTGACGCATGCGGTTGATGAGCGACACCGTGTCCTGGAGCAGCGTGACCTTGCTTCGGAGCGCTTCGAGGAGGCTCGCCTGGGCAGGCTCGTTTCCCGGTGCCCCGGCGAGCGCGCTGCGGCTCTCGTCGATCGCCGCGTCGATGGTGGCCAGGCCGTCCCGCAGCACACTCGTCGTATCGGGATCGAGCAGGGCAGGCTCACCAGCGGCCAGTGCCTGCAGCCCGTCGAGGGCCTGTGCCACCTGTCGCTCGGCGTCGCCGAGGCCGGCCTCGTCGAGGGCGGTCTCCCCGACAGGTTCGGGCGGCAGGGCCGGCTCGAGGTGCGACCCGAGCCACGCGACCGACAGGCCGAGGGCCAGCACCATCCCGGCGGCAATCGCCCGGAACGCGGGTGTGAGGTCCCTCCACGCGGATGATGCGGAGACGTCGCGGCGGCCCGACCCGAGCTGTCCGGCAAGGCGTTCCCAGATCTCCGGAGGCGGCGTCACGGGACCGAGCCCGCGCGCTGCCACGCGGATGGCCCGGAGATCGCGCAGCAGTCGGGCGCAGCCGGTGCACGTCGCCAGGTGCGCCGCCAGGTCCCCGGTCGGCGGCAGCGCACCGTCGGCACAGGCGTTCAACAGGCTTCGGTAGTGTGTACAGTTCATCGGACCAGCATCGCGCGCAGCCGCAGCCGAGCCTTGTGGACCTGCGACTTGGACGTGCCCTCAGAGATGCCCAGCATGCCGGCGATCTCCCGGTGTTCGAAACCCTCGACGTCGTGCAGCACGAACGCCGCGCGATACCCGGGCGGGAGTGCCGCGATGGCCCGCTCGAGGTCCAGGCGGCGCAGGGGACCGAGGCCGCCGTCTCCGGGGGCTGTGAGCCCCGGCCCGGGCGCGTCGTCGAGCGAGTCGGTGGCTCGTGACATCCGGTGGCTCCGTCCGCGCAGGTGGTCGAGACACAGATTCATGCCGAGTCGATAGAGCCAGGTGCCAAGCGCGGATTCGCCCCGGTAGCTCACCAGCTTGCGGTGTGCCTGGAGGAACATCTCCTGCACCAGGTCGGCCGCATCCGCCTCTGAGCCGGTCATTCTGAGCGCCAGGCCGTACAGGCGCCCCGCATGCCGCCGGTAGAGCTCCTCGAACGCATCGGCATGGCCCTCCTGGCAGCGCCGGGCAAGCTCCTGGTCGGCGGCGGTCACGGTGTCGGAAGCTTGGACGAGAAACGGGGCCCGCCGCGTTGTCCAGCCGCGCCCGTTGCCGCCTCAGGGGGCCAGCGCACGGACGAGAAGCCGCGAATGGCGGTGGCCGACACCGTGAGGCCCTCGGCCTCGAGACGCAGGCGCTTGGTCAGGAGGTCGCTGAACCCGCCGAGCGCCCCGCCGGCCCCGACGACGCGGTGGCACGGCACGCCTCCGTCCCGGCACTCCCGGAGGACGGTGCCCACGGCCCGCCATGCCCGCGGGCGGCCGGCCAGCCGCGCCACGTCGCCGTAGGTGGCCACGCGCCCGCGCGGGATCCGCCGGACGACCCGGAGGACGCGCTGGCGGAAGTCGGTCATCAGCGCCCGATGAGAAGTTTGGCCCTGACCGCCGTGCCGCCGAGGCCCGATTCCCCGAAGGCCGCGCCCACGCTGCCGTCGCCCCCCAGGGCGTCCGGCACCCTCGTCCATTGCACCTCGCCGGCCACACGCACGAGGCGGCGCAGCCGCCCTTCCACGCCGCCGAGGACGTGATAGCCCGAGAAGGTCTCCTCGACGTCCTCGGAGGCATCGGCGAACGACGAAGTCTCCGTGTAGCGGTGGAAGCCCAGACCGCCGCCGAAATACGGCGTGAACGGGGACCGGTTCACCAGCCGGTAGCCTGCCGAGATCTCGACGGGCACGAGGCGCACCGACAGCGGGATCCCCAGCCGGAACACACGTCCGTCGTCCACGAACGCACGTTCGCCGTCCCAGGTGGCGCGCGAGATCCGGACAGCTGCCCAGAGCCGATCCCCGATGACGAGGTCGGCGCCGCCGCCGAGCACGGTGGCCGTCGCCTGATCGAACAGCGCGTCGAAGCTGCGCCCGGCGCTCATGCGCAAGAGCCCGACGTCCACCGTGACCGCACCGCGGAGCGGCGTGGCGGGGCTGGTCGCCGGTGCCGGAGGCCGCCCCTGTGCCCGTGCAGGCGCTGCGGCCGCCAGCACGAGCAGCAGCCCCGCGATCCATGACGCCGTCCGGTACGCGGCGGTCATCGGACGAGCCCCAGGCCGCGCAGCGACGCCCGCGGATTGATCAGCCCGTAGCCGTACTCGGGGTCCGGCCCGGCCGGGCCGAGGTCGGTGGCGAATCGCTTCATCGCCGCCTCGATGGCCGACGGGTTGGTGATGCCCTGCTGCATGAGCATCGCGGCCAGGCCCGCGACGTGAGGCGCGGCCATCGAGGTGCCCTGGAACGGCTGGTACGCGAAGACGTCGAACCGTGGCGCCCGGTACGGGCCGCGACGACGGGTCCAGGTATCGGTGAGATCGAAGTCGAACGTCTGCTGCAGGATCGAGCCCGACGCGCCGCCGCTGCCACCGGGCGCCGCCAGTTCCACGTAGGCGCCGACCGTCGAGTACGGGGCGCGGCTCCTGTCGGGGCCGATGGCTGCAACCGCCACCATCCCGTCGATCTCGGGTGCGAACTCCGCGTAGCGGTCGGGCTGGTTGCCGTCGAGGCCCTCGTTACCGCCGGAGACGACCACGAAGACGCCGCGCGACACCGCGTACGCGATCGCCTCCCGTACGGCGGTGGCGGGACCACCCTCGATGCGCCCGAGGCTCATGTTGATGATCTGCGCGCCGTTGTCCGCCGCGTAGCGGATTCCGCGTGCCACCAGATCGTCGGTGCCCACGGCGGGACTGCCGAAGGCGAAGTCCCACGCACTGTCGAGCACCTTGACCGGCATGATCCGCACGTTGAACGCCATGCCGGCCACCCCGACGCCGTTGCCGGTCAGCGCCCCGAGGGTCCCTGCGACGTGTGTGCCGTGGCCGTCGAGGTCGAACGGCCGGTCGTCGTTCCACACGAAATCCCAGGGCGCCACGAACCGGTCCCCGGCGCCGAGTTCGGGTGCGGCGGCAAACGGCACGTCCACCGGCCCCAGCGCGGGCAGGAGGACACCTTCCGGAGAGCGCCACGTACGCCCGAAGAAGCGCAGCGTGCCGCCCTGGAACGCCACGCCGGAATCGATGACCGCGACGGTGATCGATGCATCCGCACCGGGATTGATGTCCCAGGCGCGCGGCATGTCGAGCAGGGGAAGGTTCCACTGCAGGCCGTACAACGGATCGTCGGGCACGAAGCGCGCCGCGGCGCGGTAGGGCACCTGGGCGTATTCCACATCCGGCAGTGCCCGCAGCCTCCGTGCCGTGCCCTCCGTGTCGTCGGTCTCCACGGTCAGGACCTCGAAGTCCGCCCAGGTGGGCTGCTCCGAGGCCACGGCGCCGGCGGCGTTGCGCACGCGCTGCCTGGCGGCGGGCGTCGTGTCGCCACGGAACTTGATCATCAGCCGGCGCGGCGCGAAGGTGCCTCTCGCGTCCACGCCGTTGCCCCCGGGAGCCGCGCGCGCGACCGGCCGCGCCAGGGCCTCCGTACGGGCGCCCCGGTCGATGCCCGGGGCGGAGATGTCCGCAAGGATCCGTCGCGGACCCGGAGCGTCCTGCGCCGCGAGCGTCGTGAGACAGCAGACCACCGCGGGGAGCAGCAGTGCGTGCAGCGTCGTCCGGTACCTGTGTGCCATGGGTTCTCTCGGAAGTGGGTCATTGTAGACCCCGTCCATGCCCCGGTGCATGCCGAACAGCCAGCGGGTCCCCGTCGCGGTCCGCGCCTGCCCTCCCCGGGGCACGGTCGATTCCGTGGGTATACTGTCCGCGCCGCTATGCGCATGGTCGACGTCATCGCCCGGAAACGGGACGGTCACGCCCTGTCCCGGGACGAGATCGACCTCTTCGTGGGCGGCGTCACCACCGGAGCCTGCCCCGACTACCAGGCGTCAGCCCTCCTGATGGCGATCGTGCTGCGGGGCATGACGGCCGACGAGACCGGCTGGCTCACGGAGGCGATGCTGCGTTCGGGTGAGCGGCTCGACCTGTCGGACGTGCCTGGCACCAAGGTCGGCAAGCACAGCACCGGCGGCGTCGGCGACAAGGTGACCATTGCCCTGGCGCCGCTCGCCGCGGCCTGCGGTGTCGTCGTCCCCAAGATGTCGGGGCGCGGCCTCGGGCACACGGGCGGGACGCTCGACAAGCTCGAGGCCATCCCCGGCATCCGCCTCGACCTGGCGGTCGAGGAGTTCCGACGCGTCCTCGCCGACGTGGGGACCTGCATCGTGGGCCAGAGCGGTCGGCTGGCCCCCGCCGACAAGATCCTCTACGCCCTGCGGGACGCGACCGCCACGGTGCCCAGCCCCGCGCTCATTGCCGCCTCGGTCATGAGCAAGAAGCTGGCGGAGGGGTGCGATGCCCTGGTGCTCGACGTCAAGTGTGGCGACGGGGCCTTCGTGAACGGACGTACCGAGGCCGTGGCGCTGGCCCGCCTGCTCGTGGAGATCGGCCGCCGCGCCGGCGTGCGCACCGAAGCGGTCATCACCAGGATGGACGAGCCCCTCGGGCGCGCCGTCGGCAATGCGCTCGAGATCGCCGAGTGCTGTGATGTCCTTCGCGGACAGGGGCCGTCCGCCCTCACCGACCTGGTCGTGCGGCTCACGTCCCGCGTGGTCGCCCTGGGGCGCGGCGTGGACACGTCGGCGGCGGAGCGCGAGGTGCAGACCGCGCTCGCCTCGGGCGCGGGCTTCGAGCGGCTCCGCCGGATGGTCGCGGCCCAGGGCGGCGATCCGCGCGTGGTGGACGACACCGGCCGCCTGCCACAGGCGGCGCATCGGCGTGCCGTCGTGGCCGAACGCGCAGGCGTCGTCGCCCGCCTGCGGGCCTCGGTCGTCGGGCACGTCTCGATGATGCTCGGCGCTGGCCGCGCGAAGGTCGGTGACGCCATCGACCACGCGGCCGGCGTGATCGTCAGGCGGCACCTGGGCGACCGGGTCGACCGCGGAGACGCCGTGCTGGAACTCTTCTACAACGATCCGCGACGCGCGGACGAGGCCGAGCGCCTCGCCCGGGATGCCTTCTCCGTCACGGACGATCCTCCGGAGGCGGCCCCTCTTGTCCTCGACAGCCTGTCCTGACCATGCCCATGCCTGACGCCGATCTCCGTTCCGCGGGGCCCTCGGCCCGCACCCTCAGGCTCGTGGCGATCGGCGTGGCGGTGGGTCTGCCCCTGCTGGCCTGGCTTGCAGGCAGCGCACTCGGCCCCCGCCTGCTGGCGGCGATCGGGGCGGTGAGCTTCATCGCGGTCGTCGCGGCCTGCTCGCCGGATCTCAGGCTGGTGAACTGGCGCACGGTGGGCTGGGGCATGGGCCTCCAGCTGTTGCTGGCCGTGCTGATCCTGCGGTTCGAGATCGGCGGCCGGCGACCGGTCTACGAGTTCTTCACCGCCGTGGCCGGCGCGGTGCGCCGCTTCCTGGAGTTCACCGACGCCGGGTCGATGTTCGTCTTCGGCGTGCTGGCGGACCAGTCGCGCATGGGGGAGGTGTTCGGTCCGGCCAATGGCCTGGTCTTCGCGTTCAGGGCGCTGCCGACCATCGTGTTCATCTCCTCGTTCTTCACGGTGCTGTACTACTTCGGCATCCTCCAGTTCATCGTCCGGCTGATGGCGCGGGCGATGATGCTGGCCATGCGGACGAGCGGCGCCGAAACGCTCTCGGCCGCCGCCAACGTGTTCATGGGCCAGACGGAGGCGCCGATCATCGTCAAGCCCTTCGTGCCACGGATGACGCGCTCGGAACTGCTGGCGATGATGGTCGGAGGCATGGCCACGATCTCCGGCGGCGTCATGGCCGTCTACATCAGCCTGGGCGCCGACCCCGTCGCCATCCTGACGACCAGCGTGATGGCGGCGCCCTGCGGGTTGTACCTGTCGAAGCTGCTGCTGCCGGAGACGGGGCTGCCCGAGACGGCGACGGCTGCGGAGGTCCACGTGGAGCGTGCGCACGTGAACGCCATCGACGCCGCTGCCGCCGGCGCGGCCGACGGCCTCTCGCTGGCGTTCAACGTCGCTGCGATGCTCATCGCGTTCCTGGCATTCCTCGCACTCGTGGACTTCCTGCTCGGCGCGGCCAGACCGGGCCTGACGCTGTCGGGGATCTTCGGTGTCGTCTTCGCGCCGCTGGGGTTCCTGATGGGTGTGCCCGCGCAGGACATCGGTCCCATGGGCGACCTGCTGGGCACCAAGCTCGTCGCGAACGAGTTCGTGGCCTTCGTGAAGCTGACGACCGAATACCAGGGCGTCATCTCCGACCGTTCCTACGTGCTCGCCACCTACGCGCTCACGGGCTTCGCCAACATCGCCTCGGTGGGGATTCAGCTCGGCGGCATCGGGGGGCTCGCGCCGACACGGCGTGGAGACCTCGCGGCGCTGGGCACCCGCGCCCTGCTGGCCGGTTTCGTGGCCACCCTCGTGAACGCCTGCATCGCCTCGGTGCTGCTGTGACCACGCCGCCCGACCTCCTGGCGCAGCTCGACGAAGCGGCCGCGGCCATCCGCGCACGGTGCCCCCAGCCCCCGCGGGCGGCCGTCGTGCTCGGCTCCGGCCTTGGCGCATTCGCAGACCGGCTCGAGGACGCCGTCAGCCTGTCCTACGGCGAGATTCCACACTGGCCCGTCTCGTCGGTCGTGGGCCATGCCGGACGGCTCGTCGTCGGGCGCATCGGCACCTGTCCCGTGGCGGCCCTCTCGGGCCGGGTGCACGCCTACGAAGGCCACGACCCCGCCCGCGTGGTGTTCGCCACGCGCGTCATGGCAAGGCTCGGCGTCCGCGTCCTGGTGCTCACCAACGCGGCTGGCGGCGTCCGGACCACGCTCCAGCCAGGCGACCTCATGGTGATCGACGACCACATCAACCTGAGCGGGTCCAATCCGCTGGTCGGCGCCAACGACGAGCGGCTCGGCGCCCGGTTTCCCGACATGAGCGAGGTCTACTCCGCCGGACTCCGGGCGCTGGCCGATCGCGTGGGGAGCGACATGCACATCTCCCTCGTCCACGGCGTCTACGCCGGGCTGCTCGGTCCGAGCTACGAGACCCCCGCGGAGATCCGCTATCTCCGTACGATAGGTGCGGACGCCGTGGGCATGTCCACGGTGGCCGAGGCGATTGCGGCGAGGCATGCGGGCCTGGAGGTACTGGGCATCTCGTGCATCTCCAACATGGCGGCCGGGGTGCTGCCGGCGCCGCTCGAGCACGCGGAGGTGCTCGAGACCACTGCGCGCGTCCGCGAGACGTTCGCCTCCCTCCTTGGAGGCATCCTTGGACGCCTCTGATGTGCTGGCGGCCGCGCGTCGGGCACGGCGACGGGCCGTGGCGCCCTTCTCGGGCTTCCGGGTCGGCGCCGCCATAGAGGCTGCCGATGGCTCCATCACCACCGGCTGCAACATCGAGAACGCCAGCTACGGGCTGACGATCTGCGCGGAGCGCGTGGCGATCTTCAAGGCGATCTCGGAGGGGCACCGCCGGTTCACGCGCATCGTGGTGGTCACCGCGGCCAGCACGCCCACCCCACCGTGCGGGGCCTGCCGGCAGGTGCTCTGGGAGCTGGCCGGCGACGTCGAGGTGATCCTGGCCAACGCGCGCCGCGAAACGGGCCGCTACCGCCTCAGGGACCTGCTGCCCGAGCCCTTCGATCGCCGCTCGCTCACCTGACACCACACGCCGCGGCGCCCGTGCGGCCAGCCGCTGCAGGCTGCGGCGCGGGGTGTGCCGGCAACGCCCGTCATGAGTGCCGGGTGCCGGTACGGCGCGGATGCGCCGGTGATGTCCCCGGCCCCCGCGCCTCTTCGTGGCGCGGCGCCCGGCCACTCCCGGGCGGCTGCTATCATCAGGGGACATGCTGCCTACCATCGAATTGAAGGACGATGCCGTCGTCATGGTCGACCAGCGGAAGCTGCCGTCCACCGAGACCTACGTGACCTGTCGCACGGCGGGCGACGTGGCGCGTGCGATCAAGAGCATGGTGATCCGCGGCGCTCCCGCCATCGGCGTGGCGGCGGCGATGGGCGTGGCACTCGGCATGCGGCGCAGCACGGCACCCGGGACGCGACGCTTCACCACCGAGTTCCAGAAGACCTGCGATCTGCTGGCCGCGACGCGTCCGACGGCGGTCAACCTGTTCTGGGCCATCGAGCGCATGAAGGCGACGTTTGCCGCCGCTGCGCAGGCGGGCGCCTCGGTCGACGACCTCAAGGGGCGTCTCGAGGCCGAGGCGAGGGCCATTCACGACGAAGACGTCGAGGCGTGCCGCCGCATCGGCCGGTTCGGGGCCGACCTGGTGCCGGACGGAGCGCGAATCCTGACGCACTGCAACGCCGGCGCGCTGGCGACCGCGGGCTACGGCACCGCCCTTGGCGTCGTGCGTGGTGCCGTCGAGCAGGGGAAGCGGGTGAGTGTCCTGGCCGATGAGACACGACCCTTTCTGCAGGGGGCCAGGCTCACGGCCTGGGAACTGACGCGCGACGGCATCGAGACGACGCTCATCACCGACAACATGGCCGGGGCGCTGATGCGCCTCGGGCACGTGGATCTCGTGGTGGTGGGCGCCGACCGGATCGCGGCCAACGGCGACGTGGCCAACAAGGTGGGGACCTACACCGTCGCCGTGCTCGCGCGCGAGCACGGCCTGCCGTTCTACGTGGCCGCGCCGCTGTCCACGATCGACCTGGCGACACCGGACGGTTCGGCCATTCCGATCGAGGAGCGCAGCGAGCGCGAGGTCACCCATCTGGGGGGGACGCGCATTGCACCCGAGGGCGTGCGCGTGCGGAACCCGGCGTTCGACGTCACGCCGGCCCGGTTCGTCACGGGCATCGTGACGGAACGCGGCGTGGCCCTGCCGCCCTACGATGCGTCCCTGGCCGCGCTGGTCGGCGCCGGAGTCCTGGCGCAGGCATGATCATGCTCGGCATCGAGACCTCCTGCGACGAGACCGCTGCGGCCCTCGTCGAGGAGACCGGGCAGGCCGACAGGCCCTGGCGGGTCCGTTCGAGCGTGGTCGCCTCGCAGGTGGAGATTCACCGGGCGTGGGGCGGCGTCGTGCCGGAACTCTCGGCGCGGCAGCATATCCGCGACATCTGCGGCGTCGTGGATCGTGCCCTGGCGGAGGCGCCCTCGCCCCGGTTCGATGCGGTGGCGGTGACGCGCGGCCCTGGCCTCGTGGGCTCGCTCCTCGTTGGCCTGTCCTTCGCCAAGGCGCTGGCCTGGTCGCACGGCGTCCCGCTCGTGCCGGTCCACCACCTCGCGGGCCACATCGAAGCCCTCGTCCTCGAGGGCGGTGAGATGCCGCTGCCGGCCGCCGTGCTCGTGGTCTCGGGCGGGCACACGAGCCTGTACCGCGTGCCGTCTCCGGGAGTGTTCGAGCGCCTCGGCCGCACCAGGGACGACGCGGCCGGGGAAGCCTACGACAAGGTGGCCAAGCTGCTCGGCCTGCCGTATCCGGGAGGGCCCGTCATCGATCGCCTCGCACAGGACGGCGACGATCGGGCGGTCCGGTTTCCGCAGCCGCGTCTCACGCATGCCGATCGGAACGCGCCCGACTTGCCCGGAACCAGGGACTTCAGCTTCAGCGGCCTGAAGACGTCGGTGCTTCGGCACGTCGCCGCACGCCGTGCGGCCCTCGGTCTGCCCGAGGGCGCGACGCTGCCCGAGCGCGAAGTACGCGACATCTGCGCGGGCTTCCAGCGGACCGTGGTCGAGTCCCTGCTTGACCGGCTGTTCGAGGCGGCGCGCTGGACCGGGGCGCGGAGCGTGGGGGTCACGGGCGGCGTCTCGGCGAACAGCCGCCTTCGGCGCGACGTCGTGGCCGGGGGTGCCCGTCGAGGACTGCCCGTGTTCCTGCCCGGCCTGTCCCTGTCCACCGACAACGCCGCCATGATTGCGGCCGCCGGTCTGCGCCAGCCGCCCGTGACCGGTGACGGCTGGCTCGACGTGAACGCCGAGGCCGGTCTGGCACTGTAGGTCGCGGCCGCGGCGGCCGTGCGCACGGGAGGATGCAGATGCGTACGTTCACCGACTATCTCTGGTTCACCACCGCGGAGCGGCAGCAGTTCGTCCGCATCACCGACGAGGTGTCCGACATCGTCGCGCGCAGCGGCGTGCACGACGGCATGGCGCTCGTGTCGGCCATGCACATCACCTCGGGCGTGTTCGTGAACGACTGGGAAGACGGTCTGATCCACGACTTCCAGGTCTGGCTCGAGACGCTCGCACCCGCAGGCCGCCCCTACCGCCATCACCAGACCGGCGAGGACAACGCGGACGCGCATCTCAAACGGACGATCATGGGACACCAGGTGCTGCTGCCCGTCACCGGAGGCGCCCTGGATCTCGGTCCGTGGGAGCAGGTGTTCTACGCGGAGTTCGACGGCTGTCGCCGCAAGCGGGTCGTGGTGAAGGTGATGGGAGCCGCTGCGTGACGGGTGCGGAGGGGATGGGCGACGGCAGCACATCGGTCGACGCCGCTGAGCGACGCCGCTATCCGGTCCGCCCCGTCGTGGGCGTGGGCGCCGTCATCGTCGAAGCCGGGCGTGTCGTGCTGGTGCGCCGGCGCTACGAGCCTCTCGCCGGTCACTGGAGTCTCCCTGGAGGCAAACTGGAGTTGGGGGAGACACTCACGGACGGGATTGCCCGCGAGGTGTTCGAGGAGACCGGCCTGCTGGTCGACGTGGGACCCGTCGTGGAGGTCTTCGACCGCATCACCCGGGACGACCACGGGCGGGTGCAGTACCACTTCGTGCTGGTGGACTTCCTGTGCCGCCGGCGCGGCGGTGTCCTGCTGGCGGGCTCGGATGTCGACGACGTGGCGCTGGCCGACCCTGCTGACCTCGAGGCCTTCGCGCTCTCACCCAAGGCGACCGAGGTCATCGTCGCCGCCCTGCGCCTGATCGGCGCGGGTCGCCCCTGAGTCCGGCGTTGGGCCCGCACCCGACGGAAACGTCGGAGCGTAAACGGCTCCGTGCCGGCGGGCGTAGCCATCAGGCAACGACGCGCACCCGGATGCCGGCCCCGTGCGTCGTGCCGGGCAGCCGACCTCAGACCCTATGGCCGATCTGGTCTTCTTCTACGGCACCCTCATGGCGCCCTTCAACCGGCGCGAGCGCCTGCACATCGATCCCAGTCTGACCTGGGTCGGGCACGGGCGCATTGCGGCGACGCTCTTCGATCTGGGCATCTATCCCGCCGCGGTCCCGTCGGGCGAATATCTCGTGCGCGGCGAGGTGCACCGGATGGAACATCCCGTCCAGGTGCTGCGCGCCCTCGACGAGCTCGAGGGATACAGGCCCAGCGAGCCGGAGAGCAGCCTCTATACGCGCGAACTCATCACGGTGGAGCTGGAATCCGGCGAGACCGTCACCGCCTGGGCGTACTTCTACAACGCGCCCCTCGGCCGGGCCGAGCGCATCGCGTCTGGCGACTACCTGGAATACCTGAAGATCCGCTGACGGCCCGAAGGCGCGCCAGCCGCACGTGTAGCGGTTGACGACGCCTGTGCCCCTGACGGGGCTCGTGCGGGGCAGGTCAGTTCATCAGCGAGGCGGTACGGGGCAGCGAGAGCGACTCGAACTCGCTGCTGTCGTCCTGCTCGGCCTGCTCGCCACCCGGTTCGTCCTCGGTGGTATAGGTCAGCACGGGAATCGTCCGTGTCTCGGGATCGAGCTTGAGCATGGTGAGGAGCTGGAAGCCGTCGGGCACCTCGAACCGCGCGCACAGCACGACCAGGTCGGGCTTCACGATCCTGATCTGCGAGTAGGCCCGGCTGCTCGATTCCACGAACACCATGTCGTACCGTCCCGACTCGAACAGCCCCTCGAGCAGACGGAGGATCTCGACGCTGCCGTCCACGACGACCACCTTCTGGACCGGTGCCTCCCTGAGCGCTCGGTGCGTGACCATGAGGTCACTCACGTCTACATGAATCGTGCCACGCCTGTGGCGCCATCACCCCAGCCGGACACCGTGCACGAGCTGCCTCGTGCCGTGGCACGGCGAGCGCGAATTGGGACGCCCGAACACGCACGGTGGTGGGAGTGTTCGCAGGGCGGGGTGTGCTGACGGCCGCCGGTCTCGCATGCCCGGTGGGGCGAAACGGTGACAGGGGCGAGCGGTGTGCGGCGCCCTTGTGCGGATGCGCACGCCCCGAAGACGTCGCCGATGGTGACCAAAGGCACCGCGAGGCGAGACCACTTGTGGCGGCGCTCGTCACGTCGAGGACAAAGCCCGGTGAACGGCCGGGATGGCAGGCGGGGGGACGCAGCGAGAGGGGACCGGCAGGAACGGCGTACCGTTCCTGCCGGTCGGGCGATCAGAACTGGTACTTCACCATGAAGTACGCCCGGGTGCCGTCGTTGAAGAGGTCGGGCGTGCCGTAGCGCGGGTCGTAGGCATTCTGCCCGTCGGGCGTCGCCTGGATCAGCGCGTTGACGTCATAGCCCTGCGACAGGTCGACATCGTGCAGGTCGATGTACGCCGACGACCGATCCGGGATGATGCCGCCCTTGTTGAGGAAGTTGTAGAGGTGCCGGGTCGTCTTCTGGTTGAAGAGATTCAGCACCGTGAGCTCGAACCGCAGGCTCTTCCCGCTGGCCATCCGCAGGTCGTGCGACACGAGCAGGTCGGTCTGCGTGAGCGCAGGGGTCCGGCCCATGTCCCCGCGGCCGAACACGAACAGGTCCGCGCTGTTGGTCGAGGTGACGTAGGTGGAGATCGGCGTGCCACTCGCGGCGTAGAGGAACGCCCCGACCTGCGTGTTGTACGGCAGGTCATACGCGCCGTAGAGCTTCAGGACGTGCGGGCGATCCGTGGCGAGCCGGCCGCGCACGTCGAGGTTCCCGCGCGAGTCCCAGAGCAGTTCGTCGAGGTCCCAGGCGCGGTTCACGTTGCCGCCGGGCCGGGCGATGCTGCTGGACTGCTGCTGCGCCGTGGCCGAACCACCGCCGCTCGTGGGCGTGGTGACCTCATCGGAGGAGGCGAGGCCGGCGTAGTTGCCGTAGAGACGGCTGAGCGTGTAGTTCGCGCTGAAGAACCAGCCGTCGGCGAACCGGCGGTTGTAGCCGAGTTCGAGCGCGTCGTACTGACGCTTCGGCCGCGGCGTGGCGAATCCTGGCGGGGTGGCGCCCGTCGGGAACTGGAACGCCGTATCTCCGCGGCCCGGGTTCCCGATGAGATAGCCCTCGTCGCCCTGCGCGTTCAGGAAGCCGATGTCCTCGATCGTCTCGAGCAGCTCGTTGTGGATGTAGTGGAGCGTGAACACGCTGTTCGTGCCCAGCTGATACTCCATGCCAGCGCTCGTGCTGGCCTGCTTCATCGGCTTGATGTTGGGATCGATGCTCTCGTCGAACGAGGGCACCCGGCGGTCACGGCACGTCCCCGGGTTGATCCAGAGGTCGGAGCCCGGCATGTTGCCGAGATTCAGGCTGCCCAGCTCCAGCGTCTCGAGGCCGCGGTAGAAGATGCACCAGGTCTCGGCCCCGAACGATCCTCGGGGCAGCTCGTACTTCGTCCAGTCGTAGTAGAGCCCCCAGCTCCCAAACACTTTGACGCGGCCGTCACCGAACACGTCGTAGGCGGCCCCGAGGCGGGGCGCCAGCTTGTCGGCGAACGTGAAGTGGAAGGCGTTCTCGAGGAACTCGGGACGGAAGGTCGGCACCTTCTCGTCCTCGGTGCGGACACCGATGTTGAGGGTCAGCCGGTTGTTCACCGACCACTGGTCCTGGATGTACAGCGACTGGATGTTCGCACCGGCCTGGTTGGTGATGCGGCGGTCGTTCACCTCGTAGTAGCCGTAGGTGCCGCGGCCCGTCTGGCCACCGAACGTGAACGAGCGGTCCCAGAAGATGTTGACGTAGCCACCGGGGTAGGCCGACGAGATGTCGTTCACGGTGCGCTGGAATCCGTAGCCTGCCTTCAAGGTGTGGAAGCCTGCTGCGCTGAAGGCGTGGTTGTAGTCCACGTTGAAGCTCGATCGCTTGGTGGTGTCGAACTCCGTGATGAGCGCCCGAGGGGTGTTCTGGAGTCCCGTGCCGCCCTGGAGTTCCGCGGGCAACACCGCGTTGAGGGGCGTGGTGGGGCTGCCGTAGGTGTACGCCGTGATCAGCGGGATGCCCGTGTCGGTGTAGCGATCGTGAAAGTAACCGCCCCGGAAGCTCAGGAACGAGTTGTTCGTGAGCGTGAGGTCGGCCAGGCCGCTGGTGTTGACCTGATTCTGCTCGTAGCCGCGGTCGATGTTGCCTGCCAGACCAGACTGCGGGCGATTGATGGCGTTCGGCGTGGCACCGTCGAGGGCCGAGAGCGTCCCGTCGGCTTTCGTGGGGGTCCACAGCGTGGACAGGTTGGCCGTGAGGCGCTGCCGCGTGTAGGTGAGCTTGCCAAAGGCCTGCTGGCGCCAGATGTTGCGATTGATGTCACCAGTGGCGTCGGTGAACTCGTAGGTCCGGGTGCGGCTCTCGTTGCGGGGCGAGTAGGACCCGAAGAAGAAGAGACGGTTCTGCACGATGGGACCACCCAGTGAGCCGCCGAACTCCTGCTGGCGATTGCCGTCCTCGCGGTCCTGGACGAAGAAGGCTGTCTGCTCGGTCAGCGGATCCAGAACGAGCCGCCTGACCGGCGCCGCCGACAGCGCGCTGCCCTCGACGTAGTAGTGGCCCTCGCCGCGAAACACGTTGCCGCCGCTCTTGGTTACCGCGCTCATCACGCCACCGAGCGCGCCGCCGAACTCCGCGGCGATGCCGCTGGTCTTCACCTGGATTTCCTGCAGGTACTCGAACACGGTGTTCTGCCGCGACTGCCCGTTCACCAGCGAATTGGTAACGATGCCGTCCACGGTGAAGGCGTTCTCGGCGCCGCTGGCGCCGTTGACCTGGAGGCCGCCTTCGATCTCGCCCTGGTTCACCGACGGCGCGGTGAACGCGATGGACTGGAAGCTGCGGGTCTTCGGCAGGCGGTCGAACTCTTCGGCCGACACGTTGTGGGCGATGAGCGTGCTGCGGTTGTCCACGAGCGGCACGGCCTCCCCGACCACCTGCACCGTCTCGGTGACGGCGCCGACCTGCATGGCCGCGTTCAGCGTGAACGTCCGTCCGAGCAACACCAGGATGTCCGGCCGCTCGACACGCTGGAAGCCGGTGAGCTCGAAGGCCACCGTGTAGCGGCCCGGGTTGAGGTCCTGGGCGATGTACATCCCATCACCGTCGGTGACGTACGTGCGGACCTCCCCGGTCTGCGCGTTGGTGACGACCACGGTCACCCCGGGGACGGCCGCTCCCTGCTGGTCGGTGACCTGTCCGGTGAGCGCGCCGAAGCGCTCCTGGGCGGCCACCGTACCTGTACAGGCCAGTGCGAGCGCCACGAGTAGGGCACCTATACGTGAAGACATCTCCAGGTTCTCCTTGAAGTCGGTTCGTGCGGGACAGGGAAGCCGGGGCGGGCAAGGCGTCCGATGCGGTGTTCGTCTCGGGCTTCCATGGACGCGCTTCAGAAGACTAAATTCTGCCGACTAGGGGATCGGTAATGCAAGCATTCGTCAGTGAGGCGTGACGAGCGCCCCTGCGAGCGCCAAAAGCGTACGAGCACCGTGGGCGGCCGTGGGCCCTCGTCCGGCCCTGGCGAGGGCCGCTCCGCCTCCCTGGAGCAGGCACGTGCTGGCCCGGCCGGTCCTGGCTTCGACGTACAATCGCGCCGTGACCGTCGGAGCGGCCGAGCCCCGGGAAGGCGTGACCCGCTACGTGGATTTCAGCCGGGCCGAGTGGGCCGGTCTGAAAGCCTCCACCCCGCTGCCGCTGACCGAGCCGCAGTTGCGGGATCTCGTCGGCCTCAACGAACGGGTGTCCATCGACGAGGTGGCCGACGTGTACCTGCCGCTGTCCAGGCTGCTCAACCTGTACGTCGGCGCCACACAAAGCCTGCACCGGGCGACGGAAACGTTCCTCGGCTCGACCGTGGAAGCCGTGCCCTACGTGATCGGCATCGCCGGCAGCGTGGCAGTGGGGAAGAGCACCACGTCCCGCATCCTGCAGGCGCTGCTCTCCCGCTGGCCCAGTCATCCGCGCGTGGCGCTGGTGACGACGGACGGATTCCTGCTGCCGCAGCGGATCCTCGAGTCCCGCGGCCTGGCCCACAGGAAGGGCTTCCCGGAGAGTTACGATCTGCGCCGTCTCGTGCGCTTTGTCGCCGACCTCAAGGCGGGACTCCCCGAGGTGTCGGCGCCGGTCTACTCCCATCTGGCCTACGACATCGTGCCGGGCGAACACCAGATCGTGCGCCGCCCCGACATCGTGCTGGTGGAGGGGCTCAACGTGCTCCAGACGGGCAGCGGGCGGGCAGGCCGGCCGCTGCCCATGTTCGTCTCCGATTTCTTCGACTTCTCGATTTACGTGGATGCGGCCGAGGCGGATATCGAGCAGTGGTACACGGAGCGGTTCCTGAAACTGCGCGAAACCGTGTTCAGGAACCCCTCGTCCTACTTCCATCGGTACGCCGCGTTGTCAGGAGAGCAGGCGGCCGAAACCGCCCGGGACATCTGGCAGGGCATCAATCTCGTGAATCTCCGGCAGAACATCCTCCCGACGCGTGAGCGCGCTCGCCTGGTGCTGGAGAAGGGTCGCGACCACGCCGTCCGCCGGATCCGGCTGAAGAAGCACTGACACCACGCGGACGTTCGTCCGTCGGGGGCGAGCGATGTGCCGGGGCGGCCGTCCGTGTGCTGAACGCTTTCGCTACAGTCCGTGTCGGCTCGCGCGACAGACTGGATCAGCGGCTGCGTCGCTCCACACCCCTGTGTCGCGCGCCTTCTGCCGGACGCGTCATGGTACGCGGGTTGCTCGGCCGAGGAGCGACGCGCGGCTCTACCAGCACTCCGTGGAGGTATGACACATGTCGGCCCAGCCTCATCTTCGGGAAGACGTTCTGCAGCGGGTGCAGGGGGAGTATCGCGAGATGCCGGGCCTGCGCCTGACGGCCGCTCAGGCCCGGCGGCTGTGGGGCATCGACCGGACCGACTGCGACGCGTTGCTGGACGCGCTGGTGGACGCGGGTTTCCTGGTCAGGACCAGGGACGGCGTGTTCGCCAGGCCCGACTAGCGCGACGCTCGGAGTGCTGCGCCGACGGGCGCACACCGGTATGGCCCAGCGGGCGCACGGCGCACCGTCGGGCCGCCGGGCGTCACGCCCTGCCGCGCAGCCAGTTCGCCAGCGTCGAGAAGGCCTTGCCGCGGTGGGCCACCGAGAGCTTCTCGGCAGCCGACACCTCAGCCAGCGTCCGGCCGAATGGCGGGTAGAAGAAGATCGGGTCGTAGCCGAATCCGCCGGTACCTCGCGCCTCGGCCGCGATCAGTCCCTCGATGGTGCCGGTGGTCTCGAAGCGGACCTCGCCCTCCTGGACGACCGCGAGGGCGCAGACGAAGCGCGCCTGCCGCGCGTGCGCCGGCACCTCGGCCAGGCGGCGCTGGATCTCGGCGAACCGCGCCAGGTACGACGCCTCGGGTCCGAGGAACCGTGCTGACCGCACGCCCGGAGCCCCTCCCAGCGCGTCGATTTCCAGGCCCGAGTCCTCGGCGACCGTCAGGGAGGGCGTCAAAGCCCCGTAGTACAGGGCCTTGATCCGGGCGTTCTCCGCGAATGTCACGCCGGTTTCGTCTGGTTCGGGGACCCTCGGCGCCTCGTCGAGGGTGCGAAGGTCGACGGCGGCGCCCGCCAGCACCGCCCGAATCTCCCTGAGCTTGTCGGCGTTGGTCGTCGCGACCAGCAGCGGCGTCACTTGCCCAGGATGTCTCCGACCAGCCCGCGCTGCAGCGCGATGAGCTGCCGGATCCCCGTGTCGCCCAGGTCGAGCAGGCGGTTGAGGGCCTCGCGGCCAAAGGGCAGGGCCTCGGCCGTCCCCTGCAGCTCGATGTACTGGCCGCCGCCGGTCTTCACGATGTTCATGTCCACATCGGCGCGCGAGTCTTCCACGTAGGCCAGGTCGAGGAGCGGCTCGCCCGACACGATGCCGACACTGGTTGCCGCCACGTAATCCTGCACCGGCATGGTGCGCAGTACATCCCGTCGACGCATGTGCTGGAGGGCCAGCACCAGCGCCACGAAGGCGCCCGTGATCGACGCCGTACGTGTGCCACCGTCGGCCTGGATGACGTCGCAGTCGAGCGTGATCGTCCGCTCGCCCAGATCCTCGAGCCGGGTGACCGCCCGCAGCGACCGTCCGATGAGGCGCTGAATCTCCTGCGTGCGGCCACCGACGCGGCCCGAGGCCGCCTCGCGCTGCGTGCGCGTCGTCGTCGCCCGCGGCAGCATGCCGTACTCGGCGGTCACCCATCCCTTGCCCGTATTGCGGCGGAAGGGCGGCACGCGGTCCTCGACGCTGGCGCTGCAGATCACCTTGGTCTGCCCCGACTCGATCAGCACCGAGCCTTCGGCGTGCACCAGGTAGTTGGGCGTGATACGGGTGGGGCGGAGCTGTTCCGGAAGCCGGCTGTCTGCGCGCATGCGATCAGTCTATTAGCTTTCACCACGCACGAGGGACAGATCCTGTGGCAGCGGACGACGAAGATCGACGTGGCCCGCAAGGGTGTCGACTTCCTGTCCTTCAATCAGGATCTGCACGCGACGCACCGCCGGCAGATTCGTGGTGACCACGTTCACCAGGGCGGCCACCGTGAGCAGTTCGCCCAGCGAGCCGCCGGGATGCCCTGTCGAGACGTCCGCGCTCAGGTCGACGAAGGCATCGCCGCGTGCCGTGACGTAGAAGGCGCGAAGCGCCGTGCCTGCCGGGATCGGCGAACGCTGCGGGTCCAGGGGCGCGGCCAGCTGGGCCCGGACGAGTTCGCGGCCCTGCGCGGCGAGCCCCCCTTCCGCCAGGGGCACATCCTGGCGGACCGCCACCAGCTGGGCGCCGTCCTCGGCCAGGTAGTACAGCGTGGCCGTGATGTGGCCCACCGGTTCCGGCGCCTCTACGGGAGCCGGCGTCGCGACATCCGCCGATGAGATGCTCGGCGGTGCCGGGCGGGCGTTCCACCACCAGAGCACCCCGAGGCCTACGACGGCGACGAGCAGGCCGGTGACGAGCAGCAGGCGGCGGGTCATCGGTCGTCTCCGGTTCCGGCATCAGGACGATAGCGCACCAGGGTGGCGGCAATGGCCTGCGCCACGGCCGTCTGATACGACTCGCTGGCGAGCGCTCCGGCCTGGTCTGCATTCGAAAGATATCCCAGCTCCACGAGCACCGACGGCATGGCGGCACCGGTCAGCACATGCAGGGGCGCGGTCTGCACCGGTTGGTCGCTCATCGAGATGCGCGTGCCCAGTTCCTCGGCCAGCACCGCGGCGAGGATCGCCGAGTCCGACTGGCGCCCGGCCTGCGCCAGGTCCGACCGCAGGAACTCGAGCCGTCTCGTGCCGCCGCCGACCAGCGGCAGCACGGCCGGCGGGCCGAGGGTGGCGGCCGTGGCGTCGTCGTCGCTCAGGCGGACGTGGAGGACGGACGCGCCGACGCGGCCGGGCGAGAACGCGGCGTTGGCGTGCAGGCTGATGAACACATCGGCCTTGTTGTTGTTGGCGAGGGCCGTGCGTTGCGGCAGCGGCACGGCCTGGTCGCCGTCCCGTGTCAGCAGCACGCGGACGCCCAACGTTGCCTCGAGCACCGCCCGCACGCGTCTGGCCGTGTCGAGTGTGACCTGCTTCTCGACGATCCCTCCGGTACCGCGCGCGCCCACGTCGTCTCCTCCATGGCCCGCGTCGAGGACGATCGTCCGCAGCCGGTTGCCCGGTGCGGCCGGGAGCACCGGTGCCTCTCCGGCGGGAGGCCCCGCGCCGGCCGCCGGCGGCGCGGCGGCAGGGCCGGCCGCAGGGGCGGCGGCGGTTGCTCCCGGTGACGGCGCCGCCACAGCCGCATCGGCGCGCTGGATGTCGATGACGAGGCGGGCGCCGGTCGCGGTGGCTGATCGCGCGACGCGTACGGTGCCGGCGGTATCCGCCAGCAGCGCTTCGATGGTGGTGGGGGCCGCTCCCTGGCGGAACCTGGCGATCAGGCCGCTCGCAGCCGCGGGCAGGGTGGTATCGATCGCGTCGGCCGCCACGTCGAGCCGGACCACGCCGGGTTCGGTGGACGTGGTCACCTCGACCGCCGGTGCCAGATCGAGCGTGGCCCGTGTGCCCGTGCCGACGGCGTCCACGCGGATGCTCACCCTGGGCACGGTGACGCTGCCCACGACCAGCAGGCGAGACGCGCGCCGAAGTTCCACCCGGATGTCGGTGATGCGTGCCAGGCCGCGGGGAATGAAGTCGATGGGCACGTACCAGCGCCCGTTCGTCCGCACGACGGGGGAGCTCAGCGCGATGATCTGCCCGTTCACCGATGCGATGGCCTGATTGGGGGAGAGCACGGCGGTCCGGCCGGCCGAGTTGACGGCCACGCCGCCGGTCACGGCATCGTCGCGCACGGCCGCCCCGACGAGCCCGGCCAGTTCATCGAGCGCGATCAGTTCCTGGCCGTTCACCGTCATCGCGGGTACGGCGCGACGGCCGGCGGCCGTAATCGCCGTGAAGACCGGGTTCGGGGTCTGGGCCTGGAGTGCGAGCGCCAGGGTCGCGACGAGCACGAGCGCCGAAAGGCGTGACCGCAAGGTGTCTCATCATCGCATACCGCCCGCGGGATGCCCGGAGCGGCGACGAGCGGCACTGCTCGAGCCCTCCCGGGAAATGACGACGCGCCGGAGGCCCCGATGAGAGGACCGTCTGCTCGTCGTGCTGATCCGCCGCTCCTCGGACGGGTGGGCCTGGTCGGCCCGCCGGCAACGCCGAGCGCGCCTCCCGGCGCCCGCACCGACGACGCACGCGGCAAGACGCCTGACGACCTGCACTGACAATTGCTGGCTGTGCGGTGACGAGTATTGGTAGCCGCCACGCCCGTCGGGCTGGTCGATCGTCGTCGTCCTGCACACGCGTGCGCAGCGGTTCCGCGCCCACGACGTGGCGGCAATCCTGCAACGTGGATGAGCCGGAGGACACCTTGTGAGCGACCCCGTCACGATTCCGTCAGGCGCGCGCTGGACGTCGTCGCACGCTGCCGTCTCCTGGGCCCTGTCGGCCATCGGCCTCGTGCTCTTCGGCGGGTACCTCGTCTCGGCGACCTCGGCCGACCTGCACCGTCTCGGCGTCCTGCCCCTCACCCCCCGCGAGGTCGTCCAGGACGTGGTCGTCCGCCACGCCGAGGACCGCAGCGGTCGTGAGGCCTCGTTCCGCATCCTCCTGTTCAGCGATGAGTTTCGCTGGAAGCTCAGTTCATCCGATGCGCTGGACAACACACTCGAGCAGCCCGAGTTCACCGACGGCATGAAGGTGGTCCTCAACGGCGCTCGCGAGATCATCTGCGTGGGGGCGAGCTCCGAGGAGTTGCGGGCCAGCCTGTCGCCGGACGAGGGCCAGGCGTTCGAGGAGCGCCGCGCCGCCCGCCGCGCCGAGCAGATTGCCATCTGGGTGCGTTCGGCGCTGTCCACGCCGGTCGCCGTGCGGAAGCTCAACGTCGGGCATCACCTCCCCACGGGTGGACAGGGCGACACGTCGGATCAACGACGGGTGGTCATCATCCTGGTCCTCGAGCAGGACCAGGGCGCCGACATCGACCAGGCCCTTCGGTCGGCGATGGAGCGCGAACGGTCCCGGGCCCCCATCTTCGAATCGCTGCTCACCCGCTATTCCCTGTCGTCGGGGGATCGGTTCACCTGGGTTCCATGAAGGCACAAGGAAGGGAACGATGAGTCAGTTGCTGGAATTCGTCGCCGACCTCTCGGTGCCCGTACGCATCGGCTGGGCGCTCTGGTTCGCGTGGTGCGCTGCGCAGTGGCTGTGGTACCGCCGGGCGCACCAGCGTGCCCCGGTGCTCGTGCGGGCCCTGCCCAGCGCCGGCCGTGCCTCGCGCGCGGGTCGCACGGTCACTGGCCGGACGTCTGCCGCCGCGCTGGTCGTGGCCGGCGCGACGTCGGCGCCGCCGAAGACCCGCGACGAGGAGTCCGACTCGCTCGAGGCGCTGCCCGCGTCGTAGTCCCTCGCGACGCCGCCCGGCGGTTTGCGTCGCGTGGACCATCGCCCCCATCATGGGAGCCGATGGTCGGTGGAGGACACGCCGGGCGCCGTCCCCGCGTCGCCCTCGACACGCGGCTCGTGCGCGCTGCCCCTGGCGGCATCGCGACCTACGTCCGCGAGCTGGCGGTCCGGATGCCGCCGCTCGACGAGCGCCGCGAGCATCTCCACGTCGTGCCCCGGGGCGGCACGGCCTTTTCCGCGCAGGCGCGCGCCGCCCGGACGTTGACACCGGCCCATCACCGGTGGGAGCGTCAGGCGCTCGGGCTCGAGCTGCTGCGCTGGCGCGTCGATCTGCTGCATTCCCCCGACTTCATCGCGCCCGTCATCGGGTTTCGCCACTCGGTCGTCACCGTGCACGATCTGGCCTTCCTCCGCGAGCCGCGCCACCTGGCGCCCGATGCGTGGCGCTACTACGCGCAGGTGGGGGCCAGCGCGGCGCGGGCGGACGCGGTCATCACCGATTCCGAGGCGGTGCGGGCGGATGTGATCGAGCGGTTGCGCATTCCGGACGCGCGCGTCGTGGTCGTGCCGCTCGGACGCGACCCGCGGTGCGGTACGCTGGCGTACGAGGCCGTGACGACGGCACTGGGAGCGCTCGGCCTCGCCCCCGGGTATCTGCTGTGCGTCTCCACGTTCGACCCTCGGAAGAACCTCCTGGGCCTCCTCGATGAATACCGGCAGCTGCGGGAGGCCGTGCGCGACGTCCCGCCGCTGGTTCTCGCCGGGCACCGGACGGTCCACGTCGCGGCGGTGCGCGCGCACGCGGCGGCGCTCGGACTGGCGCCCTACGTCCACCTGCAACCCGACGTCCCCGACGCGCTGATGCCTGGACTCCATGCCGGCGCGCGGATCTTCGTGCTGCTGTCCCGCGACGAGGGGTTCGGCCTGCCGCTGGTGGACGCGATGGCGTCGGGCGTGCCGTGCGTGGTCTCGCGGCGCGGCGCGCTGCCCGAGGTGGCCGGACACGCCGCGCGCCTGGTCGATCCCGATCGGCGGGGCGATGCCGCCGAGGCCCTCGCGGCGCTGCTCGGCGACGACGTTCTCGCCCGCCGGCTCGGCGCGGAGGGGCGCCAGATGGCGGCGCGTTACAGGTGGGCGTCCACGGCCGCCAGCACCCTGGCCGTGTACGACGCGGTGCTCGGGCGGTGAGGATTGTCGTGGTGCTGCCCGGGTTGCCCCTGCCGGCTGACAAGGGCACCCATCTGCGCAACTGGGGGCTGTGGTCTCGCCTCGCGCGCCGGCATGCGGTGATGGCGGTGGCGCCCGCGGTGGCAGGCACCGAGGTGCCCCAGGCCCTTCGGGACTGCATGGACGTCGTGACCGTGCCGGCCCAGGTCGCGTCCGGCTGGCAGCGGGGCCGGGCTCTGCTCGGGGGATGTCCGGACCTGCTCGTGCGCGGCCGGCTGGCCGGCGTCGAGGCGGCGGTGACCGATGCCGTGCGTCAGCGCGAGCCGGACGTGATCGCGTTCGAAGGACTCGAGACCACGCTTGGCCTGCCCCGCCTGCGTGCGCAGGCCCGCCGTGTCGGCCTGCTCTACGATGCGCACAACGTCGAGTCGCTGTTGCAGGCGCGCGCGCGCGACGCGGATCGGCGTGTGCCCGGCCGCTGGGCGGCCGCCGCGTACTCCCACCTGCAGTCGGTCAGGCTGCGTCGTCACGAGCGTGACGTCTGTCGCCTCGTCGATCAGGTGACCTGCGTGTCACCGGTCGATGCCGCCCGTCTGGCGGTGTTCGGGGTGACCGCCCCGCCTGTCGTCGTGCCCAATGGGGCAGACCTGGTCGATGCGCCCACGTCGGGTGCAGGGGCCCTCCCGGATATCGTCTTCGTGGGCGCGCTCGACTACCGCCCGAACCGGGACGCCGTGCGCTGGCTCGTCGAGGCCATCTATCCACGCGTACGCCGAGCGGTGCCGTCGGCCCGGCTGCGCATCGTCGGCGCGGATCCGCCCCGGTGGCTGACGGGTACCGGGGTGCCCGACGGCGTTGTGGTCACCGGACGTGTCGCCGACGCGCGCGCGATCGTGGCACGTGCCGCGGTGAGTGTGGCGCCCCTGCGCATCGGCAGCGGGACGCGACTGAAAGTACTGGAAGCTCTGTCGCTCGGCGTACCGGTCGTCTCCACAACGCTCGGTGTGGAAGGGCTTGCGCTCGCCGACGGTGTGCACGTGCTCCTGGCCGATGAAGCCGACGCGTTCGCGCAGGCGGTCGTCCGTCTGCTGACCGACCCCACCACGCAGGCCGCCCTGGGTGCGGCGGGTCGGGAGGCCGTTCGGACGCGTTACGACTGGGAGGGGCTGTGGCCCGCGATGGAGGCCGCGCTGGGCGCGGCGCTCGAGGCCGGTCGTCGGCGCAGCGCCGCCACCCGGCGATAGACGGCTTCGTGGCAGTCCGCGCTGACCTGCCAGGAGAATCGCCCCACGGCGGTCGCGCGCGCACCGGTGGCCAGCGCGTGGGCACGAGTCGGACTTGCCAACAGCTCGCGCACGGCGCGGGCCAGATCGGGGTCGGTGTCACCGAACAGAGCGTCCACGCCGGGTACCAGGTCCAGCCCCTCGGCGCCGACAGCGGTCGTGACGACTGGGCAGCCGGCCGCCATGGCCTCGAGCAGCTTGGTGCGGGTCCCGCTGCCGCTGCGGACCGGACACACGAAGACGCTGGCCTCGCGCAGGTGCGGCACCACGTCGGGGACCGCGCCCGTGACGACGATCCCCGGGCCCGCCAGGGCCCGGACGGCCTCCGGCGGATCCTTGCCAATCAGCCGGACCGTGAAGTCGGGGTGGGCAGCGCGCACGGCTGGCGCAATGTGGCGCACGAGCCGCACGGCCGCATCGACATTGGGAAAGTACTTGTAGTCGCCAATGAACACGGCAACGGCCGGGGCACGCGGCACGAGGGGCGGCGAGAAGCGGTGGACGTCCACGCCGTTCGGGGTGAGGCATACCGGCACCTCGGGCGCCAGGCGTGCCACCAGGGCGCGGTCCACCTCGGAGACCACGCCCACGGCATCCGCCGCTCGCCATGCGCGGGGCTCCGCGATCCGCGTCTTGAGCGCTTCGAGCGCGAAGCCCGGCCGCTGCCACGCCGGCAGTCCGTGCGCGGCGTGCCGTCCCCACGCGACGTACTCGATCGCGGAGTCCACGAGGAGCACAGGGACCGGACACGGCCTGGGCAGGTTCTGCAGCAGGTAGAACGATTCGACGTGGACGAGATCGAAGGTCTGCGTGGCGAGCAGGGTGCCGAGCCTTCGGCCGAGGGCGGGCGACCGGTATACCTGCTCGGTGAAGGGCCGCGGCGACCGCACCAGCATGCCTGCCGCCGCCCGGAGCGTGGGACTCGGCGGGCGCGGGACCAGGACCACGTCGCAGGTGGCCCGCAGCCGGTCCATGTCCTCCACCTGTTCCTCGGGCCGTGCCAGGCAGGCCAGTGTGAAGCGCACGCGCCCGCGGAGCGACTCCATCACCCCGAGCGTCCGGGTGCGCCCTCCGCTCACCGGCGCAAAGGGCGTGTAGCCGGTGACCATCAGGACGTTCAGCGCCCCGCTCATCGCCCGGCCTGCGGCCGCAGCGGGTCGTGTCGGGCGAGCAGCCCCCACGCCGCCCAGAAGAGCACGCTCAGGCCCGGCACCGTGTAGAAGGGGTGGTCGATGAGCGAGAGCACCAGCGCCGTGCACAGCGCGAGCGTGAGCGGCAGCACTGCCGTGTGCGGACGTCCCGCGAGAAGGGCGTCGAGGCGCCCGGCTCGCACCAGGAGCGACGCGAACGCCACCAGCGCCATCGCGAGCGCGACAAGGCCTGGTACGCCGGAGCGGTACACGATCTCGGCGGCCACCGGCGAGACGCCGATGCTGCGCGCGTCGGGCACGAAGCCGAGGCCCGGTTCGTAGATCACCCCGTACCCGGAGCCCAGCCAGTGGCCGGCCGAGAACATGGATATCGCACGCGAGATCTCGTCGATCTTCATCGACGCCGTCTGCGCCTTGATGGTGGTCGCGACGTTCGGTGCGTCCGATGTGGAGACGACATCCGGCGCGGATACCAGCAGGCGGGCCTGTAGGACCGGCAGCGCGCAGGCGAACGCGACCACCGCGGTGACGACGCGTCGCGTGGCGCGGCGTCGCACGGCCACGGCCAGCAGGAGCAGGCCGCAGACCCCGGCCACGAGTGCCGCGCGCGAGAAGGTCCCGACCAGCACCGCGCCGCTCACGACGGCCGTGACGCGCCAGATCCACGGCCGCACCGGTCGCGTGCCCGCCAGGTGCGCCACGGCGCTCACGAGCGTGAATGCCGCAGCGGCGCCCAGGCCGTTCGGGCTGAAGAAGGTGCCGTAGGCCTTGCGGACACCCCACCAGATCTGCTGGCTGACCGTGACTACGTCCCGCTCGGGGTACCCGATGGCACCGCTCGGACCGGCCAGCGCGGCAATCACGGGCTCGCCACCGAGCAGTTGCGCGATGCCGAGGCCGCCGACGACAACGGCGCCGCCCGCGATCCAGGGCAGCGGCATGTGCGCAGGGGCGGAGGAGGGCGCGGGCTGTCGGAGCCGTCCCGTCGGCCAGGCGAACACCACGAAGGCCAGCATGTGCACGTGCGGCTGGAACGCCTCGAAGAGCACCGTGCTCGGGTCCGCCCGTCTGGCGAGCAGCCCCAGCACAGCCGCCAGCGCGCCGGCGGCACAGAGCGCCAGCAGTCCGCGGACGGGTGGGTAGCCCAGCATGGAGCGGTCGCGGGCCAGCAGTGTCTGCACGGCCAGGGGCCAGAGGAGCAGCGTGATGAGCGGCAAGGCGGCCGGCCTGGCCCCCCCGGCCTCCGGCAGGAGAACGGCCAGCGCGAGGAGCGGGCCGAGCAGCGCAGGGCCGTACAGGCGCACCAGCACGCTGCAGACGAGCAGCCCCATCAGCTTCTGGACGGCCGCGCCGCCTCCCAGCATGGCGCCCGCGGTTGCTGCCATGATGGCCCAGTAGATCACCCGGCCGCCCCTTCATCCGTGCTCGGCGAGGCGCCCTGGCGCGGGTTCCGGTGTCGGCCGAGGGTGCCGAGCCCCCGCCGGACCGCGTTGGCCGCAGCCTCGCGGGCGAAGAGCAGCGCCAGCAGGGCTCCCAGCCCGCCGAGCACCACGGGATTCCGACGGAATCGCCCCCACTTGCGGTAGTAGATCCAGATGGCGCTGTAGAAGTGCCGCGTCGTCTGCAGGCTGCGGATGCGCCCCGACCCTTTCACGTGCACGGCCGTCGCTCTCGGGTCGTAGCGCACGCGCAGGCCGGCCTGCCGGATGCGCCGGCACAGGTCGAGGTCTTCCCCGTACAGGAAGAACCGTTCATCGAAGCCCCGGACCGCGTCGAGGGCCGCGCGGGTCAGCAGGAGGAACGCGGCGGTGCCGCTGCCGATGTCGTGCGCCAGGGTCTCGTCCAGGTAGGTGAGGTTGTAGGCCCCGATGGTCGCGCTGCCTGGAAACATGGCGGGCAGGGAGAGATACCGGGCCAGGCCGCTCAGCAGCGTCGGGTCGCTGCGGCGGCACGCGGGATCGAGTTCTCCGGAGGGGCGGAGGAGTCGGCACGTGGCGGCGCCCAGGCTCGCGTCCTCCCCCAGCACGGCGAGCATCGCGCCGAGCGTGCCCGACGGCACCGAGACGTCCGGGTTGAGGAGCAGGACGTGATCCGCTTCGCGCAGGTGTGCCAGCGCCATGTTCGACGCTGCCCCGAATCCGATGTTGCCGGGGGCTCGGATCACCCGCAGGCTCGGGTCCAGGCGCGGCACCCAGCCGAGCCCGTCGCGGCTGCCGTTGTCCACCACGCACACCCGATCCGGCCGGACCTCCGAGGCCAGCAGCGAGCGCAGGCAGTCGGCCAGGAGCGACTCGGCGTGGTAGTGCACGATGGCGACGCCCAGCATCAGCGGCCGCCCCCGGGTTGGCCAGCCAGACGGCGGGGCGCCAGCAGGCCGGCAAGGGAACGGACCTCGGAGGGGTCGATGGTCCGCGTGAGCAGGCAGCACGCCGCAAACGCGCCGGCGAACGCGACGCCGCGTACGGCGAGGGGCCACAGCACGAGGCGCCCCGGCACGTCGAGCGAGGGCGCCGCCATCCAGATGGCCGCCAGCGCGAGAGTGGCACACAGGACGGGCGGCACGATGCTGGCCCGGAGCAGCGGCCAGGCTGGCTCCCCCAGTGCGCGATGGAGACGGATGGTCAGGACCAGTGTTCCCAGCGCGAGGGCGATACTGGTGCCGAGCGGCGCACCGAACGGGCCGAGGAGGCGATAGAGCACGAGACTGCACACCACGTTCGCCACCAGCTGCACGAGCGCCTGTTCGGTCTGCAGGCGCTGTCGGCCCATGCCCTGCGCGATGCGAACCATGCCCGACCCGAGCGACACGCAGAGATAGCCTGCGGCCAGCAGGACCACCGTGGCGGCGGCCAGCGGGATCCGCGTGCCGGTCCAGCCCTGCACGAGCGCGCCGGCATGACCCGCCACGAAGACGAAGACGGGCACGCTGAGCAGGCTGAGATAGCGCAGCGACAGGCGGTGGAGTGCCAGCAGGCGATCGTGCTGGCCACCGGCGGCCAGACGACTCGCGGCTGGCAGCAGGGCGGCGGACAGGGCCGACACCAGGGTCGCACCCCCTGCCACGAGCTTGGTGCCGAGTTCGTAGGCGGCCGTGAAGCCGAGTCCCGCTCCGCGTGCCAGGAGCAGCTTGTCGAACTCGCGTGCGACCACCCCGCACCCCGTGCCGGCGTGCACGTGTCCGCCGAAGCGCATCAGCCGGGCCAGCCAGGCGCCGGACAGGAGCGCCGGCGAGATGGCCACGTGCGGGGCCACGCGCCGGGCCGCGACGATGCAGGCGAGATGAAACCCGGCGACCGATGCACACTGGGCGGCCGCGGCGCCCGGTACGCCGTAGCCGCGCTCCACCAGCCCCACGGTGAGGAGCGCGCCGCCGACCAGCGCCGCGATGCCCAGCCCATTGGTCACGTCCATCCGCTGGTGGGCATCGCAGATGGCCGGGAAGAGCGAGAGCGCGGTGCCCACGGCGAGCCCGGCCACCCCGAGGCCGAACGCCAGCGTCGCTTCCGTCCGGAGCGGAGCCGGCACAGCGAGCCAGTCCGTCACGTGTCCGCTCGCGGCCCCGAACAGCGCCGCCATGAGGCTCGCCACGAGGAGGAGGAGGACCAGACCATTGGTGGCAATGGCCGACTGCCGCGCAGCATCGCCTTCGGCGAGAAACTTGATGAGCGGCACCCGCACGCTCACGTCGAGCAACCCGAGACTGCCGGTCACCACCGACACCAGCGCCCAGACCGCGAAACGATCGGTGCCCAGCCGGTCCAGCAGGTAGGGCGCCATGAGCATGCCGACCGCCAGCGTGGCGAAACGTCCGCCGAAGCCTGCGACGGCATTGCGCATGACGCCGCGGCCGGGCGGCTCGTGTCCCCGACGCTCATCCGGCGCGGTCGTCAGGGCCCTGCCTCCGCACCGTCGGCGCCCGAGGGCCGCCCTGGCCCAGGCTCGTGGGTACCGAGCCGATGGTCATCCCCGCCCGGGGTCATCGCGCACGCAGGACCAGCACGGGGCAGCGGGCCCCGCGCACCACGCGCTCCGCGGTGGAGCCGAAGACCAGACGGTCGAGCGTGCCCCGGCCCTGCACGCCCATCACGATGAGGTCTGCCGGCCGCCCGGCCGCTTCGCGCTCGATCTCGTGGGCCGGACTGCCGATGACGGCCCGAGACTCCACCGTGCAGTACTGCCGCGCCGTCTCGGGCACCAGCGCGCGGAGTTGCCGCAGGGCGTCGGCTTCGGCCTCGGCGCGGACCCGGTCCACGTCGGCGGCGCGCGGGAAGTGCGCGGCCAGTTCGGGGGGGATCGGAATCACGTGCAGCAGCGTCAGCGTGGCATCGCCCTCCTCGGCCAGCGAGAGTGCGTACTCCAGCGCCGCGAGTGACCCCTCCGAGAAGTCCACGGGACAGAGCACGTGACCGCTGGTCGTGAGCGCGCGTGCCGGGTGGCCCTCGCCGTGTGCCGGCACGATCATGACCGGACACGTCGCCGAGCGCAGGACCTTCTCGGCCACCGAGCCCAGGAACAGCCGCTCGAAACCGGTTCGGCCATGGCTGCCCATGACCAGCAGGTCGATGTCGAGGGCGGACACGACCTCGAGAATCTCGCGGTGCGCCGAGGGCGCGGTCCGCAGCCGCACGTCCACCGCGAGACCCTCGAAGGCCTCGCCCATGAAGGCCCGCACCTCCGTCTCGAGTGCCGCGAGATCGACATCCGCGACGGGCACCGGGGTGCCTGGGCCGCCGACTTCGAATGTCGCCGCCGCCGTGATTGGCGGGGGCGGATAGACATGGAGCACGGTCACCCGCGCGTCGTACCACCGTGCCAGCGTGGAGGCCTGTTCGAGCGCGCGCCTCGAGCACTCGGAGAAGTCGACCGGACAGAGAATGTGCGTGATGGTGATCATGCTGGTACCGAACCCTGGCGCCCTCCACGACTCGGGCCCGATGGGCCTCCATCCTAACCCCGTCGGACGCGGGCGCGGGAGCGGGGCCGTGTCGGTGCCTGCGCGGCGAGCGGACGGGGGCCGGTCCGTCATACCATGGGACGGTCACGGGTCCGTCGGGCCGCACGCCGCGCCGGGATCGCCCGGCGTGGTCATGCTGGATGCATCGTCGCCATGCCTAGAGTTCTGGTCCTCGCGATCGTCTCGCTGACCGGTGTCCTGCTCACCGCGCGCCCGGCTGTGTCCCAGCAGACGGCGCGGCCCGGGCTGGGCGAGGTGCTCGACCGGGCGGCCGAGCGCGTGCAGGCCTACTTCGAACGGGCCCGGAGCCTCATGGCCCGGGAGATCGTCCTCATCCACTCGATGCGGCAGGACCTCAACCCCATCGGTCGTGCACGCCAGCTCGAGTACGACGTACGGCTCGACTGGGAGCCCGGCGCGGCCGACGGCGCGCAGGTCGCCAGGGAGTTGCGCCGCGTGAACGGCCGCGCGCCGCGGCCGGCCGATGAGCAGGCCTGCCTGGATCCCAGGACGCTGGCGGGCGAGCCGCTTGCGATGCTGCTGCCGGAGCAGCGGCCCGACTACGCGTTCGCGTTCGACGAGGAGCGACCCGCTGACGGCACCATCGTGCTCACCTATCGTGATATCCGCGCCGGCGCGGTCGACGTGACCTGGCGCGGCGACTGCGTCTCGGTCTCGCTCCCGGGCCATACCTCTGGACGGCTGTGGCTCGACGGAGCCACCTTCGATGTGCTCCGCTTCGACGAGCGCCTGGACGGCCAGTTCGAGTTCGAGGAGCCGCGGGAGCGTGCACGGGGCCGGCGCGCAGCGCGGATGGTGGTCGAGCGGGCGGATACCTCCATCCGGTATCGGCGGGTGCGGTTCACCGATCCCGATGAAGTGGTGCTGCTGCCGTCTTCGATCGAGAGCCTCACGGTCGTCCGGGGCTCTGGGGCCCCCGTGGTGCACCGTTCGCAGGAACTGAGCGACTATCGGCGATTCCTCGCCGAAGGCCGCATCGTGGAGTAGCCCGCATGCCGTTCCTTGCCAGACTGCTCCTGAACGGCGTGGCCATCATCGTGGCGGCCTCGCTGGTCCCCGGTGTGACGCTCAGCGGCCCGCTGGCGGCCATCGTGGCGGGCATCATCCTCGGCGTCGTGAACGTGTCCATCAGGATCGTGCTGCTGCTGTTGACGCTGCCGCTCACGCTGCTGACCCTCGGCCTGTTCATCTTCGTCGTCAACGCCGCCTGTCTCGGGCTGGTGGCGGCCGTGGTGCCGGGCTTCGACATTGCCGGCCTGGGCTCGGCGCTGCTCGGCGCCTTCGTGGTCAGCGTGGTGAGCTGGCTGCTGAACGGCCTGCTCGTGCGCCCGGCCCGCCACGCCTGAGCGTTCCCCGCCCGCTGCCGTCCTCTCCCGACGGCGGGCCATGGAGCGTCGGGTCGGCTCCTCTGCCGTCAGGCCGGCTTGCGCCCGGGCAGTGCGCCCTTCTACAACGGCACGGAACTCGCACAGCACGCACCAGAGCGCCACGGTGCCTGGGAAGCCTGAAGCCACGGCTCCCAGCGCCGATTCAGCGTGACAAGGAGGCGAGCCATGAGCGAGTTGGGAGAACTGCTGGGCGTGACGTCTGCCCAGACGCTCCGCTTCTTCTTCGAGCGTCTTCGCGAGGTCACCGAGCAGGAGGAGGCGCCGACCTCCGAGCTGCTCTACAACGCGAGCGTCCTCGCGCACTTCGCCACCACGTCGGTCGCCTCCGCGTCGGACTTTCCGCCCACACCGGCCAGCCTGTCGACTGTGTTCGACGTCTACGTCCTGGACCAGAGCCAGCACGCCGACCCTGCCCTCATGGAAGCGGCCGGGGCGCAGTGTCTGCTGCTCACGGGCTTCTTCGGTCGACAGTTGCGCGCCCGGCACAACATCGGCTGGTATGCCTCACTGGGCGCGCAGTTCTTCGCCGCCGCTGCACGCCAGACACAACGGCCGGCGCATGCGCGCGTGATGGAGGCGATGGCTCAGCACTTCGCGCTGTGGCAGGCGCGGCAGGCACGGCTCGCCATCGAGCTGCGCGAGGACGCACTCCTCCTGCGTCCGCCCCGCGTGCACTGAATCCGGAGCCTGACGGCGGCCACGGCGTCGGGCCGCGTGCCGCCTCAGTTCCAGACGACGCCTGGCGAATGGATATAGCGCTCCAGCTGCGTGATGACGAACTGCTGGTCCGAGATCAGCGCCTTGACCACGTCGCCGATCGAGACCAGTCCCACCAGGTCTCCGTGGTCGATGACCGGCAGGTGTCGGACGCGGCCCTGCGTCATCAACGACATGCACCCGGCGATGGTCTCCCCCGGGTGGACGCACAGGACACGGTCGGTCATGAGTTCCTCGACCAGTGTCTCCCTGGACATCTTGCCGGTGAGGATGCCCCGCCGCGCGTAGTCGCGCTCGGAGAAGATGCCCACGAGATGGCCCTCGCTGAGGACCACCAGCGCCCCGACGTCGTAGTCGGCCATGCGCTCGAGCGCGGTATAGACGGTTGCGGTGGGGGAGACGGAGAGCAGGCGGTGCGGCTTCCCATCGAGCAGCTGTCGGACGGTCGTCATCGGCGTCCTCCTCGAGGTGTGGCACGGCGGAACGAGGGGCGCAGTGTAGTGCAGCCGCGCGCGCGATCCAACCACGACGGCGCCGCACCTCGACCGTTATGAGGCGCTGCCGGACGCACGGCCGGGCGCCCGGCGGGCTCACCTGTCGGGCTCAGCGGGCGGGAGACAGGCTCCGATAGGCGGCCTCGACGAACATCGCGGTGGTCCACGGACCCGTCGTCGAGCCGTAGCGCGCGTCGTACTCCCGCGTCGGCCTGGCGGCCTGCACCTCGGCCAGCGACCGGCCCTCGGCCACCAGGGCGGTGATCCGGTCGCGCACGATGGTCAGCATGTCGCGATACTCGACGACGTCGGCCTCGTCGCCCAGCCGCCCGCGCGCCGGAACGATCAGGGTGCCGCCTTCCTGCCACGAGGCGGGGACGGCGAGGTCGAGGACCAGGTTGAGGCCGTCGATCACGCCCTGCAGGGTGCCGCCGCGGGCACGGTCGATCCGCGGGTACGCCGTGGCATCGAAGAGTTCTCCGGTCACCACGACATCGGAGCGCCGGAAGAAGACCACCACGTCCCCGTCGGAATGCGCGTGGGGCACGTGGAGGACGCGCTGCGCCTCCCCGTTGAAGAAGAGGTCCTTCGCGTCGCCGGTGAACGTGGTGGTGGGCCAGGCCTCGGTGGGGACCGCATCGGCCGACGAGAGGCGCACCAGCACCTGCTCGTGCGCGTAGATCTCGGCCGTGGGCTGGTTCCGCGCGATATCCGCGAACCCGAACGCACCAGCCGCCGCGCCCCCGAGCCGGCGGCCCTGCCGGGCCAGCACGGCGTTGCCGCCCGCCCGTCCCGGCGACCCGCTCGTGTTGACGATGGCCCGCACCGGGTCCGTCGCGATCCTGCGCAGCGCGTCGACCAGGCGTCCGGCCCCGGGCGTGCCACCCGTGTCGATGAGCAGCAGACCGTCCGGCCCCGTCGAGACGGCGACGTTCTCGCCGTCCACCGCAATCACGTGCACGGCCCCCTGCGCGTGCAGGACTTCCGTACTGTCGGTGACCGGTGCGCGATTGGCCGGTTCAGCCGCGAACACCTCCGGCTCCCGGCGGACGAGCGTGGCGGGCGTGTCGAGGGCGTGCTCGTACTCCGGGAGGGCGGTGTGCGCGCCCCCGCGCGCCGCAGCGGCGGGAATGCCCAGCCGATCCGAGAACTCGGTGAGGTAGGGGTTGGTGCCGGGCAGGTAGTGCGGCACCTCGCCCCTGGGACGCCCGAAGACCTCGTCGGTCGGCTCGCACGGGGTGGCCACTCCGTGCTGCGTCGGGTTGCGCACGAAGTCGGTGGTGCGGACGAACGGCTCGGTCAGGTAGACCGGATCCTCCACGATGGTGACGATGACGAGGCGGTCACCGTGCCGCCACAGGTACTCGGTCATCGTGGCAAGGTCGCTGTAGGGGACCCCGTTGCGTCGCAGGTAGCCCAGCTTGATGTGCGTGGTGACGATGCGAAGGCGGTGGCCCTCCCAGGTGCCGGTGGAGAAGCCCGCCCACGAGTGGGGCGCGAGCGGCGAGGGATGGGGCCGTCCGTCCATCCACACCAGGCGCGTGGCCCGGCCGAACGTGCCGTAGATCGTGTAGCGCACGGTCTCCTGGGTCACGGGATCCACGTCGGCGGAGATGCGCAGGTTGGTGGGCCCGCGCAGGGAATAGGGCGACGGGTGCGGAATGCACTGCCGTTCGGGCAGCGTCTGGATGGAAGCCTGCCACGTGTCGGCCTTCAGCCGGCCGGCGTCGTTGAGGGGCAGGCCGAAGTAGTCGCCCACGTCGGGGCCTGGGATCCGTTCGGGCTGGTCCTCGGAGAACTCGGACGCCCATTCCCCGGCGATATCGACCTGGGCGCCGGCCGGTCCTGTGGCGACGGTCACGAGCAGGATGGAGGCGAGCGCAAGGGCGAGTTTCATCGATGACCTCCCGCAATCGTCCCGGGCCTCCACCGTGGCCAGGGCACCGCTGCGCGGAACAGCCGATGATGGCCGTGACGCCTCCTTCGAATCAAGTCCCGCGCGCATGCGCTACGATGTCGGCCGTTCACCCATGTCGACACCCGTTCCCTCCGCCCTCTCGCCGCGCGTCGCGGGGCTCAGGCCCACGGCCGTCAACACCATCCTTGCCGAGGTCCGCCGGGTGCGGGCGACGGGCCGCACCGTCGTATCGCTGATGCGCGGCGAACCCGACCTGCCGACGCCCGCCCACATCACCAGGGCTGCCATCGACGCGCTGGGGCGGGGGCGCACCGGGTACCCCGACAACCGGGGCGAACTCGCCTGCCGCGAGGCGGTGGCGCAGAAGCTCGCCCGCGACAACGGGCTCGCCTACGATCCGGGGACGGAGGTGCTGCTCACGAGCGGCGCCACCTTTGGCATTCACGCGGCCCTGACGGCCGTCCTGCGCGAGGGGGACGAGGTCCTCCTGCCCGACCCCGTCTACGACGCCTACCAGTCGCCCGTGCGGCTGGCGGGCGGTCGCGTGCGGCCGGTCCGCGCGACGCTCGAGGGCAGCAGGTTCACGCTGACGGCCGAGGCGCTCCACGCGGCCGTCACGCCCCGCACCCGCGTCCTGCTCCTGAACACGCCGTGGAATCCCGTGGGTACCGTCCTGCGGGAGGAGGAACTGCGGGCGGTGGCCGACGTGGTCATCCGCCATGATCTGGTGCTCGTGTCCGACGAGATCTACGAAGCCCTGGTCTACGACGGCTTCCGGCACGTGTCGCCCGCGGCACTCGACCCCGAGCTCCGCGCGCGCACCATCCTGGTCAACAGCCTGTCGAAGACCTACGCGATGCCTGGGTGGCGCGTCGGCTACTGCGCCGCGCCCGCCGCCTTCATCGACCCGATGTTCCTGGTGCTGCAGCAGTCGAGCCGCGGTCCGGCCACCTTCGTGCAAGACGCGGCCGTCGCGGCCCTGGTCGGTCCCCAGGCGCCGGTGGCCGAGATGCTCGCGGTGTATGCCGGGCGCCGCGCCCAGGTGGCCGAGGCGCTCGCCGGCCTGCCCGGGGTGCGTGTGCTCTCGCCCGAGGGCGGCTTCTTCGCGATGGTGGACGTGCGCGAGCTGGGGCGGAGCTCGGACGAGGTGCGCCGGCAGCTCCTCGAAGAGGCGGGCGTGGTCGTGGTCCACGGCGCCGCGTACGGCGCGGGCGGCGAGGGCACGCTCCGTGTCTCATTCGCGAGCGGTGGGGACGCGCTGGCGGACGGTCTCGTGCGGCTCCGTCAGGGGCTGGCCGGGTGAGCGCGCTCACGCCGACGGGCTCGCCGGCCGCCGCCTCCGGCCCACGCGCAGCCGACTCGCGCGCCGTGGACGTCGGAGCCCTGGCGCGGGATCTGTCCGCCGTCATCGAGGGCGACGTCCGCATCGATCCCGTCTCACGCGCCCTGTACGCCACCGACGCCAGCGTCTATCAGATCGAGCCGCTCGGCGTGGTCGTGCCCCGATCCCGGGCCGATCTCGCGGCCATCGTGGACGTGTGCCGCCGGCACGGCTGCCCGATCACGATGCGGGGCGGGGGCACGTCGCAATCGGGTCAGGCGATCGGTGGCGGCCTCGTGGTGGACACCTCGAAGCACCTGCATCGGATTCTCGACATCGACGTGGCCGGCCGCCGGGCACACGTGGAACCCGGCATCGTGCTCGATGCGCTCAACGCGGCCCTCAAGCCTCACGGGCTGCGCTTCGCGCCCGACGTCTCCACCGCCAGCCGGGCCACGGTTGGCGGCATGATGGCCAACAACTCCAGTGGCGCGCGGTCGGTGCTCTACGGCAAGACGATCGATCACGTCCTCGAGCAGGAGGTCATCCTGTCGGACGGGACCCTGGCGCGATTCGGACCACGGACGGGCGCCGCGCTCGAAGAGGCGTGCCGCATCGAGGGGCTGGAAGGCGCGTGCTACCGGACGGTCCGCCGCCTGGCGCGCACCCACCGCGACGAAATCGATCGCCGGTTCCCCAAGGTGCTCCGCCGGGTCGGCGGCTACAACCTCGATGCGTTCGTGGATCCGGACGGCCCCTTCAACCTGGCCCGGCTGATGGTCGGGTCCGAGGGCACGCTCGGCGTGGTGTCCTCGGCGGTCGTGCACCTCGTTCCGCTGCCGGCGGCGAAAGCCGTCCTGGTCATCGCGTTCGACTCGCTGCTCGAGTCGCTCGCGGCTGCGCCGCTCGTGCTGGAGCATCAGCCGTCGGCCGTCGAGGTGATGGACCGGTTCATCCTCGACCACACGCGATCGAGCCCGCTGCTCGACGCCGCACGGCGGGCGGTCATCGACGGCGACGCGGGGGCGCTCCTGTGCGTGGAGTTCTACGCGGACCACGCCGAGGCCCTGCCGCCACGGCTTGACGCCCTCGAGCGCGCCCTGGCCGCCGCAGGCCATGCCGTCCGGTGCCGCCGTGCGACCACCGATGCCGAGCAGGCGCGGGTCTGGGGCCTGCGCGAGGCCGCACTGGGGCTCTCGATGGCCATGAAGGACGACGCCAAATCGCTTTCGTTCGTGGAGGACACGGCGGTCCCGCCCGAGCGGCTGCGGGACTACATCGAGCGGTTCCTGCAGATCGTCGCGCGTCATGGCACCGTGGCCGGCGTCTATGCCCACGCCTCGGTCGGATGCCTGCACGTACGGCCGGTCGTGAACATGAAGACCGCCGAGGGTCTCGCGCGCTTCGAGGCCATTGCCACCGAGGTGTCCGATCTGGTGCTCGAGTTCGGCGGAGCACTCTCGGGCGAGCACGGCGACGGCCTGGTGCGCAGCCCGTTCATGCGGAAGATGTTCGGCGACGTGCTCTACGGGGCCTTCTGTGAAGTGAAGCGCACCTTCGACCCCGACGGGCTCTTCAATCCCGGCAAGATCGTGGACGCGCCGCCCCTGACCGCCAACCTTCGCTACGGGGCCGGCTATCGCACGCCCGAGCCCGTCACGCACTTCGACTTCGGGGAGTACGGCGGCATGGGCCGGGCCGTCGAGATGTGCAGCGGTGTCGGCGCCTGCCGCAAGACGCGCGACGGCACGATGTGCCCGTCGTACATGGCGACGGGCGAGGAACTGCACTCGACGCGCGGCCGCGCCAACGTGCTGCGCCTCGCCATGAACGGCCGGCTCGACGCGGCGGGCCTCGACGACGAGGGTGTGTACCAGGCGCTCGATCTGTGCCTCGAGTGCCGGGCCTGTCGCACCGAGTGTCCGGTGGGCGTGGACATGGCCCGGCTCAAGAGCGAGTTCCTCGATGGCTACTGGCGGCGGCAGGGCACGCCGCTCTCGGCACGCGTGCTCGGCAACGCAGGCACGCTCGCCGCGTGGGGCAGCGCGCTGGCGCCGGTGGCCAACCGCCTCGCCGACAGCGCGCTCGGGCGGGAGCTGGGAGCCCGTGTGCTGGGTCTCGATCGCCGTCGGCGCCTCCCACGCTTCGCCTCGCGCACGCTGGTGCAGCAGGCGCCTGCGGCCGACGCACGTGCCGATGCGCTGCTGTTCGTGGATACCTTCACCAATCACTACGATCCCGAAATCGGGCTGGCGGCCCTGCGCGTGATGCGGGCGGCGGGCGCCACACCGGGCCTGGCGCCCTATGCCTGCTGCGGCCGCCCGCAGATCTCCAAGGGCCTGCTGGGGCGCGCCCGCGTGCTGGCCGAAGCCAGCACGGCACGCCTGCACGATCTGGTGGACGCCGGTCGGCCGCTCGTGTTTTGCGAGCCCAGCTGCCTGTCGGCGGTGCGAGAGGACGTGCCCGACCTGCTCACGGGCGAGGCGCGTCGCCGCGCGCGGCGGGTGGCGGAGGCCGCGGTGCTCTTCGAGGACTGGGCGGCGGCCCGGGTCGAGCGGCTGCATCTGGCCGCGGGGCCGTCGCGCATCCTGCTGCACGGCCACTGTCACCAGAAGGCCATGCGCCTGGTGGCGCCCGCGGCGGCCTTGTTGCGGACGGTGCCGGGTGTGACTGTCGAGGAACTCGACGCGGGCTGCTGCGGCATGGCGGGGTCGTTCGGCTACACGGCCGATCACTACGAGGTCTCCCGCGCCATCGGCGAACGGCGCCTCCTGCCGGCGGTGCGACAGGCCGGCCCCGACGCCGTGGTGGTGGCGGCGGGGACGTCGTGCCGGCACCAGGTCCACGACTTCACGGGGGTAACAGCGGTGCATCCCGCGGTCCTGCTCGCGTCCTTGCTCGAGCGTGAGTCCCCATGAGTCTGGCCGTCCTCTCCCTGCTCGCCCTTCTCACGGCCCTCGTGCTCAGCTGCACGACCAGTCTCAATATCGGCATCCTGTCGCTGGCGTTCGCGTGGATCGTCGGGGTGTATCTCGGCGGCATGTCGCTCGCCGACGTGATTGGCGGCTTCCCGGTCCAGCTGTTTCTCACGCTGGCCGGCGTGACCATGCTGTTCACGCAGGCACAGCTGAATGGCACGCTCGACCGCCTGGCCCGTCACGCCGTGGGGGTCTGCCGGGGGAACACCGGCCTCATCCCGGTGATGTTCTTCGGGCTCGGCTGTGTCATCGCGTCGATCGGCCCGGGCAACGTGGCCACGGCGGCCATGCTCGCGCCCATGGCGATGGCCGTGGCGTCCCGCGCGAAGATCCCCGCGTTCCTCATGGCCATCATGGTGGGCAATGGCGCGCAGTCGGGCTCGCTCTCGCCGTTTGCCCCCACCGGCATCATCGTCAACGGCATCATGGGCCGCGTTGGACTGGGCGGCGTCGAGTGGCGGACGTACTGGACCAACCTGGTCGCGCATGCGCTCGTCGCCTTCGGCGGCTACCTGCTGCTCGGCGGCTGGCGCCTGTTCACGCGCCGCTACACCGACGGGGCGGACGGGGAGACGGACATGTCCTTCGGCTGGCGGCACTGGGTTACGTGCGCCGTCGTGGCGGCGGTGCTGGCTGCCGTGCTCTTCGCCGAGGCCAATGTGGGGATGGCGGCCCTGGCCGGCGCCGTGGCGCTGCCGGCCCTGGGGCTCGCCGATCACGATCAGACGATCCGGCGCATGCCGTGGGGTGCCATCCTCATGATGAGCGGGGTGACCGTGCTCATCGCGCTGCTCGAGAAGACCGGCGGTCTCGACCTCTTCACGGACCTGCTGGCGCGGTTCGCGACGGCGGGTACCCTGACCGGGTTCGTGGCCTTCATCACAGGCGTCATCTCCGTCTACAGCAGCACGTCCGGCGTCGTGCTTCCGGCGTTCCTGCCCACGATTCCCGGCCTGATCGCCCGCGTCGGCGGCGGCGACCCGGTGGCCATCGCCGCGTCGATGAACATCGGCGCGCACCTGGTGGACATGTCGCCGCTGTCGACGACCGGGGCGGTCTGCATCGCCGGCATCCAGGATGCGGACCAGGTGCGGCCCACCTACAACCGCCTGCTGGCGTGGGGGCTCTCGATGACCCTGGTCGGTGCGGTCGGCTGCTACCTGTTCTTCTGACCGGCCGCTCTCCGACCGGCGGTCCGTCCGACCGGTCGCCCTCCGGCAGCGCGCCTACGCCGGCTCCCGCTGTTCGGGATATCCGCGCGCCGCGATCGTCCACCGGTCCACGACCTGGTCGCCGTCGAGCACGTACAGCGCGTCGTGCAGGTTGATGGTGGGGTCGGTATGCGAGGGCCAGAGCTCGAGCAGGTCGCCCACGCCGAGGGGGCAGCCCTCCGGTACCGCGATCACGACGTGTTCGTCGTTGAGGGCGGTGACGATGGCGCCCTCCAGGCCCTTCACGGTCGGCAGGCCATGATCAGGCGTCGCCGCCTTGTGTCCGCAGTCGGCGACCGCTCGGTCGGGTGCGGGCCGGCTCACGACGGTGCCCAGCACGGAGAACGCCTGTTCGAATGGCACGCCGACCCGCGCGTAGTCGGTGTCCATGAGCGCGTACGACCCGGCCTGGATCTCGGTCACGCCCGCCACGCGACCGCTGATGTCGTAGGTCCCCGTGCCGCCGCCCGACACGATGTCGCACGGCAGGCCGGCGGCGCGCAGCTGCGTCGCCGTTTCCACCAGGGCCTCCATCGCCGCACGCGCGCGGCTGGTGCGCTCCGCGCGGTCAGGCACGGCCTGCAGGTGTCCCTCGTACCCCATCACCCCGCGCAGCGTGAGCCCGGGCGTGTCATGCACCGCACGCGCGAGCGCGAGGGCCCCTGCGCCGGGTTCCACCCCGCAGCGCATCTGCCCGACGTTCACGTCCACGAGCACGCCCAGGGTGATGCCCGCCGTGCGCGCCGCCGCCGAGAGCACGCGCACCCCGTGGTCCGAGTCCACGGCGACGGTCATGGTGAGGCGCCGCGCCAGCGCGGCCAGACGGGCGGCCCGGCCCGCGGTCACCACCTCGTTGGCGACGAGGATGTCGGTGCAGACGGCCGCGGCCACTTCGGCCTCACCCACGGTGGCGCAGGTGAGTCCCGTGCAGCTGCCGGCGGCGAGTTGCCGGCGCGCGATCTCCGGAGTCTTGTGTGCCTTGAAGTGTGGCCGCAGCCGACAGGCGCCCGTGGCGAAGAAGGCGGCCATGCGCGCGATGTTGCGATCCAGGGCGGCCCGGTCCACGAGCAGCGCCGGCGTGGGGACGTCGAAACGGGTGCGTGTCGGCATCGACACGACGGTAGCATGCCGTGGCGGAACCGCGCCCGTGCAACGCCCGCCCGGCGCGACCACGTCGCCGATGTCGGTGCGGCGCCTCCGCGTCCGTGGGCACGTCTGCCCGGGCATCCCGGTCGGAAAACGTCGTGCGCCCGCCAGACGCCCTTGCTACGATGGCGCCGCCGCGGGCCGTCCTCCTCCCCGTGGCAGGAGGAGGCGTCCATGCGCAGGCTGATCGTGCTTCCGTTGCCGCTGCTCGTCGTGTTGTTCGGGACCGGTTGTGCGCTGTCCGCTGGCGTGCAGCGCAACTCCGAGGCCATTGCGGCGAGTACCGAGGTGATCGGCACCAACACCGAGGCCGTGCGTGCCTCCACGGCGGCCACCAGTACGCTCGTGGTGCCCCTGCAGGGCGTCGAGCGGCTGCGCGGGCCACTCGATGCCGTGGCGGGTCTGGAGCCCGTGCTCGGCGCTGTCGCCAGGCTGGAAGGACCCATGACGCAGGTCGCGTCGCTCGATCCCGGCATGCGCGCACTCGCCGGGCTGGAGGGGCCGATGAATCGCCTTGTGGCGATCGGCCCCGGGCTGGACGCGACCGCGGCGCTCGGTCCCTCGATGAACCGGCTGGCGGCCATGCGTTCGAGTCTCGATGCCGTGTCCGCGCTCGAACCCGCGCTGGGCCGGGTGGCGGGCCTCGATGCGCAACTCGGGGCCGTGGCGGCGCTCGGCCCCTCCATGGCCGAGCTTGGGCGGCTGCGTGAACCGCTCGAACGCGTGGCGGCCCTCGAGGCGTCGCTATCGGGCCTGGCGTCGGCCGGTGCCATCCTGCAGCGCCCGATCCTGCTCGCGCTGGTCGGCCTCGCGGCCCTGGCGGCGTGGGGCCTCGTCACGTTCGTGGCCGTGCGCGCCGCCATGACGAGCGCCGCCCGTCGCGCGCGCACCGGCGCCTGAGCGCGGGAGGAGAGCCGTGTCGGGGGAGGCGACCGGTAGCCGGCGCCCGCTCGCGCGCCGGGTTGCTCGAGCGCGACGTTGCCGCGTCGCGTTCGTGAGGTCCGGCGTTGTAACGCCGGTGCGCGCAGGGGCACCACATCCTGCGAGCTTCGCCGGTGCGACCTCGTGGTACGCAGACATCGACGACGGTGCGTCGCGCACGTCGCCGTCGCACGGCACCCGACGGCGTGGCATGCGTGGGGCGTGGCGCGCGGTGGACGCCGAGATTGCGATTGACAGTTGTCGATCGCGGCGGTAGGTTCCACGCGGGACTGACGCATCCGTCGGGGAACGCCGCGTGGGCGCTGCTGACCGAGCCGCGTGGGCTGCGCAGGCCGAGACGTGCTGTCCGAGGAGTACTGTCCATGACATCCGGCAAGGAGTGGCACCAGCTACCGCGTCCCGTGGCGATGACGCGGCTGGTCGAGATCAGGAACGAGCTGCGCCAGACGAATCTCTTCGACACCGAGGAGCCGCCCCTGCCGGTGGCCGATGCCCCGGCGCCGTCCGACGTGCTCGTCGCCCGTACCATCGATGGCACCTGGAACGATCTCCGGTGCCCGCACATGGGAGCGGCCAACACACGGTTCGGCAGGAACATCCCGCTGTCGGAGGCGGCACCGGACACCGAGCGTATGCTCACGCCGAATCCGCGGGAGGTGAGTCGGACCCTCTTCACGCGCACCACGTTTCAGCCGGCGACCATCGTCAACCTGCTCGCGGCCGCCTGGATCCAGTTTCAGGTCCACGACTGGTTCCAGCACGCGCCGGGCACACCGGCGGATGCGCACGAGATCCCGCTTGCCGACGGCGACCCCTGGCCCGAGCGGCCCATGCGCGTGCCCCGGACCCCGGCCGACCCGGCGGCCGTCCCCGGCTCCACCCGCCCCCCGGCGTACGTGAACCAGAACTCGCACTGGTGGGACGGCTCGCAGGTCTACGGCTGCACGGCGGCCGCACAGGCCGCCATCCGCACGGGTGAGGGCGGACGGGTGCGGGTGAACGCGGACGGGCGCCTCCCGCTCGACCCGGCGACCGGCTTCGAGACGACCGGCTTCACGGACAACGGCTGGATTGGGCTGAGCCTGCTGCACGCGCTCTTCGCCCTCGAGCACAACGCGATCTGCGCGCACCTCGCCAGCCGGTACCCGGCGAGTTCCGACGAACAGTTGTTCCGGCAGGCGCGGCTCATCAACGCCGCCCTGATGGCGAAGATTCACACCGTGGAGTGGACGCCCGCCATCCTGCCGCACTCGATCGTCAAGACCGCGATGCACACCAACTGGTTCGGCTTCCTCGGCGACGTCCAGAAGGTGTTCCCCGGCCTCGACGACAGCGAGGTGCTGGGGGGTATTCCCGGGTCGCCGACCGACCACCACACCGCGCCGTACTCACTCACCGAGGAGTTCGTGTCGGTGTACCGGATGCACTCGCTCATCCCCGACGATTACACGCTGCGATCGGCGGCGACCGGGGCCGTGCTCGGCGAGTTCGAGCTGCCGCAGGTCTCGGGGCGGGCCGGCCGCGAGCTGTTCGCGCGGTTCGACTGCACCGACCTCTTCTACTCCCTCGGCGTCGCGCATCCCGGCGCGCTCAGGCTGCACAACTTCCCGCGTCACCTGCAGGACCTGCTGAAGGACACCGGCGAGCGCCTCGACCTGGCGACCGTGGACATCCTGCGCGACCGGGAGCGCGGCGTGCCCCGCTACAACCAGTTCCGGCGCCTGTTCCACAAGCTGCCGGTCACGAGCTTCGAGGAACTGACCGACAACCCCGAGTGGGCGGCGGAGATCAAGCGCGTATACAACAACGATCTCGAAGCGGTGGACCTGCTGGTCGGCCTGATGTGCGAGCCGCTGCCCGAGGGGTTCGGGTTCAGCGACACGGCCTTCCGGGTGTTCGTGCTGATGGCGTCCCGGCGGCTCAAGAGCGACCGCTTCTACTCGCAGGACTACCGCCCCGAGGTGTACACCCAGGAAGGCATCGACTGGATCGAGCAGCATACGATGCTCGACGTCCTGAAGCGGCACTGGCCCGGGCTGGCGCCGGCGCTCGAGGGGCTCGAGAACGCATTCCACCCGTGGCGGACCGTCGGAGGACGGGCGTAATGGCATTCGAGGACATCTTTCAGCCGCTGTCGTTCCGCAACCTCACCGTCAAGAACCGGATCTTCCGGTCCAACGTCTCGGGGCGCTTCGACAACTACGACGGGTCGGGCAACCAGGCGCGCATCAACTGGGAGACGCGCTTCGCCAAGGGCGGGGTGGGCGCGATCATCTCCTCGTTCGTGCCCGTGCACGTGCGGGGCCGCATCGTCCCCAACTACGCGATGATCGACGACGACAGCCGCATCCCCTTCTGGCGGGCGGTGGGGCAGGCCGTCCACGAACACGACTGCAGATTCATCCTGCAGCTCAGTCACGGTGGCCGCCAGCGCGACATCAACGGCATCGAGTACCCGAAGGGCCTCTCGTCCACCGGCAAGAGCGACCCGATCCACGGCTTCGCGTGCGAGCGGATGACCGTGGCGCAGATCCACGAGGTCGTGGGCCAGTTCGCCGAGGGCGCACGGCGCGCCCGTGAGGCGGGACTGGACGGGGTGGAGCTGCACGGCGCGAACGGCTATCTCATCACCCAGTTCCTCAGCTCCGCGATCAACGACCGGAAGGACGAGTACGGTGGCTCGCTCGAGAACCGCGCGCGCTTCGTACTCGAGATCGTGCGGGCCATCCGCGCCCGCGTGGGCGACGACTTCCACCTGCAGATGAAGATCAGTGCCCAGGACTTCGACGATGCCATCGCCTTCCTGGGCATCGGGCCGTCGGGCAACACCCTCGACGAGTCGGTCCAGGTCGCCCGCTGGCTCGTCGAGGCCGGCGTGGATGCCCTCCACGTGTCGACCGGCAGCTTCTTTCCGCACCCCCGGAATCCCGCCGGCGCCGACCTGCCGGTCGAGGACCTGGCGCAGTCGTACGACACGATGATCTCGAGCGGCGAGCGGACCTTCGCCAACTTCCTGCTCTTCAGCGGCATGTCCGGCATTCTCGCGCGACGCGCGTGGAACGACGCGGCCGGTCCGCCCGAGGAGATCGAAGGCAAGAACCTGCCCGATGCCCGTGCCATCAAGATGGCCGCGGGGGTCCCGGTCATCTGTACCGGCGGCTTCCAGACCGCGTCGGTCATCGCCCGGGCGCTGCGCCAGGGAGACTGCGACGCGGTGAGCATCGCGCGTCCCCTCATCGCCAACAACGACCTCGTCGAGATCTTCCGGCGCGGACAGGATCGGGCGGATCGGCCGTGCACCTACTGCAACAAGTGCCTGGTGAACGTGGTCGAGAATCCGCTGGGCTGTTACGACCAGTCGCGGTTCGAGTCGCGCGAGGCGATGGTGGCCCAGATCATGTCGGTGTTCGACCCGCCACCGTTCCGGTAGGCAGGCTGGCCGTCACAGCGACGGCCGTGGAGTGGCTATGACGACCGAACGGACAGCAGCGCTGGGAGAGGAAACCATTGGACCGGACGAGGATCGCCTCGTCGCCGAGTTCGTGTCGTTCCTGCAGGCATCCAGCACGACGCGCTACCCTCACGGGACGATGCGTCGCTTCAATCAGGCGCGCGCGGCCGGGTGCGTGGACGCGGAGTTCACGGTCCTGGACCTGGCGCCGTCGAGCCGCGTGGGTCTCTTTGCCGCAGCTCGGACCTACCCGGCGCGGATCCGGTTTGCGAGTGCCACGTCGGAGTCCGACAGCGAGCAGGACATCCGCGGCATGTCCATCCAGGTGTCGGGCGTCGAGGGGAACAACCTCACGCCAGGCGCCACCACGCAGGACTTCGTGCTCTTCAGCCACCCGGTGATGCTCGCGCCCACCGCGCGCGACTTCTTCGAGCTGCTGAAGGCCAACGAGGCCGGCGGCGCCGAGCGCGTGGCCTACTTCCTCGCGCACCCGCGCTCCGCGGCTATCGCTGCCGCGGCGCAGCAGCACCACCTGTCCCATCTGGATATCCCGTACTTCAGCGCCACGCCGTATCGCTTCGGGCCCGGTCGCGCGGTGAAGTATCGCGTGCGGCCCACGTCGCAGCGGCTGAGCGCCAAGCCGCCGTCCTGGACGCCCACCTACCTGACCGACGCGTTGCGCGATCACCTCCGCCAGGTCGAGGCCAGCTTCGACGTGTTCGTCCAGTTCCAGCTCGACGCCGCGCGCCAGCCCATCGAGGACGCGACGGTCGAGTGGCGCGAGGAGGACACGCCGTACCAGCTCGTGGCCCGCATTCGCATCCCGGTGCAGCGCATCGAGGGAGGCGACCGGGTGGCGGCGTGCGAGCGGCTGCGCTTCAACCCGTGGCACAGCCTGCCGGAGCACCAGCCGCTCGGCAGTCTCAATCGCGTGCGCCGCGAGGTCTACCGTGCGATGGCCGACTTCCGTGAACGCACCACCGCCGCCCGCGCCTGACACCCGCGGCTGAAACCCGCGGCTGACCGCGTGCTGGCCGGACGGCGCCACACGCCGCCCGGCCGTCGCCGGCCCACGTCCTGCCAGCGCCTGCCGACGTCCAGCCGGGTTCCAGCCACGCCGCGTGCCGCCGCATCGTTCACGTCCTGGCCGTTCCGCCGGCCCGCACCCTCGACCCGCCCGGCCGTGCCGGCGCCCACGGCGTTCTACCCGAGGTCCCCCCGCAGCCGTTGCTCGTGCCCTGCCGTCTCTCTGCCCACCAACTCTACGCGCCGCCTGCGCGCGCCGTCGGCCAGCGGGCCCGCGACTGGCGCGATCGGCACGTGTCGTGTGGGCGGGCTCCGGGTGGTGGGGTCGTGGCTCTGTCCCGCGCCTTCCGGCCGAGCGGGACGGGCCGAAGCCCAGCGGGCTATAATTCGGAGTTTTCCGCCCGCAGGTCGCGTGGTTCGGAGCGGTAGCTGGAGCCCGAGGGCTGCCGGCGCTCGGTGTGTGCAAAAGGAGCAGGCATGGCGAAGATCAAGGTGAAGAACCCCATCGTCGAGATGGACGGGGACGAGATGACACGCGTGATCTGGCAGAAGATCCGCGAAACGCTCATCCTTCCGTATCTCGATGTCGACCTCAAGTACTTCGATCTGGGGATCGAGTCGCGCGACAAGACCGGGGATCAGATCACCATCGACTCGGCCAATGCCACCCGGGAGTTCGGCGTGGCCGTCAAGTGCGCCACCATTACGCCCGACGAGGCCCGCGTGCAGGAGTTCGGCCTCAAGCAGATGTGGCGCTCGCCCAACGGCACCATCCGCAACATCCTCGACGGCACCATCTTTCGTGAGCCCATCGTGTGCCGGAACGTGCCGCGGCTCGTGGCCCACTGGGACAAGCCCGTCGTGGTAGCCCGCCACGGCTTCGGCGACCAGTACCGCGCGCAGGACTTCAAGTTCCCCGGTCCCGGGACGCTCACGCTCAGCTGGACACCCGCGGGCGGCGGCGAGGGTATCAGCCGCGAGGTCATCAAGGCCAGCGGGAGCGGGGTGGCGATGGGCATGTTCAACCTCGACGCGTCGATCGAGGGCTTCGCCAGGGCCTGCTTCACCTACGCGCTCGGGCGGAACTACCCGGTGTACCTGTCCACGAAGAACACCATCCTCAAGGTGTACGACGGCGCGTTCAAGCAGACGTTCGAGCGTGTGTTCGAGGCCGAGTTCAAGGCCAGGTTCGACGCGGCCGGTCTCACCTACGAGCACCGCCTGATCGACGACATGGTGGCCTCGAACCTGAAGTGGAACGGCGGCTATCTCTGGGCCTGCAAGAACTACGATGGGGACGTGCAGTCCGACACGGTGGCGCAGGGCTACGGGTCGCTCGGGCTGATGACGTCGGTGCTGATGTCGCCCGACGGGAAGTCCGTCGAGGCTGAAGCCGCCCACGGCACCGTGACGCGGCACTACCGCCAGCACCAGCAGGGCAAGCCGACCTCCACCAATCCCATTGCCTCCATTTACGCGTGGACGCGAGGCCTCCAGTACCGCGGGCGGTTCGATGCGACGCCCGACGTCGTGCGTTTCGCCGAGACGCTGGAGCAGGTCTGCGTGGACGTGGTCGAGTCGGGCCGCATGACGAAGGACCTCGCCATCCTGATCCGTCCCGACCATCCGTACCTGTCCACTGACGACTTCATGCACGCCATCGACGCCGAACTCCAGGCGAGGATGGCCTCGTAACAGGGCAACGTCCGGTGACGCGAGCACGATGGATCCCGCGATAGCGTTCACCGGCCTGGTCGTCGGCATGCTGGTCGGCCTCACCGGGATCGGGGGCGGTGCGCTCATGACGCCGTTTCTGATCCTGGTGCTCGGCACCCGGCCCGTCGTGGCGGTCGGCACCGACCTCGTCTACGGGGCGGTCACGAAGATCGCGGGGTCGATCCTGCACTGGAGGCAGGGGACGGTGGATCTGGCCCTGGCGCGCCGCCTGGCCGTGGCGAGCGTGCCCGCGGGCCTGGCGGCGGTGCTGCTGCTCCGACTCATCCCGGACAGCGCCGCCGCCGACGCCGCCGTGCGCCGGGCGCTGGGCGTGGTGCTCCTGCTCGTGGCGCTCCTGATGCTGGTGCGCGTGCTGGGCGCCATGCCGCACGAATTGCCGGCGCGCGTTCGCGAGCGGCTCCAGGGCCGGGGCACGCCCATCGTGGGCGGGCTGGTCGGGGCGCTCGTGGGCTTCACGTCCGTCGGGAGCGGCGCCCTGCTCGTGCCGTTCCTCCTCTACGTGTTTCCCCTCAACGCCGCGACCATCGTGGGCACCGACGTGTTCCACGCGGCGCTGCTGCTCAGCGCCACCGCGGCCGGACACGCGCAGGGCGGCTTCGTGGACTGGGGCCTGGCGGCGAACCTGCTCGTCGGATCCGTTCCCGGCGTGGCGGTGGGCAGCTGGATGGCGCCGCGCGTGCCCGCCCGGGCCCTGCGGGTCGTGCTCGCCTGCCTGCTGCTGGCCTCCGGCTACCAGCTCCTCTGACACGCCGCTGAGGCGCCGCCCCGGGCCCGGTCACGCTACACTGCGAAGGTCGGTTCCACACGGTGCCTTGCGCCCGGCCAGCTGCCGGGCCCCTGCTGGAGGGAGTCCTCATGCGCATCACGGCTGCGGTCGCGGGTGTCCTGATCGCGTGCGGCACCACGGTGCTGCTGGCCGAGACGCTCGTCCTCACGTCGGGCCAACGCGTCGAAGGCACGCTCGTGGGCGTGACGGCCCGCGAGGTGGTGTTCGAGATCCGGGAGGGCTTCGGGCGCCGGACGGTGCGCGTGGACCGCGCGGACATCGACCGGATCGAGTTCGACGGCCCTGGGAGTGGCGGGTTCCCACCCACGGCGGGTCGGCCGTCGGGGCTGCGGGAGCGGCAGGTGCAGGTGTCGGCCCGGACGGCGTGGACGGACACGGGCATCGACCTGCGGCCCGGCCAGACCGTGTACTTCGAAGCCTCCGGCGAGGTGCGATGGGGGCCCAACCGTCGCGACGGGGCGGAGGGGGAGGACAACTCGCCCTTCAACGCCGGGCGGCCCCTGCCGGATCGACCCGCGGCGGCGCTCATCGGTCGCGTCGGCGAATCGAGCGATCCGTTCTTCGTGGGGGGCGAGCGCGGTCCCATCCGCGTGCGCGGAGGCGGGCGGCTGTTTCTCGGCGTGAACGACGACTTCCTGAACGACAACACGGGCACGCTGCGCGTGCGCGTCTACTACTGATCGGCCGTCGCTGAGCGGCCGCCTCCGGCCGCTCCCGACCGGCCTCGTCCCGCAGGACACATCCCGTCGTACAGCACGAGAGCCGCCGGAGCGGCTCTCGAAACCAACGGCGCGGCCGTGCGGCGCGTGGTGCCCGCGGGACTCGCGCGTCTTAGCGGCCGCGTCCCGTGCCTGGCAGCGGGAGCTTCGTGTAGCCGGCCGGGACCTGGAAGTCGCTGTCCGGGAAGGTGCCGCGCGTGATGGCCGTGACCTCGCTCACGATCTGCTGGTTGCCGCGGGTATAGACGCGGCGCACCGGCAGGCCGTCGAAGCCCTGACCGCCACCGTCGCCGATGCGGAACATCGCGTCGCTCCCCTCGGGCAGCATCTGGCGGAAGAACTCGGCCAGCTGCTTCGACACCTCGAAGTCGCTCGCGCGAAAGCCCAGCGTCGCCGGATCGACCGTGCAGACCTCTGATTGCTTCTGCCCGTTGACGAAGCCCTCGTAGCGCGTGCAGGTCCACGACCCGACCGTCGCCGTGCCCGCCCTCCGGTACTCGGTCTGCGCCGCGGCCTGTGCGCCGGCGCCCGGCATCCCGCGCCCGCGCATCATCGCCTCGAGCTGCGCGCGCTGGGCCGGCGGCAGGTTGGCCATCTGCTCCCGCATACGGCTCAAGGCCTCGTTCATCTGGCCGGCCATGCGGTCCACGTCGGCCTTGGTCATCTCCGAATAGCCCTTGCGCTGGTCGCTGATCATCCACATGACCTGCCGGGTGCCATCGAAGATGATGGTCTGCGCCTCGCCGGCGTCCGGTGCGACCTGCGCCCGGATGCGCGTGGGCTCGATCTTGATTTCGTTGGTGACCGTGCGGTTGCCGGTCGTCGTCCGCTCCGAGAGCAGGATGCCGTCGGCGGCCAGGACGGTCTGGGACGAGAAGACGAGCGCGGCGAGGACGGACAGGGCCGAAGCGGTAGCGTTCACGGGACCTCCTTGATTCCGGTGATATCGGCCGCGGCGCCCCGCGGCAGCAGCGCCTCCAGGGAGCCGACCACCCGGGTGGCATCATACCCCGCCCGGCACGGACCGGCGGCGCGGCAGCCGCGTGTTAGGATGCCTGCGGTTTCGACGACCGCCATGGCCCGCGACGCCGGAGGCCCGGCGCACGGGCGCCATCCATCTGCCTATGTCACAACACAGACACGACGAGTGGGGCACGCGCGTGGGCGTGATCCTGGCGGTGGCCGGCTCGGCCGTCGGCCTGGGCAACTTCCTCCGTTTTCCGGGGCAGGCAGCCGCCAACGGCGGCGGCGCCTTCATGATTCCCTACTTCTGCGCCCTGCTCCTGCTGGGCATCCCGGTGGGCTGGGTGGAGTGGACGCTGGCACGGCACGCCGGCCGGCACGGCTTCCACTCGGCGCCTGGCGTGCTCGGCGTGGCGGGCGGCGGCTCCTTCTTCCGGCACCTGGGCGCCATTGGCGTCCTCATCCCGCTGGTCGTGTCCTTCTACTACGTGTTCATCGAGGCCTGGTGCCTCGGCTACACGTTCTACTACCTGACGGGTGGCGTGGGCATCGATGCCGCCGCGCCCATCGCCGAGCAGAACGCGGCGTCGGGAGCGTTCTACACGGCGTTCACCGGAGCCGGCGCCGACGGGGTCCTGCTGCAGGCGTCGAGCCCCACGCTCTGGTTCTGGCTCTCGGCCATCGCGTTCAATGTCGTGCTGGTCTACCGGGGCATTTCCGGCGGCATCGAAAAGTTCTGCAACGTGGCCATGCCGGTGATGGCCGTCTGTGCGCTGGTCGTGCTCATCCGCGTGCTCACCCTCGGCACGCCCGACCCGGCGGTGCCGGAGCAGTCGGTGCTCAACGGCCTCGGCTACATGTGGAACCCGGACTTCACCAAGCTGGGCGACGCGAGCACCTGGCTCGCCGCGGCCGGGCAGATCTTCTTCAGCCTCTCGGTCGGCTTCGGCATCATCATCAACTACGCGTCATACCTCAAGAAGGATGACGACGTGGTGCTGTCGGGACTGGCGTCCTCGGCGACCAACGAGCTGTTCGAGGTGGGCTTCGGGGGGATGATTACGCTCACCGCGTCGTTCGTGTTCCTGGGCCTGGCCGGCACGACCGCGGCGGTCCAGACGGGCACCTTCGGTCTCGGGTTCAACACGCTGCCGGTGGTGTTCGCCCACATGGGCGCTGTGGGCAACCTGGTGGGCGTCGTGTGGTTCTTCATGCTGTTCCTGGCGGCACTCACCAGTTCGGTGTCGATGGTGCAGCCGGCCATTGCCTTCTTCATGGAAGCGCTTGGCGTGAACCGGCCGCGCGCGGTCGCCTTCACGCTGGCGCTCGGCCTGCTGGGCGGCGGGCTGACGCTCTACTTCACCGAGGGCGGCGCCTTCTGGTCCACGCTCGACTTCTGGGTGGGCACGTTCCTCATCTTCGTGATCGCGGCCGTGGAGGTGGTGGTGTTCGGCTGGGTCTTCGGCGTGGATCGCGGCCTCGCCGAGGCGCACCGCGGCTCGTCCATCCGTATCCCGGGCGTGTTCCGCATCATCATCAAGTACGTGGCCCCGGTCTACCTCGGAGTGGTGTTCCTGGCCTTCTGCATCCAGAACCTGGGCGACTCGCTGCAGGCGTCGCTGGCCACGACCGGCGCGCGCACGGCGCTGATCGTGATCGTCCTGGTGATGTGCCTGCTGCTGGTCGTCACGCGGATGGGAGAGCGCCGGTGGCGCGCGGCGGGACTGGACCTCGACGGCCGGCAGCCGCTCGGGGACTGAGGAGGGGGAATGACCACGGCAGGCTGGATCTTCATGCTCGTGTCGGTCGTCAGCGTCTGGACGCTCGCCATCTGGTGCTACGCCCGCATCCTTCGCGGGTAGGCGGGGGCGCACGCATGCCGGCCCGAGCCTTCGGTCCCACGCTGAAGCACGAGTGGTGCCTCGACCCCCGGATCACCTACCTGAATCACGGCACCGTGGGCGCGCCACCGCGCCGCGTGCTGGCCCACCAGCAGGCCATCCGTGACGAGATCGAGCGGCAGCCGGCCGCCTTCCTGCTGCGCGGCCTCTCGAATGCGTCCTTCGTGGGCGGCACCCGGCCCGCCGTGCCCCGCATGCGAGCCGCGGCGGCCGCCGTGGCGGCGTTTCTCGGGGCGCGTGGCGACGATCTCGTGTTCGTGGACAACGCCTCGGCCGGCGCCAATGCCGTGCTGCGATCCCTGACCTTCGCGCCCGGCGACGAGATCGTCCTGACGAGCCACGGGTACGGCGCCATCCTGCAGGCCGCGCGATTCGTGGCGCGCCGCGCCGGCGCCGTCGTGCGTCTCGTGGACGTGCCGTACCCCGCGTTCGACGCCGGGCGCCTCGTCGAGCTGCTGGCCGCCCAGCTCGGGCCGCGCACGCGCCTGGTCGTCGTCGATCACGTCACGGCCGAGAGCGCCCTCGTGCTGCCCGTGGCCGACATCGCGCGCCGCTGCCATGATGCGGGCGTGCCGGTGCTGGTGGACGGGGCTCATGTCCCCGGGGCGCTGGCGCTCGACATCCCGTCACTCGGGGTGGACTGGTACGCAGCCAACCTGCACAAGTGGGCGTTCTCGCCGCGCAGCGCGGGCGTGCTGTGGGCCGCGCCGGACCGGCAGGCCGATCTCCATCCCCCGGTCATCAGCTGGGGCCTCGACCAGGGCTTCACGGAGGCGTTCGACTGGGTCGGCACCAGGGATCCCTCGCCCTGGCTGGCCGCACCGGCGGGCCTGGAGTTCCTCGACGAGCTGGGCTTCGCGCAGGTGCGCGCCTGGAATCACGACCTCGCCTGGCGTGCCGGGCAGCTGCTGGCGGACCGATGGGGCACCGCGGTACCGGTGCCCGAGTCGGTCATCGGGACGATGGTCACCGTCCCGGTGCCGGCACGGCTCGGGACGACGCCTGCCGACGCCGCGCGCCTGCGCGACCGGCTCCTCCTGGAGCACGGCATCGAGGTGCAGGTGCACGCCGCCGCGGGCGCCGTCTGGACGCGCGTGTCGGCGCAGGTCTACTGCGACCTCTCCGATGTGGCGCGCCTGGCCGACGCGGTGGCTGACGCCTAGCGCGAGGTTTGGTTCGGTGTGGCGCTCCGATCCGCTCCGACTTGCGCACGACGTGACAGCGGCAGTCCGGAAAACGATACGCAAGGGGAGCGACCGAATCCCCTGGAGTATCGTTTTCCCGCGTCGTCGCGCCGGAGGAGCGGGTCGGAGTGCCACACCGAACCGACCACGGCACTAGCGTCCGACTGAGGCCGCCCGCCCGTCGCGCAGCGCCTGCAGCGCCAGCCGCTCCTCCCGGTTCGGGTCCCGTTCGAGACGGCAGTCGTTGCCGAGCACCATCGTGGGATAGGTGTCGGCGGAGAACGCCGGCCAGGCGGGCAGATCCGGGTGCGCCGGGTTGCCGGACCGGGCAAAGGCCGCCCACGCTCCGCTCATCCGGTGCGCGAGCGCGTACCGGTCCTGTCCAGACCCGGTCATCGACGACGCGATGTCCACGTTCGAGAAGGCGAAGGGGATGTCGAGCGTGTGGTACGACTTCATCTGCCCGCCGTGCACGGGCGAGCGCCAGTCGAAGAAGTACAGATAGGCGGGTGCGCCTCCCTGGGCCGCCTTGAGCGCGGCGAGCCGCTGCGCGTTGGCGCGCCGGGTGTTGTCGGCATTCATGATGAGCCAGACGTCCGTCGTGCTGATGCCGGGGTGACGCCTGCGGTAGAGCGCCACGAGCTCGCGCGCCAGGTCGGCATCGCCCTGCGCGATGCGGGTCACCCGCGACAGCATCTCCGCCTCCGGCATGTCGAGCGGTGGCGGCGGGTCGGTCCAGCCGTCCTCGGTCTCGACAGACCCGACGAGCAGGGGGACATCGACGGCGTCGGCGGGTGCCCCGGGCGTCCACTGGTCCCGGGGGAGGATGCGCCCGTCGACGACCGGTCCGTTTCCGAGGCCCGCGATGGGCGGCCGCGTGTCGAAGGCCTGCTGGACCCGCTCCCACGGCAGTTGCTGCAGGGCATCGAGGTTGTCGGGCCGGATGTCGAGCCGCGCCAGGAACTGCTCGGCCGCCCGTGTCGCGTTCTCGCGCGAGGCGCCGCGGAAGGCGGAGCCGCTCATCGCGATGGCCCGGTGGAAGAGGCCGCGTGCCGAGGGCATCGCCATCAGCGTGCAGACCTTGCCGCCGCCGCCGGACTGCCCGAAGATCGTGACGTTGCCAGGGTCGCCCCCGAACGCCGCGATGTTCTCCTTCACCCAGCCCAGTGCGGCCACGATGTCCTGCATGCCCACGTTGGTGGCATCGGCCCAGCGCTCACCTCCGCCCAGGTCGGCGAGGTGCAGGAAGCCGAACAGATTCAGCCGGTGGTTCACCGACACGACGACGACGTCTTCCTTCCGGGCGAGGTTCGTGCCGTCGTAGACGAGCCAGTTGCCGGAGCCGCCCGAGAAGCCGCCGCCGTGCAGCCACACCATGACCGGCCGCCGCGTCGTATCGGTGCCCGGCGTGAAAACGTTGATCGACAGGCAGTCTTCGCCCATCGGCTCGCGCCGGTCGAGCGCCCACACCTCGGAGATCGGTCCGTCGGGATCCTGGGGCGCGCGCTCCTGCACGGTGAACGCATCGCGGACCCCGGTCCAGCCGGGGCGCGGCGCGGGCGGGAGGAAGCGCCGGGCGCCCGCGGTGGAGGCCGCATACGGCACGCCCCAGAACTGCTGGACCCCGTGTGCGGTCGGCGCTGTCAAAGATCGGCGTTGTCAGCGATCGGCGACGCGCACCAGGGTGATGGCGCCTTCCGGGCAGGCCACCACGCACAGGCCACAGGCCTGGCAGGCGTCGGCGTTGGGGGTGTAGGCCGTCTTGCGCCCGTGCGCCAGCACCTTCAGTTTCGGCAGCAGGGGCAGCGCACGAAACTCGGCGTCCTCCATCCGGCGGACCTCGAACACCGCGTACGGGCAGACGTCCACGCAGTCGTGCTTGCCCTCGCAGCGCCGCCGGTCCACGACGGGGGTCCACGTCCCAGCGGGCGCCTTGCACAACTCGCCCGGACGGTCCGGATGGGCCGCGGCGCGGCGGGCCTTCTCGGCGCGGCGTGCCGTGTCGCGTGCGCGGGCCGGCGCGGGGGTGCCACTCACGACGGCTGCGGCCGAGTCCGCGGCCGCGGTCGCGCTCGCGCCGGGGTGCGGGGGAGTGGTCGTGGTAGTGGTCGGGGGCGTGATGGCGTTCGCGGTCATGTGCGGTTCCTGTTCATGTGCGCAGCTCCAGCAGGTCGCGAAACAGGTCGAGCGCCTCCGGATTGGCCAGCGCCTCCCGGTTGCGGACGGTCCGGCCGTGGATCACGTCGCGCACCGCCATCTCCACCAGCTTGTGGCTTCGGGTCCGCGGCAGATCCGCCACCGCCACGATCTTCGCCGGCACGTGCCGGGGTGACGCATGGGTGCGGAGCCGTTGCCGGATCCGCGCGGCGAGCGCGTCGTCCAGGGTCGCGCCCTCGCGGAGGCGCACGAAGAGCACGATGCGCTCGTCGCCCTCGAACTGCTGGCCCACCGCGAGACACTCGAGGACCTCGTCGATCACATCCACCTGACGGTAGATCTCGGCCGTGCCGATCCGCACGCCTCCAGGATTGAGGACCGCATCCGACCGTCCGTGAATGACGAAGCCGCCGTGCGGCGTCACCTCCGCCAGGTCCCCGTGGTGCCACACGCCGGGGAACCTGTCGAAGTACGCCTGGTGGTACCGCGTGCCGTCCGGATCGTTCCAGAATCCGAGCGGCATCGACGGGAAGGGCCGGGTGCACACGAGTTCGCCGATCCGGCCCTCCACGGGGCGTCCGTCGTCGTCGAAGACCTCCACGGCCATGCCGAGGCCGCGGGTCTGGATCTCGCCGGTCCAGACGGGGGCCACCGGATTACCGAGCACGAAGCAGGACACGATGTCGGTGCCACCCGAGATCGACGCCAGGTGGACGTCGGCCTTGATGGCGCGATAGACGAACGCGAAGGTGCCGGGTGCGAGCGGCGACCCCGTGGACGTGATCGTGCGGAGCGCCGACAGGTCGTGTGTGCGCATTGGCGTGAGGCCGGCCTTGTCCACGGCAGCCAGGTAGCGTGCCGACGTGCCGAAGAGTGTCATGCCTTCACGATCGGCCAGGTCGAACAGCACCCCCGCGTCGGGATGCACGGGCGACCCGTCGTACAGCAGGAGCGTGGCTCCGGACGCCAGCGCCGTGAGCAGCCAGTTCCACATCATCCAGCCGCACGTGGTGAAGTAGAAGACGCGGTCGCCCGGCCGCACGTCGCAGTGCAGCTGGTGCTCCTTGAGGTGCTGGAGCAGCGTGCCGCCGGCTCCGTGCACGATCGCCTTCGGCGGGCCCGTCGTGCCCGACGAGAAGAGGATGTAGAGCGGGTGATCGAAGGGGACGCGCGCGTACGCGATCGGTCCCGCCGCCCACGGCGCGAGCCAGTCCGTCCAGGTCGCCGCACCGGCGGGCACGCGGCCGCGCACCGTCGCGCCGTCGTACGGCACCACGACGACCCGTTCGACCGAGGGCAGCCCGGCCAGGATCTCGGGCAGTCGTGCCGTGCAGTCGTGCCAGCGCCCACCGTACCAGTAGCCATCGGCGGCCAGCAGGACCCGGGGCGCGACCTGGCCGAAGCGGTCGATGACGCCCGCCGCCCCGAAGTCCGGCGATGCCGACGACCACACCGCACCGAGGCTGGCGGCGGCGATCGCGGCGGCCGCCGTCTCCGGCAGGTTCGGGAGATACCCGGCCACGCGGTCGCCCGCGGAGACGCCTGCCGATGCCAGGGCCTGCGCGCAGCGGGAGACCACGTCGCGGAGGGCATCGCGACTCCATCGGCGCGTGGAACCGTCCTCGCCGCAGAAGACGAGTGCGTCCGCGTCTCCCGTGTGGCGCAGCATGTTTTCCGCGACGTTGAGCGTCGCGCCGGGGAAGAAGCGGGCGCCCGGCATGCGGTCCGCATCAACCAGGGCGCCTGCACCGCGGGTGCCGACGACCTCCGCGAAGTCCCAGAGCGCCGTCCAGAAGGACCCCGGGTGCGCCAGGGAGAACCGGAGGAGAGCCTCGTAGGTGTCGACCGACGGATCCTGGTCGCGGCGCACGTGCGCGATGAACCGCGTCAGGTTCGCGCGCGCGATCCGGTCGGCCGACGGGGTCCAGAGCGGGGCGTCCATGTGGCTGGTGACCCACGCACGGTCCGGGGGTCCCCGCGATTCTATCCTCCGGCCCCGTCGGCGGAGGTGGGTCGGCGTGCCCGCCGTGCCAGCCGTGCCAGCGCCTCTGCGACCCTTTGGCGGTCTTCCTGCACCAGGCCGTTGGCCGGGTCACGTTCCATCGCGGCATCGTAGAGACTCGCGGCGCGGCGGAACAGGCGCCCGGCCTCCGCGAGGTCGCCCGTGGTCTCGACGGCTCCTGCCAGCTTCTCGCAGCTGACACCGAGCGACCGGGCGGCGATCGCGTTGCTGCGGTCGATCTCGTAGAGCGCCTCGAAGCCGGCGAGGGCCAGGCGGTACCGCTCGAGGCCCCCGGTGCGGTCGCCCTGCTCGAACAGGATGTCGCCGAGCTTTTCCTGGGCGACCGCGGCGTCGCGCCGGATGTCCACGTGATAGGGCTGGTCGGCCGCCAGACGTTCCCGATAGGTCGCCGACTGCAGGTAGTCCTCGTAGGCACGCGGCAGGTCACCCCGCATCTGGTGCATCGTGCCCGTCCGTTCGAACACCAGGCCGATGTAGCGCTCCACGTCGGCGCGCCCAGGCTCCCGCCTGTCGAGCGCCTCGAAGTGCGTCCGCGCGTGCGCGTAGGCCTCCAGGGCTCCGGCCTCGTCGCCGGCGTTGGGGAAGTTTTCGTTGCCGAGCACGTCTCCGAGCTTCACCCAGGCGATGCCCAGCTGCAGGGCGTCCGCCAACGTGGCGTCGGGCGCGTCGGCCAGGGCTTCGTACTCCGCCAGGGAGCGCCGTGTCCCGGCCACGGCGGCTGCGACGTCGCCCATCCACGATCGCACATCGGCGAGCTTGCGCTCCGCCATCGCACGCGACCGGCGGGCCGCAGTGTCGAGCGGCGACTCCGTCAGCAGGCCGCCGGCCAGCGCGATGGCCTTCTCGTAGCTCGCGAAGGCGCCCTCGGTGTCGCCGATATTCGCACTGGTCGGATGGCCCTGGGCGTCGCCAACCCGCACGAACGCCTCGGCGAGTTCATGCCGGAGTACGGGGTCGTCCGGTTGCTCGGCCACCAGGCGATTGAGGTACTCCACGGCGCGTCCCACCATCAGCGCGCGGGCCTCGGTCGTGCCGGGGACGTGGACGATGGCGTCGTGCACCTCGAAGATCAGGCCCGTCGCCAGGCGGCGCACGTCCGCGGCGCGGGACTCCGCCAGATCGCGTGCGCGCTGGGCGGCTTCGTACTGCCAGTACGCCATCACGCCGCCAGCCAGCAGGCCCACGCTCGCCGCCGTGGCGGCGGCCACCCGTACCCGGTGGCGCGAGACGAACTTGCCCGCGCGGTAGCGCCACGAGTCCGGCTGCGCGGTGACCGGCAGGCCGCGCAGGTGCCGGCGCACGTCCTCGGCCAGCTGGCCGGCCGAGGCATAACGCCGGTCCGGCTCCTTCCGCAGGGCCATGGCGACGATGACATCCAGGTCGCCGCTCAGCTGCCTGGCCAGTGCGCGGGCACTCGTGGACGCGCGTGCGCCTGTTCGCGCCTCGGCGTCGGTGCCCGGCTCCAGCACGACCTGGCTGGGAGCTTGCGGTGTCGCGGTGCAGATGGCCTGCTGGATGTCGGCGAGGCTCGCGCCTGGTGTGGCAAACGGCTGACGGCCGGTGAGCAGTTCGTGGAGGAGCACCCCCAGCGCGAAGACGTCGCTGGCCGTCGTGATCGTCTCGCCGCGCACCTGCTCCGGGCTGCCGTAGCTCGGCGTCATGATGACGGTGGAGTCGGCCGGCTCGGGTGCCGCGGCGTCGAGGATCTTGGCCACGCCGAAATCGAGCAGCATCGGCACGCCGGCGGGCGTGACGAGGATGTTGTCCGGTTTCAGGTCGCGATGCACCACGAGGTGCTGGTGCGCGTGCTGCACGGCGAGGCAGACCGTCCGGAACAACGCCAGCCGCTCCCGGATCGACAGCCGCCGCTCGTCGCAGAAGCGATCGAGCGGTCGCCCGTCCACGTACTCCATGACCAGGTAGGGCATGCCCGCGTCGGTCCCGCCGTCGAGCAGCCGCGCGATGTTGGGATGGGTCAGGCCCGCCAGCGCCTGGCGCTCCTGCTCGAAGCGGGCGACCAGATCCGGACGCTGGAACGAGCGCCGCAGGACCTTGATCGCGACCACCTGTTCGTAGGCGCCGTCGGCGCGTTCGGCACGGTACACGACGCCCATGCCTCCCGCACCGAGCATCCCGGTGAGCCGGTAGGGGCCCAGGGGCTGCCCCGCGAGCGCCTCGCCGGTCGCGGTATCCCGGGGGGCAGGGTCCCCGAGGGCTGCCGACGACGGGCCGTCGAGGACCCCGGTGTCCGTCTCGTCGAAGGCCAGCAGCGAACAGAGTTCCTCGTGCAGCGGGCGATCGTCCGCGCACGCCTGATCCACCCACGCCGCCCGTGCCGAGGGTGCCAGGTCGAGGGCCTGCTCGAACAGGGTCTTGAGGCGTTGCCAGTCCACCGTGGCCGGGACGTCGGTCCCACGTGGCGTGGTCGTTCCGCCGGGGCTGTCGTCTGCTGTCTGCATCGCGTCGCGTTGTCGTGGCCGTCGGACTCTGGCGGCCGCGCCTCCTGATTGTGACCGCAGGGGTGCTCCTGGCACACGCCCACCACCTAGAAGACGCGCAAGACCGGGCAGAACCGGGTCACGCGCCGCCAGTCGGCCATGGGCCCGTTTCAATGATGAGGTAGGATCGCGCCTGACTCCCATGACCAAACACGCAGCGGGAGAGGTGACGCGCCTCCTGGACGGTCTGAATGCCGGAGACGAGCAGGCATTGCCCAGGATCCTGCCGCTGGTGTACGACGAGCTGCGCCGCATCGCCGCGCGGAGGCTCCACCACGAGCCGGCCGGACATCCCCTGCAGGCCACCGCCCTTGTCCACGAAGCTTACCTGCGCCTGGCGGGCCAGCACGAGGTGCGATGGAAGAACCGGGGCCACTTCTTCGCGGTGGCGGCGCAGGCCATGCGCCGTGTGCTGGTCGATCACGCGCGAGCGCGCCTCGCGGACAAGCGCGGTGGCGTCCAGGCGCGGGTCCCCCTCGATGACGTCGTCGTCGCCAGCGAACCACCGCCCGGCGATCTCGTCGCACTCGACGACGCGCTCGACCGGCTGGCGCGCCACGACCCTCACCAGGCCCGGCTCGTCGAACTGCGCTTCTTCGCCGGACTCACCGTGGAGGAGACGGCCGACGTGCTCGGCATCTCCGACACGACGGTGAAGCGCGAGTGGCGGATGGCACGCGCCTGGCTGCACCGGGAGATGTCCCGGACCGCCGGCTGACCCGCGACGCAGCCGTCCTCCCTCGCACCGCGGGTGCCCCTGCCCGTACCGCGTCCGCATCCCCGCGGCGCGATGGCCTCCCCAGCCCTTCGGAGAGAGGCGCAGCGTCTGCTCGTGCTGACGCCGCCTGACACGAGCCGCGTCTCCCTGACCCCTTCTCCGGCTCGTTTCCGCGTAAGGACACAGCGCGCTCTCCCGGCGCGTGAGGGGTGATGACGGCGGCGGCGTCAGCGAGACAGAAGGCTGCGCCGCGGCAGACATCCTCCCGCACCAGTGAGCCCCCATAACTGGAGCAGTAGACATGTATCGCACACGGTTCTTCCTGCTCGCGCTGGCCCTGGCCGGCGTGATGCTCCCGGCGCACGTCTCGGCGGCGACCATCGGCCTGAATCAGGCCCTCTCGGGATCGTTTGCCGGTGGCAGCCGGCTGACCCTCACCGTGACGTTCGATCCGAACGGCGTTGCCGCCTCCAACCTCGTCTCCCACGAACTCTACGTCGCCACCACAGGCCTGGCGCCGCTGGCAGCCTCGCATGCACCCGGATCGCTGTACGCCCCGTTTCCAGCCGACGTGCTCGATCTGAGCGGGGCCTGCGCCGACACCCAGGCCTGCAGTGCGCCGCCGGTACCCGACCCCGCGTCGCCGCAGCACTTCTCGTCCTTCGTGGTCACGTTCGCCCCGGCGCTGCCCTCCGGTCCGGGCAGCCTGTTCACGCTCCTGCTCGACGCCGCACCGGGGGCCACGGACTGGACCCTCGACATTCTGGGCGACGACGATTTCGCGCTGCTGTGGGAGGTGCCCTGCGACAACGACCCCCAGTGCATCCCGGGTTCGCTGATCGAGCCCGTGCCCTTCGTGGTCGTCGAGCCGGGCGATGTGGTCGCCGCCGGCACCGCGCGCGTGAACGTGGCGGTCGCGCAGACCATCCGCCCCGTGCCCGAGCCTGCGGCTGGCCTGCTGCTCGTGCTCGGCGCGCTGTTCGTGTGGAGAGCCAGGGGCGGCACGCTGGCCCTCGGCCGATAGCCGGCCTGCAGACGAGGTCCGACACCCGCGCCACGACCGGGCGCGCACAGCCGTCAACGGGGAATACGCATGGGTGAGCAGAGCATGGTCCGGAGAGGTCTTCTCGGCGTCGCGCTGATCGGTGCGGCGCTGGCGTGCCTGTGGACGGCACCCGCTGCCGCGCAGGTGCCGATCGCGCGTGCCGACGTCAACGCTGACTGCACGGTCACGATGGCCGATGTGACGCTCGTGCGCGCCGCGCTCGGGCGCCGCTGCGGCCAGGCCGGGTTCAACCCTGCCGCCGACACCAACGGCGACTGTCGGATCAACAACAGCGACGTCACCTTCGTCACCCGGAACATCAACAAGTATGTGTGCGAGGCGCCGCCCGCTCCGGCCCCGACCATCACCGCGACGCTGACGCCGGCGGCCAACAGCCAGGGCTGGCACAACCGCGCGGTGACCGTGTCGTTCTCCTGCACCAACGCCGTGTCCTGTCCGGCGCCGGTCGTCGTCTCGGCAGAGGGTGCTGGTCAGGTCGTGTCGCGGACCGTAGCCAACACGGCCGGGGTGACCGCGACCGCCCAGGTGACCCTCAACGTCGACATGACGGCCCCAGCGCTCACCGTGGTCCTGCCGCCCTCGGCGCTCCCGGGGGAGGACGTATCCGTGGAGGTGAGCGCCGCGGCCGACCTGTCGGGGCTGTACCGCACCACGTTGTTCGTCAGGCGCTCCGCCGAGGACACCCAGCTGATGGCCCCCTTCGGCCTCGCGTGGACGATTCCCGCAGATACGCCCGCAGGCCTCGAGGAACCGGTCGAGATCGTCGCGGAGGATCGCGCGGGCAACTTCGGGAGCATCCGGCGCATCGTGCTCGTGGACGATCCGGACCTCACCGACCCACTGGTCGGGGTCAGTGCGCCCGCCACCGCGGCTCCCGGCGCGGTCATCCCCGTCCGCGTGGACGCCTCGGACGACCGCGCCCTTTCGCGCGTGCTGCTCGCGAGCACGGTAGATGCGACGACGACGCCCGTCGAGGAGCGCACCGAGGGGCCGTTCGCGTTCCAGGCCGTGGCGACGATTCCGGGCGACGTGCCCGAAGGCTCGATCGTGACGTTCTCGGTCACCGGCACCGATGCGTCCGGCAACACGGCGTCGGCCTCCGCCCAGGTGCGTGTCGTCACGCTCGTGGAGACGACCACGCTCGAGGTACAGGTGGATCCCGTCTTCTCGCCGACCTTCCAGGCCGGGGCGGTGCTGACGGGCACCATCAACCGGGGACAGGGGGCCGCGCCCCCGCCGCCCGCGGCCATCGTCGCATCGGTGGCACCGCTCACCGGGCGGCAGGGCGAAACGGTGGAACTCACGGTCGCCGGCATCGGCACCGCGTTCACCAACCTCACCCAGGTGGCGCTGGGACCGGGCATCAGCGTGCTCGAGGTCGTGGCCGACGACGCCACGACACTGCGCGTCCGCGTGGCGGTTGCACCGGATGCGGGGGTCGGCCCCCGGGTGGTGTCGGTCTCCACGGGCCAGCAGGAGGCCCTGCTCGCATCGGCGTTCAGCGTGCTGCCCGGGCGCGGCCTCGTCACCGGCGCCCTCGTCGACGCAGACGGTCTGCCGATCGTCAACGCGCAGGTCTGCCTGCCGAACTCCGCCGTCTGCGTGACCTCCGGCGCCGACGGCACCTTCACGTTCGCGAATGTCGAGGTGGATACGAGCCGCGTGGTCGTCACGGCGCCTGGCTACGAGGGCCGGTCACTCGACCTCGCGCTCGACGTGGGCGGTACGTCCGCCCTCGGCACGGTGGCCCTCGAGACGTCCGACGTGCCCCCGCCACCCCCGCTTCCCAACTCGCCGCCGATTCCCGCACCCCTCGCGAGCGTCCTCGGCCGCGGCGCGACCGCCATTGGCACGGGCGGCGATCCCGCGCAGTACGCCCGGATCGTCCGGGACGCCATCGTCGCCGTGGGCGGGGCCGAGATGGGGGTGCTCGACGAGGAGGGCCGGCAGCTGAACCCGCGCATGGCGGGCGCCGGGTTCGTGAGCCTCAGTGGTCCGGCCGTCGAGGAGATCGCGCGGGAGATGGTCACCGGCGACACCATCTCGCTGGCCGAGCTCTTCAAGATCTTCATGGGCAGCATCCAGCTGCCGCCCGAGGTCCCTGCGCCGACGCTCACCGAGCTGATTGCCGCCTTCCAGGAGAAGGTGGACGAGGCCTGGGCCAATCCGTCTGGACCCGATGCGCCCTTGATCTTCCTCCTGTTCAACCAGGGGCGTGTCGCGTCGGCGACGCCGCCGGTCGTCAATTTCGATACCCAGTTCAACCCGCTGCAGAAGAACGTGCTCGCCACGACCTTTGCGGCGGCCATACAGCGCTACTTCGTGGCCCGCATTCCGAGCGAGGTCCGTCTCGACGAACTCGTGCCGTCCGCGCCGGCCCGTCGGGACTGGATGGCGCCGGTGCGCGCGCTGGCCGGGCTGCTGCGGCGTGGCAGCTCCTTGGGGGGAGACGGCCGCCTGTCTGGCAGCATCGCTTCCGGCTGGCGCGCGCCCGGTGTCTCGCCCTGGCGTCCCGGCACGCGCGTCATTCCGTCGCAGAATGCCAACCCGTACCTGCCGCCCGATGCACCGGCCGACCGGCCCGCGTCGCTCCTCTGGGGCGCCGCGATGGAGAAGGTGCTGCCCAACGGCGGATGGGACGTCGCCAAGCAGCTCGGCAAGCCCTGCGACGACTTCCTGGTCTCGCTGAGCAACCAGGCCGCCGGCATCGACGGCAAGAGCCCGGAAGGCAAGACGCTCGCCGCGGACCCGAACGCCAAGTTCTACCCGGCGCCGAGCTGCAAGGACGCCGTGGCGCTGTTGCAGATCCTGTTGCAGAGCAGCCCCGAGGTGTACAACAAGGCCTCTGCGCAGTTCGGCAAGTTCTTCCTGAGCGAGAAGGGCACGGCCGCCAACACCCAGCGCCTTCAGCAGCAGTTCCAGAATCAGTCGTTCCAGAACGCCTGGACCGAGGCCAAGCAGGAAGCCCGGCGACTCAACCAGACCCAGCGGCTGGTCGGCTTCGCCAGCGGCTTCGTGCAGGGGTACGTGTCGAAGCTGCAGGGTGAAGCCGTGGGCTTCATGCTCAACTTCACCGCCGACCTGCTCATCCAGTCGGTCAGGCCGCGCCAGCCGTTCATCAGCAAGGTCGAGCAGGTGCTCGACGTGTCAGCGGATCCGGCCGAGCCCAGCCGCATCGTCAAGATCTCCTTCGCGCGCAGTCCCAACGACTCGGTCGAGCCCAACCCTGATGTCCGCTGGTACTACGAGCTCTACCGGCGCCGCTCGGGCCCGTGGGAGATCGTCGACCAGAAGGAGTTCCTCCCGGGCGTGCCTGGCGTGTTCCACGACGAAGTGCCCGAGGACGGGGCATATGCCTACACGGTCGTCGGCATCCGACTGGTCGGCACGACGCTACCCCAGGTGAAGAAGGAGGAGCCGACCTTCGCGTCGAAGGTCGTGGCGTTCCTCGGCGGATTCCTGCCGCAGTCGTATGGCCCCATCGGCCTGGGAGTCGTCAAGACGGTTGGCGACCCGCTGGCGAAGATCTACCGCGGGATCAACAGGCAGGTGAGCGACCTGAGCGACCCGGCCTTCATCAACGTCAGCACGAAGCCCCCGGTGGCGCCGCCGCCGGCCAGCTTGGCGGTCAGCACGGCGAGCGGCGACGCGTTCCTCAGCGTGCCGTCCCTCAACCGGATCTTCCGCATCAGCGGAGCCGGCCTCGAGATCTTCGCGACGCCCAACTTCAAACAGCCCAACCAGGTGGGTCTCGCCGTGGACACGATGGGCAACGTGTATACGGACAACTCGGCCTCGGACGCGCAGTTCGGCGGTCGCGTGTTCATGTTCGACCGGCAGACCGGCGGCCGCCAGCTCGCCGGCACGGTCAACTACTACAGCTTCATGCTGCAGCACGCCAACCCGGTGTCGGTCCAGGCCATGCACATCGCCCACAACGGCGGCCTGGGCGACGTGCTGTTCATCGCCGACGGCCTCAACCAGCGCATCACGCAGATGACGATTCCGTTCCGCTGGTTGCCGGGCGTGACCGCGGAACGCAACGTCTCGCAGCCCTACGCACAGAGCCCGCTCTTCGCCTTCGGCGCACAGACGGCTCTGGCGCTGGGCCCCGATCTCCGGATGGCCGTCACGCAGGGCCCCGACGTGCTGATCGTCAGTCCCCTCGGCGGCTCCGTGGCGCAGCTGTTCAACCCAGCCTCGGCGCCGAGCCCCTATACGCACCTGAGCGGGGTGACCTACGACAGTGTCGGGAACCTGTACCTGTCGGACATCTCGCTCGGTACGCTCACGATGATTCCCAAGCAATACATCCGGGTCGGTGCGGGCCTTGCCGGCGCGACCGCGGTGGACCTGAAGATGTTCACCGTGTCGCGGGGCCTGCGACGTCCCGCCGACGTCAAGCTGGCGGGCGACGGCCACGGCCTCGTGTTCTATGACGCCGAGCGGGTACTCGCGTCTGTCGCATTCGGCATGTCTGGCCAGATCACCGACGAGACCGGGGCGCCGCTGGCAGGCGCCGAAGTGTTCGTGCCAGACCGCAAGCGGCTGGCGATAGCCGATGGCGACGGCGTCTTCATCCTCCCGGACCTGCTCCCCAAGGAGGCCTCGCCGGTCGTGGACTTCCAGGTGCGCGCCAATGGACGCACCCAGTCGTACTCGGTCGTGCTCGATGCCCTGCAGCACAACCTGATCGATGTCGTCTTCGACCCCGAGGACCCTGTGCCGCCCGGCCGCGACGAGCATCCCGATGCGGTGCCGGTGCCCGGCCCGAACCCGGTGACGTCCAAGCCCTCCAGCGCCGAGACGGTGAGCGTCCTGTTCGACCTCATCGCGCCGCTCAACCTGGCACCGGAGGCCTGCCCCCGTGCGGCATTCCTCGCCCCCGCCTTTGGCGCCGGCACCGGGGCGGCGGGCGTGACCGTGACGGGGCTCCTGCTCACGGACCGGTTCGACGCGGCCGTGCTGGTGGTCAACGGCGCGCCGCAGAACGTCGCGCTCGTCAACCGGGAGTTCAGCCTGCAGGCGGGCCTCCTCGTGGGAGAGAACCGGATGACCATCGCGCTGCCCGCCTCGGCGCTCAAGCCGCTCGGGTGCGCGGATCCCGATCTCGACGACGCCGCGCTCGTGGACATTTCCACGGCACACCGGGTGTTTCACAGCCCGAGCGCCGCCGTGCTCGAGCGCTACCGCGAGCAGGTGGGATTCGACCTGGCGGTGCGCGGCGTCGTGCGCGCGGGCGGTCAGCCCTTCGCGGGCCAGACCTTCCACGTGCCCGGCACCGACCGCATCGGCGTCAGCGACGGCGACGGGGTGTTCCAGGTGAACCTGCCCAAGGCCGCGCTGGCCGGGCAGGCCGACGACGCGGACGGCCTGGCGACCGAGTTCTTCAACCGCGTGGCGGGCATCGTGGTGCTGCTGCGCGCGGAGCAGCGCGCCGAATCGCTCGACGCCCTGAGCGCCCTGCTCCAGCAGGCCATCACGCTCCAGGACAGCCCGCCTCCGGCCGCCGCCTCGATCGACCAGCTGCTGGGGACGATCCTTCAGATGCAGGGCGTCGTGCATCGCCTCATCGCCGACCTGGAGAGCGTTGCCGGAATTCCGGACGACGCCGACATCGACGCGCTCGAAGCGTTCGGGCGAGACCTCGCCGACACCGACAGTGAGGGGCACATCGTGGTCCGGGGCCGCGAGTATCCGGAGCTGACCATCACGGTGGAGGTGGGCCAGTGAGCCGCCGCGCCGCATCGTTCACCTGGGAGAGGCTCATGCCGCTCGTGCATCACGTCCGCGTCGGCCACCCCAGGCGCGTCCTTGCCTGCGGGGTGCGCCTGGCAGCGCGCCTGGCCATGCTGCCCGTCCTGCTGCTGGTGGTGTCGTCGCGCCCGGCGGCGGCGCAGGCCGAGGCACCGACCACCATCGCCGTCAGCGGCGGTTCGCAGGGCGCCACGCAGGTCGTGCCAGAGGGCGAACCGCGCTTCGGCCTCCGTGTGCCCCTCAAGCCGAATGCGGAGAACCTGCTGACGCTGACGGCCACGGACACGGAGGGACGGACCGCCACCGTGGACGGCATCCGCGTGGCGCAGATCTCGCTCACCGAGATCGTGCGCGCCCAGGTGACCGCCACCCGGCTCTCGGCGCCGGAGATCCGACAGCTGGTGGCCGAAGGCGTCATCAACGTGGCGGATCCGTCCAACTACAACGTGTCGCGCTTCGTGGTTGCGCTCGTCGTCGGCGGGACCCCGTTGCAGGTGTCCGTCCCGGTCGTCCGCCGTGTCGAGGAGCGGATGGGGCTCGGCGAGCCCATCACCCTCGGCTGCGCCGCGCCGGGCAAGGGCCTGCAGACCACGGAGCGGGCGATTGCGGTGCCGTGCGGGAGCGGCGGCGGAAACAGCAAGATCAAGGACATCGAGATCATCCCCTTCGAGATCGTGCTCCCGGAGGTGCCAGGGGCACCCAGCATCCCGGGGGTCATCGTCATCGAGGGGCGCATCAAGACCCTGAAGGAGTTCTTCAAGGTCAACCTGATGCTGCTCAACCTGTCGCCCCTCTTCACGCTCACCAACCTGACGGCGACCCTCGAGCTGCCCGAGGGCATGCTGAGCGGGGTGGCCCCGGCCGGCGGCTCGATTGTGCTCGACGACCTGGGACCGCTCGAGGAAGGGAACGGACAGTTCATCATTCGCGGCGACGAGAAGGGCGTGCATACGGTGCGCGCGCACTTCGGCGGCACCATCACGGGTGCGTTCCTGCCCGAACCGGTGCCGTTCTCCGGCTCGGCCTCCACCGACGTCGAGGTCAAGGGGCCCCCGAAGATGGACGTGAAGGTGTCCCATCCGGACTACGTGACGGCCGGCGTGCCCTACGAGCTTCGGGTCGAGATCATCAACACCGACACGGAACTCGACGCCCTGTACACGAGCCTCGAGATCGACGTGGGCGGCGATGCCGAACTCATCGACGAGGCCACCGGAGAGACGCAGGAAGGCCCCAGCATCCGCCAGGTGGGCGACATCCTCCGGGGTGAGCGGATCGTCCAGACCTACCGGGTGCTGCCGCGCGTCACCGGCCCCATCACGAGCTGCGTCGGCGCGGCCACGGAGAACCTGTCCCTGTCGGTGGGTTTCACCGGCTCCAGGCTGGGATGTGCGATCGGCACGCTGCCGAGCGATCGCGTGTCGCCGGACGGCAAGCCGACCGTGACGGTCGTCCCCTCGCACAACACGGCGGATGTCCCCATCGACCCCGCCATCGTCGCCATCTTCTCGGCCGAGATGATCGAGCAGACGATCACCACGGGCTACGCCCAGGCGTCGTTCGTCGTGCAGGACGCCGAGGGCGTCCCCGTCGGCGGGACGCTGACCTACACGCGCCTGTTCGGCAATACGGCCGCGATCTTCCGGCCGTCGTCTCCGCTGGCGCCGTCCACCGAGTACACGATCACGATCCGGCCCGACGTGTTCGACCTCGACGGCAACAGCCTGTCGTCTGGGATCGTCGCCCGCTTCACCACCGAGGGCCCGCCCGCGCCGGACGCGATTGCGCCGCAGGTGACGCTCGCGGTCGAGGCGCCGCACATCGCGCAGTCGGTGCAGCGCGGTGTGCTGCTGCCGCTGGTGGCCGATTCGTCGGACAACGAGCGGGTCGTGCGCGTCGACCTGTTTCTCGACGGCGAACTCATCGATGTGAAGCTGCCGCGATCGCCCGTGCACTTCGTCGTCGAGACGGGCGAGCTCGCGCAGGGCGCTTCCCATGTGCTGCGGGCCGTGGCCTACGACGCAGTCGGCAACTCAGCGGCCAGCGAGCTGACGATTCAGATCGCGCCCGACATCACGCCACCGACGATCGCCATCGAGGCACCCCCCGCCATCGGGCGCGGGCGCGCACTGATCGTGGACGTGGTCGCGAGCGACGACACACGCGTCGCCGGCGTCGAGCTCTTCCTCGACGGCGCCGTCGATCCGCTGGCGAGCGGCCTCGTCGCGCCCTTCCAGTTCTCGGTGGAGACCGGTGCGCTGGCCGGCGGCGAGCACACCCTGCGGGCCGTGGCCGTGGACGGCGCCGGTAACGCCGCCGAGGTGGCCGGCACCTTCGAGGTGACGTTCGACGCCGCGAGCCCGGTCATCCAGGTGGTGGCGCCCGCCTTCGGCACGCAGGTCGCGCCGGGAGCGGGCCTTGCCGTGGTCGCGCTCGTGACGGACGACACCGCGGTCGGTGGCGTCGCCTTCTACGTGGATGCCGAGCCCGCGCCCCGTGGCACCGATCCCGCGGGGGTGATCCTGGACACGACGGGGCTGGCCGAGGGGCCACACACCGTTCGCATCGTGGCGACGGACACGTCCGGCAACGTGGCGGAGGCGGTCGTGGCCTTCTCCCTCGTGTCCGGTGGAGACCAGCAGGCGCCCGACGCCCCGGTGGCGGCGCTCCTGGGCGTGCTGCCGCACGGCGCGGGGCTCGTCCTGGTGACCGGTGCCGACGGCGCCGTGGAAGCGGGTGCCCGCGTGCTGGTGCGCAATGCCCGGACGTCCGGCGAATACCAGACGCTGGCGGGTGAGGGCGGTGTCTTCTCGGTGGAGGTCGAAGCCGAGGGCGGCGACGCCCTCGCCGTGACGGCCCGCGACGCGGCCGGCAATGCCAGCGCCGCGACCGCGCTCGTCGTGCCGGTGCCAGCCACGCTCGTGGCCATCCGCGTCGAGCCGGCTGCCGTGACCCTCTCCCGCGCCACGCCGTCGCAGCAGCTCGTGGTGACGGGTACCTTCAGCGACGAGTCCGAGGAGGTGCTGGATGCCGGCCTGACGTTCGCGTCGTCCGTCCCCGGCATCGTCAGCCCCACGGCGAGCGGCCTGCTGCTGCCTGGCCAGAACGGCGCGGCCACCGTGACCGTGTCGAGCACGGTGCCCGGCGTGGCATCCGTGGACGTGCCCGTGACCGTGGACTTCACGTCGGTCACGCGCCTGGTCGCCTCGCCGAGTCCGTTGCAGATTCCCGGGCTGGGACGACGCGAGCCAATCGTGGTGCAGGCCCGCTACTCCGACGACACCACCGGTCCCTTCGGGGGCGTGGTGCAGTTTGCGACCTCGGATCCGAACGTCGCCATCGTGGACGGGAGCGGGGTGGTCACGTCCACCGGGGTGGGCTCTGCCGTCGTGACCGTGGCCAGCGGCGCACTGCCGGTCGAGACCGTCCTCGTCGTCGTGAGCGCCGTGCAGCCGACGGCGCTCCTGGTCGGCCCCAACCCGGTCGAGCTCAACGACCTCGGTGCGTCGATGCCGCTCCAGGTGCAGTTCCAGTTCTCCGACGGCTCGGTCGGTGCGGCCCCGTTCGCGGTCACCTACCGCACGCGGGACGCCGGCGTGGCCACCGTGTCCGACGAGGGTGTCGTGACGGCCGTGGCCGAGGGCGACACCCTCCTCGATGTGGAGGCTGCAGGGCTCAGCGCCATCGTGTCCGTGTCGGTCACGGTGCCGAGTGTGTTCCCGCCGCCCGAGATCACGCTCCTCGGTCGGCCGATCGCAGGCGAGGGCGACACGCTCGTGATCGTCGGCCGCAACTTCTCGGGTAACCCGGCTGCCAACCTCGTGACGGTTGGCGACCTGCGGGCCGAGGTGATTGGCGGCAGCTTCGACCGGCTCATCGCGCGCGTGCCGGTTGGAGCGACGAGCGGCGATGTCGTCGTGCGCCTGGCGGGACAGTCCAGCAACCCCGTGCCGCTGGCCGTCTATCCGCGTCTCGCGCAGGCCGTGCTGACGAGTGCCCCGTTCGATGTGCCCGGGGCCGATGTCGTGGACCTGGGCTCGGTGCAGGTCGTGCTCCAGCCTGGCGATGTGCTGATGCTGGCAGGGGATCCGAACCTGGTCGTGGGCGCGCAGTGGACGGCGCTCCAGGGCCCGGACGTGACGGGCCTGGCCGTGGTGACGGTGGACGGGGTCGAGGGCGTCTATGCGGCGTCGGCTTCCCCCATCGACCTCTCAGGTCTCGTGGGGGCGGTGGACGAACCGCGGACCGTGACCGTGCAGGTACGCGTCGAGCCGGTGGCAGGCCAGGCGGCCAGCCGCGGCCTCGCGGTCGTGGCCGGACCGCCCGACACGGGCGCGCTGGTCGGGGACCGGTTCTCGACCGGCGACACCATCGAGCAGCTCACGACGCTCCGGTTCCGCGTGAACGCCCCGGACGGCACGAAGTACGCCGCCACCTCGGCCCTGTGGTACCGGCTGGACGGCGGATTCCACAACAACTCGGCTGGCGGCGCGATCGTCGGCGGGGACGTGACGCCGAACGACGGACGCTTCCGCACGTTCACCGTCGTGGACGGCGAAATCGTCGTCACCTACTCCGATGCGGGCGTCCTCGCGGAGTTCGGGACGGAGCCGGTGGCCGTCATCGCGCTCGTGCCCGCCAATGCGGCCGGCTCGGTCACGGGGACCACCCCGGTGGCCGAGGCACGCGTCCGCATCGGGGCCGTCGACTCGGCGAGCCTCATCCCGCAGGAGGGCTCGACGATTGCCGACGGCGAGAGCCGGCTGATCGTCGTGGACATCAACAGCGTCCGCGACCTCTATGGCAATCGGCTCAGTGAGGGCACCAGGCTCGCCGTGACCGCGAGCCAGTGGTACCGGCGGTCCGATGGTGGATTCCACAATGGATCCAGGGGCGGCACGATCGATGGCGGTGCCGTTACGCCGAACGACGGGCGCTTCCGGACCGCGGAACTCGTCGGGGGTGCCGCGCAGCTCACCTACGCGGCCACCGGTACGCCGCTCGATGCCGGACAGTCGGCCACCGCGGTGCTCGCGGCCGTTGTCGCCAACGCCTCGAACAGCAGGGTGCTCGACCGACCGTTTGCCGAAGGCACGGTGCAGCTGTCGGCGGTATCGACCGTCATCGGGAACGTCACGGCCCTGCCGTCGCAGCTCTCGGCCGCGTCGGCCGACCTGCGCTCGGTCGTCACGTTGAGCGGGCTCACCGACGCGGCCGGCCATCCGCTGCCGGACGGGACGCGCGTGGCCGTGACGGCCGCGCCGTGGTATCGCCTGTCCGACGGCGGCTTCGCCAACGGCTCGTTCGGCGGGACGATTCTCGGTGGGGATCCGGTGCCGAACGATGGCCGGTTCCGCAGCTTCGTGGTGCAGGACGGCTCGGTCACGTTCACCTATTCGAACGCGGGCCTGGTGCTGGACCACCTCGAGACGGCGACCACCGTGCTGGCGATTCTGCCGGCGCAGGCCAGCGGCAACCGCATCGGCGAGCGGCCGTTCGCCGAGGCGCGCATCACCCAGGCGGGCCTGACGACCGCCACGGTCGTGACATCACCGTCGTCCACCCTGGCCGACGGGGCGCGCCGACCCGTGGCCGTGACCATCACCAACATCCGGGACGCCCTGGGGAACCTGGTGCCAGACGGCGTGCGCGTGGCGCTGACCGCCGAGCCTTGGTACCGGCGCGAGGACGGTGGCTTCCACAACGGGTCGGTCGGCGGCGTGTTCATCGACGGAGAGGCCACGCCGAACGATGGGCGCTTCCGGACCTTCACGGTGCAGGGGGGGCGAATCGAGGCCACCTATTCGGCCGAGAGCGTGTCGCCGCTGGCCGTCACCGACCACCGCACGGCAGTGATTGCCGTCGTGGCCGCGTCGCAGGCGAACAACAGCCGGGCGGTCACGGTACCCTTCGCCGAGGGGACGCTCGCGGTCTCGAGCGTAGCAACGGGCGCCATTGCGGTGGCACCGGCGAGCCTGCTCGCCGACATGCAGGACCGGCGGTCGGTCGTCACGCTCACCGGCCTCGTGGACAGCCAGGGACGGCCCGTCCCCGACGGCACGAAGGTCGCGCTGACGGCGGCGAACTGGTACCGGCTGGCTGACGGCGGATTCGGCAACGGCTCGGCCGGCGGCACCTTCGTCGATGGCGCGCCCACGCCGAACGATGGCCGCTTCCGGACCTACACGGTGGAGAACGGGACGGTGACGGCGGTGTACTCGTCAGCGGGCCTGTTCGTGCCCACGGGCGGCCTGAGCCCGGCCGTCATCTCCGTGCTCCCCGCTACGTCTGCCGGGAACATCGTCGGCAGCCGTCCGCTTGCCGCAACGACCGTGACCCTGGCGGGCATGGACACGGGCACGTTCGTCGCGCCGGCGACGGCGCCGCCGGGCTCGACGGTGCGGGTGACGCTCACCAACCTGCGAGACGCCACGGGAGCCCTGTTGCCCGATGGTGCCGTGGTCGCGCTGACCGCCGCCAACTGGTACAACCGCGACGGGTCGTTCGGCAACGGGTCGGCTGGTGGCACCATCACGTCCGGCACCGTATCGGCCAACCACAGCGATTTCCGCAACCACGTCGTCAGCGGGGGCGAGATCAGTCTCGACATCGTCCTGCCCGCCACCGCGGATCGCACGACCGTCCTGTCGGCCGTGTCCACGGTAGGAGCAGGTGGCTGGCACGTGCCGTTCACCGCGTTCGCGATACGGACGACCGTGCCATAGCGGCAGGCGGTCGATGAGGGAGACGAGGAACGCCGCGACCCCGGCCAGTCGGTCGGACGCCGCCGCATGCCGCCGATGGTGCGTGCAGGGAAGGAACCGAGGGGATCGATGATGAGCATGAGGGTGACGCAACGGACGACGCAGGAGACGACCCGGACGCCGCGCGCGCCCGTGCGGCAGCGGCCGACGCTGCCGCCGCCTTCGACCTCCCCTGCGCTGGCGCCGGGTGGCCGACGCCTCGTGTCATGCCTGGCGCCGGGACTCGTCGTGGCGCTCGCCGCGGCTGCGCTCGTCGCGCCTGTCCGGGCGCAGGAGCACTTCAGGCTGGCCTCGGCGCAGGTGGTGGCCTTCGCCGACGAAGCGCCCGTGCTGCGCCTGACGGCGAACGGGCCGGTGGCCTTCGAGCGGCTACCCACGGATGCCGGGCCGGGCGCCGAGGGGAGTGGCGAGGTGCGCGTGCGTCTCTTCGGCGTCCTGCCGGGCGAACTGGCCCGCACCGACGATCTCGCGCCGTTTGCGGTCAGTGTCGTGCCCGTCGACGGCGGCGCGGAGATCACGGTGCAGGCCTTCGGCCTCCAGCCCGGCGCGACGCTGGCGGTGAGGACGGGACAGTCGATTCGTGAGCTGGAGTTTCGCGTCGTCGCTCCGTGAGGCCGACGCCTGACCCCTGACGTGGGTCGTTGACCCCAGCCTAGGGTACGCGTGCGCGGACACCGGCCGTGGACACGGACCGCTGACGCCAGGCGCAGGAGGCTGCTCGTCCCAGGCGCTGGTCAGGCCGGGTCGTTGTCCGCGTCGTGCCGGTCGCTCTCTGGCAGCGCCGTCGCGACGGGCTCGCACGGCAGGCGGACCTCGAACCGAGCCCCTTCGCCCCGCCGGCCCTCTCCGGTGAGCGTGCCGCCGAGCAGGTGACACAGGCGCCGGGCAATCGCCAGGCCCAGGCCGGTGCCGCCGTAGCGGACGCCTTCGAGCTGGCCGAACTCCTCGAAGATCGTTTCGAGTTGCGCCTGGTCGAACCCGATGCCGGTATCGGTCACGGCGAAGCGCACCCATCCGGCCTCGGCGGCCCCGACCGAGAGGCGGATCACGCCGTTCTCGGTGAACTTGGCCGCGTTGCCGAGCAGGTTGAGCAGCACCTGGCGCAGGCGCGTGGCGTCGGTCGTGAGCGCCAGGTCATCCGGGGCCTCGATCTCGAGCCGGTTGCGTCGCGTGTGGACCAGAGGTTCGACGGCCGCCACCAGTTCGGCGATGAGCACCGCCGTGGTCACGTGGTCGCGCCGCAGCTCGACGCGCCCGGCTTCGATGCGCGACATGTCGAGGACTTCGCTGATGAGCGCCAGCAGGTGCCGGCCCGAGGCGTGGATGCGGGTGAGATCGCGGGCGTCGCGCTCGGGGCGCTCGTCCTCGAGCAGGAGCTCCGTGTAGCCGATGATGGCGTTGAGCGGCGTGCGCAGTTCGTGGCTCATGCGGGCGAGGAACTCGCTCTTGGCCCGGCTCGCCAGCCGCGCCCGCTGTTCGCTGTGTTGCAGACGCTCCTGTGTGAGGTGCAGCTCCTCGTTCTTGCGCACGAGCTCGGCCTGGGCCTGCTCCATCTCGGTGATCACCGCATGCAGCATCCGGTCGTTGCGGGCCTTGATGGCGTCCTGGTTCGCCCGGTTCTCCTGCGCCCGGCGCAACTGCACGCGCAGCGTCGCGATCTCCCGCTCGAGCGCCTGGACCTGATCGGTCGCCGTGGCGCCGGCGGTCACGGTGGCCGCCGCGGTACTGCCGGTGCGGGAGGGGGTGGACGCTGTCATGGTGCTGGTCGCATGCGGGGCAGCGCGGCGAACCTGGCGTCAGTGTGTGCCGACGAGCACGGCCACGAACGTCTCGTTGTGGAAGCGCGACGCGCCGCCGGGGACGAGCGGACCGATCTCACCGTAGGCGTAGAAGCCACAGACGGGGAGGTCGGGCGCCAGCGTGCCGCGGAGGAGTCCGACCTCCTCCGATGCCTGCGTGCCGAGGACCTGCTTGCGCGCCGCGCACGAGAAGAAGAGGGCCGCGTCCGGCGACGTGCCTGGGTAGGTGCGTGCGGCGTCGACGACCGCGGTCCGCGATGCCGCGAGCACGTCGTCCTTGGCGCCCACGGTGAGCTGGACGGTCGCGCCCGCTGCCACGTCGGCGAAGAAGGTCATCGCGCCCGTCTGCTCGTCCGTGCCCGCCGGTGCCCGGAGGAAGAAGCGGCCCTCCGGGTCGAACACGGCCAGCGGGATGTCGCCGACGAACAGCGACGCGGTCAGGTTGCTCCCGAGGTAGCGGCTGTAGAAGTCCACCGCCGGCGCACCGTCGATCTCGTGCACGACATTGCCCTCGGACCTCGTGACCACGCCCCGGCGGCCCACCGGCCGCCAGCCGCTCTGCACCCCGACCGATACGTGCAGGTCACCGCCCATCAGCAGCACGGGGCAGGCATCGCTCGTGACCTCCCGCAGGTGGAACTGCCTGGTGTGCTTCAGGCGCCACTGGTCACCGGCCGTGCCGCCGACGATCGGCACCTGGCCGGGCAGCGCCGCGCGCACGCCGTCGAGCACCGCGACGCCAGACGCCGTCAGGCTCTCCGGCAGCACGATGCCGAGCCGTGGCGTCTCTCCCAGCCTGGCCTGGGCCATGGCCACGGCCGTCGCCCCGGCGCGGTCCGGGTCGGCGGAGACCTGCGGGCCGAGGCCCGTGCCAAACCGCACGCGATCGCTCTCGAAGGCGATGAGCGACACGGAGTTCTCCTGGAAGCCCCCGACCGAGGAGGCCTCGCCGTCGGTCGTACAGCCCACGAGCTGTACGTCCGGCCAGCGCGCGAGCAACGTGTCGAGCAGCGCGTGGTGGTCGTAATCGATGCCGGCATAGAGCACCACGGCCTGGGGCGCCCGCGGCAGGCCCGCCTCCACCTGCGCGATCAGCGCCGCGGCGGCATGAACACTCTCCGGATCGGCACTGTGGCCGACGACTGCACGAAAGTCAGACATCTAATGCACACCTCAGGGACGCCCTCTGGCTCGTCCGCCCGGGCAATCGGCCCACGGAGCGCCGCCCTTCAGTGCCGGTCCCGGCATGCAGGTGGCGCACCGCGCCGCTCACGGTGCTGCCGGGGGCTCCCTGCGACTGGCCGTTCGGCCGGCTCGGACCGCATCCGTCTGCTGACCGCCGGCCCCCATGCGCGTATCATGAGCCCGCCGTGCGCCATCCGGTCGCGGCCGGTCCCGGTACGGCAGCAGGAGGCACAGTCATGAGAACGCCCGTCCGTCTCGTCGGTGTCGGTGCGGTGGCCTTGTTGGCGGTGGTCGCGGTCGGTGCCCAGACGCCGTCGGCGCCCGGGGCCAACAGTGTGCTGCCGTGGGCCTACCCGCTCAATCCGCCCGCGCCGGCCGGTGCCGGGCGGGCGGGTGGTGCCGCTCCCGCGCCGGCCGAGGATCCGACGCCGCTGCGCGTGCCCGGAAGCACGGTGACGCTGACCCGCGCCCAGTTGCGCGACCTCTTCAACCCGCCCGACTGGCATCCGGACAACCACCCGCCGATGCCCGACATCGTGGCGCGCGGCCGCCGGCCCGACGTTCGGGCGTGCGGCTTCTGTCACCTGCCGAACGGCCAGGGACGTCCCGAGAACTCCAGCCTGTCGGGCCAGCCGGCCGAGTACATCGTGCAGCAGATGCGCGACTTCCGGAACGGCCTGCGCGCGAGCGCCGAGCCGCGGATGGGGCCCCCCGCGGCGATGCTGGCCATCGGGAAGGCGGCCACGGAGGAGGAGTCGCGCGCCGCCGCCGAGTACTTCGCCTCGTTTGCCTACCGCCCCTGGATCCGTGTGATCGAGGCGGACATGGTGCCGCGCACCCGCCCGCAGGGCGGGATGCTCGTGGTCGTGCCCGACGGCGGCATGGAGCCGATCGGGCAGCGCATCATCGAAACGCCCGAGGACCTGTCCCGCGTGGAGGTCCGGGACTCGGAAGCCAGCTTCCTCGCCTACGTGCCCCGCGGCAGCCTCGCCCGTGGTGAGAGCCTCGTCACTACCGGTGGCGCCGGACGCACCGTGGCCTGCACGATGTGTCACGGCGAGGACCTGCGCGGCCTGGGCCCGGTGCCGGCCCTCGCGGGCCGTTCGCCCAGCTACGTGGTGCGACAGCTGTACGACATGCAGGTGGGCACGCGGCGCGGCGCGTGGTCGCCGCTCATGAAGGCCGCCGTGGAACGGCTGACCACCGAGGACATGGTGGCGATCGCCGCCTACACCGCGTCGAGGATGCCCTGACCCATGGATGAGTACCTCGCGCGTGCGCGCGCCTCCCTGCAGACCTTCGACACCGCGGCCACCGCGCTGGCTGACGAGGTGGAGGCCACCGCGCCGTCCCCGCCGCGCATGCCGGCCTCAGTCCTGGCCACGCTGACGGACCTCTGCGGGAGGCTTGCCACCGGGTCTGCGCGCCTCGCTCATTCCTTCGACCAGATTGCAGTCACCGGGCTCGACATCGTGGATCTGCAGGCTCGCATGGAAGGGGAGAGCGGCGCGCTGGCATCGGCACTCCGGGCGCTCGGCGAGGTCGTCAACCGCCAGCACTTCGTGCGTGAAGCCTTCGCCGACGAGCTCTTCGCGCTCGAGGAAGCCGCCGAGCACCTGGCGGCCGCCACCTTCCCGGGCATCGTGCAGGGGGTGCAGGTGATCAACCGCACCCTCTGGGAATTCCGGCTGATCTGGAACGAGTACACGCGCCGGCTGACGGCGCAGCTCACGAGCTCCCGGCGCGACCGCCTGTCGAGTGTCCAGATTGATCGGATACAGGAGGTGGCGTTCGAACTGCAGGCCCGCTTCGAGGCCGTCAACGAACTGCTGAACCTGCTCGTGGTCGCCACCGACGGAGAGCCCGCCGCGGTGCGGACGCTCATCGGCGACGCACGGACACGGCTGCGCGAGGCCGTGCGGCTGGCCCGGTCGCGGGCCGGCGACGCCTACAAGCCCTTCCACGGCGTGCTGAAGCGGGCCGAGCGGCTCGCGCAGCGCATCGACGGTCAGTTCGCGGGCCTCCGCGTGCCGGTGTTCCCCTCGCTCGATCGCGTGCCCGAGTTCGCGGGGCTGATCGAGACCGCGCGCTACGCGAGCCTGGCCGGCCCGGAGCGCTTCGCCCTGCTCAACATCGCCGCCCGCATGCGCAGCATCGCCCTGCCCGGCACGGCGGGCGAACACCTGCTCGCGCCGCGCTTCGGTATCCGCGTGTTCGACGTCTTCCCCGACCGCATCTACTTCGAGGCGTCCGCCCGCTTCATCGAGTCGGTGCGCGCGCTCCACGCGGCCGGCCTGTTCGAGGAGGCCCCGGCGTCGCTGCACCGCTTCAACGAGGGGAGCTACAAGCAGGTGGCGTCGCGGGTGGGCAACCTGCAGGTCAGCTACCTGCACGGCAGCATGGCCGATACGGCCGACCGGGCCACCGTACGCGTGGACGCGGACATCGACCTCTACCGAAGCCCGGTGCGACACCTGTTTGGCGAGGTGCTGGTGAACCACCTCACGGGCAGCCGCACCGATCAGTTCAAGGTGTGGGACATCCTGGCAGGCTCGCGCGTGCTGCCCCTGGGCGGCTTCGACGTGATCGCCGTCTGAGGCCACCCCGACGCATCCCGACGCGCAGGCTGTGCACCAGTGTGATTGCCGGTTCGGCGTCGCGCTCCGCCCCGGTCCTCCGGCGCGACGACGCGGGAAAACGATGCTCCAGGGGGTGCGGTCATGCCCTTGCGCATCGTTTTCCGGACTGCCGCTGTCACGTCGTGCGCAAGTCGGACCGGGCCGGAGCGCGACGCCGCACCGACGATCGCGTTAGATCGCCGGCGCGGCGGGTCGCGGCGGCGCGGACGTCGCGGCCATGCGCGTGCTGCGCTGGCCGAGCAGGAACGCGGCGGTGCCGCACGCCGCGATGACACCGGCCATCGGGACGCCGGTGCCGTTGAAGAGCGCGCTGACCGCGGCGCCCGACGCGGCCCCGCACGCGAACTGCAGCGCGCCCATCAGGGCCGAGGCCGCGCCGGCCATGGCCCCGTACGGCTCCAGCGCCAGCATCGTGACCGTAGGGAAGATGAGCCCCTGGCAGCCGATGCAGATGAAGAGCAGCAGGAACGTGAGCGGCAGGCCGGCCACGCCGAGCCCGGTCGTCACGAGCAGCGTGATGGCCGAGGTGGCGAAGATGCCGGTCATGATTCGCACGAGGCGCGGCGGGCCGAACCGCCGCATGGCGCCCACGGCGAACTGCGAAGCGCCGACCAGCGCCACCGCGTTCAGCCCGAACAGCACGCTGTAAAACGACGGGGTCACGCCGAAGAGCGAGATGAAGACGAACGGCGATCCGGCCAGGTAAGCGAAGAAGCCCGCCTGCACGAGCCCGCCCGTGAGGACCGTGGCGATGAAGCGGCCATCGCGGAGCAGGTGTCCGTAGGCGCCGAAGGCCGGCCGCAGGCCGGACGAGCGACGGGACGCCGGCAGCGTCTCACGCAGCCCTCCGGCAATCAGCAGCAGGCAGAGCCCCCCGAACGCCGCCATGAACCAGAAGACGATCGGCCACGCAAACCGCGTGAGCAGCAGGCTGCCAATCGAGGGGGCGAGGATCGGCGAGACGCCGAGCACGAGCACCATCATCGCGAAGAGGCGAGCCGCGCGTTCGCCCGACGCCACGTCCCGCACGATGGAGCGGGTGACCACCATGCCTGCGCACGCGCCGAACCCCTGCAGGAACCGCACGGCGATGAGCCAGGCGACGCTCGTGGCCTGGCTCGCCGCCAGCGAGGCCAGGGCGAAGAGCAGGAACCCTGTGAACAGCGGGCCCTTGCGCCCGACCCGGTCCGACACGGGGCCGTAGATGGCCTGCCCGACGGCGAGCGCCACGAAGTAGCTCACGAGGCTCAGCTGCACGGCGCCGTCGCTGGTCTGCAGCGACGCGGCGATGGCGGGAAACGCCGGCAGGTACATGTCGATCCCGAGCGGGCCCACGGCCGTGAGCGCGCCGAGCACCAGCGCGTAGCGGGTGAGGGCACGGTCGTCGAGGCCGGGAACCGCGTCCGGCCGTACGGCGGACGGATCCGGCGCGGCGCCTGCGGTGGTGTCGGGGGATGTGACGGGCACGCGGAATGCGTTCCCTTTCTATCACAGGCTGGCACACTCGCCGCTAGCGTCGCGCGGCAGCCGCCCGCGTGGCAGCGTGCGGCGGGGGGCAGGGCGGCACAGGGCCAGCTCAGTGTCGCTCTGCAGGGCCGCCGCAGAGCGCCTCAGGGCCGCGGCCCGGGTCCGCCGCGTGCCAACGCCTCCCGGCCCACGAACTGGCACGGCCAGCCCTCGGCGCCCCACGATGCCCGGGCGGTCAGCCGGCGGTCCACCGCAATCACGACCTCGGTGTCGTCGTACATCCGGAAGCGGCCGACCGGCAGGAAGCGGTCCTGGATGTAGGCCTGCACGAGCGGCAGGGCCGCTATCGACCCCCGGTCCTCGTTGAGGAGGACGACACGGACCTCGTCCTGCTCCATCCGCGCCACCATCGCCTGCTGATCGCCCACGCCGTCGAAGGCGCGTCCCGGATAGAGGAAGCCCTGGCCGCCGCCGAACGCGCGCCGGGCGAAGAAGTAGTACTCGGGGCCGAACCAGGTGATGAGCATCCGGTCCGATGGATCGAAGCACTCGTCCAGCCACGGGATGACGGCCGGCAGCTCGTTCTGCGGCCAGAAGTCCGACCACGGCCACACGGTGCCCGTGCGCTTCACTTCGCCCAGGCTCTCGCCGACCTTCTCCCAGCCGTCGGCGATGCGCGTGTCGTCCCAGCGCTCGGACAGGTTGCCGGCGTGCCACGTGGCGGCGGCACTGCCGGCCGCCACGACGACCGCCACCACGCCGCCGGCCAGCGCCAGCCCACCCGGACGCGGCGCGCGCGCGCGGCGTACCAGGTCGGCGCACATCCAGAGTGCCACCACGGCAAAGGGCGCGGCGATGTCGCGCACGCGCGACTCGACGGGATGGCGCAGGATGCCGACATCGAAGAGCGCCAGCACCACCAGCGCGCCCGCGACGGTGGCGGCGACGGGCCGGCTCACGCTGCGGCGTCCAGCCACCAGCAGCGCGAGCCCCGCGAGCGGGAGCAGCCGCGCCAGGTAGAAGAGCGCCGTGGCCGAGTCGAGGCGTGTCCAGGCCGACACCGAGCCCTGCTCGAGCCACTCGAACGTCGGGAACTCGGCCAGCAGGATCTGATGAGCGTCGGTCTTCGCGAACTCCGCGCCGATCCGCAGGTGCTCTCCCACGCCCTCGGTGAGCTGGATGTACACCGTGTAGGGAATGGCAACCAGGATCAGCAGCCCGGCGAAGGTGGCCGCCGCGCGTCCCAGGCCGCGCAGGTCGCCCCAGTGCGTGATGGCCAGCACGACGGGGACGGCGGCAGCCGCGTAGACCCCGAGGTCGTGCCTGAGCATCGCGCCGATCGCGAGCCAGAGGGCGAGGGCGAAGAGGCGCCGGGTGCCGGGGTTCGCCGCGTACGCGTAGCAGAGGAGGAGCGACACGGCCGGCACCAGCACCTTGGGGTAGCCGTAGAGGCGCGTGAACAGCCCGACGGCGAACAGCCCGGCCAGCACGCCGGCCGTCGTCGAACGGGTCAGCCGTGCCGTCAGCAGCGTGGTGGCGGCGCAGGCCACGGCCAGCAGCGCAATCGACAGCACCGCCTCGCTGAATGGCCCGGGCGAGAGCCACTGTGCCGCAGCCGACAGCACGATGGCCATCGGCATGCCGGGATCGAGGAAGTCTCGCCCGGGCAGGTCGCCGCCCAGCAGCTGCTGCGACCAGACCATGTGCATGAAATGGTCGTTCGAGAGGTTGCGCAGGCTCAGCAGGCGGAACCCGAAGGCGAAGACCCCGAGGGCCAGTGCCGCCAGGGTGTCGAGGGTCCACCCGCGGCGGGTATCGAGCGTGCTCATGGGCGCCTGCCATTATCAGCCAATCGTGCGCCGACGCCGCGCCCGCGCACGGGGCGCATCAGCGGTCCGGACAGCGACGTGGTGTGGGTGTGCCGTGGCTGCACGCAGCCGGCGGGGTCGCCGGCCGAGGCCGCGTCGCTCATGGCTGGAGCAGCAGATAGCCCTCGGCGGGGTGGATGCTGACGCGCGTGAAGCGGTGCAGGGGCAGGAGGCCGTCGGACGTGTCCGGCTCCTGCGGAGCCCGGCGCACGAGAACGGCCGCCTGGTGGCGCCACGTGAGCCGGTCGATCTGCAGGGTGCCCACGATGACGCGTTCGACGAGGCGCACCCGTCCGCCGACGTCGAGCATCGGCATGGGGACGCCCGCACCCGCCGGACGCAGCGCCAGGTGCGCGGTTCGCGGCGTGTCGAAGAGCACGAGCGCGTCCGCGCCTGTGTCGGCCACCAGTTCGAGTACGGGCCCGCCGTTCGCCTGCGGGAGGCGCACCAGGTACCGGCCGTCCCGCGCGACGAGGTCCAGCCGGAGCGGTGCGGTCGCGGGAACCTGCGACGGCGCCTCGTCGTCCCACTCCAGTCGTCCGGCGCGGTAGTCCAGGGTGAAGGCACGGTCTCCCAGGGCCTCCGCCCCGAGCAGGCCATCCACCTCCCCCGCGGCGGCGCGGATGGCCGACTCGGAGACGACGGACGCGAGCAGGCGATCGAGCGCGAGGCCGCCGGCCTGCACCTGTGCCGCGGCCACCACGAGGCGCTCCTCGAGGCCCGACGGGCTGCTCACCGACACCCGGGCGACCGGGGACAGGCCGAGACGGCCCGCCAGCGCGTCGGATACCACCGAGAGGTTCGATCCGGTGTCCAGCACGAACTGGTACGGCCCGGTTCCGCCGATGTGCACCGGAACGACGATGCGACCATCCGCCCGACGGGCGAAGCGGAGGCCGCGGCCGGAGCCCGACCGCGAGGCCGGCGCGGGCCGTGGGGCCGCGGTGTTGCCACGGAGCGACGTGGCTGGCGCGGCTTCGGGGATGGTGTGTGGCGGGTGTCCGTGCGAGGCAGCGGCCGGCGTGGCCGCTGCAGCCGTGCCGGGCGCGGCGGCTGGACTGCAGGGGACGAGCAGCATCGATGACAGAATCAGCGTGGCTGAGCGGTGCACAGTGGGCATGTCCGAGCGTTGACCGGAGGGCCCGGCAGGGTCGTGAGGGTCTCGTGAGGAAGGCGTGAGGAAGGCATGAGGAAGCACGACGGTGGGTCCGGAGTGCCGGTCCCGGCGCCACCCGGAGCCGAGATCCTGCGGTTCGGGCCGCTGACGATCGACCTGCGCCGTGCGCAGGTCTGGAAGGACGGCGTGGCCGTCGGCCTGGAGCCGAAGGCCTTCGACGTGCTCGCCTACCTGCTGCGCCACCGTGAACGCCTCGTCACCAAGGACGAACTGCTGGACCAGGTGTGGGCCGACGTGTTCGTCACCCCGAACGTGCTGAGCCGCGCTATCGCGCAACTCCGGAAGGCCACCGGTGACGATGCCCACGCGCCGCGCTACATCGAGACGGTGGCGCGGCGGGGGTACCGATGGGTGGCGCCCGACGCCGTGGAGGCGTCGCCTGGGACGTCGCCGGCTGCGTCGCTCCACGCCGTGTCGGAGCGCACGGTTCTCGATCCGCAATCGCTCGACCCCGAGGCCTTCGACCCGGACGGCCGCGATCCGGACGGCCCGGGTGTCAGCGACCGCGGTGCCACGGACGGAGCGTTGCAGGCGCTGCCGGACGCCCAGGTGGCCGCGGGCCGGTCGAGCGGAGCCCGCAGCGTGTGGCATGCCGCGTGGACCACCCGGGGCACCCTCCTCCCGGTGGCCGCGGTTCTGGCCGTCATCCTCCTGGTCGCGGTGTGGCGAGGGGCCGCGCACACGCCGCCGCCGGCCCCCGCGCCGCCGCTCGTGGAGCGCCTCACGTCGACCGGCGATGTCATCGATGCCGTCGTGTCGCCCGACGGCACCTATGTGGCCTTCGTGCGGTCGTTCGGGGGACAGCAGGGGCTGTGGGTCCGCCAGATCGATCAGCCCGGCGCCGTCCAGCTGGTTGCCGACCGGCCGGTCGCCTACTGGGGCACGTCGTTTTCTCCCGACTCGCGCGTCGTGTATTTCGGGGTCAAGGGCACGTCGGCCGACGATGAACCGGGAGGCGTCCTGTCGGCCGTCCCGGTGCTCGGCGGATTGCCGCGACGGATCCTGTCGGGGATCGACAGCGCCGTGACCTTCTCACCCGACGGCCGGCAGCTGGCCTTCCTGCGCGTCGAGTCGGCCGGTGACGGGGGCAGCAGCCTGGTGGTGGCTGGCGTGGACGGCACGGACATGCGGACCGTCACGACGCTCCGGCCACCCGACCTGCTCGCACCGGGGTTCTTCGCGGCGCCGGCGTGGTCGCCGGACGGGCGTTCCGTGGTCTCGGCCGTGCGTACCGAGGGGAGCACGTCGCGCCTCGTGGCCTTCGACGTGGTCACTGGTGCGCAGACCGTGCTCGAGGACGGGTTTGCCACCATCGGTACGGCGGCGTGGCTGCCGGACGGGTCGGGTGTGCTCTTCACCGGCCGCCGGCCCCTCGCGTGGAGTACGGCGCTTCGCATCTGGATCCATCCGACCGACGGCACGGGGCTCCGGGCGGTGACGGCCGACCCCAACGCCTACCGCAACGTCAGCGTCACGTTGGACGGCGCGGTCATCGTCTCGGTCGGCACCGATTCGCTCACCTCGCTGTGGGCCGTGGACGACGAGGCCCCGGCCCGTCAGGTACGCGTGCCGTGGGCACGGGGTGACGGCATGGGTGGCACGGCCTGGCTCGGCGACCGCCTCGTGCTGGCTTCGTTCGTCGGTGGGGATCCACAGCTGTGGACGATGGCCTCCGATGGCACCGATCGCCGGCAGCTCACGAGCGAGGGCTGGAGCGCGTGGCCCGCAGCCTCTCGCGACGGCCGGGTGCTCGTGTGCTACGGCGTGCGTGGCACCGAGGCCGGCCTCTGGCGTCTCGATGCCGACGGCGGCAACCCGCGTCTCGTCGCCGTCGTGCCCCCGGTCGAGTCACTCGAACTGACACCCGATGACCAGTGGATCATCTACACCGCCGAACTCGACGGTCTGGCCACGACCTTTCGCGTGCCGGTCGGCGGGGGCCTTCCAGAGGTGCTGGCGCGTGGGCTGGGAGACGCGGCCGTGTCCCCGGACGGCCGGCGGGTTGCCGGCTTCTGGCGGTCGGCTCCGACCGAACCCCACGCACTCGCCGTCTTCCCCATCGAGGGGGGAGACCCCGCGTGGGTGCATGCCGGCGCGTTCGCGGCGAGCGGGGTCGGGAGCATCGCCTGGAGCGCCGACGGTCGCGCGCTGCTGTTCACCACGGCCGAGCGCGCGAACGTGTTTCGCGTGACGCTCGACGGACGGACGGTGGAGCGTGTGACGACCTTCGACGAGGGCGGCATCACCGGCATCCTGCCGCGCCCCGACGGCAACGGTCTGCTGGTCTCACGCGTGCTCAGCATCCGCGACGCGTTCATCATCACCGGCTTCTAGCGCGATTGTCGCGTCGATGTCGCACGCGATCCCGGTCCTCCGGCGCAACGCCGTGGCCGCTGTCACGCCGTGCGCAGCTCGGACCGCGACGGCGTGCGAGACCGATGCGCGAACGCCGCGAGCGCGTCGGCGTCGCGCGTGCGACGGGCACGTGTTGCAGCGACGTGTGCGTGGCGTTTCGAAACCGACGCCCCGACGTCGCGGCCCCGCGACTCCCGCCCGCTAGCCTGCGGATGGCCGCTGTCCGGAGCACCGTCCGCCTTGCGATCCGCCGGGTGGCGTCCGCGATGGCACCGCTGATGCCGTTCAACCCCAGGAGGAGTCCCTCATGCGCCAGTCTCTCGTCCGCCTCAGCCTGGCGGCTCTTGCCGCCGCCATGCCCGTGCTCGCCCTTGCTGCGCCCGCGCAGGACCCCGCGCCCGACGCCCGTGTGCCCGAATCGCGGCGCGCGACGATCCGCGAGGTGCACCTCGGGCCGCGCCCGTTCTTCCTCGTCAACGACATGGAAGACAGCCGGCTGAAGCGCCAGCTGCTCCAGTGCTCCAACGGGCCCTTCGAGAAGAGTGACTTCTCGATCGGGCACCGAGGCGCGCCGCTGCAGTTCCCGGAGCACACGCTCGAGTCCTACGAGGCCGCGGCGCGAATGGGCGCGGGCATCCTCGAGTGCGACGTGACCTTCACCAGTGACCTCGAGCTGGTGTGCCGTCATTCGCAGAGCGACCTGGCGACGACCACCGACATCCTGCTCACGCCGCTCGCCGAGAAGTGCAGCGTGCCGTTCTCGCCCGCCGTCCTCGCCGCCGACGGCAGCGTCGTCAGCCCGGCCACGGCCGTCTGCCGCACGACCGACATCACGCTTGCCGAGTTCAAGTCGCTCCGCGGCAAGATGGACGCCTTCAATCCGCGCGCGCAGACGCCGCAGGAGTTCGTGGGCGGGACGGCATCGTTCCGTACCGACCTGTACGCGGGTCCGACCAGCGGTCATCTGCTCAGCCACAAGGAGAGCATCGACCTGTTCCGGAGGCTCGGCCGAAAGTTCACGCCTGAGCTGAAGAGCCCCGATGTCCCGATGCCGTTCAATGGCTTCACGCAGGAAGCCTACGCGCAGAAGCTCATCGACGAGTACAAGGCCGCGGGCGTGGCGCCCCGCAACGTCTTCCCCCAGTCGTTCAACAAGGCCGACGTCCTGTACTGGGTGAATCACGAGCCGCGGTACGGCCGGCAGGCCGTGTACCTGGACGACGCGGAGCAGGTGACCGACCTGCCGGGCTACTCCGACCTGGTGCAGTACAAGGCCGAGGGCATCAACATCGTGGCGCCGCCGACGTTCGCGCTCCTGGCCCTCGATCACAACGGCCGGATTGTCCCGTCCGACTACGCCCGCAACGCGAAGGCGGCCGGCCTCGACATCATCACGTGGACGCTCGAGCGGTCCGGCATCCTCGCCGACGGCAACAACGGCTTCTACTACCAGACCATCGACGACGCCATCACACGCGACGGCGACGTGATGACGGTGCTCGACGTGCTGGCCAAGGACGTCGGCATCCTCGGCGTGTTCTCCGACTGGGCGGCGACGGTGACGTATTACGCCAACTGCATGGGCATCCGATAGGCTCCTGCTGGCGCGGTCGTGCGTGCGGGTGGCCACCGCTGGCCGCTCGCACGCGCGATCGCCACCCGCACCGCGCGACCCGCGTGCGGTCGGCCGCGGCGCCGTCCAGGCGCCGTTCCGGCGTCCTCCCGCCGCCCTCCTCCCGGACGGGTATAATTCCGGTGCGTCCGCCGCCGTGCGACGCGCCCGGATACGCCCGTTCCAGTGTCGCCACACGCCTCCACTCCCCTTCGCCTGGCATTTCTCGGCTGCGGCTTCATCACGAAGGTCCACAGCCGGCACCTGCGTGCCCTCGGCTCCGCCGTGTCGTGTGCGTACGCCAGTCGGGACCTGGCGCGGGCCGAGGCCTTCTCGCGGAGGTTCCACGGGACGGGCAGCTACGGGGACTACCGGACCGCCATCGAGGATCCGGCCGTGGACGCCGTGGTCATTGCCGTACCGCCCCGGTTCCACCTGGATCTGACGCTGCAGGCCCTGGCCGCCGGCAAGCACGTGCTGGTGGAGAAGCCCGCCTATCCGCGCATGGACGACTACGAGACCGTCCGGCGTGCGCGGGATGCCGCCGGGCTGGTCGTCCTGGTGGGGGAGAACGATCACTACAAGCCCCTGGCGGTGCGCCTCCGGCAGCTGCTCGCCGAGGGGGTCATCGGCGACATGGTGTTCGCCCACTTCACCACACTGGTCAGGCGCTTCAAGACTGCGGACGACTGGCGCAACGACGAGACGATGGCCGGCGGGGATGCGTTCTTCGAGGAGGGCATCCACTGGCTGCACCTCGCCGCGAGCCTGGGGCCACGGATCGTCGCGGTGCAGGGCTATCGTCCGGTGCTGCCCCAGGACGGCCCGGATCGGCGGATCAAGAGCATGATGGTGGCCTTCCGCTACGACAACCAGGCCGTGGGGAGTCTCTACTACTCGCGCGAGGTGCCCTCGCTCCTCCAGGGTCTGCGCGTCTCGAAGCTGTTCGGCCGCAAGGGCATCATCTCGTTCGAGTCCAACGGAGGGTTCATCGTGGTGCGGGGCACCGGCTGGCCTCGGCTCGTCCTCCCCGGTTTCCGGGACATCCGCGGGTACCAGGCGATGTATCGCGACTTCGCCGCGGCCATCCGCACCGGCGGGGTGCCCCAGATGAGCCTGGAGCGGGCGATCGAGGATCAGCGCCTCATGGACGACATCTACGGCAGCCTGGCCCGGACCGGGCAGCTGGCGGCGCAGTAGGCGGCTGCCCGTGTTGATGCGCAACCAGCAGTACGACATTGTGGTGATCGGCAGCGGCGCCGGTGGCGGCACCATTGCTCACGCGCTGGCCCCGACCGGCGCCCGCATCCTCCTGATCGAGCGCGGCGACTTCGTGCCACAGGAGTCGTCGAACTGGGATCCCGCCGCCGTCTGGAAGCACCTGCGCTACCGCACCACCGAGCGCTGGCTCGACGAGGAGGGCCGGGAGTTCCAGCCCTATACCCATTACGGCGTCGGCGGGAACACCAAGTTCTGGGGCAGCGTGCTGTACCGCCTGCGACGGGAGGACTTCCAGGAGATCCCCCACGTGGACGGCGTGTCGCCGGCCTGGCCCATCGACTACGACACGCTCGCGCCGTACTACGACCGCGCCGAGCGGGTCTACGCGGTGCGTGGCCTGCACGGCCTGGATCCGACCGAGCCTCCGCGCGGGCCCTTCCCGTTTCCCGCCGTCCCGCACGCGCCGCGGATTGCCGAAATCGCCGATGCCCTGGAGCGCATGGGCCTGCACCCGTCGCCGCTGCCGCTGGGACTGCTGCGACCCGGGGAGGCCGACGGCTGCCGGCTGTGCAACACGTGCAACTCGTTTCCCTGCCAGGTGCACGCGAAGAGCGAGGCGGAGGTCTGCTGCGTCCGGCCGGCGATTGCGCATCCCAACGTGACGCTGTGGACGGGCGCGTACGCCCACCGGCTCATCACCGACGCACGCGGCGATCGGGTGGTGGCGGTGGAGGTGGACCGGCACGGCGAGCGCCTGCGCGTCGAAGCCCCCGTGTTCGTGGCCTCGTGCGGCGCGGTCAACTCCGCGGCGCTGCTCCTGCGGTCGGCGAACGATGTGCACCGGAACGGGCTGGCCAACGCGTCGGGCCTCGTCGGCCGCCGCTACATGGCCCACCTGGCGACGATGATGCAGGGCTTCCATCCGTTCCGGCCCAACGACACGGTGTTCCAGAAGACGCTCGCCATCAACGACTTCTACCTGCGTGGACCCGATTCGCGCTACCCGCTGGGCCAGATCCAGTCGCAGGGCCGCACGCACGGCGTGATGGCGCAGACGGTGGCCCCGTGGATTCCGCTCTGGGCCTACTCGGCGTGGGTGGCGCGCGGCGTGGACTGGCTCGCCATGTCGGAAGACCTGCCCCGCGACGACAACCGCGTCACGGTGGACGGCTCGGGCCGCATCCGCCTCCGCTGGGTGCCGAACAACGAACTGGCGCACCGGCAGCTCGTGCGGGAGGCCACGCGCATCCTCAGGCGTCTGGGGTTCTGGGTGGTGATGACCCATTCGCACCGCCACCGCAACACCACGCACCAGTGCGGGACGCTGGTGTTCGGGCACGACCGGCGGACGTCGGTGCTCGATCCCTGGTGCCGCACGCACGACGTGGAGAACCTCTACGTCGTGGATGCCTCGTTCTTCCCGTCGTCGGCCGCGGTCAACCCGGGCCTGACCATCGCCGCCCAGGCGCTCCGGGTGGCGGACCATCTCATCGAGACCCGCCTGCGCTGAGCAGGGGGAGGGAGACAGCCACGTGCGCGCACGTTCCTTCAGTCACGTCGGGCTCACCGTGTCGGACTTCAACCGCGCCGTGCAGTGGTACGCAGACGTGTTCGGGTGCCCGCTCGTCGGCGTGTCCGATACGCCGCCGGACCGGGTCCGGGCGTTCTTCGGCGTGGACGGCCCCGCCCCGGCCTGCAAGATCGGGTGGATCCGCGTGCCGGGGGGCGGCGTGCTCGAGATCTTCGAGTTCCAGCCGCAGTTGCCGGCCGAGGCCATTCCCTGGAACCGTGTGGGGCTCACGCACTTCTGCCTCGACGTACGCAATACGCAGCGGTGGTACGACTACCTGAAGGCCAAGGGCGTCGAGGTGCTGGGCACCCCGGACCGGTCGCCGCGCGGCCACACGTTCTTCTTCTGTCGCGACTTCGACGGCAATCTCATCGAGCTCATCGACCTGGGCCACATGTACCACGTCGTGAAGTGGCTCGGCCCGCTCGGCGGCTGGCTGTTCCGCCGCGGCATGTACAAGCGCTACTACGAGCCCGCCGGGGAGGCGCGGCCCGGTCCCGCGTAAATCCCCTGCAAACTGCGGGACGCGTCCGCGGCCCTGCCGTACACTGCGGCCGTGCGCCGACTCGTCCTGCCTGTGCTGCTCGGGCTGCTGCTCGCGGCCACGATCCTGCTCGTCCAGGGGGGCGCGGGCCTTCCGGGTCCAGCTGCCGACGCGGAGCGCGGCGATCGGCCGCTCCTGCTCCTCGTGTCGCTCGACGGCTGGCGGTGGGATTATCACGAGCGTCTGCCCGTGCCGACGCTCCGGGCCCTCATCGCGCGCGGCACGCGCGCCGAGGCGCTCGTTCCGTCCTTCCCCTCGAAGACCTTTCCGAATCACTACACCATCGTCACCGGGCTCTATCCCGGCCACCACGGCATCGTCGCCAACAACATCTTCGATCCCGGCACCGGACGGATGTTCTCTCCCGGCAATCGCACCGAGATCGAGTCGCCACTCTGGTGGGGCGGCGAGCCGCTGTGGGTGGGCGTGGAGCGCGCCGGCGGGCGGACGGCCACCATGTTCTGGCCGGGGTCCGAGGCGCCCATCGGTGGGGTGCGGCCGAGCCACTACCAGCTGTACGACGCCAGCGTATCGGGCACGGCACGGGTCGATCAGGTGCTCGCCTGGCTGGATCTTCCCGCCACGACGCGGCCCTCGTTCGTGACGCTCTACTTCGAGGAGGTGGACGAGGCGGGCCACCTGTTCGGCCCCGACTCGCCCGAGGTGCGCGACGCGGCGAGCCGGATCGACGGCTACCTGCGACGTCTCCTGGACGGACTCGCGGCGCGCGGGCTGCTCGACACCACGAACCTCGTCGTCGTCTCGGACCACGGGATGGCGCCCGTCTCGCCCGAACGCACGATCGTGCTCGACGACTACGTCGCCCCCGACGATGCGCGCGTCATCGACAGCAATCCCACGCTGGCCCTGCTGCCGCGTGCGGGACGGGAACGCGCCGTCTACGAGGCCCTGCGGGGGGCACACCCCCGGCTGCGCGTGTACCGGCGGGAGGAGACGCCCCGCCACTGGCGCTTCCGCGACCACCCGCGCATCGCCCCCCTGATCGGGGTGGTGGATGAAGGATGGCAGCTCGTGACCCGTGCCAGCCTGCGCGCGGTGGCCGAGGGTCGGGCGCGGCCCTCTCGCGGCCAGCATGGCTACGATCCACGCGAGGCGCCGACCATGCGCGGCGTGTTCGTGGCCGCGGGGCCGGCGTTCCGCGAGGGCGCCGTCGTGCCCGCCTTCGGCAACGTGCACGTGTACCCGTTGCTGGCCCACGTGCTCGGCATGCCCCCCGCGCCCAACGACGGCAACCTGGAGGTGACCAGGCGGGTGCTCCGGCGGCGCTGAGCGTCGCCTCGCCGCACAGCGGAAGTAGCCGCACAGCGGAGGCGCCGGCGCGCGGCGACCGCGCGCAGTCCGCGTCAGCGCGGATGGTGGCGCTGGTCGGCGCCGGGCGCCGGGCGTGCGCTGGCGGCCTGGGCGCCGCCGGTCGGTGCCTCCCCTCGCGCGCGCCACGCGTCGTGGGCCAGCCACACGGCGGCGGCGCCCGCCGCGACTGTGAGGGCGCCCAGCCCGCCGACCACCAGTGCTACGAAGACTTCGTAGGCGATACCCTCGTCCATGTGCGTCTCCCCAGGCTGCCCGCGGGGCGGTCTTCCGCGGCGGCGCCGGTGCCGCCTGACCGCGCCGCCCGTCGAGCAACGGGTGCGCGGGTTCCCCGATGGTCGCACGAACCGGGCAGGGCTCAGCGGCGGACAGGCACGGGCCGATACCGCCGGGCCAGCAGGCTCGCCGCCGCCGCGCCCCCGACGACCAGTACCGCTCCCATCCAGCCGCGGAAGGCGATGCGCTCGGGCGCCACGAGGCCGGGGATCAGGGCGGCGACGACAGCTCCGATGAGCAGCGTGAACAGCGGGGTGACGGCCAGCACGGCGCCGATGCGCGAGGCGTCCCAGTGTGCCAGGGACTCGGCGAAGGCGCCGTACGCGGCCAGCGTATTGAGCGCGCAGTAGGCCAGCACGAGCTGGTGCGTCCGGTCGAGGTCCACCAGCGCCGACGGGCGCGCCATCGGCGCGAGGACGATGGCGGCGGTGACGTAGATGAACGCCATAATCGCGCTCGACGGCAGGCGGACGAGGAGCTGCTTCTGCGCCAGCGCGTACACCGCCCACGTGACGGCGGCGACGACGATGAGCACTGCGCCGGTCAGGTACCGCGCCCCTTGGTTGGCGTCCTGCTGATCCGCGAAGAACAGCAGCAGGCCCGCGACGATGAACCCGAAGCCCACCCGCTGGCCCAGGGCCAGGCGTTCCCTGAACACGATCACCCCCCCGAGCGTCATCAGCAGCGGGGCGAGCTGGATGAGGAGCTGCGCGTTGGCGGGCGTGGTGAAGTCGAGGCCGAGCAGGTAGGTGACGTAGTTGCCGATGAGGCCCGCGGCCGCCACGGCCAGCAGCCCCCAGTGCCCACCGCCCAGGGCGCCGAACTGTCGGAGCTGCCCCGTCCAGGCCAGCCATGCCAGCATCACGCTTGCGGCCACCGCGAAGCGAAACCAGGTGAGCGTCCAGGGGTCGAGGGTCTCGAGCGCGATCTTGAGCGCAATGGGCAGGGTGGCCCAGAGACCCATCGTGGACAGGGCCAGCAGCAGCCCCACGCGCCAGCGCCCCGACGTCTGATGCAGTCCCACCGCCCGCGCCGCGACGGGTGAGGCCGGTCGCGCGGGAGGCACGGGGCTCTAGAACCGCAGGAGTCGGTTGAACTTCACGATGAACGAACGGTTCTGCAGCAGGGGCGCCCCCGTGCTCGACGTGTCCCGTCCCTCGTTGTAGACGACGAAGAACTCGGAGCCGGGAATGTACTCCCAGCGCATGCGGACGTTGGCGCTCAGTGAGTTATTCGAGCTGCTGTACTGCACGAGCCCGCTGACGAACACCATCGGCGTGATCGTGTAGGTGACGCGCGAGCTGTAGATCTGCGTCTTGAAGTTGCCGTACGGCAGGTCCACCTTGTTCCACTGGATGGAGGGCTCGATCGAGAGCTGGGGGCCGACCTGCGTGCGCGCCCCGGTGAAGCTCACCGCCGTGCGCGTGCCGTCGTAGAGCGGTCCGTACTCGAACGAGGCAGAGCCGGCCAGCCGACGCTGCCGTCCGAAGGTGTACTGCAGGCTGAACTCGTCGTTCGTGTACCCCCCGGCCGGCACCACGATGCCGTCCGAGATCTCGAAGTCCTGTGGCAGCAGCTCGAAGGCGAACAGGTGCTGTGCCTGGAACACGTCGCTGTTGTTGAACTGAATCTGGAACTGCCCCTGCTGCTGCCGCGTCTCCACGACGCCGGCATTGCTCTCGACGTACTGCAGCTGCACCTGGTACTGGAGCTTGCGGATCAGCTCGCTGTCCGGCAGGCGCGGGCTGAAGCGCCCCTGGGCGAAGAGGCGCTGGAAGTTGCGCCGTCGCAGGAAGCCGACGCTCGGGTCGAAATTCCGCCCTACGCCGGTGCGGTCGATCGTCACCCCGTATCGGTCGGCGTCGTAGCCCATGCGGAGGCGGAACGTCGTGTCCTCCCCGACGAGCCCCGGGTTCTGCGACTTGGCCCACATCGTCTGGAACTCGAGGTTCTCGTAGAAGGCCCATGTGCCGTCCACGCCGTACGCCATCGCCGAGCCCTGGCTGCCCGGCGTGTCGCTTCGTCCGGTGAAGATCGCGCCGACGGCGCTGCGGCGGAGTACGTTGCGCCGGATACGGGCCACCGAGAAGTTCGTGGCCGGCAGGTCCAGTTCCGGCGACTCCTCGGTGGCGATGTTGATGATGCCGAGGGAGTACTCGCCCATCCGGCCGGTCAGGCGCCCGCCCGCGAGGATGGGCACGGCCTGGCCGCCGTCGAGGCCGATGCGGCGGCTGTAGAACAGGCGGGGGTTGACGTTGTTGTTGTTGTTCCCTTCGACCCCGCCGAAGTTGAACAGGCCCTGATTTTCCAGGAAGAACTCGCGCTTCTCGGGAAAGAAGAGGCTGAACCGGGTGAGGTTGACCTGCTGCTCGTCGGCTTCCACCTGCGCGAAGTCGGTGTTGTAGGTGAAGTCGGCCGACAGGTTCTGCGTGATGCTGTACCGGACGTCGAGGCCGAAGTCGCCTCCGAGTTCGTTGCGCACGTTGGCCGGCACGTTGGTGCTCACGTCCGAGATCGCGTAGGGCTTGACGTCGAGCACGCGGGTGCTCGACGGCGCCTCGAGGCCGACGAGGGGTGCCGCGAAGAACGGGCGCGAGATGCCCTGATTGCCCGTGCCGGTCGGGAGGCGCGTGATGAACGACACTTCGTTCTTCCAGCGGTTGATGCGGCGGGCGTTGAAGCCCCACACCTGCGTGCGGCCCGCGCCGTAGGCGAGCGACTTGAACGGCACCATGGCTTCGGCGGTCCACCCGCCGTCGAACTCGCCGACCGCCAGCCGCCACAGCGGGTTCCAGTCGCCGTTGTAGTTGCCGTCATTGACGGCCTGCCCGTCCATCCGGCCGCCCAGCGGGTTGAACTGGAAGATCACGGCGTTCCGCTTGTCGAAGAACGTGTCGAACATGAACGCGAAGTTCTCGTTCTGCAGCACGCCGAAGTTGTCGCGCCGCATCTCGTTCACGACCATGCGGTCGGGCGTGCTCTCCCACGCCCGCACGCTGACGTAGATGTTGCGTTCGTCGAACGACACCCACACCTCGGTCTTCTCGGTGGCCGGCGACTCGTTGACCGGCTCGTTCTGGATGAAGTCCGAGATCGGGCGCACCGTCTCGTAGATGGCTTCGTCCAGCCGCCCGTCGAGCTGGAGCGGCTCGAGCAGCCGTACGGCTCGAGTGGTGACGCGGCCCTCTTCGTCCCGGCGGACGGTTTCAGGCAGCGTCGGTGGCAGCGCGCCCTGCAGGGCGAAGGCAATTTCCTCGGGCACCGCCGGCGACGGTACCGAGAGTTGGGCAGACGCGGGCAGGGCTCCGGCCAGCAGCAGCAGGAGGGCCAGGGAACCGCGACCGGGGGTGCGGGGACAAGCCAGGTAATCGATGATGAAGGCCAACCGACATATTTGACCAGCATTTGCGGCGATTGGCTACCCCTGGCGTGCAACGTCCTCAGCACCAGCAGGTTGCCGCCGTCACCCCGACAGGGCCGTCCCCGCCTGGCGGCGATCAGCGGCCGGTGACCCGGGCCACCAGGTCGTGCACGAATCGGAGCTTGTCCACGGCGGCCGGCGGCAGCACGAAGGGGTAGGCGTCGGCCAGGCCCAGGCCCCGGTTCAGCGTGTTGACCACGTAGGTGAGGGGAAACCAGCCGGCAATGAGGCGGTCGAAGGGAATCTGGTCCACCCGGAGATTGGCCGGCAGGGGCGCCAGTGCCGGCTCACCCGCCGTCGGGGGCGCCAGCGACAGGCCGCAGGCCGCCGCGGTCTCGAGGGCGTCGAGCATGTGCAGGTAGTGGGCCCATGTCTCCGCCCAGTCCTCCCACGCGTGGGAACTCGCATACGCCGAGACGAAGCGGGTCTGCCAGTCCTGCGGCGGCCCGTACCGGTAGTAGGTGTCCAGCGCCGCGGAGTAGTCCTCGCGCTCGTCGCCAAAACGTGCTCGGAAGCCGTCGGTTTCAGCCTGCCCACGCACCAGGCGGTCCCAGTAGTAGTGGCCGCTCTCATGCCGCAGGTGCCCCAGCAGCGTGCGATAGGGCTCCCGCACCGCCGCGCGACGGCGTTCGCGTTCGGCGTCGTCGGCCTCGGCGATGTCGATCGTGATGGTGCCCGCGCTGTGGCCCGTGCGCACGGGCTCCCCGGACGGGTCGAGGTCGGCCTTGAACTCGAAGGCGAGCCCCCCGGGCGGGTCCTCGTGCCGGTTCGAGAGGGGCAGGCCGAGCGACAGCAGCGTGAACACGAGGCGCCGCTTGGCCGACTCGAGACGGAACCAAGCCTCGTGCGCGCCGGGCATGGAGACGTCGGGCACTACAATCGTCAGGCGGCAGGCCCGGCAGAGGGCCTCCGGGTCGTGTGCCGGGAGCGCCCAGTTGCAGACGTGCATCACCTCGTAGTTCCGGCACAGGCGATACGCGCCGCCGGCCGCCCCCTGCGCTGGATGCCAGGTGCCATCCGGCGCGGAATCGAGCGACGCCATGTCGCGCAGGTCCTCGAGGAACGCCAGGGTGCGGCCGCAGCTCACGCACACGGTGTTCTCGAAATAGATCTGGTGCGCGCAGTGATTGCAGTGGAAGGTTCGCATCGCCTCTTGGCCGTTGCGGGCGAGCGGGACACTATTGTCCGCTCATCGCCCGGGACGGCTCCCGGATAATACCGTCGTCCCATCCCCTCGAGGTCTTGTGAGCATCCATGTCGCGCTGAACCACGTCACCCGCTACCGCTACGGGCGCAGCGTCCTGCTCTCACCCCAGCTGGTGCGGCTCCGCCCCGCGCCGCACTGCCGCACCCGGGTGCTGTCGTACTCCATGCGGGTGACGCCGGAGGAGCACTTCGTCAACTGGCAGCAGGACCCCCAGAGCAACTACGTGGCACGGGTGTTCGTGCCCGAACGGGTCCGCGAGTTCCGCGTCGAGGTGGATCTGGTGGCGGAGATGGCCGTCTACAACCCGTTCGACTTCTTCCTCGAGCCCGACGCCGAGCACGTACCTTTCGCCTATGCGTCCTGGCAGCGCCGTGAACTGCTGCCGTTCCTCGAACCGGAGGCGATGACGCCCGGGCTGGCGCGCTACCTCGACACCCTGGGCCGCCCGCGCGGACGGACCACGGACTTCCTCGTGGAGCTGAACCGCCGCCTCAGCGCGGACATCGGGTACCTGATCCGGATGGAGCCGGGCGTGCAGACGCCCGACGAGACCCTCGCGCGCGGCAACGGCTCGTGTCGCGACACCAGCTGGCTGCTCGTCCAGATCCTCCGCCACATGGGCTTTGCCGCCCGGTTCGTGTCCGGCTACCTCATTCAGCTGAAGGCCGACGTGCCGGCGCGCGAGGGTCCTTCGGGCGTGGCGGCCGACTTCACCGACCTCCACGCCTGGTGCGAGGTGTACCTGCCCGGCGCCGGCTGGATTGGCTTCGACCCCACCTCGGGACTGCTGGCGGGGGAGGGGCATCTGCCGCTCGCCTGCACGCCGGACGCCTCGAGCGCGGCACCCGTGACGGGCGGGGTCGAGCCCTGCGAGGTGGAATTCGAGCACGCCATGCACGTGACGCGCGTGCACGAGTCGCCGCGCGTGACGCTTCCATATTCGGAGGCGCAGTGGGAGGCCCTGCTCCGCGCGGGCGACGCCGTGGACGCGCGCCTCGTGGCGGCCGACGTCCGCCTGACCATGGGCGGTGAGCCGACGTTCGTGTCCGAGTCTGGCCGCGACGCGGACGAGTGGAACACCGAAGCCATCGGTCCGTCGAAGCGCCAGCGCGCCCTCGACCTGCACCGGCGCCTCCGCGCGTCGTTCGGTCCTGGCGGGCTCCTGCACGTGGGGCAGGGCAAGTGGTACCCGGGCGAGCAGCTGCCCCGGTGGGCGCTGTCGTGTTTCTGGCGTGCCGACGGGGTGCCCATGTGGCACGACGACGCGCTGATGGCCGACGAGCATTCGCCCGCCGGGCACTCGGCCGCCGACGCCGAGCGGTTCATCCGCACGCTGGCGGCGCACCTCGGCGTGGGCGACACCCACGTGCAGGCGGGCTACGAGGACACCTGGTACTACCTCTGGCGCGAACGGCGCCTCCCGGTGAATGTGGACCCCTTCGACGCCCGGCTCGCGGATCCGCTCGAACGGGACCGGCTCGCGCGGGTGTTCGAGGCGACGCTGGGTACGGCGGTGGGGTGGGTCCTGCCGCTGGATGCCGACCCCGCCGATCCCGCACGCTGGCGCAGCGGGCCCTGGCCCCTGCGTCAGCCCCGCCTCTACCTCCTGCCGGGCGACTCACCCATGGGATACCGGCTGCCGGTGGACGCCCTGCCCTGGGTGGCGGAGGCGGACCGCCGCTACCTGCACGGACGCGATCCGTTCGCGCCCGTCGTCCCGTTGCCGCCATCGCGCGTGCCGATGACGGAGCCGGGGCCGCGGTGGCAGCGCCTGCCGGTCGGGAGCGGACACGACGAGAGCGGCCCCACGGGGGGCCTGCGTGCCGGCCCGTGGCGGGACGGGGCCCGCACCGACGGCAGCCGCCCCGTGCGGCGGTTCGAGTCGGCGCCCTGGGTCGTGCGCACGGCCCTGTGCGTCGAGGCGCGTGGCGGCGTCCTCTGGGTGTTCATGCCGCCGCTCGAGGCGCTCGAGGCCTACCTGGCCCTGCTGACGGCGATCGAGGCGACCGCCGCCGCGACGGACCTGCCCGTCCTCATCGAGGGGTACCCACCGCCCGACGACGCCCGCGTACGCTCGTTCTCGGTAACACCCGATCCCGGCGTCATCGAGGTGAACGTGCCGCCTGTGTCCACCTGGCGCCAGCTCGTGGACACCACCACCACCGTCTACGGACACGCGCACCAGTCGGGTCTCTCGGCAGAGAAGTTCATGCTCGACGGCCGGCACACCGGCACCGGCGGCGGCAACCATCTCGTGCTGGGCGGCGAGACGCCGGACGACAGCCCGTTCCTGCGGCGGCCCGATCTGCTTCGCAGCCTCGTCACCTACTGGAACAACCATCCGTCGCTGTCGTTCCTGTTCTCCGGGTTGTTCATCGGGCCGACGAGCCAGGCTCCGCGCGTGGACGAGGCCCGTCACGACAGCCTCTACGAGCTCGACATCGCGTTTGCGCAGGTCCCTTCCGATGGCGCGCCGACGCCGCCGTGGCTCGTGGACCGCCTGTTCCGCAACCTGCTCGTGGATGTGACGGGCAATACGCACCGGGCGGAGTTCTGCATCGACAAGCTGTATTCGCCGGCGGGTGGCAGCGGACGCCGCGGGCTGCTGGAACTGCGGGCGTTCGAGATGCCACCCCATCCCCGGATGAGCCTGGCGCAGCAGCTGCTGCTGCGCGCGCTCGTGGCACGGTTCTGGGCCGAGCCGTACCGGGCGCCGCTCACGCGCTGGGGCACGCTGCTGCACGACCGGTTCATGCTGCCGCACTACGTGTGGCGCGACTTCGTGGAGGTGCTCGACGAGACGCGGGCCGCGGGCTTCGCGCTGCACGACGACTGGTATCGTCCGCACGTGGAGTTCCGATTTCCGCTGGCTGGCGCGTTCACGGTGCGCGAGCTGCAGGTCACGCTCCGCACGGCGCTCGAACCCTGGCACGTGCTCGGCGAGGAGGGGGCAGCCGGCGGCACGGTGCGCTACGTGGACTCGTCGGTGGAACGGCTCGAGGTGCTGGTGCGGGGGATTGCGGGCGAGCGCTTCGTCCTGACCTGCAACGGCACCACCATCCCCCTTCAGCCGACGGGACGTACAGGCGAGGCCGTGGCCGGCGTGCGGTATCGCGCGTGGCAGCCGCCCTCGTGCCTGCATCCGACCATCCCGGTCCACGCGCCGCTCACCTTCGACGTGGTGGACACGTGGGCCGGTCGGTCGCTCGGGGGCGGCCAGTACCACGTGATGCATCCCGGCGGGCGCAACTACGAGCAGTTCCCGGTGAACAGCTACGAAGCCGAGAGCCGCCGCCTCGCACGGTTCACCGAGCTGGCTCACACGCCCGGCACGGTGGTGCCGCGGGATCCGCCACGCCTGAGCGACTTCCCGCACACGCTCGATCTGCGCCGGGTCTGATCAGGGCCTGACTCCGGGCCTCACCCGCACCAGGAGCCGGGCAGATGCCCGGCAGCTTCGGCAGGTCCCGCTCGCGTGGGCGCGTGGCGGTCGGGCAGGTATGCGCCGGGCCGGTGCCGTGCAAGCGGGTGGCAGGCCGGCGGGGGCCGGACAGGTGGGCGGGGCCCGGACAGGTGACTGCCCGGGCAGGCGGCGTGCCGCAGCGGGCCGGGCTGGGAGGAGGGCTGGCGCGCGTAGACCCGCGACAGGACACATCGGCGATGGCGCGGCCCGGCACATCGGCGATGATATCGGGATGCCGCGCATCCCAGCTCTTGTCATCGCCGCGCTCCTGTTCGTCGCCGCCTGCGGCGGCGACTCCAGCCCCACGGCTCCCTCGCCGCCACGCGGAGAGTTCTCGCAGACCGACCTCGTAGTAGGAAGTGGCGTCGCCGCGGCCGCAGGGCGCGTCGTGTCTGTCAACTACACCGGGTGGCTCTACGACCCCGCCCAGCCCGAGGGAAAGGGCACGCAGTTCGACACGTCGGTCGGGCGCGGGCCGTTCGCGTTCGTCCTGGGCAGCGGCGGCGTGATCCGCGGCTGGGACCAGGGCGTCGTCGGGATGCGCGTCGGCGGGCAGCGGCGCCTGGTGATTCCGCCGGAGCTGGCGTACGGGGCGTCGGGCAGGGACATCATTCCGCCGAACGCGACGCTGGTCTTCGACATCGTGCTGCTGAGTGTCCAGTAACGCCGCAGCCTGAGGCGGGAGCCTCAGGCCCCAGCCAGAACGTGACACGGCGGAGCCTTCACGACGGCGCTACACGACGGCATTACACAGCGGCGCTACACAGCGGCGCTACACAGTGGTGCTACACAGTGGTGCTACGCAGCGGCGCCTGCACCGGAACGCACACCGCTACCGCAATTCGCGGTTCGGTGTCGTGCGCTGGCCCGCTCCTCCGGCGCGACGACGCGGGAAAACGCTGCTCCAGGGGCACGGGATTTGATCGTTCCCCTTGCGCATCGTTTTCCATACTACCGCTGTCACGTCGTGCGCAAGTCGGACCGGGCCGGCGCACGACACCGAACCGCACACGGCGCTAGCGGGCGCCGCCCTTCAGCGCGTCGAGCCGTTGCTGCAGGCGCGGATTGGGACCCGCCGCCAACTGGGCTTCGAGTGTCGCCACCGCCTGATCGCGCTGCCCCGCGGCCTCGTAGGCATCGGCCAGGAGTGAGGCCCGCTGAAACGCCGCGAAGCGGTTCTCCGCGGGCACGCGCACCCGCGACAGCGTGTCGATGGCGGCCTGCGCATTCGCGCTGTCCACGAGCAGCGATTCTCCCGCCATCAGCTGCACCTCGGGCTCGTTGGGGAACCGCCGCGCCGCCTCAGCGACAAGGTCCGCGGCCTCCGCGCTGCGGCCGGCCGCGCGATCGGCCTGCGCCTGGTGATAGTAGCCAGCCAGCAGCAGGCGGCCGATGTCTTCGGGCGCTCCGGACCGAATGCCCACGCCGCCCGCGTACGAGTAGACCAGCTCACCGCCGTGCTCACCCGCCTCGTAGACGGCAAACACCGCGGCCAGCCCCACGACCGCGGCCGCACCGTGCACCAGCCGCACCCTCGGCGACCGCCGCAGCGCCAGCCCCGCCAGTTCGAGCAGGCCGAGCACGATCAGGATCGTCTGTGCCCGCTCGCCCCACTCCTCGTGCTCGACGACGGCCGGGCGGGCCCCAGGCACCCGCTCGACCGGACCGTGCGCGGCCACACCCGAGCGGACCGACACGATCGAGGTCGCGGCGGCGATGATGAGCAGCGTGGCGGCGGCCGGGCCCGCGAACGCGGGACGCCCGAGCAACGAGAGCAGACGGAAGCCCACGCCGACGATGGCGAGCACGATGGTCACGTGTACGACGAGCGGATGCAGTTCGGCCATGCGGTCCTGTCCTCTCCGGGTGTGTGAGGAGCAGAGCGTAGCGCCAACGCGTGAGACGCAGATGAGAAATTCCTGTGGCGCCGTTCCCGGCCCGGTGGCGTCGGCCGGCGGACCCGGGCTGGCGGCCGCCCCCGGCCGCGCGGTAAGGTGAGGGGGTTCCCCGTGTTCCGGGTGAGCAGGAGGTTCGACTCATGCGCAGGTGGATGCCCGTCGCCGTGCTCGGCGCGCTGCTGACGACCGGTGTGGTCGTGGGTGCCCAGACCGACACCCCGGAGGCCCCACCCGCCGCGACATCGCCTGCCGCTGGGACGCCCGTTGCAGCGGCGCCTGGCGCGGACATACCGGCACCGGCAGCGCCTGCCACGGATCCGGCGGTCGCCGCCGAAGCCAGCCGCATGTTCCGTACGGTGATGAGCCCCTTCTGCCCGGGGCTGACCCTGGCCGACTGCCCGTCCGGCTATGCCATCGAGCTGCGCGAGGAGGTGGAGGGGCGCCTCGTGGCGGGCGAGTCCACGCAGGCGGTCCTGGACGATCTCGTGGGCCGCTACGGGCAGGAAATCCTTGCGGACCCCACCGGCACGCCGATGGGCAATGTGGTCATCGCCGTGCCCGTGGCCGCGTCGCTCCTGGCGGCGATCGGCGTCGCGCTCTATCTGCGGCGGCGCCTGCGCAGTGAGGAGGCGTCCATGCCCGCCGGCGTGGCCATCGACCCGCAGGTCGAGCACCGCCTCGACGAGGAACTGGCGCACCTGGACTGACCGGAGGGTCCGTCGACTTCACACCCACGCACCGTCTGCCGGCTTCCACCTCCGGCCCGCGCCTCACGCGGGCCGCGCTCGTCCCGTGCTCGTCCCGCCCTGCTCGCCCTGCCTGCGCCCATGTCCTGCCTACTCGGTCCACGCACGATCGGCCTGCCCGCGACCTGCGTGTGCGCTTCGGTGTCGCACTCCCGCCATGTGCCGTCCCGCTCCGGCGCGATGACAGGGAATCAGCGCTTCAGGCAGAGCGGCGCGCACGGTTGGCTGCCCGCAGGCGCAGCCTGACTGCAACCTCGTTGTGGCGGTCTCCTGGCGTCCCCACAATCGATGCCCGGCGCCGGTGTCGGTCCGGCGCCGGATATGAGGAGGCGTCAGTGCTGAAGGTTGCGTGGCTCGGTGTATGGATGGCGGTGGCCCTGATGAGTGGTGTGTCCCTCCAGGCCCAGACAGGGCGTACGGTGTCGGGAATCGTGGTGGACGAGTCCGGGGGAGCCGTGGCTGGCGCGCGGGTCACGCTGGAGTCGTCGGACGGGCGGCCGGCCGGCAGTGCGGTCGCGGGGGCGGACGGCGCCTTCCAGGTGGCCGGCCTTGGTGCCGGGCCGCTGGTGGCCGTGGTGGAGATGCGGCAGTTCGAGCCGGCACGTCTCGAGTTCACCGTGCCCGCAACCGCCAATCCCGACAGCCTGCGCGTGGTACTGCGCGTGGCGGGCCTCGTCGAGGCGGTGCGCGTGCAGGCGGCCACACTCACCCAGCGGAGCGCTACGGCAGCCACCCGCTTCGAGGCGGAGACCCTGTCGGTGCCGCAAAGCACCCAGTCGGTGACCGCGGCCCTGCTCGAGGCCCAGGGCATCGTGGACGTCGGCGACGCCCTCAAGCAGGTGCCGTCCGCCTTCGCGGGCCACACGCGTCTGGCACCCTTCACCAGCTTCTCGTGGCGGCTGCGCGGCCTCGATGCCGCCGTCACGCGCAACGGCTTCCGCCAGCTCTATTTCGAGGACGTCGACCAGTCGGCCTTCCTGAACGTGGAGCGGGTGGACGTGATCAAGGGTCCTGGCGGTGCGGTGTACGGCAAGGAAGGGCTTGGCGGCGTGATTCAGTTCGTCACGCGGCGGCCGGTGCCCCGCTACGGGGCGACGGGCTACGTTTCGCTCGGCCAGTTCGACACCCGGGCCGGCGGATTCGACGTCACCGGTCCGCTGGCGGACACCGGGGTGTCGGTGCGCCTCAACGGCGAACTCGAGCGCTCCGGCACGTTCGTCGACGCGCAGGATCTCGACCGCAGCAACATGGCCCTGTCGGTCTCGACCGATCAGCGCAAGCGTGTCCGGGGCTTCCTCAGCACGGAGTACCTCCGGCGCAGCAGCCTGCCTCACCCCGGCCTTCCCGTCGTGGGCACGGTCACGGCCAACGGCGTGGCCGACGTGCCGCGCGGGCAGTATCTGGGAGAGCCCGACGTGGACTACCTGCGGACCTGGTCGCCGCTCGTGCAGGCGTGGGTGGACATCGACCTGACCCGCGACTGGACACTGAGCCCACGCTACCAGCGCTTCACGTTCAACGTGGACCAGCAGCAGATGCGTGTCCGGGGACTCGTGCCCGGCAGCACCACGCTCGTGCAGCGCAACGGCCGCTACGACTTCCACGAGCGCGATCGCACGCAGACGGTGCAGCTCGAACTCAAGGGACGGAGCACGGTCGGTGCCACCACGCACCAGATCGCGGCCGGATACGAGGTGAACCGGCACAACTACCGGGGCGACTGGTTCGACTACGTCGGGACACCGGCAGTGAACGCGCTCAGCCCGTCGTACCTCACGGTGCCGCCGGGTCGCGCGGGCGCGCGCACCTCCTTCAGCGGGGACATCAACACCAGTGAGCCCTACCTGCAGGATCTCGTGGGGGTGGGGCGTCTCGACCTGCTCCTCGGCATCAGACGCAGCGACATCCGCATCGACAGCGAGTTCCTCGGCTTCCTGACCCCGGACCAGAACCACGCCGGCACCTCCTGGCAGCTGGGCGGCGCGTTTCGCGTCGCCCCGGCGTGGTCGCTCTTTGCCGGCGCGAGCACCGGCCTATCGGTGGACAACATCGTGGGCGCGACGGCCGCCGACGGGTCCACGTTCGAGCCCGAGCGCAGCCGGCAGGTGGAGGTGGGCGTGAAGCACCAGGGGGCGCGCGCCTCCGCCAGCGCCGCCTACTTCGACATCCGTTTCGCCAATGCCACGACGACCGATCCGGCCAATCCGGATTTCTCGCTGCAGATCGGCGCGCAGCGGTCGCGCGGCTTCGAGGTGGAGGCCGCCGTCCAGGGAGGGAGCCGCTGGTTCGTGACCGCGGGGCTCGCGCTCATCGACGCCACCATCACCGAGAGCTTCGACGGCGACGTCGGCAACCGCCTGCCCAACGTGGCGCGCGTGCAGGCCAACGTGTGGGGCCGGGTGGACCTGCACCCGCGTGTGCAAGCCGGCGCGGGCGTCAACGTCGTCGGGCGCCGCTTCGGGACGATCGGCAACGGCTACGAGCTGCCGGCCTACGGCACGGTGGACGGGTCGGTGTCGTGGCAGGCGTCGCCGCGGCTGGTGGTCGAGTTCTTCGCGCAGAACCTGTTCGACCAGACCTATTACACCGGCAACAACAATTTCAGCGTGTACCCCGGTGAACCCCGCACGGTGCGGGTGCGCCTGCGCACCGGCATCGGGCCGCGGTAGGCGCGGGCGGACGGCTGTGTGAGAGGGGAGACCCGGCGGCCTGGCGTGGCCGCCGGACTGCCGGCGAGGTAGTTAGAAGGAGACCTGGAGCATCAGCCGCGCCGCGCGGGGAATGGCGGGGTGCGTGTGCACGTCGTCCACGCCCTCGAGCGGCTCACCGGGCAGCCGGGACGTGTAGTAGTAGTCGATGTCCGCAACCTTCGCGTCGAACAGGTTGAAGAGCTCGGCCACTAGCCGCGTCCTCTGCGTGAACCGGTAGCCGAGCTCGCCGTTCACGAGCGAGGTCTGCTTCGACAGCACCGTCCGGTCTTCGGTGAGTGCGCGCGGGCCGAAATGCCGCAGCCGGACGCTCCCGAAGAGCCCGCCCCGGACCGGTTCCACCGTGACGCCGCTGGAAATCACGCGACCCAGGGCGCCGGCAATGGCGTCGCCGGCCGGATCCTGGTCGGTGTAGCGCGACTTCGAGAAGGCAAGGTCCAGGTCCACGGTGAGCCAGGGCCGCGGCCGGGCATAGTTGGTCCACTCCACGCCCCACCGGTGGCTCGGTCGCCCGGCCTCGGTGGAGCCTGCGTCGCCGACGAAGATCAGCTCGGAGTCGAAGCCGAGCGCCCAAAGGGAGACCGTGGACTGCAGTCCCGGAATGCGCACCGTCCGCAGCCCGACCTCCCCGCCGGTGGCGCGTACGAGCGCGGGCACGCGCTCGGCGGGGTCGCCGGTGGCAGGGTCTACCGAGATCACGGTGCCCAGGCCGTGGTTGCTGTGGAAACCCGTGCCCGCGTTCAGGTACACCTCCGTGCTGGCCCAGGGACCGAGCACGGCGGTGACCTTGGGGCTCGCGATCGCGGCGTTGGTCGCTCCGGAGTTGAGGGGGTTGTCCGAGGTCACGTCGAACCGGTAGCCATCCACCCGGAGACCCACCGTGGTCCGCAGGATGCGGCTCCATTCCACCTCGGTTTGCCCATAGAGGCCCACGGAGGTCTGGCCAACCTGGTCGCGCCGCGTGGTGCCGATGCGTTGCCGGGCCACGGTCTGATAGAGGGCCACCTCGCCGATCGCGTCGTTGCGCACCTGAACGCCCACGGCGCTCTCGATGCCTCGGCCCCACAGGCGGCCGAGGCGCCGGTAGGCCACGCGTCCGCCCGTGATCCACCGGCGGTCCACCTGTTCGAACTGGTCGCCGTTGACGGGGTCCGCCAGGAAGTACGTGAAGTTCTGGAACAGGTTCATGCTGTAGCGCACGGCATACGCCGTCGCCCGCAGCGAGCCGCGGACATCGGAGCGCTGGCCATCCGCCACGGCGCTGTAGCGGTAGGAACGCCCGGCGAGGCTCGTGTCGATGTTGCCGAAGCGGCCGATGAGCCCGCTGTCGATCGCGCGGCGCGGCACCTGGTCGGTCGAGTCCCAGTCGGCGTCGTAGCCCATGCCCGTCAACGAGAAGCCGTTGCGCGTGTCACCGCGACTGTAGCGAAGGATGCCGTTCACGCGACGGTAGTTGGACGCCGTGTCCCAGGGCCCGTCGTTCGAGTTGATCTCGAGTCCGCCCAGGAGGAACCCGCTGCCCACGCGCGGCGAGGCGGCCGCGAACATCCGGCGCCAGCCCTGGTTGCCGGTACTGAGCGTGACGATGGGCCGGTCGAGCGAGTTGAGGTAGTTGATGTTGGCCGAACCCGCCGCGGAGAAGTCGCCGTCTTCCGCGTAGTAGGGACCCTTGCGAAACTGCACGCCGCTCACCAGCTCGGGGATCAGGAAATTGGAGTCCGCGTATCCCTGGGCGTGGCCGTGAGTCGGGTTGTTGACGGGAATGCCGGCGACGGTCGTGAGGAAGTCGCTGCCGTGATCGAGGTTGAAGCTGCGCAGGTAGTACTGGTTGGCCTTACCCTCGCCGCTGTGCTGGCTGACGATGAGCCCCGGCACCGTCTCGAGCACTTCGGCCGGTCGCATGATCGGCCGGCTCTCGAGCTGCGCGGCGGTGATGGCACCCTGGCTGGCCGCCGAGGCGATCCCCACGAGATTTTCCTGCGGGTTCTCGATGTCGGCCAGATTGCGGAACGTGCGCGGCGCCGTGACGGTGATGTCGGCCGACAGCGACAGCGTGAGCTGGGCGTTGACCGTGAGCGGGGCGCCAGGGCTCACCACCACATCCTGCCGCACCGTCGTGAAGTTCACGAGACGGATGGTGAGTTCGGCCGGGCCGGCCGGTACGCCCTCGAAGCGGTAGGTGCCGGTCTCGTCGGTCACCGTTTCGATGAACGCTGCGGCGCCGGCCGGCTTCAGGTCCACGCTGACGCCCGGCAGCACGCCGCCGGTCTCGTCCGTCACCTGGCCTGCGACGATGCCCCCGGACTGGGCGGTCGCCAGACTCGGCAGGAGGAGCAGGGGCAGGAGGGCGAGCAGCACGCGCCGGTGGGCGGAGAGCCGGGTCGCGTGTCGCCGCACCGCAACGGCGTCGTGCAATGTCGCACCCTGGCAGGCCTCGATGGTCATCGTGCATTCCTCTCCGTGAGGAGAGGATCGTAGCCGACCCTCCGGCGCGGACGCCTGAAGAGTGCCTGAAGATCGCGTCAGGAACGGTCGGGGCACCAGCAGGAGCAGCCAGCAGGAGCGGCGCGCGGCCAGGAGGGGCGGGACGGCCGGCTCAGGGCCGGACGGCCGACTGGGCGACGTACACCACGTGGCGCGATCGTCCGCCTTCGAGTCGGCTCCGCAGGCGTTCCGCCCGCACCTGGAGACCGGCCGCTCTGAGGCGCCGGACGAAGCTGCGGTCCTCGCCGGCGGCCCACACCGCCAGGACGCCGGCGGGTCGCAGGGCGCGGCCGGCGGCCGCCAGGCCCGCGGCCCCGTACAGCCCGGCGTTGCCCTCGAAGATGAGCGCGTCGGAGCCGTTGTCCACGTCGAGCAGGACGGCGTCGAAGGTGGCCGGATGCGCCCGGAGGTACGCGGTGACATCGGCCATCTCGAGGCGGACGCGAGGATCGTCGAGCGGATGCCCGGCCAGCGGGCCGAGCGGCCCGCGGTTCCACGACACGACCTCGGGCACCAGTTCCACGACGACGACCTCCGCGGCCGCCGGCATCAGGTCGAGCACCGCGCGCAGTGTGAAGCCCATGCCCAGGCCGCCCACCAGCACCTGTGGACGCGGCAGCGCCCGAGCCAGGCGACAGCCCAGGGCGGCCAGCGCATCCTCGGAGTCGTGCGACCGGCTCGTCATCAGGCTCTGGCCGTTGGCCATGATGACGAACCCGCTCGGGTGCTGGTGCAGGGTCAGCTCGGTGCCGTCGGGCGTGTGCGTCCGCCCGATGACCTCCCAGGGCTTCACCAGCTCACTTCGTCGGGCGGGCCGGACGTGGCGCCGTCTTTCGTCGCACGAGGGTCGGCGTGAGGTCGATGGGCGCCGGCCGCGGGTGTTCGCGGGCGATGTGCGTGGAGAGACGGTTGGTGGATACTTCGACACCGCAGACGCGGCAGGTCGCCTTGCCGGCGGAGACGTGAAAGCTCTGCATGTGCCCTCCAGCATGAGGGGCCCGGCCCGGGGCGTCAAGCGGACCTCCGGGCCGCATGGCCGGCGGAGTGGGCGTAGACTACGAGGGACGGGAGCCGGAGCGCCCACGCGGACGTCCCGGCCCGCCAGACCCACGTGATCGATCCACGCCTTGCCCTGCTCGTCTTTGCCGGACTGGTCGCCGTGCTGGCGATGGTGTTCTGGCCGCGCCACGGCCTCGTCCCCCGGCTGTGGCGGCTGACACACCGGGATGAACGCGTGCTCCTCGAGGACGCGCTGAAGCATGTGTTCACCTGCCGGCGCAACGGCCAGACCTGCTCCCTCGAGAGCACGGCCGGACGCCTGGAAGTCTCCACGGCGCGCGCCGGCGCGCTGCTGTCGCGGCTGGCCGAGGCGGGCATGATCCTGATGGGCGCCCACGGTCCCACGCTGACCGACCAGGGCGAGCGACTGGCCCTGCGCATCGTCCGGACCCACCGGCTCTGGGAGCGGTATTTGGCCGATCACACTGGCATCCCGCCCGGCGAGTGGCACGACGAGGCCGAGCGGATGGAGCACGCGCTGTCGCCCGAACAGACCAACGCCCTGGCGGCCAGGCTGGGCGATCCGACGTTCGACCCGCACGGCGACCCCATTCCGAGCGCCGCGGGCGAACTCCCGCCGCTGCGGGGCATGGGGCTGCTCGACGCGTCGCCGGGCCGCGTCGTGGAGATCGTGCACCTCGAGGACGAACCGCCCGCCGTCTACCACGGGCTGGTGGCCGGAGGGCTCGCCGTGGGCGGCCGTCTGCAGGTGGTGGCGCGGACCGACCGCGCGGTGACGGTGCGCGACGGCGGGCGCGAGTGGACCATGGATCCGGTGGCGGCCCACAACGTCACCGTCCGCTACCCGCCCGCCGGGGCCGCCGACCAGCCCACGGGGCCGACGCTCGCCGACGCCGGTCTGCAGCAGGCGATGCGGGTCCGCGGCATCTCGCAGGCCTGCCAGGGCGCGCAGCGGCGGCGCCTGCTGGATCTGGGCGTGGTGCGTGGCGCGGAGATCGTGCCGGAGCTGGCCAGCGCCACCGGCGATCCGGTGGCCTACCGCATCCGCGGTGCACTGGTCGCCCTGCGGCGCGAGCAGGCGGCCTGGATTGAAGTCGAGCCGGCCGAGAGCCGGCGGGAGGACATCGCCTGATGGCCACGCTCGCCGCCGACGCCCCGCTCCCGCGTGCCGGCCGCCAGCCGGCCAATCTGGTGCGCCTCGGGCTCAACCCCGAACGCTGGGACATTCTCATCGCGCTCGCGGGCAACCCCAACGTCGGCAAGAGCACGGTTTTCAACGCCCTCACCGGGCTCCGCCAGCACACCGGCAACTGGCCCGGCAAGACCGTGGCGCGGGCGGAGGGCGCCTTCGCCCATCGCGGCAAGCGCGTGAAGCTGGTGGACCTGCCCGGTACCTACTCCCTGCAGGCCAGCACCGTGGACGAGGAGGTGGCGCGGGACTTCCTGCTGTTTGGCCGCCCCGACGTCACCGTGATCGTCGTGGACTCGACCCGCCTCGAACGCAACCTCAACCTCGTCCTGCAGATCCTCGACATCACAGGCCGCGTGGTGGTGTTCCTCAACCTCGCCGACGAGGCGCGGCGCCACGGCATCGGTGTGGACCCCAGGGCGCTCGAGACTCAGCTCGGCGTGCCCGTTGTGGAGGGCGTGGCCCGCTCGGGCATCGGCATCGACGCCCTGCTCGACATCGCCCACCAGGTTGCCACCGGGCAGCGCCAGACGCAGCCGCTCCGGATCGACGCCTATCCGGACGATGTGGAGCAGGCCGTGGCGACGATGACCGTGTCGGTCCGCGAGTCGTACCCGGGCCTGCCGAACCCCCGCTGGGTGGCCGACCGGCTCCTGCGCGGCGACGAGGTGGTGACGGCCGCGTTCCTGTCGGGGGAACTCGGACACCTCGAGGACACCGGCGGCACGACCTCGAGCGACGCGCTGCCCGCGCACGTGCCCGAGGGCCCGGTGGCCACGTCGCGCCAGGCTGCGCTGGACCAGGCGCGGCGGCTGCGGTGGGAGCTGCCCGGCGACCTCCAGGACACGCTGGCCGAACGGACGTTCGCCGTGGCCACACGCATTGCGGCGGCCTCGCTCGTGCAGGGGCTGGACAAGGCACGGTTCGACATCGACCGCATGCTCGATCGCGTGCTCACCAGCCGTTGGGCCGGGTTTCCCATCATGCTGGGCATCCTGGCGGTGGTGTTCTGGCTCACCATCGAAGGGGCGAACGTCCCGTCCGGGTGGCTGGCCAGCCTGCTCATCGACATGGGCCATCCCTGGCTGAGCGGCCTCGCCGAGGGGGCGGGCTTGCCGTGGTGGGCGCGTGGGTTCCTCGTGGACGGCGTGTACCTCGCCACGGCGTGGGTGGTGAGCGTGATGCTGCCCCCGATGGCCATCTTCTTTCCGCTCTTCACGCTGCTCGAAGACTTCGGGTACCTGCCGCGGGTGGCCTTCAACCTGGACGGTCTCTTCCGCGCCGCCGGTGCGCACGGCAAGCAGGCGCTCACGATGTGCATGGGGTTCGGCTGCAACGCCGCGGGCGTGGTGGCGACGCGGGTGATCGACAGCCCGCGCGAGCGCCTGATTGCCATCATCACGAACAACTTCTCGCTCTGCAACGGGCGCTGGCCCACGCAGATCCTCATTGCCGCCATCTTCATCGGCACGCTGGCGCCGGCGAGCCTGGCGGGCCTGGTGTCGGCGGCCGCGGTGGTGGGCATGGCGGTGTTCGGCATCGTGATGATGTTCGTCACCTCGTGGCTGCTCTCGCGCTCCGTCCTCCGCGGCGAGGCCTCGAGCTTCAGTCTCGAGCTGCCGCCCTACCGGCCGCCGCGCGTCCTCGACACCCTGTACCGGTCGCTCATCGACCGCACCCTCATCGTGCTGTGGCGGGCGGTCGTCTTCGCCGCGCCGGCCGGCGCCGTGATCTGGCTGATCTCGAACGTGCCGCTCGGCGACGCCAGCGTCGCGGAGCGCGTGATTGGCTGGCTCGACCCGGTGGGGCTGCTCATCGGGCTCAACGGCGTGATCCTGCTGGCCTACGTGGTGGCGATTCCGGCCAACGAGATCGTGATTCCCACCGTGCTGATGCTCACGGTGCTCACGAGCGGCATGCCCGGAGGCAGCGGCGCGGGCGTGATGTTCGAGCTGGACAGCGTGGCGGCCACCGGCGAGATGCTCCGGGCTGCCGGCTGGACGCTCCTCACGGGCGTGAACCTGATGATCTTCAGCCTGCTGCACAACCCGTGCTCCACGACGATCTACACCATCTACCGCGAGACGCGGAGCGCACGCTGGACGACCATCGCAACCCTGCTGCCCGTGGCGATGGGCGTGACGGTCTGCTTCCTCGTGGCGCAGATCTGGCGCCTGCTGGCGTAGCGCGACCGACATGGCGCGCGTCATCGAGACTGGGGACCGCGCCGGAACGTGATGCCGGCCGCGCCGGCCCGTCGTGGCGCGAGCCCTGGCGGCAGCGGCGCGTCCGGGTCTGGCGCAGTGATACGATTCGGGTCGGTTCAGGGCGGCACCGAGGACGGATGGCACTTCTCACGGTTCGCGCGGCGGCAGATCGACTGGGTGTCGCCTACTCGACGCTCAAGCGCTGGATCGCCACAGGCCGTGTCCGCACGAACCGTACCGACGGCGGGCATCACCGCATTGCCGAGGCCGAGATCGACCGCCTCCTGGCGACGCGGCCCGAACCCGACGCGGCCAGCGCGCCGCCGGCCGCCGACGAATCCCTCGCCGGCCTGAGCGCCCGCAACCGGCTGCGGGGCTTCGTGGAGGAAGTCCGCATGGACGGCCTCCTGGCCCAGGTCCGGCTGCGCGTGGGCGACCAGTCCCTCACCGCCGTGATCACGGCCGACGCCGTGCAGGCCCTGCGCCTGCGCCGCGGCGAGGACGCGCTGGCCATCATCAAGTCCACCGAAGTGATGATCGCGCGGGCAACTCCGCCCGCTCCCCCGGTCCGGCCGGCACGCCGGGCGCGGGGCAGGTAGGCCCGCACCAGGCGGGCAGGCTGCACTCTGACCGGACGGCACGACGCACATGTGGGGAACCAACACGAGATTTTGGAAGGTGGCCGAGGCCGCGGGGCAGAGCAACGCGTTCGGCGGCGTGTTCTACACCGGCGCGGCCGGCCGCGAGCTGTACCTGACGCCGGCCGAGCACATGGAGCTCTTCCTCTTCGACGAGGAAACCGCCCGAGACCTCGGCATGATGCCGGAGAAGAAGAGCGCGTATGAGCGCGCGCACTTCTCGGCCGGCTTCGATCCGGCGCGCCGTACCCTGTTCGAACATCGTGGCCTGGTGGACCTCGTGCTGCAGCAGCGGGAAGGCGGCGTGGTCTCCTCCTATGCCAGGGACATGCTGGTGCGTGCGGTGCTGCTGCCCGAGCGGACGCCGGAGGGCATCGACGATCGCCACCGCATCGTCCGCGCCCTCCAGGATCGCGCCCGGCGGCGGCGGCTCGACGACTTCTTCTCGAACGCGCATCTCGAGAACAAGTCGGAGGGCGGCAACGAATCGTTCCTGCAGACGTTCTCGACCATGGTGTCGAGCCGCCACCAGGTGATCGGCGAGCGTGAGTACGCGGCGGCCCGGAACTTCGCGCGCATCGTGCGCGAGCTGGCCGCCGATCCCGCGACGCATTCCATCTACTCGTTCCTCCGCGAGGAGTGCCGTGACGGTCTCTTCACGCTCAACGAGCTGATCGCGGCCCGCACGATGCACTTCACGCTGTCGGGAGGCCTCACGACGGGCCGTGCCGAGTGGAGCAATGCGCCGGAGCCGGTGGGGCTCGACCCCATCCCGGTGAGCGGCGTGACCAGCCCGGAGGACGATCGAATCGAACTGGACGCCCTGCGCCGGTCGTTCATCGAGACGATGCTCCGGAGCTACCAGCACAAGTACCAGCTCGAGTCCATCCTCGCCCTGCGCAACCTCGGCCTGCTCGAGGCGCTGGTGCACTATGTGAACTACACCGAGGCCGACACCCAGCCGTGGTGCCTGCCCGAGATGGTCGAGAGCCGCGAGCCGTTCCTCGAGCTGCACGGTTATCGCCATCCGATGTTCCTCGACGAGGGCGTGGTGCAGGACCGGCTCGTCGTGGACGGCGACTCGCTGATCAACGTCCTCACCGGTGCCAACAGCGGCGGCAAGACCCAGCAGCTCCGGTCGCTCGCGCAGCTCATCACGCTGGCCCACGCGGGCCTGCCGATTCCGGCGGAGCGCGCGCGGATGTCGATGGCCTGGTCGCTCCACAGCAACTTCGGCGGCAAGGACGACTCGGCCAAGGGCCGCTACGAGAAGTCGCTCACGCGGTGGATGGAGGACATCCTGTCGAAGGTGAGCCGGTCGGTGGTCTTCTCCGACGAGTCCAACGACGGCACGTTCGTGGAAACGGGCGTGAAGCACTCGCTGCAGGCGCTGCGCACGCTGTCCCGGCGCCGGGTCATGACGTTCCTCACCACGCACTATCACGAGATTGCCGAGCAACTGGGCGAGACGGTGCCGTCCGGGCGCAACCTGCACGTGGTCTCGGGCAAGAACGCCGACGGCACGCTGAGCCACACCTACCGCATTGCCCTCGGCCACGATCCCAACAGCTACGGCGAGGAAACGGCCATCGCCGTGGGCTTCACCCAGGAGAATCTCGACCGCATCGCCGACCAGCAGATTGCCGACACCCGCCCGGCCGTGCACGGCGAGCGTGGCACGCACGTGCTGTTCGAGAAGCCAGGTAAGGAACACTGAGGCGCGGCGCGCCGAAGCAGCAAGCCCTGAGGCGCGGCGCGCCGACCCCTATCCCTTGACGGTCCAGCCGCGCGCGACGAGCGCCTGGCGCACTTTCTCGCGTACGTCGCCCTGCAGTTCCACGGTGTCGTCGGCGACGGTGCCGCCCGTCCCACACGTGCGTTTCAGCTCGCCGGCCAGCGCCTTCAGGAACGGCTGGTTCCGCGGCAGGTCGAACACGACCGTGACGGCCTTGCCGCCACGCCCCTTCTTTTCCAGCCTGAGCTTGGCCACCACGCGGTCGGGCACGGCCTCGTCCCGCGCGAACTGATGGCTGCAGCGGCAGTCGCGTTCCGGCCAGCCGCACGTAGCGCAGCGGCGGCCGATGTCGGTGGAGTAGACGGGGCGGGCGTTGCGGTCGGCCATCGGAGGAAGACCTCCGCACTATAGCAGCCAGTGGCCCACGGATCGGAGTTGGCGTATCGTGTGCCCGCGCGGCGCCAGCGGTGCGGGACGCGCGGCAACAGGAACAGGAGTACACGATGGCCACACGAACGTCCACGTCCAGGCGAACCATGTTGAAGCGGTCGGTGGCGGCGGTAGGCGGCGCGACCGCGCTGCTCGGCAGCGGCGGGCTGGGGCGAGCCCAGGGACCGCAGCAGGGGCAGGCGCCAGCCATCGCCACCGGCACGCAGGCGGGGCGCCGCTACCGCGCCTGGGTCCGCGGCGCGGACGCAGGCGGCGTGCAGGAGGTGCGGCTCTCGGCGCTCGACGAGAACCGGGTGGTCGTCCGCACCGAGGCCACGCAGGTCTGCTACTCCATCGTGAACCAGTCACGGGCCAGTTACGCCACGCCCCGCATTCTCGGGCACGGCGGTGTCGGCATCGTCGAGGCCATCGGCAGCAAGGTGCGCCGCGTCCAGGTGGGCGACCGCGTCATCGTGGCCAACACGCCCTACTGCGGCCAGTGCTACACGTGCATCCACGGACGGCCCGATCGGTGCCAGATGCTGCCTGGCGCGGGCAACCCGATGCTGCCCATCGGCACCCTGCCCGACGGCGGCGAGGTGGTGCAGCACAACAACGAGGGTGGCTTCGGCGAGTTGATGATCCCCTACGAGTGGTACTGCATGCCGATCTTCTACGACGTGTCACCGGTGGACCTCTCCATCCTCGGGTGTCCCGGCGCGTGCGGGCTCGGCACGGTGTTCGGCATCGCCCCCGTGGAACCGGGTTCGGACGTGGCGGTGCTGGGCTGCGGTCCCATCGGCCTGAGCGCCGTGCAGGGCGCCCGCATCAAGGGCGCATCGCAGATCGTGGCCGTGGAGCCGGTGCGGGCCCGGCGCGAGCTGGCCCTGCGCCTCGGCGCCACGACCGTGCTCGACCCGAACGTGGAGGGCATGAACCTGGTGGCCCGCGTCCGCGAGCTGTGCAAGCCGTCCACGGACCGTCGCTTCGCGGGAGGCGGCGTGCTGGTGGACGGTGGTGTGGGCGCGTTGGGACCCGACTACGTGGTCGAGGCCGTGGGGGGCGACGCCGTGCCGGCCCGCGAGCCGGGACCGGATCCCACCGGCATCCTGCCGCTGCAGCAGGCCTGGGAGATGTGCTCGGCTGCCGGGCACGTCACGACCGTGTCGGTCGGCCACCGGGGCAACTTCACGCTGCCGGGCGGACGATGGGCCAACGGCGCCAAGAACCACCATCCCGGCAACATGAACGGGGTGCACGGCCTGCGCGACATGCAGCGGTTCGCGCGCCTCATCCAGACCGGGCAGTACAACGCCGCGGCGCTCGCCACGATGCGCGTCGGTCTCGACCAGACCGCCGAGGCCCTTCAGGCCGTGGGTGAGCGCACGACGATCGCGGCCGTGATCACCTTCGGCTGAAGGCGCCGGTTCATCACCGCTCGGCGAGCCGGTGAGGCGCCGGTCTCGCCGGGGCGAGCTGTGCGAGCACCACGCCCGAGAGGGCGACGGCGGCGCCGGCCAGCTGACCGGCACTCAGCGTTTCGCCGAAGATCAGCCACCCGAGCGTGGCCGCGACGACCGGCTGGACCAGGACCGTCACCGAAGCCGTCGCGGCCCCCAGCTTTCCCAGCGCCCAGGCAATCGAGCCCTGGCCGCCCGCGTGCACGAGGCCCAGGCCGACACACGCGGCCCAGCCCGCGGCGGTGGCCGGGCGAATCGACTCCCCGAGGAGCAGGGCGCCCGCCAGCAGGATCGGGGCGCCGGTGACCACCGACCACACCATCACCCGCGCCGTGGGCTCGTGACGGCGGGCGGCGCTCACCGCCAGCATGTAGAGCGCGTACCAAAACGAGGTGGCGAAGGCGAGGGCATCGCCCAGGGCGGGGTTCGGGCCGGTGGGGCCCGTGCCGCGCGCCAGCGTCATGGCCGCTGCGCCTCCGACCGCCAGCGCGACGGCCAGCGCGAAGCGGGCCGTGGGGCGCTGTCGCCAGACGACCCACGCCACCAGCGTGACCACCACGGGCGTGAGGTTGGTGAGGACGGTGGCCTTGCCCACCGACGTGTTGGCGATGCCGTAGTGCCAGAAGCCGAGGTCGAACGCGAACGCGACACCCGCCAGCAGCGACAGGCGCGAGGGCGCGGCCACTCCGTGTGCGTGGCGAAGGCTCAGGAGGGTGAGAACGGGCAGGGCGAAGAGCAGGCGCCAGAAGCCGGTGGCCGCTGGACCGGCACCCGAGAGCCGCACGAGGATGGGGGCAAAACCAATGATGGCGGCGCCCAGCACCAGCACCGCTACCGCACGCCCGCGCCCGGCCGGTGCGGCGTGTGGTCCGTGCGCGACGCGCGCCGGCTCCGCCGCGGCCGTGGGCGCGGCACTGAGATGGCGATCGGCGCCGCTCGTGGTCATGTGGCGTGAGGGCGGCGGGGGGCGTGGTGTCGAGGAGAGCCGTGGCGACGGGGACGGCCCGTGGCCGCCCCCGCCTGCCGGGCGCTCAGGCGAGCGCCTTGTCGAAGAGCACCATCAGGCGCGCCCATGCGCGCTCGGCCTGCGGCTCGTTGTAGACGGCCGAGTCGGGCGGGCACCACCCGTGCGCCGCGCCGGCGTACACCTCGACCTCGGCCTTGGTCCCGAAGGTCTGCTTCAGGACGTTCTTTTCGTCTGGCGCCCGCTGGTCGTCGTTCTCGGCGATGGCAATCAGGAACTGCGCCGTGGTCTTCGACGCGACCGCGTGCGGGGAGTCGGCGTTGTCGGTGACGAGCCCACCGCCGTGGAAGGAGGCGGCGGCGCCCACGCGGTCCGAGGCGGCCGCGGTGCGCAGCGTCATCGGGCCGCCCATGCAGTAGCCCATGGTGCCGATTTTCCGGTTGCGGGCCACCGACGGCTGCTGATCGAGCCAGGCCACGAAGGCTCGTGCATCCGTCATGTGCGTGGTGGCGTTGAGGCTCTGCGCGAGGGGCAGCAGCACGTCGCGCACCGCCGGGTCCTGGAACGTCTGCCCGGGCTGCACGACCGGCGACCGGCGCTGGCGGTAGAAGGGGTTGACCACGAGCACCGCGTAGCCCGACTCGGCGAGGCGCTTGCCCATCTGACGGAAGGCGGGGCGCAGACCCATGATGTCGGGCCAGATCACGACGCCAGGCGCCGTGCCGGTCTCGGGTCGCACGAAGTAGCAGTCCGCGGTGCCGTCGGGTGTCCGGACGGTGACGTCCGACTCGGTGACGGTCACGGCGTTGGCCACGCGCGGCAGCATCATCACCACGCCGGCGCCCACCAGGGCTCCAAACTGCCGCCGCGTCACCGCGCCACGCGCGGTATACGCCTTCACGTCCTCGTCATAGTGGTTCTGATCGCACATGCCTGTCAGCGCTCCTTCGAGAGTGGAATGGGAGAGAGCCTCCGGGTGTGGCCCCCGCAGCACGGTACACCATTTCCCCGGCCACATCCTCCTCCGGCGAGCTCATCGGTGGCGCACCGGGCACTCGCGTCGTGCGGGCCGATGACGGTGGCTGCTCGCGGGGTTCTGCTCGCGGGTTCCGGTAGCGCCGTTCTCCCCCGTACGGTAAGGATCCGACGAGCGGAGGAGCCATGAATCGACTGACCGGGAAGGTGGCGATCGTGACGGGGGGTGCCGTGGGCATCGGTCGTGCCGCGTGCCTGCGGCTTGCGCAGGAAGGCGCCGCCGTGGCCATCACCGACGTGCGCGAGGACGACGGCCGCGCGCTGGCGGCCGAACTCCATGTGCGTGGGGGGACGGCCACGTTCTGGCAACTGGACGTGAGCCGTGAAGCCGACGTGGCGCGGGTGTTCGGCGAGGTCGCCGAGCGCTTCGGACACGTGGACGTCCTGGTGAACAACGCCGGCATCTCGGGCGTGAACAAGCCCACCCACGAGGTGACGGAGGCGGAGTGGGATGCCCTGATGGCCGTGAACGTGAAGGGCGTGTTCTTCTGTACGAAGCATGCGGTGCCCCTGCTGCAGCGGGCCGGAGGCGGGAGCATCATCAACCTCTCGTCGATCTACGGTCTGGTGGGTGGCGCCGACGTGCCCGCCTATCACGCGTCGAAGGGCGCCGTGCGCCTCATGAGCAAGACCGACGCGCTGCTCTACGCCAGGGACCGCATCCGGGTGAACTCCATCCATCCCGGATACATCTGGACGCCGATGGTCGAGGCGTTCGCGCAGTCGCTCGGCAACGTCGCCGAGGTGCGGGCGGCGATGGACGCAAAGCACCCCCTGGGGCACGTGGGCGACGCCGACGACGTTGCCTGGGGCATCGTGTACCTGGCCTCGGACGAGGCGAAGTTCGTCACCGGCAGCGAACTCGTCATCGACGGCGGATACACCGCGCAGTAGCTTCCGGGGTAGCATCCGAGGTCGTGCCCTACCGCCTCGACATCGCGCATCCGCCCGACGACGCGCTCGACCGGCTCGTCGATCTCGGCGCCCTCGACGTGGAGCAGGTGTCGGGCGGCCTGGCCGCGATCCTGCCGGACCAGGCGGGGCCGGAGCGTGCGTCCGAGGCCCTCGGTGGCGCCGCGGTGACGGCGTCGCCCGCCGTCGGTCGCGACGAGCAGTCGGTGTGGGTGCTCACGCCGCGCGCGGTGGCCGTGGGTAGCCTCGTGGTGGCGCCCGCCGGCGCCTCCGCCCCTGCTGGCGCGCTGCACCTGATGGAGGCCGACGCCTTCGGCACCGGCCTCCATCCCACCACGCGCCTGTGTCTGGAACGGCTCGCGTGCGAGCTCGAGGGCGCGGCCACGGCCTCCGACGGTACGGGTGTCGTGCTCGATATCGGCACCGGGTCGGGCATCCTGGCACTGGCCGCGCTGCGGCTGGGCGTGCCGCGAGCGATCGGGCTCGACCTCGACGCTCGCGCGCTGGCCGCCGCGGACGCCAACGCGCGGCTGAACGGGTTGCGGGATCGGCTGTGGCTCGTGCGCGGCGGTCTCGAGGCGGTGCACGGACGGTGGCCGCTCGTGCTCGCCAACGTCCTGGCCGCCCCGCTCATCGAGATGGCCCCGGCGCTCGGGCGCTGCCTGGCGCACCGCGGCCGCGCGATCCTGTCGGGGATTCCGCAGGCCGTGGCGCCCGATGTCTCACGTGCCTACCAGCGCGTGGGCCTTCATGCTGTCGGCCGCGAGACCTCGGCGGGGTGGAGCGCCCTGGTGTTCCAGGCCTCCTGGTAGCGGGGACGGCGAGACCTGCGATGGCACCCGAGGGCCCATCCGAGACGAGCTGCACCACACCACGCTTCACGTCCCAGTCCACTGCACAGTCCACAGCACAGTCCTCACCTGAACGGAGAGCACCCGATGAGAGCGATGCGCATTCACGAGTACGGCGGCCCTGACGTCCTGCGCGACGACGACGTGCCGGAGCCCGCGCCGGGGGCGGGACAGGCGCTGGTGGCCGTGGAGGCGTCGGGCCTCAATTTCATCGACGTCTACCAGCGCACGGGCGCGTACCCGGTGCCGCTGCCCGCGACGCTCGGCCTCGAAGGGGCCGGGACCGTGGTGGGCGTGGGTGCCGGCGTGACGACGGTGGCTCCAGGCGACCGCGTGGCGTGGACTGGCGTGCCAGGCGCCTATGCGGAGAGCGCCGTGGTGCCCGCCAACCGGCTCGTGCCGCTGCCCGATGGGGTCACGGCGCGCCAGGGCGCCGCCATCATGCTGCAGGGCATGACGGCCCACTACCTGGCCACCGATACCTACGCGCTGCAGCCCGGGGACACGTGCCTGGTGCACGCCGGGGCCGGGGGCGTGGGTCTGCTGCTCACCCAGATCGCCCGCCTGTGCGGGGCGCGGGTCATCACCACGGTGTCCACACCCGCCAAGGCGGCCCTGTCGCAGGAGGCCGGCGCGAGCGACGTGGTGCTCTACACGCAGGACGACGTCGAGGCCGCGGTGAAGGCGCTGACCGGCAACCGCGGCGTGCAGGTGGTGTACGACTCGGTGGGCCGTGCCACCTTCGACAAGAGCCTCAATTGCCTCGCACCTCGCGGGATGATGGTGCTGTTCGGTCAGGCGAGCGGCCCGGTGCCGCCGTTCGACCTCCAGGTGCTGGCCGCGCGCGGGTCGCTGTTCATCACCCGGCCCACGCTCAACACCTACATCGCGAGCGACGCGGACCTTCGGCGCCGTGCCGACGACCTCTTCCGCTGGGTGGGCGAGGGCACGCTGCGCCTGCGGACCGAACACGAGTATCCGCTCGCGCAGGTGGCCGAGGCGCACCGCGCGCTCGAGGCGCGGCAGACCACGGGGAAGGTCCTGCTGATTCCCTGACGAGCGTCGACCCCTGCCTCCGGGGCACAACCGGGCGCCGCTCGTAGCCGTCGCCGGCGGTTCGTGGCACTATGCGGCGGCGATGCACGGGCGGGGCGGAGGCTCCGGCAACGAATCTGAGGTGTATATGCGGCGCTCGATACGACACGCGGCGATTCTCGGCCTGGCAGGTGTGCTGGTGTGGCTGTGGCCGGTCATGGCTGCGGCTCACGACCACCCGGAGAAGCACACGCATCTCACCATGACGAACCAGCCTCGCACGGCCATGTCGTGGTACCGGGACATCGTGTACGACCGGACCTATGCAGACCCGGACCGCGTCAGCCTGGATATCTACGTGCCCGACCCTGTGCGCGAGCGGATGCCGGTCGTGCTGTTCGTGCACGGGGGCGGCTTCAGAAGCTCCGACAAGGCCTACTACAAGGACCTCGGCAGCAAGCCCGACTGGCTCACGCGGGACATGGGCGCCATCTTCATCCCCATGAACTTCAGGTTCCTGCCCGACGGCGGGTACCCCAACAGCGTGCAGGACGTGGCGAACGCCCTGGCGTGGATTCACGACAACATTGCCGCCTACGGCGGCGACCCCGAGCGGATCGTGGTGCTCGCGCATGCGACCGGCATCTTTTCGGGTGGTCTCGTGGTGACCGACGAGCAGTTCCTGCGCAAGGCCGGCAAGAGCCTCGATCTGGTGAAGGGTTTCATCGGCGTGGACGGCGCGTTCTTCGACGCGACGTCCGGTGCCGGGCTTGTGCGGAACCTGCTGCCCTCGGCGACCCCGGAGCAGTTGCGCGCGGCCTCGCCCATCCACCAGATTGCGCGGGGCAAGGCGATTCCGCCTGCGTTGATCCTGTACGGCGGTCAGGGCGGTGACGTGGGACCGCAGTCGGAAGCCTTTGCCGCCGCCCTCCGCCAGAACGGCGTCACGGGCACGGCCATCGAGATGTTCTCCAAGGACCACTTCACCGTGAACGAGGACATCGGCGTCCCAGGGGACGAGACCACGATTGCGGTCACCCGGTTCCTGCGGGCCATCGGTGTTGGCGGCACACCCGAGGCACCACCCGCCGGCGGACGGTAGTCGAGCGCACGTGGCCAGCCAGGCCGATACCGGAAGGGGAGGGGAGCGGTGATGCGATTCGCACTGGGCATCGTGGGACTCGCGGCGTGCGTGCTGGCCGTGTCTGGCGGCAACACCGTCGGGGCGCAGGGGCGTGCCGCGTGCGCGGATCTGTCGTCGGTGCGGTGGGACAACGGACGGGTGACATCGGCCCGGCTCGTCCCCGCCGGTCGCTACACGCCCACCTGGACGGCCGAGGCCGCACCGGGCGAGACGCGCCTCAGGGCGCTGCCACCGGAGGCCTATGCCGACCTGCCGGGGTTCTGCGAGGTGAAAGGAGAGGTGCAGACGAGCAGTGCCACGAGCATCCGCTTCGAGGCGTGGCTGCCCGAGACCACCTGGAACCAGGACTTCCGCGCCGATGGATTCGCCTTCTTCGGCGGAACGATGGACCCGGCGACGCTGGCCGCCGCGGTGCGCGATGGGTACGCCACCGCGACGACCGACGCGGGTGGTGACGGCACGGCACGCGCCGCCTTCCTGCTCAACCCCGAGGCGCTCACGGACTGGAACCATCGGGCCTGGCACGAGACGACCGTGAAAGCGAAGGACCTGATGCGCCGCTACTACGGCGGCCCGCCACGCTTCTCGTACTGGAACCTCACGGGCGGCGCCACGCGGCAGGGCCTGAAGAACATCGCGCTCTATCCGGAGGACTACGACGGCATCGCCGCGGGCGGCGTGACGAACCATCACTCGCGGTTCACCTTCGCGCAGATGGCCGCCTGGCAGGCCACGCACGCCTCGCCCGACAGTGCGTTCGACCAGGCAGCCCTGCGGACGCTCAACGCCGGCGTCCTCGCCGCCTGCGACCTGAACGACGGTGTGCAGGACGGGCTGCTTCACGACCCTCGCGAGTGCCGCTTCGACCCGCAGACGCTGGTCTGCAGCGACAGCCGCCGCACCGACTGCCTCACGCCCGGGCAGGTGCGCGCGGTGCAGGCACTCTACGCGCCAGTCCGCCACGCGCGAACGGGCGAGGTGCTCTATCCCGAGCTGCTGCCGGGCGGGGAATGGAACCCGGCGCTCCTCAACCCGAGCCCGGAGCTGCCAGCCGCCGACTTCGCGGCCAACTACTTCAAGTACGTGGTGTTCCGCGACCCCGCGCTCGACTGGGCGAGCCGGCGCATCAACTACGACGCCGACGTCGCGCTCGCCGACCGCCCGGACGTGTCGGCGGTGAATGCCGTCGAGACCGACCTCCGGCCGTTCATCCGCCGCGGTGGGCGCATCCTGTTCTACAACGGCTGGAACGACAACATGTCGCCGCTCTACCCGATCGAGTACTACACGCAGGTGGCCGAGACGGCCGGCGCCGATGCCGACACGGCCGTGCGCCTCTTCATGATCCCGGGCATGGGGCACACGCCCGGCAACGGGAACCGTCCCTACGACCGTACCGCCCCGCCGCCCAACGGGTACTCGTTCGACCCCATGGCCATCCTCACGCGGTGGCGCGAAACGGGACAGGCGCCCGAGCAGTTCACGGTGGACCACCGCACCAACGGGCAACTCGACCGGCAGCTCCTCGTGTGTGCGTTCCCGCAGCGCGCGGAGTACCGGGGGCAGGGCGACGCCATGCAGGCCGCCAGCTACGTGTGCAGGACGCCGGGCAGTCTTGGCACTCCGTGAGACACGGCACAGCTGGTTGACCACGCCCGCGCCCGTCGTCGCGCCGCAGCGCGCTATCGCGACCCGCCGCGTTCTGCCATGTCACACGCGGCGCGTCTTCACGCAGTACGCACGCCTGGTCTCGTCCTGCGGACCGACTGCGCAGCTTGGATCTCGCAGGTCTCCGGCCAGTCTGCCGTTTCGGCTACACTGCACTGCATTTCGTTCGAGCCGGTGAGGGGCCTCGACCCGAACCGTCGCTTCGACGCACAGGAGGCGCGGCTATGGCGAACCAGGCGACGGTTGCAGGCATCGTGTCGAGCAACCGGGACGCCATCCTCCGTGGATGGCTCGATCACCTCAAGAGCTCCCTGGGGGACTCACGTATTGCTGATACCCAGCTCAATAGTGAGGCCACGGAATTGCTGGCGCTCACGGCCCAGGCACTGACGGGCGGGACCGACATCACGAAGCCGGCCTGGCAGCCCGTGCGGACGATGCTCGACGCGTTGTCGCAGAGCCGCGCCGCCCACGGCTTCTCGTCCAGCGAAACCGCTCTGTTCGTCGTCTCGCTCAAGAAGCCCGTTTTCGAACAGGTTCGGAAGGTGCTGTCGCACGACCCGGACGCGCTGGCGGACGCGACATGGGAAGCCACCGAGCTGATCGATGCGCTGGGCCTGCACACCATCCAGACCTTCCAGAAGGGCCGCGAGGCTGTGATTGCCCGCCAGCAGGCAGACCTTCTCGAACTGTCCACCCCGGTCGTGAAGCTGTGGGACGGGATCCTGGCCCTTCCGATGATCGGTACCCTCGACAGCGCCCGCACGCAGGTCGTGATGGAGTCTCTCCTGCAGCGGATCGTCGACACCGGATCGGAGGTCGCGATCATCGACATCACCGGCGTCCCCACCGTGGATACCCTGGTGGCCCAGCACCTCCTGAAGACCGTGGCGGCCATTCGACTGATGGGTGCCGACTGCATCATCAGCGGCATTCGCCCGCAGATTGCGCAGACCATCGTCCACCTGGGAGTCGAGTTGCACGGCGTGACGACGAAGGCCAGCCTGGCGGACGCGCTCGCCGTGGCGCTCGAGCGGTCGGGGTTGACGATCGTCGAGCGGCCCACGGTGTAGGAGTCGGCTGTGGAGCGCATTCCGATCCTGCGTATGGGCGACCTCCTCCTGGTGACCATCCAGGTGGACATGCACGACCGCCTGGCGCTGGCCCTGCAGGACGACCTCACCACGGCCGTGCAGGCCGCGGGCGCGAAGGGCGTCCTCATCGACATTTCGGCGCTCGACATGGTGGACTCGTTCATCGGCCGTATGATCAGCAATCTCTCCCGGATGGCGCACATCCTGGACGCGAGGACCATGGTCGTGGGCATGCAGCCGGCCGTGGCCATCACCCTCGTCGAGTTGGGCCTGAGCCTGGAGGGCGTCGAGACCGCGCTCGACGTGGAGCGCGGCATGAAAGCCTTGCAGGCGCCTCGCCGCGTCGGACGTCAGCTCCATGGCTATCGTCAAGACTGAGTCGCTGCCACTCCGAAGCGAGCAGGACGTCGTCTTCGCGCGCCAGGCCGTGCGTCGGCTGTCCCAGGAACTCGGTTTCAGCCTTGTGGATCAGACGAAGATGGTGACCGCGACCAGCGAGCTGGCCCGCAATGCCGTGATTTACGGTCTTGGGGGCACGCTGTGCTGCGAAGTCGTGCACGAGGGCGTCCGGGTGGGTCTGCGCCTGCGCTTCGTCGACAACGGCCCGGGCATCGCCAATCTCGATTTGGCGCTGACCGACGGGTGGACGTCGGGGTCCGGCCTGGGGCTGGGCCTCACCGGCGCCAAGCGCCTGATGAACGAGTTCGCCATCGACACCGCACCCGGGCAGGGGACCACGGTCACCGTGGCGCGGTGGAAGTAGATGGCGATGCAGACACGCGTGCCCATCGCGGATGCCAGCTGGGTCGGTGAGGCCCGTCGTGCGGCCCTGCGTCTGGCGGTGTCGGTGGGCCTGGGCGAGGCGCGTCGCGGCGACGCGGCGATCGTGGCCACGGAACTCGCCAGCAACCTCGCGCGACATGCGGAGAGGGGACACCTCCTGCTGCAGGGCATCCGGTCGCGGGGCGGAGAGTTCCTCGAGATGGTGGCCGTGGATTCCGGGCCCGGCATCGCGAACCTGCAGCGATGCCTGCAGGACGGTTACTCGACGGGGGGCACCGCCGGTACCGGATTCGGCGCCGTACGTCGGCTGTCCGACGAGTTCGACGCCTTCTCGACGCCAGGCAAGGGCACGGTGGTGGTCGCGCGGCTGCGCGCCAAGGCGGACGGGGAGCCGACCCCGTTCATCGTGGGCACGACCTGCCTGCCGGCTCCGCACGAGTCGGTGTGTGGGGACACCTGGCGCGTGTCGGCGGAGCGGGACCGGCTGGCGGTCATGGTCGCCGATGGGCTCGGGCACGGACCGGGCGCCGAGGAGGCGGCGCTGCTCGCGGCCGACGTGTTTGCCCGCGATCCGTTCTCGGAGGACACGGCCTTCTATGCGGCGGCGAACGCCCAGCTCGGACGCAGCCGCGGCGCCGCCGTGGCCCGCGCCATCGTCCGTCCGGACCGCGACATCACCTTTGCGAGCATCGGCAATGTGGCGGGGACGCTCCTCGACGTCGATGGCCGGCGTGGCTTCCCCAGCCAGAACGGCATCGTCGGGACGCAGCTGCGGAGCAGAATCCAGACCCAGACGTACGCCTGGCCGCGGAATGGCCTGCTGGTCATGCATTCCGACGGCCTGACGAGCCGATGGTCCCTCGACGAATACCCGGGCCTGCTTCTTCGTCACCCCGCGACCATCGCTACCATCCTCTCAAGGGACTTCTCGCGCGGCCGCGACGACGCCACGGCGGTCGTCGTGCGGTGCGCAGAAGGGCACGGCGCCTGCTGATGGACCGTTCCCCTCTGCCAGACTCGTCGGACCTGACGGCCCTGCGTGAGCGGCTCGCCGAGACCGAGGCCGTGCTGCAGCAGCGGGAGGCGTCCCTCGCGGCGCTGACGGCTGAACTTGCCGAGACGAACCAGGGTGTCGTGGCCCTCTATGCGGAACTCGACGACAATGCCATCCGGCTGCGGGAAGCCTCGGACCTGAAGAGCCGGTTCCTGGCCTACATGAGTCACGAATTCCGAACCCCGCTCGGAAGCATCCTCAGCATGACGCGGCTGCTGCTCGACCAGCTGGATGGGCCGCTCACCGCCGAGCAGCGCACCCAGGTCTCGTTCATCCAGTCGGCGACCACGGAACTCACCGAGATGATCAACGACCTGCTCGACCTCGCGAAGGTCGAAGCTGGACGTGTGACCATCTCCCCGGCGTGGTTCGAGATGGTGGACCTGTTCTCGGCCCTGCGCGGCATGTTCAAGCCCATCCTGGCCACTGCCGACATCTCGCTGATCTTCGAGGAGCCGCACGACATTCCGCCCATCTTCACGGACGACAAGAAGCTGTCGCAGATTCTGCGGAATCTCATCTCGAACGCGTTGAAGTTCACCCCGCAGGGGGAGGTACGCGTCTCGGCCACGCTGGTCGATGACCGGCGGGTGACGTTTGCCGTGGCCGACACCGGGATCGGGATTCCACAGGAGCACCTGCTGACCCTCTTCCAGGACTACGTGCAGATCGATTCGGCCATCCAGAAGAGGCTGCGCGGCAGTGGCCTCGGGCTGTCCCTGAGTCGCAAGCTGGCGCAGGTGCTGGGCGGAGACCTGGAGGCGTCCAGCCAGGTGGGCACGGGCTCGGTCTTCTCGGTCACGATTCCCGTGTCCATTCCCGGCCACGAGCCTCCGCCGGCCGGCACGGTCGCCACCGGAGGGGAGGCGTGATGTCGGTCCACTCGCAGACCTCTGTCCTGGTCGTCGACGACAACGCGGCCACACGCTACTCCACGGGACGCGTGCTGCGCTCCGTCGGCCACGCGGTGCTGACCGCCGGCAGTGGCACCGAGGCCATCACGGTGGCCGTCCAGTCGCGCCCCGACATCATCGTGCTCGATATCAATCTTCCGGATATCGACGGCTTCCAGGTGTGCCGGGAACTGCGGGCGCGTGCGGAGACGCACGACACGCCCATCGTCTACCTGTCGGCCACGTTCGTGGACGATCTCGACAAGGTGCAGGGCCTGGACGCGGGAGCGGACGGGTACCTGACGCATCCGGTCGAGCCGCCCGTCCTCATCTCCACGATCAGCGCGCTGCTCCGCGCCCGTCGGGCCGAGCACGCCATCGTCGAGAGCGAAGCGCGACTCAAGGCCGTGTTCGAGAATGCCTTGAACGGCATCGCGCTGTTGAGTGACGACATGGTCGTGCTCGACCTGAATCCGGCGATGTGCGGCATCCTGGGCCGCGATCGCCAGGACATCGTGGGCCGGCATCTCTCGGTGTTCAGCTTCCAGGACCACCCGCTCGACACGCCCGCGATGCGGGCCGCGATCGCGTCGACCGGACAGTGGCGTGGCGTGGCGCCCGTGCTGAATGCCGCGGGGCGGCATGTCGACCTGGAGTGGAGCGTGTCCCTGCACTCGGTGCCGAACGTGCACCTGGCAATCGTCAGCGACATCACCGAGCGCGTCGCTGCCGAGGCCGACCGGGCACGACTGCTCGCCAGCGAGCGCCAGGCGAGGGCACAGGCCGAGGAGGCCAATCGGGTCAAGGACGACTTCCTGGCCGCGCTCTCTCACGAACTGCGCACCCCGCTGAACGCGATCGTGGGCTTCTCCCGTGTCCTCCAGACCCTGCCCGTGGTGGCGGCCGACGGCGACGCCGTCCATGCGGTCAATGCGATCGAGCGCAATGCCTGGGTGCAGGCGCAGTTGATCTCGGATCTGCTCGACGTGTCGCGCATCACCTCTGGCAAGCTCGACCTCGACCGGCAGCCCCTCAGTCCCGTCGATGCGGTGGAAGCAGCGCTCACGAGCGTCCAGGGCGCGGCCCGGGCCAAGAAGATACGCATCGAGACAGCACTCGACCCCCAGGTGGATCAGATCCTGTGGGACCCGTCGCGGTTTCAACAGGTGGTCTGGAACCTCGTGGACAACGCCGTCAAGTTCTCCGATGTGGGCGGCGCGGTGCACGTGACACTCGGGCAGACGCCGACGCACGTGGAGCTCCGCGTGCGGGATACGGGCCGCGGCATCTCCCCGGAGTTTCTGCCGCACGTGTTCGACCGCTTTCGTCAGCAGGAATCCACGTCGCGCCGTGGCCACGGCGGGTTGGGGCTGGGCCTGGCCATCGTGCATCAACTGGTGTCGGCGCATGGTGGCACCATCGAGGCGTCGAGCGACGGCGAAGGCCATGGCGCCACGTTCGTGGTGACCCTGCCGAGACACGCGAGCCGCGAGTTGACGACCCGCGCACCCGACGTGCGCGTGGCGGCGCCCGTGACCCTGCACGGTGTCAGCGTGATGGTGGTCGACGACAACGAGGATGCGCGGACCCTGCTGCGGCGCATACTGGCCGACGCGTCGGCGCGAGTGCTCGACGTGATGTCGGCGAAGGAGGCCATGGGCAGCCTCGACGGATTCAGGCCCGACATCCTGGTCAGCGACCTCGCCATGCCGGGCGAGGACGGCTTCGACCTGATTCGACAGGTACGCTCGTCGGGGTGGAGCGCGATGCGGCTGCCGGCCATTGCCCTGTCGGCGTACGCCCGCGATGACGACCGTCAGCGTTCCCTGCAGGCAGGCTTTCAGAGCCACATGAGCAAGCCGCCGGATGTGACCCGCCTGCTCCGGCAGATTGCGACGCTGACCGGAAGGCGCGCGCGGGAGACCTAGTCCCCGCGAGACCCAGACCTGGCGGCGGAAACCGGCATGGGCGTCGGCGACATTCCCGCGCCGCCCTTCGGGGAACAGGCGCGCCGGATGCGCAGGCGGGAGGGCTGGAAGGCCCGAGTGCCGAGAAGTGGTGGAGGCGGCGGGAGTCGAACCCGCGTCCGAAAGCACGGCCTCGCAGGACTCTACATGCGTGTCCGCTTCTGTTGTCTCGTGCCCGACGTGTGGAAGCGGCCAGAACCGCCAGGCACCAGACCCGGTAAATCTCGCCCCCGGACGCCGAGCCGCCATCCGGGAACCAGCCTGTTTGATGACATCTGGCCCCCAACCACCAGGCGAGGTCAGGGCAGATGCTCACAGCTTAATTAGGCTGCGAGAGCGTACTGAGAATCCGCAGTTAACGGATGTTCCATCAGATTTACGAGTTAATGGTGCTCGGCATGCATCCCACGACTTCGCGCCCCCGTCGAAGCCAATGTCGCCCCCAGGGGTGATCGTCGCGTGTGCCCGCCTCCCTGCGGAAGCGGAACACCCGTTCATTCTAAGCGATCGCGTCCTCGTGCGTACCACGGTGGCTGGTGCCGATGCCCGTGCGGAAGCGGTGTAGAGGCGGTGCCGAGCTGGTGCTGAGGCGGCGCTGCGGCGGCGCTGACACGGCGTGCGCCTATGGCGCCAGCAGGCTCTGCCAGTTGACGACCACGGTCATGTTGGTGAGGCCCGGCGCCTCGACGGCGTCCACGAGGAAGCGCTGGCCGTCCTGGGTGGCGGCATAGTGCTGGCGGTAGTCCTTGATGCTGCCGGACAGCTCGAAGCGGAAGAGCGGCACGGGGCGGCCGATACCCAGGTCGTCGCCCCCGGTGACCGGCACCGCCATGAGCGTGTGGTCGGCAGACAGGTAGAAGAGCTCCCGGCCGTCCTGCCGCCACTGCGGCTGCGCGCCGCCGCGGCCGGCCGACACCACCTGCCGGCGACCCGTGCCGGGAAACGCCTGCACGTACACCTCCCAGCGGCCGGACTCGTCCGAGGCGTACGCCATCCAGCGGCCATCGGGCGAGATGCGGCCCTGCATCTCGTTGGCCTCCGAGGCGAGGTAGGGCTGTGGCTGTTCGTCGCCAAACCGCGGCAGGAGCCAGAGGTCTTCGCCCGTCTCCGCGCTTGTGGTGCCGTAGGTGATGTAGAGGTCGTCGCGCGACCAGTCGTTGATGAACTTGGGGCGGTCGGACTGCAGCAGGGCCTCCTCGCCCGTGGCGTCCCCCAGGCGCGGCCGCACGTAGAGGTCCATCCGGCCGTCGCGGCGACGCGAGGCATAGGCGACCTGCGTGCCGTCGGGGGAGGGCAGTGGCATGGTGCCGTCGGACACGAAGCGATTGGCGGTGCCGCGGTCAAGATCGAGGAGCCACACGCCGCCCTGCTCGGGGTCGTCGCTCATGCCGACCAGGTAGGACCCGTCGGGCGAGAGCGTCGGGTTGTGCACGACGGTGGGGGCGTCCACCTCGCCCAGTTCGCGTCCGTTGCGGTCGTACCACACGAGGCGTTCGGCGCCGGTGCGTTCCTCGAACACCACGAGGCCCGTGCCCGAGGCGGAGAGTGAGGCGCTGTTGGTGCGTGACGGTGCGACCACGTTGCCCGCCACGGTGATCGGGGCACCGGTCAGCGCCAGGGACGCGTCATCGACGGGTTGGGCGAAGAGCACCCCCTCACGCAGGAACAGCAGGTGCCCGGACGGCGCATACGTCACGGCCTCGGTCCGCGCGTCGAAGACCCGCGTGGCGTCCTGTGGGGCGTCCAGCGAGGCCACGTACCACCCGGCGTCTGCAGTGTCCGTGCCCGACGTGAAGAAGAGAAATCGCCGGCCGTCGGGCAGGAACTGCGGCCACTGCAGCACGCCGCCGCCGAGTGGCGCAGGCAGCGGCACCGTGTCGATCGTCCCGTCGGCCACCCGGACGGTCTGGAGCGAGGCCGACGCCGGCGCGAAGAGGATGGTGCCGCCGGCGCCCCAGCTCGCCCCGCCGATGGTGACCCCCGACGGGGCCAGCGACCGGCGCGCGCTGCCATCGAGGCTCACGGTGCGCAGCCGGCCGTTGGCGAAGAAGCCCAGCTCCTCACCGTCGGGGGACCAGAAGGGCCGTGCGGCACCCTCGGTGCCGGGCACCGCTCGGGCCACGGTGCTGTCGAGTGCGCGCACCCAGATCATGGTCGTTCCCGACTGGGAGTCCTGGGCCAGGAACGCCAGGCGGTCGCCCGCGGGAGCCAGCATGCCTCCCGAGAGCGCGACGGTACCCGGGGGCGGGGCCTGCACGAAGCGGAACGACGGGACCGTCGTGGCGGTGTCGTTCCCGGGACTGAGCGTCCACCCCACGTAGCCCACCAGGGCGGCGGCCAGGGCCACGGCCAGGAGCAGCGGTCCGGTGCGTTGGGTCGAGGAGAAGACGCCCCGGGTCGAGGAGAGGCTCTGCATCGAGGGCAGACCCTGCGCCGTGGGCAGGTGCTGCGCCTGAGGGGCCAGCCCAGGTGCCTGCGCCCGGGTCTCCTCGCGGCTCTCCACCCCGGGCTCTGCCGCGCCCTCCACCCCGCCCGAAGGGGAGTCGGACGAGAGCGGTGTGTCTGGTGGGGGCCTCAGTTCCCCGATGAAGCGATACCCCTTCCGGGGAATGGTGGCGATGAATTCCGCCTCGCCCAGTGCCCGCCGCAGGACCGAGATGTTGTGGGTGAGGCTGTCCTCGGAGACGAAGGTGTCCGGCCACACCGCGCTCATGAGCTCGTCCTTCGACACCACCCGGCCGTGGTGGCGGAGCAGGACGCTCAGCGTCTCGAAGGCCTTGCTCGTCAGGGGGACGAGCACCGTGCCCCGCCGGAGTTCCCGGCTGTCGGTGTCCGCGCGGTAGTCCGCGAAGTGAAAAATCGGCACAACCTGCTCTCCGGGGGCGCAATACCACCTTCTGAATCAGGACATTTACGTGCGCGCGTCCTAGACTCGTCGTCGCGGGCCCTCACTATAGCCCCGTCGGGCTCCATCGCCAGCTCTCTCACGGTGCTGGGGCAGGTGCCGAAGCAGGACGAAGAGACCGCCCGCAGGCGCCTCACGACGGGCAGGCCGTCCGGATATGGACCGGCAGGCCGTCCGGATACGACCGTCCGGGGCGACAGACGGCAGCACTCCCGGGTCAGGGCCGCTGGGTTGGCGGGAACCGGACCGGGACCATACGCAGGGGACTCTCAGTGACACACGTGTATGCAACGCGCGGCCGCACGCTTCTCGCGCTGGGCCTGCTCGGGGCGGGCCTGGCTTGGTCCGCCGGCTTGGGCGCCCAATCTCCCGCGCCGGGACGAGACCTGCGGGCCGACCTCGTGCGTGCCGCCGAGGCCGGCCGGGCCGACCTGGTCAAGGCCGCCTTGGCCGCCGGCGCCGATGCCAATGCGCTCGCCCCCGATGGCTCCACCGCCATCCTGTGGGCGGCCTACACGGGCGACGTGGAGTCGGTGCGCGCACTCATCGCCGCCAGGGCCGACGTGGGTCGTGCCAACCGGTACGGCATGACCCCCCTCATCCAGGCCAGCCGTCTCGGCTCCCTCCCGGTGGTGCGCCTCCTGCTCGAGGCGGGCGCTGACGCCACGGTGGCGCTGCCGGAGGGCGAGACGCCGCTCATGGCGGCGGCCGGGGCTGGCAATGCCGAGATCGTGCGGCTGCTCCTGGCGGCGGGCGCCGACGTCAACGCCCGAGAGACTGCGGAGGATCAGACGGCGTTGATGTGGGCGGCTGACGAAGGCCACCTGGAGGTCGTGCGCCTGCTGCTCTCGGCTGGTGCGGATCCCAACACCGTGGCCAAGCCCACCGCCATCGAACACGCCGGCGGCGAAGGCGGCCGGATGTACGTGAACCATTCGAGCCGCGGCCTCACGCCCCTGATGTTTGCCGCGCGCCGCGGGCACGCCGATATTGCGCAGGCGCTCGTCGAGGCGGGCGCGACGCTCGACACGCGCAACCCGGATGGCCTCACGGCCATGATGATCGCGGTGCTCAACGATCATCTCGACACCGCCGGCCGGCTCGCCGACCTGGGCGCCGACGTGAACGATGGCACCCTCTACGAAGTGGTTCAGACGGCGAACCTCCGGACCAACTCCACGACCGGTGAGGCCACCAGGCCCCGGCCGATGCACGAGAACACGCTCACGCCCGTGACGCTGGCCGTCCGGCTGCTCGAGAAGGGGGCCGACCCGATGCGCGTCGCCACCCACACCCTCAACTTCAACGGCAGCGGTGTGGCGCAGCCGGTGAACGAGTCGGCCTTCGGCCGGGCCCTCGGGTCGCAGGACGTCGCCCTCGTCCGCGCCATGATGGAGCACGGCGTGGAGGCCAATGCGCCGCTCCCCACCGGCGACACCCCGCTGATGGCGCTGGTCGGCGCCGGGCCGGGCCGCGGTGGGTTCGGCTTCGGCGCTACGCCCGCGGCCTTCCGCTTTCCTGGCGAACGCGGCGTCGTGGCGACCGCGCAGGTGCTCCTCGATGCCGGTGCGGACGTGAACGGCGTGAATCCCGATGGCGACACGGCCCTGCACAAGGCGGCGCAGGGCGGTAACGTCGAGTTGATTCGCCTGCTGGCGACCCGTGGGGCCGTGCTCGACGCGAAGAACGGCGCCGGGCTCACGCCGCTCGATCTGGCCTCGGGGCGTCGTGGGCCGGGGCAGGCCCCCGCGCGTGGTCGCGGTGGTCCTCCGGGACGGGGCGGTGGCGGGCCGCAACCCGCGGCGATGGCGCTCCTGCGCGAGCTGATGGGGCTGCCTGCCGAGGCCGCGGCGGCGTCCGAGGTGCGGGTGCCATGACGGCCATGAAGCGCGCGTCCACGAAGACGGTCATCTACGCGGCCCTGGTGGTCTGGGCGTCGGTCGGTGTGGTGGTGTCGGCCGGCTGGACGCCGGACGGCGCCCGCCAGGCAGCCCGGTCGTGGCTGGGTGCGGTCGCTGAGCGCACAGGTGTGGCTGCGGTGCGCACCGACGGTGGGATGCAGGCGACAGCGGTTGACGCGACGGGTGCCGGTGTGCGCGGCCCGGCAGCGCAGGGCGCGGCCCTGCAGCGTCCGGCCGGTGCGGGCGCCGCGGGTGCAACGACGGCGGCTGGTGCGGCCCCCACTGAATACCAGGCCATGCTGACGCGCTACTGCGTGACCTGTCACAACGAGCGGTCCCGCATTCCATCGGGCACGCCGCTGTTCCTCGATACCGTGCGACTCGACGATCTCGAACAGGATCTCGACGTGTGGGAGAAGGTGGTGCGCAAGCTCGGTGTGGGCTCGATGCCGCCGCCCGGCCTGCCGCACCCGGGCGCGGAGGCGCTCGACGGCTTCCGCGTGTGGCTCGAGCAGTCGCTCGACGCGGCGGCGGAGCGCCGCAACGACCCCGGGCAGTTCGTGCTCCATCGGCTCAACCGCGTGGAGTACGCCAATGCCATTCGCGACCTGCTCGGCCTGGAGGTGGATGTGACGGCCCTGCTGCCGCCCGACAGCTCCGACTTCGGCTTCGACAACATTGCGTCGTCGCTGCAGGTGACCCCGGCACTCCTCGAGCGCTACCTTACGGCTGCCGTGCGGATCAGCGCGCTTGCGGTGGGTGATCCCGGCATCGAACCCACGGAAGACCGGTTTCCCGTCCGGCTCGACGTCACGCAGAACAGCCACGTGGAGGGCCTGCCGCTCGGTACCCGCGGCGGCGTGCTCATCGACTACAACTTCCCGACCGATGGCGAGTACCTCCTTGCCGGCTCGCTCTTCCGGCCGGTGGACAACGCCGACAGCGGCATCGAAGGGCAGGACACGCCCCACGGCTTCGAGATCCTCGTGGACGGGGTCACCGTGCACCGGACCGAGATCGGCGGGGTCGAGGAGCACCGGTCGTCCCGCAAGAACATGACCGCGGCCCGCGAGGCCGTGGCCGAGCGGATGCGGGTGCGCGTACCGGTCACTGCCGGTCCGCACGCCATCGGCTTCACGTTCATCGAGCGCTCCGCCCGATCGCAGGACATCTTCGAGCCACCGCTTCGGGGCTCGCAGGACATCCACGTAGGCTCCGAGCAGCCCAAGCTCACGTCGGTGTCGATTGCCGGGCCGTTCCTCGCCACGAGCGTGGCGCAGACGCCCTCCCGCGCGCGGCTGTTCGTGTGCCGGCCCACCGGCCCGGCCGACGAGCGAGCGTGCGCCGAGCGCATCGTCGCCGCCTTCGCGCGTCGCGCGTACCGCCGCCCGGTGACGCCGGCGGACGTGGCCGACGTGATGCCGTTCTACGAGCTGGGCCGGGAAGGCGGCGGGAGCTTCGACGCGGGCATCCGGTCGGCCCTGCCGCGCATGCTCGCGAGCCCGTCGTTCCTCTTCCGGGCCGAGCAGGACCCGCCGTCGGCGGCGGCCGAGCCCCATCCGGTCACCGACATCGAGCTGGCCTCGCGCCTGTCGTTCTTCCTCTGGAGCAGTATCCCCGACGACGAACTGCTCGACCTCGCCGTCGCGGGCCGGCTGCGGGCCCCGGGCGTGCTGCAGCAGCAGGTGCGCCGGATGCTCGCCGACGAGCGTGCCACGGCCCTCACGACGAACTTCCCGGATCAGTGGCTGGCCCTGCGCAACCTCGAGCGCACGGTGCCCGACCTGCTGCAGTTCCCGACCTTCGACCACAACCTGCGGACCGCGATGCAGCGCGAGACGCAGCTCCTGTTCGATGCCATCGTCCGCGGCAACCGCAGCGCCCTCGAGCTGCTGAGCGCCGACTACACGTTCGTGGACGAGCGGCTCGCCCGCCACTACGGCATCCCGAACGTCTACGGGTCGGCATTCCGGCGCGTGACCATCACCGATCCCAACCGGCGCGGCCTGCTGGGGCACGGCAGCATTCTGTCGCTCACCTCGGTGGCGACGCGCACCTCGCCCGTGTTCCGCGGCAAGTGGCTGCTCACCAACCTGCTCAACACGCCGCCGCCGCTGCCGCCGCCCAATGTGCCGGCGCTGGCCGAGAACGGCGGCGACACCCAGCCGAAGTCGGTGCGCGAGCGGCTCGAGGCGCACCGCGCCAACCCCGTCTGCGCCTCGTGCCACCGGAGCATCGATCCCATGGGCTTCGCCCTCGAGAACTTCGATGCGGTGGGACAGTGGCGCGACACGACGGAGGCGGGCGGCCCCGTGGACGCCAGCGGCGTGCTGGCCGACGGCACGCCGGTGAACGGGCCGGCGGAGCTGCGGGAGGGCCTGCTGGCCCGGCCGCATGTGTTCGTCGGGACCCTCACGGAAAAGATGCTGACCTACGCGCTCGGCCGGGGACTGCAGCCAAACGACATGCCCGTGGTGCGGCGCATCGTGGCCAGCGCGGCCCGCGACGACTACCGGTTCATGTCCATCCTGATGGGCATCGTCGAGAGCCGACCGTTCCAGAATCGTGTGAAGCCAGCGGAGTAGCCATGTTCAATACGAAGAAGCACCTGTCGCGCCGCACGTTTCTGAAGGGCACCGGCATCGCCCTCTCGCTGCCGCTGCTCGATGCCATGGTGCCGTCGCTCACGGCGCAGTCGCTCACGGCGGCCCGGCCGCAGCTGCGCTTCGGCGCCGTGTACGTGCCCAACGGGGTGCTCCCGGACCTGTGGCATCCCAAGGAGGTCGGGGCCGACTTCGCGTTCACCCCCGTGATGAAGCCGCTCGAGCCCTTCCGCCAGCAACTGCTCACCGTGAGCGGGATGACCGGCTCTGGGACGCCCGGGCCGCACCTGGGCGCGAGCTGCGGCTGGCTCAATGGCCTGGGCGCGGTGGGAGCCCAGGGGCAGCCCATCCAGTCGGGCAAGTCGCTCGACCAGTACATCGCGGACCACATCGGCCAGGACACGCCGCTTCCCTCGCTCGAAGTGGGCACCGAGGACATGGGCACGTCGATCGGCGCGTGCGACGGCTTCTCCTGCCTGTACTTCAACAGCATGGCGTGGAAGAGCGAGACGCAGTCGCTGCCGGTCGAGATCAATCCCCGCGTCACCTTCGAGCGGATGTTCGGCGAGACCGGGACCACCGAACAGCGCCTGGCGCGGCTCACCTACAAGCAGAGCATGCTCGACTCGATCACCGGGGAAGTGTCGCGCCTGCGCACGACGCTCGGGCCGAGCGATCGCCGCATCCTGGGTTCGTACCTCGACAACGTGCGCGAGGTGGAGCGCCGCATCCAGCAGGTGATGGCCAGGAGCGAGCTCGACATCGACGTGCCCACGGCGCCGAGCGGCATCCCCGCGTCGTTCGAGGAGCACATGACGCTCACCTACGACCTGATGCACCTGGCCTTCCAGGGTGACATCACGCGCGTGTTCACGTTCCTGACCGGCGTCGAGGCGAGCAACCGCGGCTATCCGTTCATCGGCGTGCCCGAGTCGCATCACACCTGCTCGCACCACGGCAACGTGCCCGAGCAGATGGAGAAGTACAGCCGCATCGTGACCTACCAGACCGCGCAGCTCGCCGCCTTCCTCGGGAAGCTGCGCGACACGCCCGACGGCGACGGGTCGATGCTCGACCACGTGCTGCTCTACTACGGCAGCGGCATGAGCAACGGCAACCAGCACGACCGGTTCAACCCGGCCGCCGTGGCGGTCGGTGGTGCCAACGGCCGGCTGCAGGGTAATCGGCACATTGCCGTGCCCGATCGCCAGCCGGCCGCCAACTTCCTGCTCAACCTCGCCGAGATCGCGGGCGTGGACGTGGAGAAGATCGGGCCGAGCACGGGCAAGTACGCCGTGTAGATAGCCTGCCCCAACCGGTACCGCCGGTGACCGGCGCCGTCGCGGGCGCCAGCGCCGGTGGTGTCGCGGCCGGGTTGTCGCACTGGCCGTGTCCCACGGAGTCGGCCCCGCAGCCCAGGCCGACGGCCCAGCCCCACAGCCCAGCCCGACCGCACAACGCGAGACCGCGCACGGCGAGTCCGGTCACGGCCTCCGGGCCGCGGCCGCCGTCTCGTCCGCATCCCAGCCTTGCGCTGCACGCACGTGCTCCCCGATACAGGGCACGGCCTGCTGCTTTCGGATGACGAGTGGCCCGGTGCCGGGGTGCCCACCTGATAGGATGGCCCCGGCGGTGCGAGAGGTGAGCCGGGCGCGGGGTGCGCCTGGCCGGACAGGGGCTGCTCCTCCCACCCGAGGCGCGCTTCACTCGACGAGGACGGCAACATGACACGGTGGCGTACCGGCGGGATGCTCGCGGCCTGTGCCCTGGCGGTGCAGGGCGCTGCGGCGCTGTGGACCGCGCCGCCGGTCGCAGCGCAGGCCGCGTCGCCCGTGGTCTACGTGGTTGCCATCGAGGGCACGATCGACCTGGGCCTGGCGCCCTTCCTGGCGCGGGCCCTGCGCGAGGCCGGCGAGGCCGGGGCCGCGGCCGTCGTCCTCGACATCAATACGTTCGGCGGGCGCGTGGACGCCGCGGTCGCCATGCGCGACGCGCTGCTGCGGTCGCCGGTCCGGACCATCGCGTTCGTCAATCAGCGGGCCATCTCCGCCGGGGCGCTCATCGCCCTGGCGTGCAACACGGTGGTCATGGTCGAGGGCGGCACCATCGGCGCGGCGGCCCCTGTCGTCGGCGGGGCCACGGGCGAGAGCCAGCCGGCCGACGAGAAATCGGTGTCCTACGTCCGCACGGAGTTCCGCGCTACGGCCGAGGCCAGGAATCGTCCCCCGCTGATTGCCGAGGCCATGGTGGATGCCGACGTCGACATCGAGGGCGTCATTGCCAGCGGGAAGCTCCTCACACTCACCACCTCCCAGGCCCTCGATCTCGGGGTGGCCGACCTGACGGCCGAGACCGTGGCGCTCGCGCTCGAGGCGGCCGGGGTGTCGAATGCGACGGTGCAGCGGGTCGGGCAGAGCTGGGCCGAGGGACTGGTGCGGTTTCTCACCAATCCCGTGGTCAGCTCCCTCCTCATGACGGTGGGGTTGCTCGGCATCCTCGTCGAGATCCGGACCCCGGGATTCGCCGTACCCGGCACGGTGGGTCTGCTGGCGCTTGGCCTGTTCTTCTGGGGCCACTGGCTCGTCCAGCTGGCCGGCTGGGAGGAACTGCTGCTGATTGGCGGCGGGTTCGTCCTCCTGATGCTGGAGGTCTTCCTGATTCCAGGCACGACCGTCGCGGGGCTGGCGGGCGTCCTCGCGGTCGTGGCCGGTCTGGGGATGACGCTCGTGGGTGAAGGGGCGACGCTGGCGGTGCTCGTCAGCGCGCTGGGGCGCGTGGCCATCTCCGTGCTGCTGGCCCTCGCGGGGGCGCTGGCGCTGATGCGTCTTTTGCCGCACCTGCCATTCGGTCGCCAGCTCGTGCTCGACACGGGCATGGCGGCCGGTCTGGGCTGGGTGTCGGCGCCCGAGCACGACAAGCAATGGCTGGGTCGGTCGGGCACGACGCTCTCGCCCCTCCGCCCGGCGGGCATTGCCGACATCGACGGCGCCCGCGTGGACGTCGTGTCCGAGGGCGGGTTCATCGAGGCCGGCACCCCCGTCGAGGTCATTCGCGTGGACGGGAACCGGGTGGTCGTCCACCGCGCGGCACTACACCAGGAGGACAACCATGCCTGAACTCGATCCCGCCGCCCTTGGCGCCTTCGGCCTCCTCATTCCCATCCTTGTCCTGCTGGTCGTGGTGCTGTACCTGGTGCCCGTGCCCCTCTGGATTGCGGCCTGGTCGTCGGGCGCCTACGTGGGGCTGATGACGCTGGTGGGCATGCGGTTGCGCCGGGTGCCCCCGGCCACCATCGTCACGGCCCGGATCAGCGCCGTGAAGGCGGGGCTGCAGATTTCGATCGACGACCTGGAGGCGCACTACCTCGCCGGCGGGAACGTGGTGCGGGTGGTCAACGCGCTGATCTCCGCCGACAAGGCCAACATCGAGATGCCGTTCAAGCGTGCAGCCGCGATCGACCTGGCCGGCCGCGACGTGCTCGAGGCGGTGAAGATGTCGGTGATTCCCAAGGTCATCAACACGGCCCGGATCGCCGCCGTCGCGAAGGACGGGATCCAGCTGATTGCCGTCTCGCGGGTCACCGTGCGGACGAACATCGATCGCCTGGTGGGCGGCGCCGGCGAGGAGACGATCATCGCCCGTGTCGGCGAGGGCATGGTCAGCACCATCGGCTCGGCCCAGACGCACAAGGACGTGCTCGAGAACCCGGACCACATCTCGAAGAACATTCTCAGCCGCGGCCTCGACGCCGGTACCGCGTACGAGATCCTGTCGATCGACATCGCCGACGTGGACGTGGGCGACAACATCGGCGCGAAGCTGCAGATCGACCAGGCCAATGCAGACAAGCAGATCGCCCAGGCCAAGGCGGAGGAACGCCGCGCCATGGCGGTCGCCCTCGAGCAGGAGATGCGGGCCCGCGTCGTCGAGGCCGAAGCCGAGGTGCCGCGCGCCATGGCCGAGGCCTTCCGGCAGGGCAACCTCGGCATCATGGACTACTACCGGATGAAGAATATCCAAGCCGACTCCTCGATGCGCGAGTCGATTGCCGAGGGCGGGGACGACGAGTCGACTCCGCCGTCCCGCTAGGACCGTACTGACAGGGACGCCAGCCCATGTCTCTCGAACTGCTCCTGCTCGTGGCCGTGATGGTGCTGCTGCCGCTCATCCAGCAGCTGCTCGACGCGGCCCGCCGTCGAGCCGCGGGTGCCGGCACGCCCGGCGCGGCCGCGCCGTCGGCGGGACCGAAACGCCCTGCGGGCGCGAGGCCGACGGTGCCGCCGCAGGCATCGCGCCGGGGGACCGGCCAGGGGCCGCGGCGCGTGCCACCCGGGCGCGCGGTCCCTGCGGCGCGTGCGACACGTCCAGCACGCGCCGCGTCTACACCACGTGTGGTGCCTCCACCACTGCCGCCGGTCGCGCATCAGACGCCGGACGCGGTCGCCGACGTCGCCCACGGTGACGACCGCCCGCCGGTTGCGGTCGTCGTACCCCGGCTGGTGCAGGCTCCGGCGCGCCGTGCACGGCGACGCCTGTCGGCCCAGGGGCTCGGGACCGCATTCGATCTGCGGCGCGCCGTCGTGGCGGCCGCGGTCCTCGGGCCCTGTCGCGCCATGGACCCCTACGAGGGACCGGGACGCGACCGGTCTCGGCCCTCCGCCTCGTGACCTGGCGCGCGGCCGGAACGGCCAGTCGCCTGAACCCGGCTCCTGGAGACGACCGCATGCCTGCACTGAGCGACGACTACGCATCTGGAGTGCTGACCCGGCAGGGCACGCCCTGCCTGTCCCTCTACCAGCCCACGCATCGGCGTCATCCCGAGAACCAGCAGGACCCGATCCGCTTCAGGAATCTCGTGAAGGTGCTCGAGGCCTCATTGCGTCGGAGCTACGCGACGGCTGACGTGCAGACGCTGGTGGCGCCGTTCTGGACCCTCGCCGACACCCACGATTTCTGGAACCACACGCAGCTCGGCCTGGCGGTACTCGCCGCGCCCGGCTTCTTCCGCGCCTATCGGCTGCTCCGACCGGTGCCGGAACGTGTCGTGGCGGCCGACTCCTTCCACCTGAAGCCGCTCCTGCGCATCGTGCAGTCGGCCGACCGCTATCACGTGCTGGCGCTCAGTCGTCGCGCGATCCGGCTCTTCGAAGGCAACCGGGACGCGCTGGAGGAGTTGGACGTCGTGCCCGGTGCCCGCACGATCACCGAGGCGCTGGGGCCCGAGCTCACCGAGCCGCACCTCACCGTGGCCTCGTACGGCGGGAGCGGCGCCGGGCAGGCCATGCACCATGGGCACGGCACGAAGAAGGACGAGGTGGACCGCGACACGGAGAAGTACTTCCGCGCCGTGGACCGCGCGATGCTCGAGCACTACTCGCGTCCCTCGGGGTTGCCGCTCATCCTGGCGGCCCTGCCCGAGCACCACGAGCCCTTCCGCCGGGTCAGCACCAATCCCTTCCTCGTGGCCGAGGCGCTGCGGGGGGATCCCGGCAGCCTCAACCTCGACGACCTGCGCGAGCGGGCCTGGCGTGCGGTCGAACCTCAGTACCTGACGCGCCTGGCGCACCTGGCGGATGCGTTCCGGCGTGCGGCGGCCAACGGGCGCGGGACGGCGGATCTGGCAGAGGCGGCCGCGGCGGCCCTCGCGGGACGGGTGGCCACACTGCTGGTGGAGGCCGAGCGCGTGATTCCCGGCCGCCTCGATCGGGCCACGGCGCGGGTGCAGGCGGCCGACCTCGCGGACCCGGATGTGGACGACCTCCTCGATGATCTCGGCGAGCTGGTGCTCGCCGCCAAGGGCGAGGTGGTGGTGGTGCCGGCGGACCGGATGCCCGCCGACACGGGCCTTGCCGCCACCTACCGGTTCTAGCGCAACGCGTCGCGCCGGCGAAGGAGCCTGCCATGCCCCGTCCGCGAGCCACGTCCACCGCACGGTCGCCCGCCCCGGCCCGCCGACGGGACGTGACCGCGCGGGCTGCCCGGCGGCGCAGGGCTGCGCGCGAGGCGGCAGCGAAGAACCGCCCCCTGGTACAGGACATCCGGCTGCTCGGCCGCATCCTCGGCGACGTGATCCGGGAGCAGGAGGGCGAGGCCGCCTTCGCCCTCGTCGAGCGTGTGCGCCAGCTGGCCGTCGCGTACCGCCTGAAGGCCGAGGCCACGGCGGGACGGACGCTGCGGCGCCTCCTGCAGGGCTTGTCGGTGGACCAGGCCGTGAGCGTCATCCGCGCGTTCAGCTACTTCTCCCACCTCGCCAACATCGCGGAGGATCGCCATCATCTTCGCCGCCGCCGGGTGCACGACCGTGCCGGCCACCTGCAGCCAGGCTCTCTCGCGCTGGCCTTCGCCCGCCTCCGGCGTGCCGGGCATCGCGACGCCGACATCGCCGGCATGCTGGCCGGCGCCTGCATCTCGCCGGTGCTGACCGCGCATCCGAGCGAGGTGCAGCGTGCCAGCATCCTCGACTCGGAGCGCGCCATCGCCGACCTCGTCTTCACGCGCGAAGCCCTCGAGACCGATGCGGAGCGCGAGGAGAACGAGGCGCTGCTGCGCGCGCGCATCACGCAGCTCTGGCAGACCCGCATGCTGCGCACCGCCCGCCTGACGGTGGACGACGAGATCCGCAATGCGCTGTCGTGCTATCCGCGCACGTTCCTGCGCGAGATCCCGCGCCTGTACCGGCAGGTGGAGCGTGCGTTGCCGGGCCACGACATTCCGGCGTTCCTGCGCATGGGGCAGTGGACCGGCGGAGACCGCGACGGCAACCCGCACGTGAACGCGGCCACGTTGCGGCGCGCCCTGGCCTCGCAGAGCGAGGTGGCCCTCCGGCACTACCTGACCGAGGTGGAAGCCCTCGCCGGCGAGCTGTCGATGTCCCAACTGCTGGCGCCGGTCACGCCCGAGATGCGCGCGCTGGCCCAGGCGGCGCCCGACCCCGACGCCCATCACCGCGACGAGCCGTACCGGCGCGCCCTGGTGGGCATCCGTGCCCGGCTCACGGCCACCCTGCAGGTGCTGACGGGCGAGCCGGCGACGGGCGAGGGTGTGATGTCGGGACGCCCCTACGCGGACGCCCGGGCGTTTGCTGCCGACCTGGCGACGATGCGGCGGTCCCTGGCGTCCCATCACGCGGAGGCCGTCATCGAGCCGCGCCTGGCCCCCCTCGAGCGCGCGGTCCAGGTGTTCGGCTTTCACCTCGCGACGCTCGACCTGCGGCAGCATGCCGGCGTCCACGAAGCGGTCGTGGCCGAACTGCTGCGCGTGGCACGCGTCGAACCCGACTACGCGAGCCTGGACGAGCCCGGGCGTCGCGCGCGACTGACGGCGCTGCTCGACGAGGCCCGGCCGCTGCGCGTGCGGGGCGCGACGTACTCGGCGCGGTTGCGCGACGAGCTGGAGATCCTCGAAGCCGCCGCCGACGTCCGTCGCCGGTACGGGTCGCAGGCGATCCGGCACACCATCGTGAGCCACACCGAGCAGGTCAGCGACCTGCTCGAGGTCCTGCTGCTGCAGAAGGAGGCAGGCCTCCTGCGCGGATCGCTCGGTGCGGACGCGGTGGCCGACCTCATCACCGTGCCGCTCTTCGAGACCATCGCCGACCTGCGCCGGGGCGCCGCCGTGATGCGCGAGTTCTACGCCGTGCCGGGCGTGCTCGACATGGTGCTGCGCAGCGGCGGGGAGCAGGAGGTGATGCTCGGGTACAGCGACAGCAACAAGGACGGCGGCGTCTTCACCAGCAACTGGGAACTGTACCGGGCCGAGGTGGCGCTGGCGGCCCTGTTCGAGCCCCTGAGGCAATCCCACGGTCTGGTCCTGCGGCTCTTCCACGGGCGGGGTGGCACGGTCGGACGGGGCGGCGGGCCGAGCTACGACGCCATCCTGGCGCAGCCCCCGGGCACGGTGCACGGGCAGATCCGCCTCACGGAACAGGGCGAGGTTATCAGCGCCAAGTACGCGAACGCCGAGATCGGCCGACGCAACCTCGAAACGCTGGTGGCGGCCACCATGGAGGCGACCCTGTTGCGGCCCACCCGGTCGGCACCGCGGGCGTTCCACGAGGCGGCCGCCGCGATCAGCGACGCCAGCCTGGCCGCCTATCGCCGCCTCGTGTACGACAGCGACCGCTTCGCCGAGTACTACTTCTCGGCGACGCCCATCCGCGAGATTGCCGCGCTGAAGATGGGATCCCGCCCCTCGTCACGACGGGCCAGCCGGCGCATCGAGGACCTGCGCGCCATCCCCTGGAGCTTCAGCTGGGGCCAGTGCCGCGTGGCGCTGCCGGGCTGGTTCGGGTTCGGCGCCGCCATCGAGACGTACCTGGCCGGTGGGCCGAGGCAGGAGCGGCTGGCGCTCCTTCGGCGGATGCACCGGGAGTGGCCGTTCTTCCGCACGCTGCTCTCGAATCTCGACATGGTGCTCGCGAAGACCGACCTCGGCATCGCCTCGCGCTACGCCGAGCTGGTGGAGGACCGGCGGCTGGCCCGGCGCACCTTCGCGGCGATCAGGGACGAATGGACGCGCACCAACGACGCGCTGGCCACGATCACCGGCGCACCGGACCGCCTGCATGCAAACCCGGCGCTGGCCCGCTCGATCGCGCACCGCTTTCCCTATCTGGACCCGATGAACCATCTCCAGGTGGAACTGCTGCGCCGCGCCCGCAGCCGGACGAGACGGCGCGGGAGCGCGGCCGACGACCGCCTGCAACGCGGCATCCATATCTCCATCAACGGCATTGCCGCCGGCTTGCGCAACACCGGATGATGACGCCCGCCGTACACTGAAGCTGTCGTGGACACTGCCGCACCGCTGCATTCCGGAGCCCCCTGCGCATGAAGCTCTCGCTGCTCGACCTGTCGCCGGTGGCCGCCGGCCGTGCCCCGAGCCAGGCCCTGCGGGATACGGTGGACGTGGCCCGGGCATGCGACACGCTGGGCTACACCCGCTTCTGGGTGGCCGAGCATCACGGGATGGCCAACATCGCGGCGTCGGCGCCCGAAGTGCTCGTGGCGCACATCGCCGCCGTGACATCGCGCCTGCGTGTGGGCACGGGCGGCATCATGCTGCCCAATCACAACCCCCTGCGGCTGGTCGAGATCTTCCGCGCGCTGGCGGCCCTCCATCCTGGACGCATCGACCTGGGCGTCGGCCGTGCGCCAGGCACCGATCCGTTGACGGCGTCGGCCCTCCAGCGCGACGGACAGGACGACCCCAACGCGCGCCTCGCCGAGATGCTGGCCTTCGACCAGGCCGGCTTTGCCGAAGGCCACCCGTTCCGGGGTATCACCCCGATGCCCGCCGACGTGCACCTGCCCGACGTCTGGATGCTCGGATCCACGCTCACCGGCGCGCAACTGGCGGCCGACCTCGGCCTGCGGTACGCCTTCGCGGGGCACTTCGCCATGCGTCACGCGCAGGCGGCCCTCTCGTGGTACCGCGCGCACTTCGTTCCCTCGGCACAGCTTCCCGGACCTGTGGCGATGCTGGCCGTCACCGTCGTGTGCGGCGAGACCGATGAGCACGCGGAGCGGCTGGCGGCACCCATCAAGCTCGGCGTGGTGCGGATTCGCACCGGTCGGCGTGCGGCGTTCGCGACAATCGAAGAGGCCCTGGCGTACCGCTACACCCCGCAGGAAGAGGCCATTGCCGACGACTTCCTCCGGGGCGCCGTGATTGGCGGGCCTGAGCGGGTACGCGAGGGGCTCGAGCGGCTGCTGGCCACCTCGGGCGCCGACGAGCTGATGCTGTCCACGCTGCTGCCGGATCCCGAGGACCGTCTGGCCTCGCACCGACGCGTGGCGACCGCCGTCGGGCTCGTCGCCTGATCGGGTCCGCGGAGCCGGGCCACTCGGGACGTATAATGACCGCCGACGCACCACGGCGCGCGCGCTCAGCGTCCGATACTCAGTACCCGGACATGACTGCTGGCCTCATTTCTCGCACGCGTCGCCATCGGGCCCTGGGCATCGCCACGCTCGGCGTGCTCCTGTTCCTGGCGTGGGACGGTGGACACGCGCAGCAGGCGCTGGTCCCCACACCCCATCCTCCGCTGCCCGGGCATCCCTCGCTCTACTGGCTCGTGCCCGATCCGACCGTGCCGTCGCGGCCAGCGGGTGCCGGGGTTGCTGCGGGCGACGATGCTGCGCTCGAGCGGCTCGCCCAGGGTGTGACACGCATCGCCGCCGGCGACTACGCCGCCGGGCTCCCGCTCCTGGACCCGGCCGCCCTGACACGCTCACCGCTCCTCGCCTACGCGCATTTCTACAGGGGCGTGGCGATGGCGGGCCTGGAGCGTCCGCGCGATGCCCGCGCCGCGTTCACCGCCGCGCTCACGGCCCGGCCGGACGGCTACCTCGCGGAGGCCCTTCCATTCCGGCTGGCGGTCACCGCCCGCCAGCTGGGAGAACCGGCCGAGGCCGTCGTGTTGCTGACCAGCCTGCTGAGGCGTGAGCCCGCCCCCGCCGACGCCGATGCTATCTGGCTCGAGCTGGCCGGCGCGGCCGAGGATGCGGGCGATCGGGCCCGCGCGACTGCCGCCTACCGGCACCTGTACGACGAGCGTCCGCTCACCGATGAGGCGGAGATGGCCGGCGACGCGCTGGCGCGTCTCGACGCCCTGACGTCGTCCGGACCAGAAGGCGTCGCGCGTCTGCGCGTCAGGGCTGAGCGTCTCCTCGCCGGCCGGCGCTGGGCCGAGGCCCGGGAGGCGTTTGCGACCCTCGCGCCGCGGGTCGGAGGGGACGACGCGTATCTGGTCGCCCTGCATCTGGCCCGGTGCGAGCTCAATCTGCGCAGGTACCGTGAGGCCCGCGACCGCCTCGCGCCGCTGCTCGACCACGCCCGCCTGGGGCCGGAAGCGCGCTTCTACCACCTGTCCGCCGTCCGGGGCCTGGGGCAGGGCGACGCGTTCACGCGCCTCGTCCGCGCGCTGGTGGCCGCGCACCCCGAGAGCGACTGGTCGGCCGAGGCGCTGAATCTGCTGGCGACGCACGAGATCGTCGCAGACCGCGACGCCGCGGCCGACGTGGCCTTCCGCGACCTGCTCGCGCGGTTTCCCGCGCATCGCTACGCCGAGCGGGCCGCCTGGAAGGTCGGCTGGACGGCGTATGGAGGCGGGCGGTTCGCCGAGGCCGCCACGATCTTCGAGCGGGGCGCCGCGCGCTTCCCGCGGTCGGACTACCGTCCCTCGTGGCTGTACTGGGCGGGGCGCGCACACGAGCGGCTGAACGCGGGCGCGGCCGCGGAAGCCCGCTACCGGCTCGTCGTCGCCGACTACCAGCACTCCTACTACGGACGCCTGGCCGAGTCGCACCTGCGTCGTCGCGGGGTGCGGGCGGACGTGCGGCAGGTGGCTGCCGCACCCGTGACGGCCAGCGCGGCGCCCATCGTGCCGGGCGACGTGGTGATCCGGCGCCTCATCGGCCTCGCGCTCTACGATGATGCGCTGCACGAACTCGACTACGCGCGCCGGTCGGGTGCCGACGGGCCGGCGCTCCAGGCCACCATCGCGTGGGTGCGGCACCAGCAGGGGCTCACGCTCACGGCGACCGCGCGCTTCGAGCGCCTCCGCGGCGCCATCACCCAGATGCGCCGCGCGTACCCGCAGTTCATGGCCGCGGGCGGCGAACAGTTGCCCCCCGACGTGCTGCGCGTGATCTTCCCGCTCACGCACTGGACGCTCATCGAGAAGTACGCGGGACAACACGACCTCGACCCGTTCCTGATGGCGGCCCTCATCGCGCAGGAGTCCACCTTCACGCCGGAGATCACGTCGTCGGCCCAGGCGGTCGGGCTCATGCAGCTGATGCCCGCCACCGGCCGCCGCTTTGCCGCGCGCGCCGGCGTGCAGCCGTTCCGCGTCGCCCAGCTCTTTGAGGCCGAGCCCAACGTCCGCATCGGCATGCAGTATTTCGCGGAGCTGATGGAGCGGTTCGGCAAGGCGCACCTGGCCCTGGCCAGCTACAACGCTGGTGAGAACCGGGTGGTGCGCTGGCTGGCCGAGCGGCCGGACATGCCCGACGACCAGTTCATCGACGACATCCCGTTTCCCGAGACGCAGAACTACGTGAAGCGCATCCTCGGCACGGCGGAGGACTACCGGCGCCTGTACGGGGGCCAGGTGCTCGATCCCCTGACGATGGCGCCGGTGCGACAGGCGGCCGCCCGTCCGGCTGCCGGCGTCCAGCGGGCCTCCGCACCGGCCGGACCGTCGCGCCCGACCAGCACCAGCACCAGTGCCTCGCGTCCCGCGCCTCGACCGGCCGCAGGCCCCCTGCCCGGCGCGCCGCCGTCGTCTGCCGCCCGACTGCCGGCGCCGCGCCCCTGACGGTGGATCCCCTCGAACAGACCGCGCGCGCCGAGCGTACGCACTTCTGGTTTCGCGGCTTCAGGCGGTTCCTGGCCCCGGTGCTCGCCGAGCAGGCCGCGGGTCGTCGCGACCTGCGCCTGCTCGACTGCGGCTGCGGCACAGGGGTCAACCTGCCGCTGTTGCGGCCGTACGGACAGGTCTATGCGTTCGACCTGTCGGCCGTGGGGCTGCGGCATGCGGCGGCCCCCGGCGCCTGCCTGGCGCGCGCGAGCGTGCTGGACATCCCCTTCACGGACGCGGCGTTCGACATGGTGGTGTCGTTCGACGTGCTGCAGTCGGTGCCCGACGCGGCGCGCGCCGTGCGCGAGATGGGGCGGGTGCTGCGGCCGGGGGGCACGCTCGTGCTGTCGGCGTCGGCGCTCGAGATCCTGCGCGGCGATCACGCGGAGATCTGGCACGAGGTCCGCCGCTATACGCCGCGATCCCTGGGACGGCTGGTCGAGGGGGCAGGGCTCCACGTGATCCGGGCGCGGTTCCTCTTCGCCACGCTCTTTCCGCTGCTGCTGGCCAACCGCCTGATGCAGCGGATGACGCGGCCGTTTCGCCGCGTCGCACAGGACGGTGAGATGGATGTGCCGCCTGCGGCGGTCAACGAGGCGCTGGTGACCGCGCTGGGCTGGGAGGCTGCCCTCGCGCGGCACCTGCCCATGCCCGTCGGCAGCTCCGTGCTGGTGGTGGCCCGGAAGCCCCTCGCCTGAGGGCAGGGACGCCCTCGGGACGCCCGCCCCACCACGCTCGGTCTGGCCCCCGGCGTGAGGTGCCCTAGAAGCGCAGCAGGCCGCCCACGTAGTAGCCCTTCATCTTCAGGTTGCCCCGGTCTTCGTCCACCACGTAGTCGGCCGACATGTTGCGGTAGCCCCCCTGCACGCCCAGGTTCTTGCCCAGGTGGAGGGTCGCGTAGACGTCGAAGTCCTTCACGGAGGCATCCGCGTCGTCGTAGATCCAGTCGGGCACCTTGAAGCCGCTGAACTCGGCGGTGAGCGAGAAGGAGTCGGCCAGGTAGCCCCGGGCGATGAAGCCCACCGTGGGGACCGGCGCCCGGGCCTGGGCCGTGGCCGAACCGCGCGGGCTGGAGATGAGCGCCTCGATGCGGTGGTACTGCAGGTCCACGAGCGCGCCGATGAAGCCGCTCGAGCCGGAGGCGACGTCCAGCTCGTAGCCGAACCGCCAGAAGTCCCAGTCCAGTTCGGCATGGGTGGGCTCGCCGACCGTGAACGTCTGGCCGCTGAACGAGAGCGTACGCTCGATGACGGCGTCGGCGTCGTACCGGATCGGGACCCGGGCCACCCGGATCTTGTGCCGCTGGCTGGGCTTCACCTCCGCGCGCAGCTCGCGGAAGCGGACCTTCTCGATGCCGAACTCGCTGATCAGGTTGATGTCGGTGCCGGCCACCACGCTCCCGTCGGCGGCGATGGTGATCTCCGGGGTTGGGGTCCAGAGCCGGAGCCCGACCTCGACGCGGTAGTCCTCGGCCGGGACGACCGGGCTCGGAATATTGAACTGCGCGGCGGCCGGTGCGGCCCAGGCCAGCCAGAGGAGTCCGAAGAGGGCTGAAGTCAGTGGTATGCGCATGGAGGGTGTATCGGAACAGGCGGGGATGCGCAGTAGTGTAAACCAGCCGCCGCCCGGCGCGCCGTCCGGGGGCACCCGATATACTGCGGGGATGTCGCCTGCGCGCCAGCTCCTGGGCTACGTGCTGCGCTACCGGCGGCCCTACCTGCTCGGCTTCGTCTTCGTCGTCGGCGCCACCGCGCTTACCCTCGCCGGTCCCTGGGTGCTGCGCCATGCCATCGACGAGCTGGCCACGGAGCTGACGGCGGGCCGGGCCTTCCGCTACGCGCTCCTGCTGTTCGGGCTGGCCCTGGCGGCCGGCGTGTTCCGCTTCCTCATGCGCTGGGTGCTGATGACGGCCTCCCGCGACATCGAGTTCGACCTGCGCAACGACTTCTTCGCGCGCCTGCAGCACCTGGACCTCGACTACTTCACGCGCCACCGGACGGGCGACCTCATGTCGCGGGCCACCAACGACCTGTCCGCCGTGCGCATGCTGGTGGGGCCGGCGGTGATGTACACGGCCTCGACCGCCCTCACGTTCGTGGTGGCCATCGGGCTCATGCTGTCCATCAATCCGCGGCTGACGCTCATCGCCCTCATCCCGCTGCCGCTCGTGTCGGTGGCGGTGCGCGGGTTCGGCGCGGCCATCCACCGGCGATTCGACCGCATCCAGGCGCAGCTGGCCGAGATCAGCGCGCTGGCACAGGAGGAGATGTCGGGCGTGCGGGTGGTGCGGGCCTACGGCCAGGAGGCCTTCGAGACGGAGCGGTTTCGCCAGGCCAACCAGGAGTACCTGACCCGCAACCGCGCGCTCATCGCCCTGCAGGGCCTGTTCTTTCCGAGCATGGGCCTGCTGATGGGCGTGGGCGCCCTGCTCGTGCTGTGGCTGGGTGCCCGCGACGTGGTGACGGGGCGGATGACGGTGGGCGAGCTCGTCGCGTTCAACGCGTACCTGGTCATGCTGGCCTGGCCGATGATCGCGTTCGGCTGGGTGACGAACCTGCTGCAGCGGGGGATGGCGTCCTGGCAGCGCATGCTGGACGTCATGCGTGCCGAGCCCGGCGTCTCGGACCGCCTCGTGGAGGAACCCGCCGGGCCGCATGCCGACGGTTCCTGGACCCCGCGTGGAGCGATCGAGTTCCGGCACCTGACGTTCGCGTACGACGGGCGCACCGTGCTCGACGATGTCTCGGCGGTGCTGCCGGCGGGGTCCACGACCGCCATCGTCGGGGCGACGGGCTCGGGCAAGTCCACCCTGTTGCGCATGCTGCCGCGGCTGATCGATCCGCCCGAGGGCACCGTGTTCATCGACGGTCTCGATGTGCGGCACCTGCCGCTCGCCGTGCTCCGCCGGGCGATCGGGTTCGTGCCGCAGGAGCCGTTCCTCTTCGGCGCCACCATCGGTGAGAACGTGGCCTTCGGCGTGCCCGAGGCGGCCACCACCGGCGAGCGCGTCATGCGTGCCGCGGCGGTGGCGCGCCTCGACGTGGACGTCGCCGCGTTTCCGCGCGGCTACGACACGGTGGTCGGCGAGCGCGGCATCACCCTGTCGGGCGGCCAGAAGCAGCGCACGGCCATCGCACGGGCGGTGGCGGTGGATCCGCCCATCCTGGTGCTCGACGACGCGCTGTCGGCGGTGGACACCTCCACCGAGGACGAGATCCTGCGGCGGCTCTCGGACGTGATGCGGACACGCACCTCGATTCTCGTCTCGCACCGTGTGTCCACCGTGCGGCACGCCGACCAGATCCTCGTCCTGCAGGAGGGGCGCGTCGTGGAACGTGGCACGCACGCCTCGCTGCTGGCCCACGACGGCCTCTACGCCGGATTGCATCGCACCCAGCTCCTCGAAGAGGAGCTGGCGGCGTCGTGACGGCACACGAGGAGGAGGCGCTCGGCCGGGCCTACGACGCCCGCCTGATGCGGCGGCTGGTCCGCTACCTCCGGCCCTACCGCGGTCGTGTGGCGCTGGCGGTGGCGGCCATCGTGGGCCACTCGGTGCTGCAGCTGGTGCCGCCCCTGCTGACGCGCATCGTCATCGACGACTACATCCCCACCGGCGACCTGTCGGGGCTGGCAGGGGTGGCCGCGATCTACCTGGCGACGATCGTGACCTCGTTCGGCCTGGAGTTCGCGCAGACGTGGCAGATGCAGTCCACGGGGCAGCTGGTGATGTTCGACCTCCGCATGGAGATCCACGATCACCTGCAGCGGCTCGACCTTCGCTTCCACGACCGGAACCCGGTGGGCCGGCTGATGACGCGTCTGACCACCGACGTGGACGTCATCAACGAGCTGTTCACGTCGGGGTCGGTCGCCGTGTTCGGCGACCTGTTCACCCTGGTGGGCATCCTCGGCGTCCTGTTGTGGATGGACTGGCGGCTGGCGGCCCTGGTGGTGGCGACCGTTCCGCTCATCGTCGTGGTGGCGCAGTGGTTCCGCATCCATGTCCGCGAGTCGTATCGCACCGTGCGCGCGCGGATCGCCCGGATCAACGCGTTCCTGCAGGAGCGGATCACCGGCATGGCGACGGTGCACCTGTTCGGCCGGGAGGGACGCGACTACCAGACGTTCGACGACATCAATCGCCAGCACCGTGACGCCAACGTGCAGTCACTCTTCTACTACGCCGTCTTCTTTCCGGCCATCGAGCTGGTGAGCGCGCTGTCGGCGTCGCTCATCATCTGGTTCGGCAGCGGCTGGGTGCTGGACGATGCGCTGACGCTGGGGTCGCTCGTCGCCTTCCTGCAGTACTCGCAGCGGTTCTTCCGCCCGATTGCGGACATGTCGGAGAAGTTCAACACCCTGCAGGGCGCGATGGCCTCTTCGGAACGGATCTTCGGGCTGCTCGACACGCCGGTCCACATACTGTCTCCGACGGCACTGTCCCCGACGGCACCGTCACCAGCGGCACCGAACTCAGCGGCACCGTCCGCGGAGGCTCCTCCGCCGGCTGTGCCGGCGCCGCGCTCGGCGGGCGCGGCGGCCATTGCCTTCGAAGGCGTGACGTTCGGCTACCTGGAGCACGAGCCGGTCCTGCGCGACATCTCGTTCCGTATCGAGCCCGGGCAGCGCATCGGTCTCGTGGGAGCCACCGGATCGGGCAAGACGACGATCGTGAACCTGCTGCTGCGGTTCTACGACGTGCAGGCCGGGCGGATCACGGTCGGCGGCGTGGACATCCGGGAGATGGCGCTGCCGGAGCTTCGCCGGCAGTTTGCGCTCGTCCTCCAGGACGTGCACCTGTTCTCGGGCACCATCGCCGGAAACATCCGGCTGGGCGAGACCGGGATCGACGATGCGGCGGTCCGCCGGGCCGCTGAGGCGGTGCACGCGGCCGCTTTCATCGACCGCCTGCCGGAAGGCATGGCGGCTCCCGTGGCGGAACGGGGCGCGACCCTGTCGGTGGGACAGAAGCAGCTGCTCTCGCTGGCGCGGGCGCTGGCCTTCGACCGGCCGGTCCTGGTGCTCGACGAGGCGACCTCGAGCATCGACACCGATACCGAACTGCTGATCCGGGACGCCTTGCGGACCGTGATGCGGGGACGGACGACGCTCGCGATCGCGCATCGCCTCTCGACGATCCAGGACATGGACCGCATTCTCGTGCTGCACCGCGGCGTGCTCCGGGAGTCGGGGACGCACCAGGAGCTGCTGGGCCAGCGGGGCATCTATCACCGGCTGTATCAGCTGCAGTTCAGCCGCGTCGACGCGGCCGGGGGGCGGGGCGTGGCGGGGGAGGCGTCGGCGGCCGAGTCCCCGGGCGGCGCCGAGGCCAGCGCGCCCGTCGCAGGCACCTAAGCGGTCAGTCGTCGCCGGCCTGCAGGGACACGATGAACACGCCGAGGGCCAGGCGCTCCCGCTCGGTGAGATGGGCGAACGCGGGCATCTGGGCGTTGCGGACGCGGACGCCGGTGCTGAGCGTGTCCGCGATGTCGTCGGCGTCGGTGCCCTGGAGATACGCGTCGAGATCGCGGAAGTCGCGAGGCGTGGGGTTGAGGGAGCGGGAGTTGGGGCCGTCTCCGTGTCCGGCGCGGCCGTGGCACACGATGCACCCCTGGGCCTGGTAGAGGAGCTCGCCCTGGCGGAGGAGTTCATCGCTGTCGGCGGGGAGGCGCGAGCCGCACGCTGCCGTCGCAACGGCCAGCCCCACGGACAGCGCGAGAGCGCCGGCACTCCTGCTGGCGCGGAACGCGCCGCCCACGACTGGACCCGTCATGACTCCTCGGCGAGTACCTGCCGAAGGCCGTCGGCGAGCATGTCGGGCGAGTCGGCATAGCGGTAGATGTACCGGATGGCCCCCTCGCGATCGATGAGATACGTGTACGCGGTGTGGCTGACCTCGTGGCCGGCAGCCGACTCGGTCGGCGTGATCGCGTAGCTGGCCTTGTAGGCGGACACGACGGCGTCCACCTCCTCGCGCGAGCCGGTCAGGCCCACCAGGGGCAGGCTGAAGCTGGAGACGTAGTCCGCGAGGATGTCGGGCGTGTCGCGATCGACGTCCACGGTGATGAAGATCGTCTGCACGTCACCCGCCTGGTCGCCCAGCCGTTCCACCGCGCTGGCCACCTTGCCCATCGTGACCGGACAGACGTCGGGGCACTGCGTGTAGCCGAAGAAGAGCAGCGCGGCCTTGCCCTGGAAATCGGAGAGCGACACCGGCCGGCCCTCGTGCCCGGTGAGCTGGAAGTTGCCCCCGAACTCGAAGCGCTGCAGCTCGACGCGCGCGTCGCCGCCCGAGGGCGACTGTGCCGCCGGCTGGCAGCCGCCCACGGCAAGCGCGGCGAGCACGGCCCCCAGCACGCCCAGCCACAGGCCGGACCGCTCCAGCGCCCGTCGTGTCAGGCCCGATACCGCGACCGTCGATGCCGTACGCGCTCGTGTCCTGCGTGCGGATTGCGAGCGTGGTGGCGCCGTGCGCGTGAGCCGCGTCACGGCTTCCGCTCCATGCCCGGGAGGCCCGTGGCCGCACGCGACAGCACCCGCGCGGTGATGGGCCGTGAGACACCGTTCGAGAAACGGAGCGTGAGGTCCACCGTCTCACCCGGACCCAGGGGACGGGTCAGGCCGAAGAGCATGGCGTGGTAGCCACCCGGTGCCAGCGTCACCGCCTCTCCAGCGGGGACGGGCACCTCCTCCACCTTGACCATCGACATCATTTCCCCGCCCCCTTGTCCCGTGCGCAGGCGCATGGTGTGCAGCTCGGTGGTGCCGGTGACGGGCGTCTCGAGGGCCACGAGCGACAGCGGCCGCGCCGAGCGGTTCTCGATGACGAGGTAGGCGGCGGTCGTCCCGCCGGCGCGGGATTCGCGGACCCATGCGTCCCGCACGACCACGTCCTCGGTCTCTGGGGCCGTCCCGGGACGGCCCTGGGCCGCCGATGGGGTCGCGCCCGCCACGAGGAGCCACGGCAGGAGGAGGGCGACGGCAAGGGGGCTCTGTGTCATGAGGGGGATCGTAGCCAAAACACCGCGGGCCTGGCCAATCGCGTCAGGGAACCGTTGGCTGCGCGAGGAGCTGACGATGCGCCTCTTCGGCATCGCTGGCGGCCGGCTCCCAGCCGAGGCGCAGGACGGTGACGTCCACGTCCCGGCGCCCGAACGCCAGCGCCTCGGTACAGCTCCAGATGTACAGGTCCAGTTCGCGGCCTTCGATCGCCGGGCCCGTGTCGAGCACGGTGTAGATGCCGTCGTAGGCCGCGAGGTCGGATGCCACACGCACCACGCTCCCCAGGGGCAGGACGTCAGGGTCCGACGCGGCCACGCCGCTCCGGGGCGCGGTGCCCGCGGCCGTCACCGAGCCCTTGCAGTACGCGGTGGCCGAGAAGGTGAGTGGGGCAGGGCCGCCCGAAAGCCAGGCGAGGGGCGTGCCGCCGCGCGCGACCAGGGCCGCCAGGGCCACGGCCAGGACCAGCAGGGCGCCGACCATCGCCACGCGCCGGAGCGGGTGGGAGGCAGGCGTCGTCATCGGAAGTGCTCGAACCCGCCGACCAGGGGCACCAGCGAATCGCCCCGGCGCAGGCACACGGACGGGTCGGTGGTGATGGTGCCGATTCGTGTCACGGGCAGGTCGCCGAACGTCCGGAGCGCCGATCGCAGGCGCCCGCGCTGGCGGGCGCCGCTCGTGAACAGCAGCTCGTAGTCGTCACCGCCGGCGAGCGCGGCCTCCACCGGGTCGAGCCCACAGCCGGTGAGCCAGGGCAGAGCCTCGGGCTCCACGGGAACCGCCGCCGCATCGAGGGTGACGCCGACGCCCGAGGCAGCGGCGATCGCGCGTGCCGCATCGGCCAAGCCGTCGCTGAGGTCCATGCAGGCGGTCGCTGCACGCGACCGGCCGAGCAACTGCCCGGCCCGCACGCGGGGCGTCGGGCGCAGGTACCGCTGCTCGCACACGGGGTACGCCGCCTGCGCGAGGGCGGCATCGCCGGGCGCCGGTGACGCCACGCCGTGGCGATGCTGGAGCGCATGCAGGCCCACGCGGGCCCCGCCGAGCGCTCCGGTCACGTAGACACCGTCGCCAGGCCTGGCACCCGAGCGCACGAGCACCCGGCGCGGGCGCACCGACCCGGTCGCGGCCAGGTCGAGCAGGAGCGGACCCGGAGACCGGGTGATGTTGCCTCCGACCAGCGCGATGCCATGCGCGTCGGCGAGCGCCAGCAGGCCGTCGAGCATCCCGTCCAGCCACGACGCCTCGAGGGAGTCGGGCAGCGCCAGCGACAGCAGGGCGACCCGCGGCCGCGCACCCATCGCCGCAAGGTCGCTCAGGCTCACGGCGAGCAGGCGGTGCCCTACCGACGCGGCATCCACGAATCGCCGATCGAAGTGGACGCCTTCGACGAGGGCGTCCATCGTCAGCGCGTCGAGGGTGCGGGGCTCCGGGGCCACGACGGCTGCGTCGTCGCCCGCTCCCACCACGACAAAGGGCCGCGGGCGCAGACGCTGGAGGATGCGGGCGATGAGGGCGTGCTCGCCCAGCTCTCTGGCAGTGCTCACGATGAACGGCGGATTACCCGCGCCGGGAACGACGTCGGGTGGAGCGCTGCCGCCCGTCACGGGCCGCTGCTCCGGGGATGAGAGACGCCCCGCTTTGCCGTGTGGGGAGGTCGAGTGAACCTGCGGAAAGCAGGTGGAGTCGCTGTTTTGAGCCGCGATTCAGGCTTCCTCGTTGCAGAGGCATGCACAACACGCGACCTCGCGACTCGCTTGGTTGTAACGTTGGCTCAGACGAGCCTCCGAAAACCATCACGAGCAAAGCAGGAGCTTGCCGATCTTAGCTGGGCGGAAAAACCCGGTCAATACGCGTTCACGGCCTGGCGCATCGTGTCCTGCAGCAGCACGTCGTCGAGGAGTTCCTCGATGCGCATCGCCCGCTCGCTCAGGCGGCCGCTGCTGGAACTCTGCTGCTCCCGCGTGCGGAACAGCTCGTCCGCGATGTTGAGCGCGACCAGCACGGCCAGCCCCTGGATGTCGCTGGCAGGGGCGGCGGAGGCGGCCGAGCGGATCTTCTGGTCCACGTAGGCCGCCAGTTCCGCGACGTACCCGGGATCCAGGCCGCTCCGGATGGGATACCGCTGTCCCGCAATCTCCACCGTGACCAGTCGCGCTTCAGCCATGACCCTGCTCAGATGGTATCGAGCTGCTGCAGCATCTCCGCGACGCGGGTCCTGATGACATCCCGTTCATCGCGCAGGGCTTCGAGCTCGGTGCTGCTGCCTTCGGCGTCCACGAGCCGGCGACGGAGATCGTCCACCTGCTGGGTCAACCGGTTGTGTTCTTCCTCGGCCGCGACCTGATCGGCTTTCAGCCGGTTCACCAGGTCAATCAGCCGCTTGATCTTGTCTTCGAGACGATCGATCGGTTCGAGATCGGTCGCTCGAGCCACCGCCTGCTTCACCATGTCCGCTGGAACCTCGTGTAGAACCTGAGGGGATTAATTCGCGAGCATGGTGACACGAAGGGCAGGGCGATTCAATACCGAATGGCCGCTCCACGCCCCCGCTGCCGGCACGTGCTGGAGCGCGCCACGGCCCCCGTGCGACAGGGCGGCCGTCGCCCGGTGCGCGATCAGCGCTGGACGGCGCCGTGGTCGCGGACCAGGGCGGCCACCACGGTCTCGGTCGCCTGCTGAATCTCCGCGTCGGTGAGCGTCCGGTCCGCGGACCGGAACGTCAGGCGCAGCGAAAGGCTCACGCGTCCGTCCGGCACGCCCTTGCCCTGGTAGCGGTCGAACACACCCACGCGCACCAGCGTGTCAGGGGCAGCGCCCCGTACCGTCTCCAGGACGGCGCGGGCGGGCAGTGCGTCGTCGACGAGCACCGAGAGATCGCGCGTGATCGACGGAAAGCGGGGCAGGGCCACCACGCGCTGATCGCCTCGCAGGGCCGCGCGCTCGGCGGCATCCAGGTCGAGTTCGGCCACCAGCACGACATCGGCGGCCGACAGGCCGTGCTGCTCGCAGCGCGCCGGGGAAAGCTGCCCGAAGGCGCCGATCGGTGTCCCGCCGGCGAGGATGGATGCGGCGCGTCCCGCCGTCAGCCACGGAACGCTGGCCTCCTCGAAGGCCAGTTCCACGCGCAGCGCGTCGCCGAGGCGCTCGACGACACCCTTCATGTCGAAGAAGTCGGCCTCACGGGCCGCACCACTCCAATGCCCGGACGTCACGGCACCGGTCCATGCCAGCGCCACCATGCGTCGTTCGCCGCGCGATTTCGAGAAGCAGGCGCCCACCTCGAACAGGCGTACGTCCTGCTGCTCGCGGTGCCGGTTGTGCGCCACCGCGTCCACCAGGCCGGGCAGGGCCGACGGTCGCAGGACGGCAAAGCTCTCAGACAGCGGGTTGGCGATGCCGACCAAGTCGCCGTCTGGCGCGAACGGCAGGGCCGGTCGCTCGGCCACGAAGCCGAAGGTCACGGCTTCGAAGAAGCCGGCCGCTGTGAGCAGCCCGCGCAGCTGCCGGGCCCTGGCGATGCGTGGGTCGAGCGCGGGCGCGGGCCCGAGCGGCGCGGGAAACGTGACGGGCAGCGCATCGAAGCCGTGGTGCCGCGCTACTTCCTCGATCAGATCGACCTCGCGTTTCACGTCCACCCTCCGGGGCGGCACGGTCACGTCCCAGCCGTGCTCGGCGTCGCGGACGGCAAAGCCCAGCCCGTCGAGAATGCGGCGCACCTCGCTGTCGGGGACGGCAGCGCCCAGCACAGCCTCGATGCGTGCGCGGCGCAGGGCCAGGACGATCGGCTCGACCCGACGCGGATGGCGATCCACCACCGACCCACGCGCCTGGCCCGTGCCCGTGATCTCGAGCAACGCGCACGCGCGCTCCATCGCGGTCACCGCCATGCGAGGGTCCGCGCCGCGCTCGAAGCGCATGCTCGCCTCCGTCTTCAGGCCGAGCGTCCGACCGGTCCGCCTCACGGCCAGCGGATCGAAGCAGGCGCTCTCGAGCACGATGGCCGTCGTGTCCGCCACGACTTCCGACTCGGCCCCGCCCATGATGCCCGCCACCGCCACCGCACGCTCGTTGTCGGCGATGACGAGCATGTCCGGGGTGAGCGTGCGATGCTGGCCATCGAGCGTGCGGAGGGTCTCACCCGGCTTCGCCGCCCGCACCCGGATGCGCTCGCCGCCGATCCGGCGCAGGTCGAACGCGTGCATTGGCTGGCCGGTTTCGATGAGCACGTAGTTGGTGATGTCCACCACGTTGTTGATGGGGCGCACACCCGCGGCGAGCAGGCGCTGCTGCATCCAGTCGGGAGAGGGGCCGATGGTGACGTCGGCGACCGCACCGGAGTACCGCGGGCACAGGTCGGCCCGCTCGATGACCACGTCGATGTCGCCGCGCTCGACCGCCGCGAGCGACGTGAGCCGCAGGTTGCCGGGGCCGCTCTCGGGCTCGTGGCCGTCCCGGCCCCGCACAGCGGGTCGCCGCACGTTGAGCCCGTACGCCGTGGCCACCTCGCGGGCCATGCCCATCACGGACATGCAATCCGGACGGTTGGCCGTCACCTCGAAGTCGATCACCGCGTCGCCGTCCGTGCCCACCGGGTCGAGGCTCTCGACGGCGAACCCGCGCACCGACATCGTCCGGGCGATGGCCTCGGGCGTGTCGGTGACGTCCACGAAGTCGCGCAGCCAGGATACGAGGACCTTCACAGCGGGAACTGCTCCAGGAAGCGGATGTCGTTTTCGTAGAAGAGCCGGATGTCGTCCACGCCGTACTTCAGCATCGCCACGCGCTCCATACCCAGCCCGAACGCGAACCCGGTCACCTCTTCGGGGTCGTAGCCCACGGCCTCGAAGACCGCCGGATGCACCATGCCGCTGCCGAGGATCTCGAGCCAGCCCGTGTGCTTGCAGGTGCCGCAGCCCTGCCCCCCGCATCCCCGGCAGCTGATGTCCACCTCCGCACTCGGCTCCGTATACGGAAAGAAGCTCGGGCGCAGGCGCACCCGCACGTCGCCGAACAGTTCGTGGAGCATCGTCTCGAACGTGCCCTTGAGATCGGCCAGGGTGATGCCGCGGCCCACCACGAGGCCCTCGAACTGCTGGAACATCGGAGTGTGACTGAGGTCGAGATTGTCGCGACGGTACACGCGGCCGGGCACGATGATGCGGACCGGCGGGCGGTAGGTCTTCATGTACCGGATCTGCATGGCGGAGGTGTGCGTCCGCAGCAGGGTCGCGGCACGGACCTGCGCCTCGGGCACCGCGGCGCGGTGTGCACCCCAGATGCCTCCGACGATTGGCTCGGCCAGGTACAGCGTGTCCTGCATGTCCCGGGCGGGGTGATCCGGCGGCATGTTGAGGGCTTCGAAGTTGTGGTAATCGTCCTCGACCTCGGGTCCCTCGAGGATCTCGTAGCCCATGCGCAGGAAGATGTCCTCCACCTGCTGCCGCACGCGCATCAGCGGATGCACGCGGCCCATGGGCTGGACGCGGCCGGGCAACGTGACATCGACGCTGCCGGCCGGCCGTCGGCCGGCGGCCGCAGCGGCCTCGCGCTCGGCGAGTGCGGCCTCGACGCGCCCCTTCAACTCGTTGACCAGCCGTCCGAAGTCGCGCCGCTGGTCTGCCGGCAGGGCCGACATGCGCTGCATCAGATCGGCGACGAGGCCGCTCTTGCGCCCGAGCCACGCCGTGCGCAGGGTCGTCAGGGGGGCGGCGTCGGACGCGGGCCCCGGGCCGAGTGCCTGCAGCGCACGGTCGAACTGCGCTTCACGCTCGCGGACCAGTTCCAGGAGGTCGTCGGGCAGGGTATCGGCCATGGCGGAATGCGGACACCAAAAAAAGAGCCACAGCCGGCGCGTCGTGCGCCGTGGCTGTGGCTGCCGGACTGGGGGAGCCGCCCGGTGGCGGGCTCCCTCGACGGATCGCGCGCCTCAGGCGGCCTGGGCGGGCAGGGCAGCCTTGGCCTGGGCGACCACCTGGGCGAAGGCCGCGGCCTGCGTCACCGCGAGATCGGCCAGCACCTTGCGGTCGAGGGCCACCCCCGCCGCCTTCAGCCCACGCATGAACTGCGAGTAGCTCAGGCCGTTGGCGCGCGCGGCGGCGTTGATGCGGACGACCCAGAGCCGCCGGTACTCGCGCTTCTTGTTCTTGCGGCCCACGTAGGCGTACTTCGCCGCCGTGTCCACCGACTCCTTGGCAGCGCGGTACAGCTTGCTCTTGGTCTGGTAGAAGCCCTTCGCGCGTGCGAGCAGCTTCTTCCGCTTTGCCCGCCTGACCGTTCCACGTTTCACTCTCGGCATGATGTCCTCGTGCTTACCTGGCGGCAGGGCACGTGCGCCCCACCCTTCCGCGTACCCGCCTCGCTGCGCCTACCGGTAGGGCATCATGCGTTCGAGCTTCGCCTGATCCTGATCCTTCACCACCCGGGTCCCGCGCATCTGGCGCTTCGACTTGGTGGTCTTGCTCGTCAGGATGTGGCGCTTGAACGCGCTCGCCCGCAGGAACTTGCCCGTGCCGGTCTTCTTGAACCGCTTGGCTGCTCCCCGGTGGGTCTTCATCTTTATCTTCGGCATTCCCGACCTCTCACTCCTCGGTGCCTGCAGCCTGGACCGCGCCCGCTGCCGGTGTGCCCGCGCCGCCGTCCTGGGACTTGGCCTTCGGCGCGTTCTTGCGTCCAGCCCGCTGGCTCAGGATCACGTGCATCTGGTTGCCCTCGCGACGCGGCATCGTCTCCGCGATCGCCAGGTCGTCCAGTTCGCCAATCAGCCGCTCGAGGATGCGCTGCCCGATCTCGGGATGCGCCATCTCGCGGCCGCGGAAGAAGATCGTCGCCTTCACCTTGTCGCCTTCGGTGATGAAGCGCTCGATGTGCTTCTTCTTGAACTGGTAGTCGTGCTCGTCAACCTTCGGACGGAACTTGATTTCCTTGACCTCGATGACCTTCTGGTGCTTCTTGGCCTCGCGGCTTCGCTTCTGCTCCTGATACTGGTACTTCCCGAAGTCCATGATCCGGCAGACGGGCGGCACCGCGGTGGGAGAAATCTCCACCAGGTCGAGCCCCTTCTGACGGGCGATGGCCAGCGCCTGCGGCGGCGGCATGATCCCGAGCTGCTGCCCGGTATCGTCGATGACACGAATCTCGCGAACCCGGATCCGCTCGTTGATGCGCACCCGGTCATCACGTCGTGGCGAACGATCGAAAGCGATAACGTCCTCCGTCCTTAGAGCCTGGAACGTTCTACCCAGGCTGCCCGTGTCACCCGCCGGTCTGGCCGGCTCCCGCCCCCTCGCCGCCCGCTGGCGGTGAGATGGCCTTGCGCGCAATCTCCTCGAGAGCTGCGCTCATGAATGCGTCCACGCTGCGTGCGCCCAGGTCTCCGGTCGTGCGTCCTCGTACGGACACGGTACCGCTTTCGGCCTCGCGGTCCCCGGCGACCAGCATGTAGGGCACCTTCTGCAACTGCGCCTCACGGATTTTATAGCCAATCTTCTCCGTACGCTCGTCCAGCTCCACGCGAAGGCCCGCCGCGGCCAGCCGCTGGTGCACCTGACGGGCATAGTCGAGGTGCCGATCCGCGATTGGAAGGACGGTTGCCTGGACGGGCGACAGCCAGAGCGGCCATGCCCCGGCATAGTGCTCGATGAGCAGCGCCAGGAACCGTTCGAAGCTGCCGAAAATGGCCCGGTGGATCACCACGGGGCGGTGTTCGGCGTTGTCGGCGCCCACGTAGCGCAGGTTGAAGCGCTCCGGCAGCTGGTAGTCGAGCTGGATGGTGGCGCACTGCCACTTCCGGCCAATCGCGTCGGTGACGTCGAAGTCGATCTTCGGTCCGTAGAAGGCCCCGTCGCCCTCGTTGAGCGTGTACGCCTGACCCGCCGCGTCGAGCGCCTGCCGCAGCGACGCCTCGGCGTGGTCCCAGGTGGCGGCCTCGCCCAGGTACTCCTCGGGGCGCGTCGAGAGCTTCACCGCGTACTCGAGCCCGAAATCGCCGTACACCTGCTGCACGAGCCGCAGGAGCCGCTCGACCTCCTCGGCAATCTGCGATTCCATCACGAAGCAGTGGGCGTCGTCCTGGCTGAACTGCCGCACGCGGGTGAGCCCGGCGAGCACGCCGGAGGCTTCGTTCCGGTGCAATGCCGTCTGTTCGTGATACCGGATCGGCAGGTCGCGGTAGCTGCGCACCTCGCTGCCGAACACCAGCATGTGCCCGGGGCAGTTCATGGCCTTGAGGCCCATCTGCTCACCCTCGGACTCGACCAGGAACATGTTCTGGCGATAGTGCTGCCAGTGTCCCGACGTTTCCCACAGCGCCTTGTTGAAGACGATGGGCGTCTTGATCTCGACGTAGCCTGCGGGGAAGAGCACGCCCCGCATGTAGTCGGCGATCGTGTTCCAGAGCGTCGTGCCCTTGGCCAGCCAGAAGGTGGCGCCCGGCGCCCAGGGGTGGAAGAGGAAGAGCCGCTGCTCGCGGCCGATCTTCCGGTGGTCCCGCTTTTTCGCCTCCTCGATGCGGTGCAGGTGGGCCTTCAGGTCCTTGTCGGTGACGAAGGCCGTCCCGTAAATCCGCTGCATCGGCTGGTTGCGCGCGTCACCCTTCCAGTAGGCGTTCGAGGTGGTCAGGAGCGTGAAGGCCCGGAGCCGGCCGGTGGACGGCACGTGCGGGCCAGTGCAGAAGTCCACGAAGGTGTCACGGTCCTTGATGGTGTAGCAGGACACCTGCGACTGACCGGCCGTCTTTTCCTGGATGAGTTCCACCTTCAGCGGCTCGCCCCGGGCGCCGAAGAACGCCGTCGCTTCCTCGCGCGGCCACGCCTGCCGCTCGTAGGGCAGGTCCTGCGCCGCCAGTTCGCGCATCTTCTGTTCGATCGCCTGCAGATCTTCAGGCACGAACGGACGGGGCACCACGAAGTCGTAGAAGAACCCATCCTCGGTGGCCGGCCCGATGCCGCACTGCACGTCCGGAAAGAGATTCGTGACCGCGGCCGCCAGCAGGTGGGCGGCACTGTGCCGGTACAGGGGTAGGGCCTCGGGACTGTCGGGTGTGATGATCCGGACCGTCGCGTCCTCGGTCAGCCCCGTCGTCAGGTCCACGAGGCGGTCGTTCACCGACGCGGCGAGAGCGACGCCTGCCAGACGTGGCGAGATCGCCTCGGCCACCTCCCGAACAGGAGTGCCAGGCGCCACGGAACGAGTGCTGCCGTCTGGCAGGGTGACCGTGATGGTGTTCATGCAACCGCGATGGCGGGTCTGCGCGTCCGAACGGGCCGAGGCGGAAATGGTAGGCGCGGGTGGACTCGAACCACTGACCTCCTCCGTGTCAGGGAGGCGCTCTAACCAACTGAGCTACGCGCCTGTATGCTGCAAAATCAGCCGTTGGCCGAACGCACAGTATAGCAAGAAACAGCTCAACTGCTGAACCGGCACGTCAGGGCCTGCGTGCGCGGCGCCGAGGTGTGGGGGTGCCGCCCCGCGCGGGTGGACGAGGAGCTGCACGCGGGCGACCGAATGCATGGGGCGCGGACAGGCTGGGCCCGCCACGGGACCACCGCGTCAGGCAGACGGTCCACGCGACGGAATGGCGCCGGCTGTGCACCGGCGCAGGGTGGCTACGCGGCAGCGGCTTGCGCGGTCACGACCTCGATGGCGCGATCGAGGGTCGGATCGCCGGGCGGGGGCACGGTGCCGAACTCCACCTCGGGCACGTCCACCTCGACATCCGGGGCAAGGCCGCGCTCGTGCAGGGGCTCATCGCTGCCCGGGGTGAGGAACCGCTCATAAGACAGGAGCAGGCCGCTGCCGTCGGGCAGCTTGACCAGGCGCTGGCGGGCGGCGCGTCCGAGGGTCCGGCTGCCCACCAGCTCGGCGCGGTCCGCGCCGTCCAGGGCCGCCGCCATGATCTCGGCGGCGCCCGACGTGCCGCTGTCCACGACGAGCACGACCGGAGCCGTGATGGCGCCGTCGCCCGCAGCCGCCTCGATGACCTGGCGCTCGCCGGTCTTCGGCTCCCGGATGGCCAGGGTGCCGCTGCCCACGAACAGCCGTGCCGCCGCGATCCCGTTGTCCAGTTCGCCCGACGCGGCCCCGCGCAGGTCCACCACATAGCGGGTGGCGCCGGTCCGGGCGAGCCGGGTCAGCGAGTCGCGCAGCGCCGCAGGTGCCTCATTCGTCAGGGCGTGCACCTTCAGGTATCCCACACTCCCGCCCGCCATGCGCGAGGTGACATCGGGTCCGCTGGCACGCTCGCGCGTGAGTTCGACCACGTGCGGGTCGGCGGCGTTGCCCCGGATGACCAGCAGTGACACGGTGCTGCCCGGTGTGCCGCGCAGGAGCCGGGTGCCCTCGAAGACCGACATGTCCTTGGTGGCGCGGTTGTCGATGGCCCGGACGTAGTCGCCCAGCCGGAGGCCTGCCCGCGCGGCCGGAGAGCCTTCGCGGACGGAGACGATACGCAGGTAGTACTGACGGGTCAGGACGATGCCGGTATCGCCGGCTGGAAGCGGGGCGTTCTGCTCGTAGGCCTGCACCAGTTCCGGTGCCAGGTAGCCGCTGTCAGCGTCCAGCCCGTCGGTGAGCCCGTTCATGGCACCCCGCATGGCGTCGGAGACGTCCACTTCCTCGACGTAATTGTTCAGGACCAACGAGACGACGTCCTCGAAGACCCGGAGGTGCTGGTAGGTGTCGTCCCGGGTCATGGCCTGACCCAGGAAGCCGCCGATCACGGCAAACGCAATGACCGGAGTGGAGATTCCCAGCACGAGCAGGCGTGTACGGGACGTCATAGGCACCTCGGTCGCAGGAAGCCGATCAGGGGCCGGCGGCCACCTGACGTGAGTCGAGCCATTGTAAGGGATCAACCGAGCGACCGTCGACGCGGATCTCGAAATGGAGCATCGGAGTGCCGTCTGGACCCAGCCCGACGACGCCGATGGGCTGGCCCGTGGCCACGTTCTCTCCCGTGGCCACGGTGGTGGCGCCCAGGTAGCCGTACAGGGTGAACTGGTTCCCGCCGTGGTCCACGATCACCAGCGTGCCATACCCCGCGAACGGCGCGGCGAAACGGACGGTGCCCTCGTGCACCGCCCGGGCTGGCGCGCCTTCGGGCGCCCCGAGTTCGATGCCGGTGCGGGGCCCGGCCCCGGGAACCGCGCTGGGGCTCCCGAACCGGGCTGTCACGCGGCCCGACGCGGGCCACGGCAGCGCCCCGCGAAATGGCGCCAGCGGTATGGTCGGCAGCGGCCCGGCGGCCCCTCCCGCGCTCAGCGCGGCGAGCCGCTCCTGGAGGCGCTCCTGGGCCACCTGCAGTTCGCCGGCGAGCTGCGCGTTGAGATCGCGTCGGGCGTCGATCTCGGCCGCCCGCGCCACGCGGCGCGCAACGGCGCGGCGGGCGTCGTCCCGGGCGGCGAGGGCGGCGATGCGCCGGGCCTGGCTGTCGGCCCGATGCCGCGCGAGCGACTCGCGCTCCGCACGCAGCGTCTCCAGGAGCCGGGCGTGCGCGTCCAGCCGGCGTTCGCCCAGGGCCGTCAGCGAGGCCACCGCGCGGGCGGCCCGTCCGAGGTCCTGCACACTGCGCGCGTCGACCAGCAGGCGCAGGCGGCTCCGGGTGCCGCGCTTGTACAGGTCCACGAGCCGCGCCTCGAGGTCCGGCATCTGTTCGACCCGCGTCTGCTCCAGGCGGAGCAGGCGCTCGGCAGAGGCTTGTTCGGCCTGTTCAGCCTCGAGCACGGCCGCGTCGGCAGCCCGAAGCTCCTCTGTGCGCGTATCCCGCTCGATCTCCAGGCGACGGAGTTCCGCCATGAGCGTGCGGCCTTCACCGACCAGCGCGTCGGCCTCCTGGCGCAAGGCCTCCATGCGCCGGGCCATGATCGCCGCGCGATCGGCGGGCGTTGTGGGCTCCATCTCGGAGGGCGGCTGGTCCCGCCTCCGCCGTGCCAGGCCCGACGCGCCTGGCGCGCCGGGCGTAGTCGGTGCCTCAGGTGCCGAGGCACCGGGTGACGCTGCGCCGGGTGACGGTGCCGCTGGTGACAGTGCGGATGGTGACAGCGCTGCAGGTGACAGCGCTGCAGGTGACGCTGCGGGCGATGCGGTGTCAGGCTCCGGAATCGGGGCGGGCGGCCCGGCCGGCAGGTCCGGCGTGTCGACGCCGGGCACCGCCTGGCCATCCGCCTCGGCGGGCGCGGTGTCTGGCTCGTGATCGGGCGCGGCCTCCGCCGGCGGATCCTGCCGGCTCGGCCGCGCCTCGGCCTGGGCGATGGGTTGGACGCCGCGCACGAGGCTCGACATCGGGACCGCCATGAGCAGCAAGGCGAGGCAGACGAGCGATGTGGCCGCGTGTGGGCCGCGTGATAGGGGCATGGGCGAGTCCTTGTCGGGTCTCCGGATCTATCGGACCCTGGCACGCCACGGCACAGTCCTGCAGAGCCCCCTCCGGCCGGTGCGCTCCACCGCGGCCCCTTCTGATGCTGGACCCTGCAGCGTCTGGTCCCGCAAGGCCTGGTCCCGCAAGGCCTGGTCCCGCAAGGCCTGGTGTACAGTTTCGTGCGTGGGGGGACGGGTGGTCGGACTCGACGTCGGGGAACGCCGCATCGGCATGGCGGTGAGCGACCCGACCCGGACTCTCGCCAGGCCCCTCGGCGTGCTCACTGTCCGCGGCCTGGGTGTGTCCGCCATCGAGCAGGCCGTGACCGCGGTGGAGGTGCTGCGGCACGAGGAGGACGGCGTGTCCCGGGTGGTGGTGGGGCTGCCCAGGCGGCTCGACGGGACCGACAACGACCTCACGCCGAAAGTCAGGCTGTTTTCGCAGGCCCTGGGCCTGCGGACCGGGCTGCCCATCACCCTGCAGGACGAGCGACTCACCAGCCGCGAGGCGGAGAGCCGTCTGGCCGTCCGGGAGCGTGACTGGCGCGTGCGCAAGGCGCGCCTGGATGCGGCGGCAGCCGCAATCATCCTGCAGGACTATCTGGACGAAACGTCGTGAGAAAGCTGCTGCTGCTCGGCGTCCTCATCGTCGGCGCCTCGGCCCTTGCCGCCGGCGCGTACGCCGCGTTGCTGTGGGAGCGCATGCAGGAGGTCTATCGGGGATACGACGAGCCGGAACGGTTCGTCGAGATACCTCAGGGGATGACGCCTGTTGCCATCGGTCGCCGGCTGGTCGAGGCCGGTGTCGTCCGTGATGAGCTGGCGTTCCGCGCCGCCCTCTGGTGGGCCGATGCGGCGCGTCAGCTGCAGGCCGGGGAATATCGCTTCGACGCACCTCTCAGCGCCGTCGCGGTGGTCGACCTCCTCGTGGCCGGTCGCGTGTTCGAGCAGCGGGTGACCTTTCCGGAAGGGCTGACGATCGAGGAGATGGCCGGGATCTACGAGTCGGGCGGATTCGGTCCCGCTGAGGCCTTCGTCGAGGCCGCCGGTGATCCGGCCCCAATCGTCGAACTCGATCCCGAGGCGCCCGACCTGGAGGGGTATCTCTTTCCCGAGACCTATTCGGTCCCCCGGCGTGTGCCGGCGGCGCAGCTGGTTGGCCTGATGGTCGATCGGTTCACGGCCACGTTCTCCGAGGGCTTGCGCGCCTCCGCCGCCTCCCAGGGCCTGTCCGTACGCGAGGTCGTGTCCCTGGCCTCGCTCATCGAGAAGGAAACAGCCCGGGCAGACGAACGGCCGCTCGTGTCAGCGGTCTACCGCAACCGGATGCGGATCGGCATGGGCATGCAGGCCGATCCCACCGTCGTCTACGCCCTCAAGAAGGCGGGCCGCTACGACGGCAATATCCGACGCGTGGACCTGCAGCTGGATTCGCCCTACAACACCTACCGCTATCCGGGTCTGCCCCCCGGACCCATCGCCGCACCGGGCCGCGCCGCCCTCGAGGCGGCCCTGGCTCCCGCAGACGTGCCCTACCTCTACTTCGTCAGCCGCAACGACGGCTCGCACGTGTTCGCCAGGACGTTGGCGGAGCACAACCGCAACGTGCGGGAGTTCCAGGTGCTCTTCTTCAGGAGCCAGCGCCAACGGGAGGCGGCTGGCGGGCGCTGACGAGGGCACTGACGAGGGCGCTCAGCGTTCGTTCCACTTGAGTTTCTCGCGCAGCAGCTCGAAGTAGCCCCGGGCCGGCGGCTTGACCAGCCGCAGCGTCGCGCCGGCCCGCTGGACGCGGATCACATCGCCTTCCTGCAGCGGATAGCCCGACTGGCCGTCGTAGGTGACGAAGCTGTCTTCGGGCGCCCCGTTCAGCTGCGGCTGCACTTCCACGACGCACGAGCCGGGGATGACCACCGGTCGGTTCGTCAGCGTGTGCGGGGCGATGGGCGTGAGGACGAACGCATCCACGAGGGGGTGCACGATGGGTCCGCCCGCCGCCAGGTTGTACGCCGTGGACCCGGTCGCGGTGGCAATGATGAGGCCGTCGGCGCGGACGCTGGTCACGAACCGCCCGCTGACCGAGACGGACAGTTCGATCATGCGCGAGAGCGCCGTCTTGGTGAACACGACGTCATTGAGGACGATGCGCGAGTCGAAGACGCGTCCCTTGCGCTCGGCTTCTGCCGCCAGCATCAGCCGGTGGTCGAACGTGGCCGTCCCGGCGAGCACGGCCTCGAGCGAGTCGTACACCTCGCTGATTCGGATCTCTGTGAGGAATCCCAGGTTGCCGAAGTTGACTCCCAGGATCGGGATGTCGCACCCGGCCTGCCCGATCCGGTCGGCCATGCCCAGGAGCGTGCCGTCGCCGCCGAGCACGACGATGAGGTCCACGACGCGGGGCAGTTCCTCCCGTGACGCGGTCGCGCAGGACAGGCGCCCTGCCCCCAGGGTGTGTGTGTCCACCTCGCACACCGGCGAGACCCCGCGCGCCGTGAGCCAGGCGACGAGCTGCACGAGATGCTCGACGGCCGCGGTGAGCCCACGTTTGGCGACGATGCCGACCCGCGGAATGCTGGGGGACGTCATGGGCGAAGGTGCAGGAGGAACTCCACGTTTCCCTTGGAGCCGGTGATGGGTGACGTCGTCCTGGCGACGGTGGTCAATCCTACCGCAGCCGCCACGCCGGCGACCCGGTCGAGGACCGCGGCGTGCACGACGGGATCGCGGACGATGCCCTTCCGGACGTGTTCACGGCCCGCTTCGAACTGCGGCTTCACCAGGGTCACCACATCGGCCCCTGGACGCAGGAGCGCGGGAACCGTCGGGAAGATGTGGGCGAGCGAGATGAAGGAGACGTCGATCACCACGATGTCGACCGGGGCGGGCAGGATGTCGGGCGTCAGGCGACGGGCGTTGAAATGTTCGATGACCACCACGCGCGGGTCGTTGCGCAGGGTCCAGTCGATCTGGCCGTGGCCGACGTCGAGCGCCACCACACGCACGGCGCCGCGGCGCAGCAGCACGTCGGTGAACCCGCCCGTCGATGCCCCGATGTCCAGGGCCTCGCGGCCCTCGACCCCGATGCCGAACGTGTCGAGGGCGTGCGCGAGTTTCACGCCGCCGCGGCCCACGTAGGGGTGGTCGGGGCTTTCCAGTTCGACCAGGGCCCCTGTCTCGATGTGCGTCCCCGCCTTGGTCACGGCGCGGCCGTCCACCAGGATGCGTCCTGCGAGCACGAGGGCGCGCGCCCGCTCGCGCGAGGGGGCGAGGCCCCGGTCGACGACGAGCTGGTCGAGGCGCGCGCGGGAGGACATCGGGCGGCGTCGATCTCAGTTCGTGCGGGTGATGATCCAGCGGCCGATCTCGAGCAGCCGCGTGCCGCCGAGCGACACCCGGCCGAGCGCGGCCTCGGCGCGATCCAGACATTCGGCGGCCAGCTGGCGCGACCGGTCGATGCCGTACACGGCCGGGTAGGTGGGCTTGCCGGCCGCCGCATCCTTGCCGGCGGTCTTGCCGAGATCTTCGGATGCGCCCTCGACGTCCAAGATGTCGTCCACAATCTGAAAGGCCAGGCCGAACTCCGTGGCGGCGGCGTCCACCGCCTCGATGGCGTCCTCGGGACCGCCGCCCATGATGGCGCCCGCGACGGCCGCCGCGCGGATGAGCGCACCGGTCTTGCGCGCGTGCATGGCCTGGAGCGCCTCGGGGGTGTCGAGCCGGGACGCTGCCGCGGCCGATGTCCCAACGGCCGCCAGGTCGATCGCCTGGCCGCCCACCATGCCCACGACGCCCGCTGCGCCCGACACGACACCGATGACACGAAGCTTCCGGGCCACGATCACGGGGTCGGACGACGCGGGCTCCCGCGCGAGCACACCGAACGCCTCGGTGAGCAGGCCGTCCCCCGCGAGGATCGCCATGCCTTCCCCGGCGACGACATGCAGGGTCGGCCGCCCGCGGCGCATCGTATCGTCGTCCATCGCGGGAAGGTCGTCGTGGACCAGCGAGTAGGTGTGAATCAGCTCGATGGCGCACGCGGCGGGTCGTGCGAGCGCCCGGTCGCCCCCCACGGCCTCGGCGCTTGCGAGGCAGAGGATGGGGCGGAGCCGCTTGCCGCCAGCCAGCAGGCTGTACCGCATCGCGTCGGCCAGCGGGGGGAAGCAGTCCGGCGGCGACGGCAACACCCTCGCGAGCATCGACTCGATCTCGGCGCGGCAGCGCTGCAGGTAGTCGCTGAGCGGGACGCTCATCGCCGGCCGCGTCCCTCCTCGTCCTGCAGTCCCAGACCCGCGGGGACGGGGCGCAGCTCGCCGCGCTCGTTGAGGATCTCGATGCGGTGTTCGGCTTCCTCGAGGCGGGCGTGACAGAAGCGCGAGAGCTGAACACCCCGCTCGTACAGCTGCAGGGAGGCCTCGAGGGACTGGTCGCCCTCTTCGAGCTTGCGCACGATCGTTTCGAGTTCGGCCAGCGCCGCCTCGAAGTCCTTGATAGTGGGGTCCATGCTCACTCGCTCCTGCCGGTGACCGTGCAGTTGATCGTGCCTCGTGCGAGACGCACGTGCACCTGGTGGCCCAGAGAGACGGTCGTGGCGTCGCGCAGCACCGCGGTCCGGTCCTCGTTCCAGCAGACGGCGTAGCCGCGGCCGAGCACCGACAGCGGGCTCAGGGCCTCGAGCCGTGCCGCTGCTTCGTGAAAGCGCCGCCGCGCCGTGTGCTGTGCACCCGTGGTCGCGCGGCCCAGGCGGCTCTCGAGCGTTGCCAGCCGGGCGCGGACGTCGGCAAGCCGATGCCGGAGGTCGAACCGGTCGAGGCTGACGCGGGCCGCCTGCAGGTCGCGGGACAGGCCAGCCAGCCGTCCCGCCATGCACCGGTGGAGCTCGTGCTCCAGTTCGGCGACGTGACGGCCTCGCAGGGCCACGTGGCCGTGGAAGCCGGCGAGGCCGCGACTCGCCTCGAGCAGTCGCAGCCCCGACTCGGCGCGATGCAGCCGGCCGCGGACGGCCGCCAGGACCCGATGGCTCAGGCGCTCGATGCGCCCCGTGAACTCGTCCTTGCGCGCCACGACGATCTCCGCGGCGGCCGACGGGGTGGGTGCGCGAACGTCGGCCACGAAGTCCGCGATGGTGACATCCGTCTCGTGGCCCACCGCCGATACGGTCGGCACGGGACAGCCGGCAATCGCGCGTGCGACGACCTCCTCGTTGAATGCCCAGAGATCCTCGATGGATCCGCCGCCCCGCCCGACGATCACGACGTCCACGCCGTCGATCCGTCCGATGGCCCCGAGCGCGCGGGCGATCTCGACGGCCGCGCCTTCCCCCTGCACCCGCGTGGGGGCGATGACCAGGTGCGCCTGCGGGTACCGGCGGCGCAGGACGTGGACGATGTCCCGGAGGGCGGCGCCATCAGGGGAGGTGACGATGCCGATGCGGCGGGGCAGTGTCGGGAGTTCGCGTTTGCGCGTCTGAGCGAACAGCCCCTCCGCCGCCAGGCGCTGCTTCAACTGATCGAAGGCCAGCTGCAGCGCGCCGAGTCCCTCAGGCTCGAGGTGCTCGCACACGATCTGGTACTCGCCCTTCGGGTCGTACACCGAGACACGCCCGCGTGCGACGACGCGGAGGCCGTCCTGTGGCTTGAACTTCAGCAGGCGAAGGGCCGATCGGAACATCACGCCCTTGAGCTGGGCGTCCCGGTCCTTGAGCGTGAAATACATGTGGCCCGTGTTCCAGACGCGGCAGTTGGAGACCTCGCCCTCCACCCATACGTCGGCGAAGCGGTCCTCGAGCAGCCCCCGGATGCTCGCGGTGAGCTCGGTGACGGTGAGAACCCGGCGCCTGCCCGGCACCTCGGCGCCGCGAACCGCGGCGTGCGACGGCCCTGCGTCGGACCTGACGACGTGGGAAACCCCTGCGTCGGACATCTCCGAACCCGGCTCGAGGGCGTTGGGCGCGGGCTCCCTGGGAGCGGCGGGTTGGTTGGCGGCCGGCTGACCTGCGTCCGGCTCGTCGTCGAACGGGAGGTCGAAGAGGGATCCCATGGGTGCCGTCAGGGGCGGGTCTCCGCCACGCCGTCGCCGCTCGCGGCGAGTTGCTCGATGTCCTGCGGGGAATAGCTGACCCGTCGGACGGCGGTCGCCCGTCCGGTTCGGTCATCGGCGTCGACGATCACGCCGTTCAGCCGCGGGTTGCCAGTGGCGGGTTCGAACCGGGAGGGCATGGCCGTCAGGAAGCGGGCGAGCGAGCCGGCCACATCCATCCCGATGATGGAATCGTGCGGGCCCGTCATGCCGGCATCGGTCAGATACGCGGTGCCGCCCGGCAGGATGCGCTCGTCGGCTGTCTGCACGTGCGTGTGCGTGCCGAACACGGCGGACACCTTCCCATCGAGATGCCACCCCATCGCGATCTTCTCGCTCGTGGCCTCGGCGTGGAAGTCGACCACGATGACGCGTGTCCGGTGGCGGAGGGCCTCGATCTCGCGCTGCACGATCGCAAAAGGGTCGTCGATGTCCAGCATGAACACCCGGCCCATCACGTTGACGACGCCCACCGCGCGCCCGTCGCCGGTCTCCACCACGCAGGAGCCGCGTCCCGGCACGGCGGGTGGGTAGTTGGCCGGCCGCAGCAGGCGTGGCTCGGCCGGCATGTACTCGAGGACTTCCTTCTTGTCCCAGATGTGATTGCCCGACGTGATGACGTGCACACCCGCACGGAAGAGAGCCTCACCGATGTCGCGCGTCAGCCCGAAACCCGCCGCGGCGTTCTCGGCGTTGGCAATCACCAGGTCCAGGTCGTGGACGGCGGTGAGTGTGGGGAGCCCCTTGATCACGATGTCGCGCCCGGGCCGCCCCACGATGTCGCCGATGAACAGGATTCTCATGTGCGGATGTCCGCCCCCGGGACCGTGATGGCAATGTCGTGCGCCTGGCCCCGGCGCTCGGTGCGCTTGGGCAGGAGGATGGTGAGCTCGCCGTCCCGCAGCGTGGCCCGGCAGGCGGTGACATCGAACGCGCCGGCCAGGCGGACCGCGCGCGCGAACCGGCCGAACGCCCGCTCCACCAGATGGAAGCTGTGATGGCCGTTATCGGCCGGGGGCGCCTTTTCCCCTGCCACGAGCAGCACGCCGGCCCGGAACCGCACACGAAGCGCGGTCGGGGGCACGCCGGCCACGTCCACGATGACCTGGACCGCAGCATCGTTCTCGCGCACGTCGATGGCCGGGTGGCACTCACCGGAATAGGCACGCTGGTCGTGCGGCAACTGACGCGCCAGGTCGTCGAAGATCGCGCGGACGTCGGCGGCGAGGCTGTCCTGGTCGGAAACGGCAGGTGTGCTGGCCATGTGCGGCGCCCTATGTTCTCACAGCGCGTCGGCGCGCCACGCCGCGCGACGTCGGAGGCGCGCATGCGGCGCTCCGGCACCATGCGCCTTCGTTCCCCCGAGAGGGCCGCCCCGGCTCCGTCAGGTGTGTGTGTGCGGCGGCTGGTGCGCGGGAGTTCAGACCGGCGCGTGCCGGGAGACCTCGAGGCGGAAAGGCCTGGAAGGGTCCGGGAACGAGCGTCGGCAGTCACTGGCAAGATATGAGTCGTATACACTAATAAAACATTATTGACATAGAATCATGGTCTGCTATGATTCTGTTCGCAGACCCGACAACCCCTCGCGGGCCGACGGCGGCAGACCAGCCCGGTGGGGCAGCGAATCCACCAGCAGGCGCGCGCCGACCGCCAATCGTGAGGGCGGCGCCGCGCACGTGAAGGATGCAGACGTCGTGGAGGCCTGACGCCGGGTGCGCCGACTACGAAGACAGGCAGCCGGGTGGCTGCATCGAGGCAAGGAGCAGACTGAGATGGCGATGACCAGATTCGATCCGTTTCGTGAGTTCACCACCCTGCAGGACCGCATGAATCGCCTCTTCGGTGATGTGTACCTGCGGGACGAGGACGTCACCCCGCGCGGGGCGTGGATTCCGCCGGTCGACATCTTCGAGACCGAGCACCATGATCTCGTCCTCAAGGCGGAGCTGCCCGACATGCGGCGCGAGGACATCGAGCTCACGGTGGAGCACAACACCCTGACGCTGCGCGGCACCAAGAAGATGGCCAGCGAGGTGAAAGACGAGCAGTACCGGCGGGTCGAGCGGTCGTACGGCACATTCACCCGCTCGTTCACCCTGCCGAACACGGTGGACGCGTCAAAGGTGAGCGCGGACTATCGCAACGGCGTGCTGACCGTGACGCTGCCGTTCAAGGAAGAGGCCAAGCCCCGCACCATCAACGTGGAGGTGTCGGCCTGAGGCCGGTCCCCATGGGGCGCGGCCGGGGCGGGATGGGGTGCACTCCCGTCCCGCCCCGGGGGCCTGCGTGGGACCGCTGGCCGGCGTTGCACCCCTGTTGCCGTTCACGGTAGATTTGACGGCGTGGATACGAATGCATTGACCGAGACGGGACTCGAGAACGACGGCGTCGACGCGCCGCTGCCCAAGGCCCCTCCGATCGAGAGCCGGTTTCTGTTCGTGGACGTCGCGGCCATGCGCGCCAAGCAGCTGCGACGCGGTGCCAAGGAACGGCTTCGGGACGACGATGAGGGCGCGGCCGGCCGGCCCAAGCCCCACAAGCCCGAACGTGTGGCGATGGAGGAGGTCCGCCGGGGACTCGTCCTCTACGACGTGCCGCCGACGACGGGCCCTATCGACACCAACGCCTGACCTCAATCATTCCGGCACGTGCCGGAATGGACGCGCACGGTGCCGCGTTGCGGCCCAGTGGTCCCGGCTGTACTCTACCGACATGCTTCGACGCCTGCTCGTTCTGGTGTCCCTCCTCGGTGGCGTCTGGCTGCTCGTGCCGCTGGAGGCGCAGCAGCCCGCCCCGTACCGCATCCTCATCTCCAACGACGATGGTGTGCGGGCACCCGGCCTCGCTGCCGTGGCGGAGGCCCTGCAGTCCCTGGGTGAGGTGACGATCGTGGCGCCCTCGGAGGGGCAGAGCGGGAAGGGGCACGCCATCGTGACGGTGGAGCCGATCTTCCGCGACGACCTCGTCCTGCCCAACGGTCTCCCGGCTATCGGGCTGTCGGCGACACCCGCCACGACGGTCAACGTCGCCATCCGGAACATCCTGTCGGCACGCCCGGATTTGGTCGTCTCCGGCATCAACCGCGGGTACAACCTGGCGTTCTCCGCCTATCTGTCCGGCACGGTCGGGGCGGCGCGTGAGGGCGCGATGCACGGCGTGCCGGCCATCGCGGCGTCGCTGGCCGAACGGGGAGCGCCTGGCGATTACGCGGCGGCGGCGCAGCAGGTGCTCGTCATTGCACGCAGGGTCAAGGCGTCGGGGCTCGACCCCCTGACCTTCCTCAATGTGAACGTGCCGGCGCGGCCGGAAGCCGGTTACCGGGGGATTCGCGTGACCTCGCAGGCCATGCTCCGCGGCGGGACCGAGAGTTTCGCGGAGACGAAGCATCCCTCGGGGCGGTCCATCTACTGGAACCAGTACCAGGAGAACGCCAATGCCCCGGAGGGCACCGACATCTGGGCCGTCAACAACGGGTACGTGTCGGTCACGCCAATGAAGATCGGGGAGTTCGACGAGCGGGGCCAGCGTCGGATCGCCGACTGGTTCCGCTGACCGCCCAGCTTCCGGGCCCCCGGCTCTGGCGAGACGCGGGACGCCTCCGTCGGCGGGTGTCTTCGGATGGGCGTGTCAGGTCCCGGGCGGCGTGGCGGCATGCCACGACGTGCGGGTCTCGAGCGTCCGCCCGGTCCGCAGCAGCGTCGCTTCATCGAACCGTCGACCGGTGAGCTGCACGCCGATCGGCAACTGCTCGCGCGAGAACCCGCACGGCAGGCTGATGGCCGGCAGCCCCACCAGGTTGGCGCTCACCGTGAAGATGTCGGCGAGGTACATCTGCAGCGGGTCATCCGCCTTCTCGCCGAGCAGGAACGGCGGCGTGGGGGTCGTGGGCATCGCCACGACATCGACGCTGGCAAAGGCCTCCTCGTAGTCACGCCGCAGCAGCGTGCGGACCTGCTGGGCCTTCAGGTAGAACGCGTCGTAGTAGCCGGCGCTCAGCACGTAGGTGCCGAGCATGATCCGGCGCTTCACCTCGGCCCCGAACCCCTCGTCACGCGTCCGGAAGTACATCTCCCGCAGGGTGCCGGCGGCCGACGCGTCTGCCCGATGCCCGAAACGAACACCGTCGTAGCGGGCGAGGTTCGAACTGGCCTCGGCGGTGGCCACCAGGTAATACACGGGAATGGCGTACCGGGCGTGTGGCAGGTCCACGTCCACGAGCGTGGCGCCCGCGTCCCGCAGGATATCGAGGGTCGCGTCGAACGCGGCCCGCACGTCCGGGTCGACGCCCTCGCTCACGAATGCGCGCGGCACGCCCACCCGCAGGCCAACGATGCCGTCCCCGAGCGTGGGCAGCAGGTCGGGGACCGGCTCGTGCGCGCAGGTGGCATCCATCGGATCCGGCCCGGCGAGGATCGACAGGGCGAGCGCGGCATCCGTGACGTTCGCGGCGAAGGGGCCGACCTGATCGAGGGAGGACGCAAAGGCCAGCAGGCCGTAGCGGGATACCCGCCCATAGGTCGGCTTGAGGCCGACGACGCCGCAGAAGGCCGCGGGCTGTCGGATCGAACCACCCGTATCGGACCCGAGCGATACCGGAACGCAGCGCGCAGCGACCGCGGCGGCCGACCCGCCGCTCGATCCACCAGGCGTGTGGGCCGGATTCCAGGGATTGCGGGCCGCGCCGAACGCGGAGTTCTCATTGGACGAGCCCATCGCGAACTCGTCGCAGTTGGTCTTTCCGATCAGCACGGCCCCCGCCGCGTCGAGGCGCGCGACGGTGGTGGCGTCGTAGGGAGGCACGAATCTCTCGAGGATCCTGGACGATGCGGTCGTCCGCATCCCGCGCACGCACAGGTTGTCCTTGACCGCCACGGGCACGCCCGCCAGCGGGCCTGCCGGTTCACCGCGCCGCCGCCGGTCGTCGACGGCAGCCGCCCGACGGAGCGCATGGTCGGCGTCGATGTGGTTGAACGCGTTCAGCCCCGGATTGAGGCGGGCGGCCCGCTCGAGCGCCAGTTCACAGACCGCGGTCGCGGTGACCTCTCCGGCCGCCACGGCGTTCCGGATGGCAACCGCGCCCGCGTCGAGGAGCACGCCAGCGTCTCCGCCGCTCAACCGATGACGCGCGGCACGCGGAACAGGCCGGCCTCCGGGGCACCGTCGGGCGCGTTGGCGAGGACATCGTCGATGGACAGGGACCCGCGAGGCTCGTCGTCCCGCTCGACCGGTCCCGTGCCGTGGACATGGGCCGTCGCGGGCACACCAGTGGTGTCCACCGACTGCACCTGCCGGGCATACGTCAGGATGTCGGTGAGCTGGCGCGCGAACAGCGTCTTCTCCTCGGCGGTGAGTTCCAGGTGCGCCAGCGTGGCGATGCGCTCCACGTCGGCGAGCGTCAGGGCGTCGGCCATACGGTGTCGATGCTATCACCGGCCGTTGCCGTGCGTATGCGTCGGGGGGCGACGTCCCGGTTGCGGCTAGAATCAGCGGCACCGCATGGACAACCTGTGTCACACGCTGGCGGGCGCTGCGATGGGCGAGGCGGGCCTCAAGCGCAGCACCCGGTTCGGCACGCTTGCCCTCATGGTGTCGGCGAACCTCCCGGACATCGACGTGCTGGTGTTCCTCACCTCCGTGCCGGCCGTGGCCTTCCGTCGCGGCTGGACCCACGGCATCCTCGCACAGCTGATCCTCCCGCTCTGTCTCACGGGGGCGCTCGTGGCGTTCGATCGGTGGCGCCCGGCCGCCGAGGGGACGTCGCGGGCGCGCCCGGGCTGGCTGCTCCTGCTGGCCTACGCGGGCGTGTACTCGCACGTCCTGCTGGACCTGCTGAACACGTACGGCGTGAGGCTGCTCATGCCAGTCTCTGGGCAGTGGTTCTACGGCGATGCCGTGTTCATCATCGATCCGTGGATCTGGCTCGCGCTCGGCCTCGGCGTCCGCTTCGCGCGTCGGCGCGGGGCGGTGGGTCCCGCCCGGGTCGCCCTGGCGGTGGCTACTGTCTATGTCGTGCTGATGGTCGGCGCGGCCGCCTGGTCGGCGCGCATCGTCGAGGCCGGGTGGCGCGACGTGCACGGCCGGCCGCCGGCCGCGCTGATGGCCGGACCCGTGCCGCTCAGCCCGCTGCACCGGCAGGTGATCGTCGATGCCGGCGACTACTACGCGACGGGCACGCTCCGCCTGTGGCCGCGCGCGCTGCGCTTCGACGACGACATCGTGCCGAAAGACGACGGCGGCGACGAGGTGGCGCGCGCCCGCTCCGCCCCGGCCGTGGCGGGTTTCCTGGTCTGGTCGCGCTTTCCGTTCTGGGACGTGGCCGAGACCCCGGAGGGCACCCGCGTCACGGTGCGGGACATGCGATTCGTGGACCGGCTCGGCGGCCGCTTCGCCGGGTCGGTGCTGTTACCGTAGCGCCGTCTCACCTGCCCCATAATGTGGCGCATGCGCATGCCCCTGCTTGCCGCGCTCATCGCGACGCTGGTGTGCCCCTCCCCGGCATCGGCATGGGGGTTCGAGGCGCACAAGCTCATCATGGACCGGGCGATCGCGCTCCTGCCCGACGAGGTGCGTCCCTTCTTCCAGGCGCACCGCGCCGCACTGGTGGAACGCTCGATCGACCCCGACACGTGGCGGACGGTGGGCTTCGAGCAGGAGCCGCCCAATCACTTCCTCGACATCGACTGGCAGGGCCACGGGCCGTATCCGTTTGCCGGCCTGCCGCGGGACCTGGCCGCCGCGGTGGAGAAGTTCGGGCGTGCGCAGGTGGACGAGAACGGCACCGTGCCCTGGCGTGCGGAGGAGTTCCACGGCCGCCTCACCGGCGCGTTCGAGGCCTACGCCCGGCGCGGCCCCTTCGGGGCGTTCGACATCGTGCTGTTCGCGGCCACGCTGGCACATTACGTATCGGATGCGCACGTGCCGCTGCACGCAGTGGTCAACTACGACGGACAGCTGACCGGGCAGCGCGGCGTGCATGCGCGGTTCGAGTCGTTTCTCTTCGAGCGCTACCGCGAGAGCTGGCAGCTCGCGCCGACGGCGCTGCCACCCGTGTCCTCGCCTCGCGACTTCATCTTCGACCGCATTCTCGAGGGCACGCGGCTCGTGCCGGCCATTCTCGAGGCGGACCGGCGCGCGATCGGCACCAGGGACGTCTACGACGATGCCTACTACGATGCCCTGCAGGGCGCGCTTCGGCCGGTGATGGAACAGCGGCTGAACGAGTCCATCGCGGCCGTGGCGGCGTTCATCACCGGCGCCTGGGAGGCCGCCGGTCGTCCGGCCGTTCCGGTGCAGCCTCCCCCGCTGGAGCAGCGTCGCCGTCGCGACTGACCGCGGTCCGGGCTCCCCTCCTCGCCCGGCCGGATTCAGGCTGACCCGTCCATCCGCCGATAAGCAGGAACATCGGAGCCGCATGCTATCGTCGGATGGAGCCATGGACGTGTTCGTCATCCCGCTCGGCGAGGACCGCTACGAGCTCTACTGCGAGGTGGCGGATGTGCCCGATGCCCCCGAGCGGAGAGGGACAGGGTTTCTCGACGGCATCTGGCACCGCTTCACGGACATGCTCCGTGCTGCGGAGGAGCGGCAGCGGCGGCCGGTCCCGACCGAGGGCGACACGTCCTTCCTGATGCGGGTCCAGCACCACGTGCTCGGGTGGGTGGTGGAGCGGGTCGCGGAGCAGCGGCTGCTGTGGAACCTCCGCCGCGTGGACGCCGTCGTCGTGCACCACCCCCAGGACCTGCCGTTCGACCAGGTCCGAACCATCGTGATGCGGACACTGCGTCGCGACTTCGAGCGTCACCGCATCTGGCTCGTCGTCCACGCGATCGCCTTCGTGGTGTCCGGTGCGCTGGCGATTGTGCCAGGGCCCAATCTGATCGCGTACTACTTCGCCTTCCGCCTCGGTGGTCACTGGCTCTCGCTCCAGGGCGCGCGGCACGGCATGTCGCGGGTGGCGTGGAGCGGATCACCCAGCGAGCCGCTCACCGAACTGCGTGGCCTGGGGGCACTCGAGCGCGACGCCCGGGCCGCGCTCGTCCGCCGGGTCGCCGCCCGCCTGCAGCTGCAGGATCTCGACGCGTTCTTCACGCGGGTCGCCATCCGGCCTGCGTGATATCCTCGCGTGGCCCGCGCGCACCGTGCGGGGCATCCCGTCCGCGGGACGTGCCCATCCTTCACATCCGCAGCCATCGTGACGCTGAGCGAGCTCGCCGACCGCCTCTCCTGTCGCCTGGACGGTGACGGCAGCCTCGAGATCACCGGCGTGGCCGGCATCCAGGACGCCGGTCCCGGCGAGCTGACCTTCGTCGCCAACCCGAAGTACCTGTCGTTGCTCGCCGGCACGCGCGCGTCGGCCGTGGTGTTGCGGGAGGATGCGCCAGCCGCGCCCTGCGCGATGCTGCGGACCGCGGATCCCTATCTGGCCTTCGCCCGCGCCGTCGGGGTGTTCGCTCCGGTGTCGCGCCCGGCGCCAGGCGTGCACCCGCTGGCCTGTGTCGATGCCGGGGCCGTTCTGGGGCCCGATGTCTCCATCGGCCCATTCGCGGTCGTCGGTGCCGGTGCCGTCGTCGGCGCGCGCACTGTGGTGTATCCCCACGTCACGATCGGGCCTGACGCGCGTCTCGGCGACGATTGCGTCATTCACGCACGGGTGTCGATTCGCGAACGCGTGGTGGTCGGTCACCGGGTCGTGCTCCAGGACGGCGTGGTGCTCGGGGGCGACGGGTACGGGTTCGTGCGCCGGAGCGACGGCACCCACGAGAAGATCCCCCAGGTGGCCGGCGTGACCATCGAGGACGACGTGGAGATCGGGGCGAACACCACCGTGGATCGGCCGGCGGTGGGCGAGACCCGCATCCGCGCCGGTGCCAAGATCGACAATCTCGTCCAGATCGGTCACGGCGTCTCGGTGGGGCGCAACGTCCTGATGGCCGCGCAGGTCGGCGTCGCCGGCAGCACGCGCATCGAGGACGACGTGATCTTCGGAGGCCAGGTGGGTGTGGGCGGTCACCTCGTGATCGGGCGGGGCTCGGTGGCCGTCGGCCAGGCGGGCGTCACCAATTCGCTCGAGCCCGGCCAGATGGTGGCCGGATATCCGGCGATCGCAAGCCGCGAGTGGCGTCGCTCGTCGGCCGTCTTCAGGCGCCTTCCCGAGCTCAAGAAACGGATCGAGGCGCTCGAGGCCGAGATCGCTCGCCTCACGGCCGCGGCGGAGAAGCGGGGGGATCCTGAGTGAATGGACGTGGCTGGCTGGCGCTGCTGGCCGTGGTGTGGTCGGCCGGCACGGCCGCGGCGCAGACAAGCGACGCCACGGCTCGGCCAGCCCTCGATGTGCTGCCGCGATTCGATTTTCATCTTGCGGCCGAGCACCTGTCGGGTACCGATCCCCGCTTCATCTGGGACGCGAACTTCGGCGGTGATCTCGACCTGGTGGACTACGGCAGGGGCCGCGCCTCGATGGTGGCCAACTACCAGGTCATCCTCGGCGACCAGATCAGGGCCTTCGATCCCAACCAGGGCAATTACACGCTCGGGCTGTCGGGGTCCTGGCGTCTGCCCAAGGCGGAGATCTTCGGCGTGCTGCACCACGAGTCGCGGCACCTGAGCGACCGTCCGAAGCAGGCCCCGCTCGACTGGAACATGCTGGGGGTGCGTATTCAGACCGGCGGGCGTCGCGGCCGGGCCGAGACGCGGGTCGTGGGTGACGTACGGGGCGTGATTCTCCGCTCGAACGTCGACTACCGCTGGGAGGCGGTGGGCGAGGTGGAGCACGCGGTGGACGTGGCCCCGCGCGTGGCCGTGGTGTCGAAGGGCCGGGTGCGGATCCTGGGTGTGGACGGCAGCTTCGATCGCGGCACCCAGACCGGGTTTCGCGCGGAAGGGGGCCTGCGGATCGCCGGGCGCGCCGGCGCGGTCGAGCTCTTTCTGGCCGGCGAACGCCGCATCGACCCGTCGCTCTTTCAGTACGGCACCACGAGCTGGTTCATGGCCGGCTTCAGGTTTCTCGGCCGGCGATAGTGCCATAATCCGGGGGATGCCCATGCCCGTTCACGCCAGGTCCCTCCGTCGCGTGCCCGGTCTGCTGCTGGCCTGCACGCTCGTCGTCACCCTCGTGCCCCTGCGCGCGGCGGTCGCCCCGCCTCGATTGCAGTACCAGATGACGACGCTCCCGAACGGCCTGCGCGTCATCCTCTCCGAGGACCACTCGACACCCATCGTCCACGTGGCGGTGTGGTACCACGTCGGTTCCAAGAACGAACGGGCGGGACGGACGGGTTTTGCCCATCTGTTCGAGCACATGATGTTCAAGGGATCCCGCAACGTGGAGCCCGAGGCGCACCCCTCGATCATCGCGAGCGTGGGCGGCCTCAGCAATGCCTACACCACCGAGGACGTCACGGTGTTCTGGCAGACGCTGCCCGCGCACTTCCTGCCGCTGGTCCTGTGGCTCGAGGCCGACCGGATGGCGACGCTCCGCATCGACCGCGAGGCCTTCGAGCGCGAGCGCGAGGTCGTGAAGGAGGAACGGCGGATGCGGATCGAGAACCAGCCCTACGGCCGGCTTTCGGAGATCATCTACGACAACGCCTTCACCACGCACCCGTACAAGCACCCGACCATCGGCAGCATGGCCGACCTCGAAGCGGCCTCGATCGAGGACGTGCGGGAGTTTCACAGCACCTACTACGTCCCCGAGAATGCCACGGTGACGATCGTGGGCGACTTCGACTCGGCCCAGGCCCTGCAGCTCGTCACCGAGCACTTCGGCCCCGTGCCGAAGGCCCCGCGACCGGTGCCGAAGGAACGCCCCGTCGAGCCTGAGAAGCGCCAGGAACGGCGGGTGACGGTGGAGGAGCCGTGGCCCCTGCCGGCTGTCGTCGTGGCCTACCACATCACCTACGATGGCCATCCGGACTCCTATCCGCTGCACATCACCTCCAAGATTCTCTCGGACGGCGACAGTGCGCGGATTCCCCGGAAGCTCGTGTACGAGGACCGGCTGGCCCTGTCGGCCTTCGGCGCGGGCAACATCACCGAGGACCCCAACCTCTTCTACGCCGTGGCCATCGTCCAGCCGGGACAGACGGCGGAGGCCGTGGAGCGCGCCCTCATCGCGGAGTTCGATCGGCTGAAGGAGGAGCCGGTCGGCGCCCGCGAGCTCGAGCGCGCGAAGAACCAGTTCGCCCGCGACTACATCCTCGGACGGGAGACCAACCAGGAGAAGGCACTGCACCTGGCGCACGCCGTGGTGATTCACAACGACATCACGACGGCCGACGGGGAGTTCGAGATCTTCACGAATGTGTCGTCCAGCGACGTGCAGCGCGTCGCGCGCACGTATTTCAACGAGACCAACCGGCTGGTGATCCATATCCGGCCGTCGGCAGGGGGGGGCACGCGATGACGCCAGCCATGCGATGCGCGCCGTGGGTCCTGACGTTCCTGTTCCTGCTGGCCAGCATCACGCCGTTGCCGGCGCAGGCCCCGTCGTGGCCGGCGTCTGGGCCCCCGAGGCCCCTGGCCGCCCGGCAGGTGAACTTCCCGCCCTACGAAGTCCGGACGCTGGCCAACGGCCTTCAGGTGGTGGTGGTCCTTCATCACGAGCAGCCGGCCGTGAGCATGCGGCTCATCGTGCGGGCTGGCGCGCTGCACGCGCCGGTCGGCAAGGGCGGCGTGGCCACCCTGGCGGCGGCCCTGCTCGACCAGGGCACGACCACCCGCAGCGCCCAGACGATCGCCGACCAGATCGATTACATCGGCGGGACACTGGACACCGGCGCCGACGCCGACCTCTCCTTCGTCAACACGATCGTGATGAAGGACTCCTTCCAGTTCGGCATGGACCTGCTGGCCGACGTCGTGCGCAACCCGGCGTTCGCCGTCGAGGAGATCGAGCGCCAGAAGCAGCAGGCGCTGTCGACCCTGCAGGTCAGCAATGAAGATCCGGCCTACGTCGCCGGGGTGGTGTTCGACCGGCTGGTGTACGGCTTCCATCCGTACGGGCTGCCGAACAGTGGCACTCCTGAGACGCTCGCCAGCGTCTCGCGCGACGACCTGCGCCGCTATCATCAGCAGTTCTTCGTGCCCAACAACACGATCCTCGCGGTCGTGGGCGATGTGACCGCCGACGAGGCATTTGCCGCGGTGGAGCGGGTGTTCGGCGATTGGCGCCGTGCCGAACTGCCGCCGGTTGCCGTTCCCGAGCCGCCGCCCCTGGCCAGGCGGGTGCTCGTCATCGACAAGCCCGATGCGGTGCAGACCGAGATCCGGGTGGGTCACCTCGCGATTCCCCGCCGTCACGACGACTACATGGCCGTCGACATGATGACCAAGATCCTCGGGGGAGAGGGGGCCAACCGGCTGTACCGCGTGTTGCGCTCCGAACGTGGGCTCACCTACGGTGCCTCTGCCGACCTCACGGCCATGGAGCGGACGGGAAGTTTCCGCGCTGAAACGAGCACGCGCACCGAGACGACGGGGGAGGCGCTGCGGCTCATCGTGGACGAGTACGCCCACCTGCTGCGGGAGCGCGTGGGCCGGCGCGAGCTCGCCGACGCCCAGGCCTACCTCGCCGGGAACTTTCCGCTGACGATCGAGACGCCGAACCAGATTGCCACCCAGGTGCTACGGTCGGTCTTCTACGGGCTGCCCCTGTCCGATGTGGGGAGGTTTCGGGAGCAGGTGCTCGCGATCACACCCGACGACGTGCAACGGGTGGCCGAGGCCTACGTGAAACCCGATCGCCTGGCCATCGTGCTCGTGGGCAATGCGGCGGCATTCGTCCCGCAGCTGGAGCGGCTCGGCATCACCGGCATCGAGGTCATTCCCATCGGGGCGCTCGATCTGATGTCGGTCAGCCTTCGGCGGGAGCCGGCGGCCGCAGCCGCCGCTGCGAGGCCGGCCGAGGTGGTGGCGACCACGCCTGCGACGCGGGAACATCCGTCTGCCGGCAACCGGCCGATGTCCGGGCGCCGCCGCGCGTCCTGACCGCTTCCCGTCCGGCATGCGCATCCTGATCTCCTGCGGGGAGCCCTCGGGAGATCTCTACGCCGCTGCCCTGGCGTCCGAGATCCTGCGGCGGCAGCCCACAGCCGAGATTGCCGGGCTGGGGGGACCTCGCCTGCAGGCGGCGGGTGCGCGGCTCGTCGGCAACTTCGCCGGGCTCTCGGTCACCGGCCTGACCGAGGCCCTCGGCGTCGTGCCGCGTTCCTACGCCATGCTTCGTCGCCTGGTGCGCGAGGCCGACGCCCGGCGACCGGACGTGTTCGTCGCGGTGGATTTCCCCGACTTCAACTTCCGGCTCATGGCGGCCATGCGGCGCCGCGGGATCCCCGTCGTGTACTACGTCGGTCCGCAGCTCTGGGCGTGGCGTCCGGCGCGCATGCAGCAGATGCAGGCGCATGTGGACCGGGTGCTGGTGATCTTCCCGTTCGAGGCGGCGATCTACGAACGCGCACACGTGCCGGTCACCTTCGTCGGACACCCCCTGCTGGATCTCGTGCGCGTGCAGGAATCGCGTGAGAGGCTGCTGACGCGTCTCGGGTTGACCGCGGCCGCGCCGACGGTGGCCCTGCTGCCGGGGAGCCGTCGTAACGAGGTGCATCGCATCGCGCCGGCCATGGCCGGCGCGGTCCCTCTCATCCGGCAGTCCGTGCCGACCGTGCAGTTCATCGTGGCGCGGGCTCCGGGATTGCCCGAGGCACTCTTCGCGCCGCTGCTGCGCAGCGCGGGCGTCGGCGGTGCCGTGGTCTCGGTGACGGATCAGGCCGACGACGTGCTCGCGGCCAGCGACCTCGCGCTCACCGCGTCAGGTACCGCGACGGTGCAGACCGCGCTGCACGCGTGTCCCATGGTCGTCGCCTACCGGCTCTCGCCCATGAGCTACCGGCTGGGTCGCCGCTTCGTGCTCGTGGACACCTTCGCGATGCCGAATCTCGTGGCCGGGCGCCCGGTCGTTCCCGAGTTGATCCAGGATGCGTGCACGCCAGAACGTCTTGCCGCCGAGGCGGTGACCCTGCTGACCAACGGCGAGGCGCGTGCGCGGATGACCGAGGGGCTGCGCGACGTGCGGGAGCGGCTCGGAGGGCCGGGCGCCAGCGCGCGGGCGGCCGACGCCGTCCTGTCGGTCGCGGCCGCGGGACGCGGGAGGTCTCATGGCTGATCATTCGCGAGACCGGCAGGTGGCGGAGGTCATCGACCAGGTCACGGACGCCCCGACCCGGTGTCCGGTCCGGCGGCGCGTGTGGAGACTGGTGCTGATTGGCCTGCTGTGGGTCCTGAGCAGCCGCACGCACGCGCTGGTCATCGCCCCTGGGTCCCTCGACGACATGGCGGCGGCGTCGGGCATCATCGTCCGCGGCACCATCACGGCGGTGCGAGGGGTGCCGACGGCCGATCGTCGCGGCATCGTCAGCCGGATCGACGTACGGGTGGAGGAGGGGTTCAAGGGCGCGTCCGGCCCCGGCACGTCGCTGGTGTTCGAGGTGCCGTGGGGGCGCGTAGGCCGCTATCGGCGGATCCTGGTCGGGGCGCCGGACCTCAGGCCTGGCGACGAACTCTTCCTGTTCCTGATGTCCGCTCCGCGTCGCCTGCCGGTGCCGTACGGGCTGACCAGCGGCATGCTCCGTGTCGTCCGGGGGGCGGGTCGGGCGCTGGTCGCGCCGAGCGCTCCGCTGACGGGTCAGGGAGAGACGACCCGCATCGTCCGCGGAGATCCCTCGAGGTCGCCGATGCCCGCCGACGCGTTCGCCAGAGAGATCCGACGGAGCCTGGAGCGGAGACCGTGAGCGACGGTCGCGGCCATCGACTGCCCCTGGGCGTGCTCCTCGCAGCCGCGCTGCTCGCGGTGCAGCCGGTGGTGCGCGCCTACCTGCCATTCGGGGTCTCCCTCGACGGGCGCACGGTGCCCCTTCGCTGGGAGGCACCGGTGCGGTGGTTCGTGCGAGACGCCGGCACGGCGGGGGTGACGGCGTCGGAACTGCAGGCCAGTCTGGCCAGGGCCTTCGACACGTGGCAGGCCGTACCCACGGCGTCGGTGACGTTCGCCTTCGCGGGCTTCACCGCGGCCGCGCCCCTGGATGACGACGGCATTTCCGTCCTGGGCTTCCGCGACGAGCCCGGCCTCGAGCGCGTGCTCGGTGCGACCTCCCTGCTGGTGGATACCCTGACTGGCGAAATCCTCGAGGCCGACGTCTTCTTCAACACGACGTTTCCGTGGTCCACGGCCCCAGAGGGAGAACCGCAGCGCTTCGACCTCGACTCGGTGGCGGTGCACGAGATCGGCCATCTGATCGGACTCGGACACTCGGCCATCGGCGAAACCGAGCTGCTGCCGGACGGCAGGCGACGGGTCGTCGCCTCGGGGACGGTGATGTTCCCGATCGCGTTCGGGGTCGGCCGCACGCTCGACCGGCGGCTGCAGCCTGACGACGTGGCGGGCGTCTCCGATCTGTATCCCGCACAGGGCTTCGCCGCGGCCACGGGCGTGGCGCAGGGGCGCGTGACCCGCGACGGTGTGCCCGTGTACGGCGCGCACGTCGTGCTCCTGCACCTGGAGACGGGTGCGATGGTCGGCGGCTTCTCCCTGGCCGGCGGTGAATTCGTCGTGGCAGGTCTGCGGCCCGGCCTGCACGCCATCCGCATCGAGCCACTCGATGACGCCCTGCCGGCGAGCTTTCTCGACGACAGCGCCCGCGTCGACGTAGATTTTCCGGTCAGCTTTCACCCCCGCCTCGTCACCGTGCCGGCCGGTGGGGCCGGGCCGCGGATCGAACTGACCGTCGGGAGGCGGGCGTCGTGAGGCAGGCATCATGAGGCCCGGGCGGGACACGTGGATGCTGACACTCGCGCTGGCGTGCGCAACCGCAACGGGCGCCGGCGCCCAGGCGGTCTCCCCGCCACCGTCGCGGCTCTCGGCCAGTCTGGCGGTGGGCGTGCTCGGCGCCATGTCGCTTGGCGAGAGCCGGGCAGACCTCCGGTCGAACGATCCCGCGGGGTCGCCATTCACGCTCTTCCGTTCCGCCGTCCGGATCGAGCCAGCGGCCACGTGGCAGGGCCGCCTGGCCTGGCGGCTCTCAGACCACGTAGACGTGGAGGGTGGTGTGAGCGTGGCCCGACCCGACGTCACCAGCGCCCTGTCCGCAGACGTCGAAGGTGCCGCCTCCCTCGTGGCGGTGGAGCGCACCGTGCAGTACGTGCTCGAAGCCGGAGCCATCGTCCGCCCGTGGGGCGGGGGGCTCCGGGAACGCACCGTGCCCTTCCTGGCCGGGGGCGTCGGGTATGTGCGGCAGCTGCACGAGGGGCGTGTCCTCGTCGACGACGGAGCGGTCCTGTACGCGGGCGGCGGCGTCCGCCACCGCCTCGCGGCGCCCGCATCAGGGCTCGTGCGGACGGTGTGGCTGCGGTTCGACGCACGCCTGCGCGCGCATCGCGGAGGGGTCGGCGACAGGGCCGGGACCGGAGGCACCCCGATGCAGGGCGAGGTGTCCGGCGGCGTGCAGCTCGGCTTCTGACGCCTGGCCGGGAAGTCGGTGCTCGCTGTAGAGTGCGGGCGATGATCGAGTTCGATCGCGTGCGCCTGTCTCGTGGCGGGCGCGACGTGCTGTCGGAGGTGACCCTCGAGGTCGGCGCGGGCGAGACGCTGGCACTGGTGGGTCGCAGTGGTGCCGGCAAGAGTTCCCTCGTCCGGCTGGTCAACCGGATGCTCGAGCCGAACGCCGGCCGTGTGTGCGTGGAAGGGGTCGACACCGTGCAGTGGGACCCCATCCAGCTGCGCCGCCGGGCGGGCTACGTGCCACAGGACGTCGGCCTGTTTCCGCACATGCGCGTGGGCGACAACGTGGCCGTCGTGCCGAGACTCGCGGGCTGGACGGAGGGCCGCGTCGCGGCCCGTACGGCGGAGTTGCTGGCGCTCGTGGGCCTCCCCCTCGACTACGCGTCGCGATGGCCGCACGAGCTCTCGGGCGGGGAGCGCCAGCGCGTGGGCGTTGCACGTGCGCTGGCGGGAGACCCGCCCATCGTGCTGCTGGATGAAGCGTTCAGCGCCCTGGATGTGGTGACCCGTGCGGAATTGCATGCGCAGTTCCGCGCCATCCAGGCGCAGGTCCGGAAGACCGTGGTGCTCGTGACCCACGACATGCGCGAGGCGTTCTCGCTCGCGCATCGCGTGGCCGTGCTCGAACGCGGGCGGCTCGTGGCCTGCGCCGCGCCGGACGTGCTCCGGCACTCCGACGATGCGACGGTCCAGCTGCTGCTCGAGGCGGCCTTCGGATGAGCCTGGTGGCCTACTGGCAGACGCACGCGGCCGAGATCCTGCGGCTGACCGGACAGCACGTGTGGCTCGTGGCGCTCTCCACGCTCGCGGCCGTCGGGGCCGGTGTCCCGATCGGCGTCCTGGCCGTGCGCCGCCCGCGCGTCGGGGCCGTGCTCTCGGGAATCGCGGGCGTCGTGCAGACGGTGCCGAGTCTGGCCCTCTTCGGGTTCCTCCTCCCGCTGCCCTTCGTGGGGGGCATCGGGGCTCGTACCGCACTGGTCGCCCTCTTCCTGTACGCCCTCCTGCCCGTCATCCGCACCACGTCCGCCGGCCTGCAGAGCATCGACCCGTCGGTCCTCGACGCGGCCGATGCGATGGGCATGACGGCCGGGCAGCGGTTCCGGCAGGTGGAGCTGCCGCTGGCCCTGCCGTCGATCCTCGCGGGCATCCGGGTCGCGACGGTGGTCGGGGTCGGCACCGTCACCATCGCCGCCGCCATTGGCGCGGGCGGGCTCGGCGAGTACATCTACCGGGGTCTGGCGATGGTCGATGCCACCGTGATCCTGGCGGGCGCCTTGCCCGCGGCAGGACTGGCCCTCGTCGCCGACGGCGCCCTGCTGGTCCTGCAGCGGGCCGCCAGGCGGCGCGACCGCCCGACGCGTGCGCCGGCCGTGCTGGGCGTTTCGGTCCTGCTGGTGCTCGCAGCCGTGGGCCTGGCCGGCCTCCCGGGCGGGGCCCGCATCGTCGTCGGCTCCAAGAACTTCACGGAGCAGGTCATTCTCGGGGAGTTGACGGCCCAGGCCATCGAGCGCTACACGGACCTGACGGTCGAGCGACGCCTGAATCTGGGCGGGACCTTCATCTGTGACCAGGCGCTGCAGGCGGGCGACATCGACGTGTACGTGGAGTACAGCGGCACGGCCCTGACCGCACTGTTCGACCGGCCGGTCGTCCGCTCACGGGAGACCGCGCTGTCGCAGGTGCGCCAGCTGTACGCAGATTCGGGGCGCACGATGCTCGAGCCGTTCGGCTTCAACAACACCTTCGCCATCCTCGTGCGCCAGCGGGATGCCCGGGCCCTCGATCTCCAGACGCTGACCGACCTCGCCCGGCAGGCCCCGGCGTGGCGGGCCGCGTTCGGCTTCGAGTTCCTCGAGCGGCAGGACGGCTTCGCGGGCCTGGCCGCCACCTACGGCCTCCGCTTCGCCGTCCCCCCGGCGGCCATGGACCTCGCGCTGGTGTACCGCGCCCTGGCGGCCGGAGAGGTCGACGTCATCGCGGGCGACGCGACCGCGGGGCTCATTGCCGCCCTCGATCTGGTGGCCCTGGAGGACGATCGGCGCTACTTTCCACCCTACGATGCGGTGCCCGTCATGCACGCGCCCACCCTGCTGCGGTATCCACAGGTCGGCGCCGCGCTGGCTCGCCTGGGCGGGCGCATCTCGGAGGGCGACATGCAGCGGATGAACCGCGCCGTCGACGTCGACGGCGCCGATCCGGCGGCCGTGGCCTCGGCGTTTCTCGACGCACTCGAACGCGGGGTATGATCGACCGGCTCGGGCCGCCGCCGGAGCGGTGCTGCAGGCCGGCCGCGTGGCGGCTGTCCGACGAGACCAACGACGACACATATGCCTACACTGAACAGTTTCGGAACGCGCTCGGAGCTCCGCCTCGGGGCCCGCACGGTGCAGTACTACAGCCTCGCCGCACTCGAGGCGGCCGGATTCCCAGGAGTGTCCCGGCTGCCGTACTCGATGAAGATCCTGCTGGAAAACCTGCTCCGGCGTGAAGACGGCGCCTTCGTCAAGACGGAGGACGTCCGGGCGGTGGCCGAGTGGGACGCGGCCGGCGCCGTCGAGAAGGAAATCTCCTTCATGCCCGCGCGCGTGCTGCTGCAGGACTTCACCGGGGTGCCCTGTGTCGTCGATCTGGCAGCCATGCGAGACGCGATGGTGTCGCTCGGGGGAAACCCGGATCTGGTGAACCCCCTGCAGCCGGTCGAACTGGTCATCGACCACTCGGTGCAGGTGGACTACTTCGGACGTCCGGACGCATTCACCCTGAACGCCGAGCTCGAGTTCTCGCGCAACCGCGAACGGTACGCGTTCCTGCGGTGGGGGCAGGAGGCCTTCGACAACTTCAAGGCCGTACCGCCCGACACCGGCATCGTGCACCAGGTGAACCTGGAGTACCTGGCCCGGGTGGTCTTCGCGGAGACCGTCGACGGTCAGACCGTGGCGTATCCCGACACGCTCGTCGGGACCGACTCGCACACCACGATGGTGAACGGCCTGGGAGTCGTCGGCTGGGGCGTGGGAGGCATCGAGGCCGAGGCGGCCATGCTGGGGCAGCCGATCTCCATGCTGCTGCCGCGGGTGCTCGGCGTGCGCCTGACGGGCAGCCTGCCCAAGGGCACGACGGCCACCGACCTGGTCCTCACGGTCACCGAGATCCTGCGGAAGAAGGGCGTGGTCGGGACCTTCGTGGAGTTCTTCGGCGAGGGACTCAAGGACCTGACGCTCGCCGACCGCGCGGTCCTGGGCAACATGTGCCCCGAGTACGGCGCCACCGTGGCGATCTTCCCGATCGACCGGATGACCATCGAGTACCTGCGCCTCACGGGACGCGACGCGGAGAGCATCGCGCTCGTCGAGGGCTACGCCCGGGCACAGGGCCTGTTCCGCGAGGACGACACGCCGGACGCGGTGTACTCCGATCTGGTCGAGATCGACCTCGCCACCATCGAGCCGAGCCTGGCCGGTCCCCGGCGTCCGCAGGACCGCGTGCCGCTCTCGGGTGCGAGCGCCGCGTTCAAGACAGCGCTGCCCAGCATGCAGGCGGCGACCAAGCCCGGTGCCGCGGCGACCGCGACGGCGGTGGCCGACGCCGATCTCGACGTGCTCGACCACGGTGCGGTCGTCATCGCGGCCATCACCAGCTGCACCAATACGTCGAACCCGGCCGTGATGGTCGGCGCTGGCCTGCTCGCGAAGAAAGCCGTCGAGAAGGGGCTGACCCAGAAGCCCTGGGTGAAGACGAGCCTCGCGCCAGGGTCGAAGGTGGTCAGTCACTACCTCGATGCTGCCGGATTGACGCCGGCCCTCGACGCACTGGGCTTCAACCTGGTCGGCTACGGCTGCACGACCTGTATCGGGAACAGCGGCCCGCTGCCCGAGGACGTGTCGGCCATCGTCCGCGACCGCAACCTCGTCGTGGCCTCCGTGCTCAGCGGCAACCGCAACTTCGAGGGACGGATCCAGCAGGACGTGCGGGCCAACTATCTGGCGTCGCCGCCCCTGGTCGTGGCGTACGCGCTTGCCGGATGGATTACGACGGACCTGACGACCGAGCCCCTCGGGCACGACCGCACCGGTGCGCCCGTCTACCTGCGGGACATCTGGCCGAGCGAAGCCGAGGTGCAGGAGACCATGCTGCGCGCGGTGACGAAGGAGATGTTCGAGACGGCCTACAAGGACGTCTTCGCGGGCGACGAGCGGTGGCAGGCACTGGCGGTGCCCGAGGGCAGCCGCTTCGCCTGGGACGACACCTCCACCTACATCCGCAAGCCCACGTTCCTCGAGGGCATGACGATGGAGGCGCCGACGCCGGCCGACATCACCGGCGCGCGCGTCCTGGCGGTGCTGGGTGACAGTGTCACCACCGACCACATCTCGCCGGCGGGTGCCATCAAGGCGGACAGCCCTGCCGGGCACTACCTGGTCGAGAAGGGTGTGCTGCCGACCGACTTCAACTCCTACGGTGCTCGGCGCGGCAACCACGAGGTGATGATGCGGGGCACGTTCGCCAACGTCCGGTTGCGCAACCAGCTGGCGCCCGGGACCGAAGGCGGATGGACGCGTTACCAGCCCGGTGGCGAGCAGATGAGCATCTACGCGGCCTCCGTGCAGTACCGGGCGGCGGGCATCCCGCTGCTCGTCATCGCGGGCAAGGAGTACGGGTCCGGCTCGTCGCGCGACTGGGCCGCCAAGGGCACCATGCTGCTCGGCGTCAAGGCCGTGATCGCCGAGTCCTTCGAGCGGATTCACCGGAGCAACCTGGTGAACATGGGCGTCCTGCCGCTCCAGTTCAAGGCGGGCGAGGGCGCCGCGGCGCTGGGGCTGTCCGGCACCGAAGCCTTCGACCTTCTGGGTGTCGCCGACCGGTTGACTCCGCGTGGCGACCTGCGCGTGACAGCCACCGCGGCCGACGGCACGGTGTGCGAGTTCACCGTGACGGTTCGTATCGACACCCCGGAGGAACTGGTGGCCTTCCGCCACGGCGGCATCCTGCCGTACGTGGTGCGCCAGCTGGTGAACCGGAAGGGCTGAGGCCCCGCGGTTCGCCGGCGGGCTGGAACACGATGCTCACGGCAACAGCGGTGAAGGCGCGTGCCCGGGAGCTCGGGTTCGACCTCTGCGGCGTGGCGGCCGCCGAGGCGTTTCCCGAGCTGTCCTATCTGCGGGAGTGGCTCGACGCGGGGTATGCCGGCGACATGGCGTACCTCGCGCGGTCGGCTGACCGCCGGGCCGACGTGCGCCGCGTGGTGCCGGGCGCCCGGTCGGTCGTGGTCACCGGCACGCTGTACAACGTCGACCGTCCATACTCCACAGACATCCAGGATCCCGCCACGGCGCTCGTGGCGCGGTACGCATGGGGCGACGACTATCACGACGTCCTCGGTGGCCGGATGCAGGCGCTGCTCGACTGGATGCGCGAGCAGAGTCCGGAGCCGTTCGAGGCGCGGGCGTACGTGGACACCGGGCCGGTCCAGGAGCGGGTGTTCGCGCAGTATGCGGGGCTCGGCTGGATTGGCAAGAATACCTGCCTGATCAACCCCGACCTGGGCTCCTGGCTCTTTCTCGCCGAGATCATCTGCACGCTGGACCTCGAGCCCGATGCACAGGGGCTCGAGCAGTGCGGCAGCTGTACCGCCTGCCTCGACGCCTGCCCGACGGGCGCCCTCGTCGAGGCGGGGGCGCTCGACGCCACCCGCTGCCTCTCCTACCTCACGATCGAACTCCGCGGGAGCATGCCCGAGCCACTGCGGGCGGCCATCGGCTCTCACGTGTACGGCTGTGACATCTGCCAGGAGGTCTGTCCCTACAATCAACCGGCACCGCACTCGAGTGACCCGGCCTGGCAGCCCCGGCCAGGACTCGACCTGCCGCGCATGGTCGACCTGTGGCAGACAACGGATGGAGGCCTCCGATCGCTCGTGAAGGGCAGCGCCATGACGCGCGCCAAGCTGCCGGGGCTCCGCCGGAATCTGGCGGTGGCGATCGGCAATGCCGGGCTTGGCGAGACACTGGCCTCGACCGCCGGACACCCGGACGGACACGACGTCCCACGGCCGTCGCTCGAGGATCCGCTCGTGCGCGACCACGTCGAATGGGCCAGGCAACGCGGCCGAGGGGTATGATGCTCGCCATGAGTCATGGCACCGCGCCGATTCTCCTCGTGTCGATGCCGCAGATGGCCGACCCGAACTTCGCGCGGACGGTGATCCTCCTGTGTGAGTACACCGAGCAGGGAGCGTTTGGACTCGTCGTCAACCGTCAGATGACCGAACCAGCCTGGACGCTCGTGAAGACGGATCCGCCTGTGACGGTCGACCCACAGGTCCGCCTCTGGATCGGCGGGCCGGTCGAGCCCCAGCGCACCTGGGTGCTGATGACGGTGTCGCAGGGGCCAGAGGACGAGCAGCGCGAGGTGGCTCCCGGTGTGCTGCTCTCGGCGTCCCACGAACTGACATTGCAGCTGCTCCAGGCTCCGCCGTCCCGTCAGGCCCGTATTCTCGTGGGGTATGCGGGATGGGGGCCCGGCCAGTTGGAGCAGGAGCTGACGGCGTCCGGCTGGCTGACACTGGATGTGGACCCTGCGCTCATTTTCGGCGTATCGCCCGAGGACATGTGGGAGACGGCGATTCGCCGCCTTGGAGCGGACCCCGCCGCGCTCCAGACGAGTTCAGGCATTCACTGAACGGTCCCAGGCGGGGGCCGGTCCGGCGGCGGATCGCGCACGCGAGATCGCCCGCAGGTCGTTGTCTGACGAAGAATTAAGGCAAATTTCAGTTGCGTCCCTGTCGGGCTCGGCTACTATGTCCCCGACATGTCACTTAGGCTTCGTTCAGGAGGAAGCACTATGAAGCGCGCTATGTTGGTGTTGCTGATCGTCGGGGCGGCGGTCGCCTTCGGCGGTCGGGCTACGGCCCATCACTCCTTCGCGGCCACCTATCTGGAAGACCAGACGGTGACCATCGAAGGCGAACTGGTTCAGTTCCTGTTCCGCAATCCGCACTCTTTCGTCCACGTGATGGTGACGGAGAAGGACGGCTCCAAGGTCCGCTACGCCGTGGAGTGGGGCGGCGCAGGTCAGCTCGGTGGCCAGGGCGTCACCAGGGAAACCCTGAAGCCCGGCGACTTCGTCCAGATCAGCGGCTCGCCCGGTCGTAACCCGGCCGATCACCGCGTCCGCATGGTGACCCTGTTCCGTCCGAAGGACGGATTCGGGTGGGGCCGCCGTCCCGGCGAGGTTGTGGACTAGCTCTCAATCGGTTGCCTGAGACCACAGTGGTCCGGGTTGCCTGAGCTGGATTAACATGCGGCCGCGCGTCTCCGGACGCGCGGCCGTTTTCTTTTTGTGGGCGCGGAACGCACGGCGTCGACGTCCAGCCGGAGTGACATGTATCCCGTCCTCTTCAGGTTTGGCAGCTTCGAAGTCACGACCTTCGGCGTGATGGTGGCCCTGGGCGCCTTGGTGGGGCTCTGGGTCTTCCGACGCGAACTGGCGTTCTCGCGCCTGCCGGATGCCGCCGCGGATGCAGCCGTCTGGGGTCTGATCGGGGGCCTGGCTGGCGCCAAGCTCCTCTGGGTGGCTGAGCATGCCGGCGAGCAGCCGCTCACGGCACTGCTGTTCTCGAGGGGCGGCCTCAGCTGGTACGGAGGCTTCATCGGGGGCGTCGGTGTGGGTGTGGCGGCCCTCGTGTTCCAGCGCGTTCCCCTCGTGCCGGCGCTGTCCGCGGCGACTCCGGCGCTGGCGATCGGACATCTCCTGGGTCGCATCGGGTGCTTCCTGGTTGGAGATGACTACGGTCGGCCGAGTGACCTGCCGTGGGCGGTGGCGTTCCCCGACGGACTCCCGCCGACCACCGTGCCTGTTCATCCGACCCAGATCTACGAGGCCCTGTTCCTGGGTGTCCTGTGCTGGCTCCTGGTGCGCTGGCGTCGGGCGAAGGTGGCCGACCTGGGCGTCATCGGGCGCTACCTCGCGCTGGCCGGTACGGCGCGGTTCCTCATCGAGTTCATCAGGGTCAACGAGCGGGTCGCGCTCGGGATGACGGTCGCCCAGTACGTCGCGTTGCTGCTGGTGGTGGCTGGTGGCCTGTGTATCGCGGTCGCGCCCGCCGGACACGCCGCGGACGCCGGCGACCACGCCGTTCGGGCCTGAGCGGCGCCGGGCTCCGTCAGGGGGCGGTGCCGAGGGGGATCCGTGCGACCCGCACCTGGGAGGTCGCGTCTTCGGCGCTGTCCTCGCTGGCCCCGCTCTCCGTCCAGGCCAGGAGGAGAGCCGCGTCGTTCAGCCTGAGCAGGCGGGGGATGGATGTCGCCAGCCGCGCTCCCGTACCAGCCACCGGGATCGCCGGCCCCGACGTTCCGTCCACGGCAATGCGCCGCAGGCGCAGCTCGGCCCGCCCATTCACGAACTCGACCCACGCGGCCACCGCAGCGCCGTCGCCCACCATCTGGACGGCGACCCGGCCGAGCGCACTCCCTCCGTCCAGGCGCAGGGGAACACCCCAGGTGTCGCCCCCGTCGTCCGAGAAGGCCGCCCACGCCTGGCCGCGCTCTTCGGCGACCGTGAACCATGTCACGACCACCTGCGCTCCCCGTGCGCTGATGGCCGGGCCGTTCACCGGGCAGGCGGGAATCTGCCACCCGTCGTCGTGCACGATCGCGGGCTCCGACCAGGTGTCGCCGACCAGGCGGGCCACCGCGATGTCACGCACCTCGGACGGGCTGCGGTCGCGAAAGACCGCCAGGGGACCCGCTGCCGAGAGCGCCACATCGGTCGGACAGCATTCGCAGACGCGTTCGTCGATCACCGCGTCCGCCACCTGCTGCCAGGCCTGATCGTACGCGGCGTACCGCACGCTCATGGCGCCGCCGTCCGGATCGTCCAGGTCGAGTTCGGCGGCACGGCCGTCGAGCCAGATCAGCCCGAGCCCCCCACCGGCGGTCTCGAACAGTGACCCGAAGCCGTGCTGTGTGGTCGTGCCGTCGTGATGCGGTGTGAAGGGCGTGGCCCACGACTGGCCCTCGTCGGTCGAGAAGGACAGCTCCAGGTCGTACGCCTCGAACAGGGGCTCGGTGGAACGCAGCCACTGCGCCACGAGGGTGCCGTTCGACAGGCGCATCACCGAGGGGACGTCCGCCCAGCTCAGGAACCAGTCGGGACCAGACGCCGCGGTACGGACCGTGGACCACGCGCCGTTCGCGTACTCCGCGAAATCCAGGCGGGCGGAGCCTTCGCCCGTCGCCACCCAGCTGAGAATGGCGCCCTCCGGGGTCGATGCCAGGTGGGGCAGGAGGCTCGATGCCGCCGGCGGGGCGTCCAGCAGCTGTGGTTCCGCGGGCCACGAGGCTCCGCTGGACGAGGAGCCCGCACGTGGGCCTGGCCCGCAGGACACCAGCGAGACGACGAGCAACGAGACCGACAGCGAGGTGCGCAGCAGCACGACGTACCGCCCTTCGACAGGGGCGTGGGAACCGGCGCCGATCCCCGCGCCGGGGTCAGTTCAGTGAGCAGGCGCCGGGCCCCTGCGGATTGCCGCAGTGGCCACAGCCCGTCGCGGCCTGCCGCTCCGTCGCGGTGCCCGAGGAGGCGCCGGGGGTGTGGGCGGCGAAGACCGACATTCGGCGCTCGAGACGTGTCCCGTGACAGGCAGGACACACGGGCGTGTCGTCTCCCCTGACCAGCATCTCGAACTCATGGGCGCAGGCCGAACAGGCGTATTCGAACAGTGGCATCGGGATGTTCCTCGGACGGTATTGTAACGTCTGACGGCTGCGCGGGCGGTGTACCGGCCGGCGCGTGGCGAACGCCGGTATACTGGCAGGATGCCCACATCCCGGAAGTCGGACCAGATCGCCAACCCGCTGCGGCGGAACCTCGCCATCATCGCCCACGTGGATCATGGCAAGACCACGCTGGTCGATGCGCTGCTGCGGCAGAGCGGCGCGTTCCGCGCCAATCAGCAGGTCGTCGATCGCGTGATGGACAACACCGATCTCGAACGCGAGCGCGGGATCACCATCCTGGCGAAGAACACCTCGATTCACTACCGGGACCTGTTGATCAACATCGTGGATACGCCCGGCCACGCCGACTTCGGTGGCGAAGTGGAGCGGACGCTGTCGATGGTCGACGGCGTCATGCTGCTCGTGGACGCGTCCGAAGGCCCGCTCCCGCAGACGCGGTTCGTCCTTCGGAAGGCCCTCGAGCGTCGCCTGCCGCCGATCATCGTGCTCAACAAGATCGACCGATCCGATGCCCGGCCCCAGGAGGTCATGAACGAGGTGTACGATCTCTTCATCGACCTCGATGCCACCGAGGAACAGCTCGACTTCCCCGTGCTCTTCACGAATGCACGCGATGGTCTCGCGTCCACCGAGATGCATGTGCCGGGCGAGAGTCTCCAGCCGCTCTTCGACGCGATCGTCGAGCACGTACCTCCGCCTGCGGGCGACCCGTCCGCCCCACTGCAGATGCTGGTGGCGAACCTCGATGCCAGCGACTATCTCGGTCGGATCGCGATTGGCCGGATCTTCAACGGCACCGTGCGACTCAACGATCCCATTGCCGTGCTCAAGCTCGATGGCAGCGTGCGGGAAACGCGAGTCACCAAGCTGTTCGCCTTCGAGGGGCTGAAGCGCGTCGAGATCGAGAGCGGTGCCGCCGGGGACGTGGTGTGCCTCGCCGGTATCGAGGACATCACCATTGGCGAGACGATCTCCGACCCCGTCCACCGCGTCGCGATCCCGCCGATCGCCGTGGACGAGCCCACGGTGTCGATGGTCTTCGGTGTGAACACGTCACCCCTGGCGGGCCGCGACGGCCAGTACGTCACGTCGCGCAATCTCCGCGACCGGCTGACGCGCGAGCTGGTGGGCAACGTCTCCCTGCGGGTCGAGGACACGGAGACGCCGGAACAGCTCAAGGTCATCGGCCGCGGCGAACTGCAGCTCGCAATCCTGATCGAGATGATGCGGCGCGAGGGCTTCGAGGTGCAGGTGTCGCGTCCCGAGATCGTCGTGAAGGAGACCAACGGGGTGAAGGTGGAGCCCGTGGAGGAACTCCTCATCGACGTGCCGGAGGAGTTTCAGGGGAGCGTCATCGCCCAGGCGGGTACCCGCCGCGGCGTGATGACCCGGATGGTGAACCACGGCAGCGGCCGGGTCCGGCTCGAGTTCCGCATTCCGGCACGGGGGCTGATTGGCTTCAGGTCACAGTTCCTGACAGACACCAAGGGCACCGGTATCATGAATCACATCTTCGCCGGGTGGGAGCCGTGGCATGGCTCGATACCCGCCCGCGCGACCGGCGCCCTGGTCGCCGATCGCACCGGCGTGGCCACCGCGTATGCGATCTTCAACCTGCAGGAGCGCGGCGAGATCTTCATCGATCCTGGCACGCAGGTCTACGAGGGTATGGTGATTGGCGAGAACGCGCGTGCGAACGATCTCGATGTCAATGTCACCAAGGAGAAGAAGCAGACGAATATGCGGGCGTCGTCGGCCGACGATGCGATCCGTCTGATCCCGCCCAGGCGCCTCAGCCTGGAACAGGCCATCCAGTTCATCAACGACGACGAACTGGTCGAGATCACGCCGAAGGCGATCCGCCTTCGCAAGCGCACGCTCGCCTCGAATCAGAGACCGAAGAAGCCCGAGTAGCCGGCAGGGTGCCGGGCCGTCAGATCCACTCCGGCGGCGGCTGGATGGCGGGATCGGGCGTGCGGCCGGGATCGGGACGGCCGCTGCCTTCGAGCCGGCTGATGGCCCGGACGGTCATGTCGACCTCGCACGCGATCTGGCAGGAGAGACGGACGCCGGTGAGTCCCCGTTCGGTCAGGCGCTCCTGTTCGGCTTTGGTTCGTCGCGAGGGCTCGCCGGCGATGAACTCCACACGGCAGGTCGTGCAGCGCGCGTTGCCGCCGCACGCATGGAGGATGTCCACGGAGGCGTCCTGTTCGATGGCGTTGACGAGCCGCTTGCCGGTCTCGACGTCCACGGTCCCGAATCCCTCGACGGTCAGTTTTGGCATGCCGCTATGTTAACGTATCGATTCCACCTATGACCGATTCGTCCACACTCGCACGACCCTCTGAACTCTGGAAGGGGCTGAGCGCCGAGCGCCGGCTCCAGGCCGCCGAGGCGTTCTGGCGCGACGGCAACGCGGGCGTCGAGCACGCCGAGGCCATCGCCACCATCGCGCAGCGCATCAAGTTCCGGCCGAAGAGCGTGCTGGCCCTGCCGGTCGAGAAGAAGGCGCGGCATCTGGTGCAGCTGGCGGGCGTATCCGAACTCGTGGCGGCACGCCTGCTCGTGGCGTTTCACCTGGTGGGCCAGCGCCCCATGATGGCCGCGTTCCTCGACGCCCTCGGCATTGCGCACGACGCCGGACTCATCGCCGACGACTCGGTGGAGCCGCCGTCGGCCGAGCGCCTGGCGGAGGCGGCCAAGGCCCTGGGGGCCGCGTTCCCCGCAGAGGACGTGTCGCTGTACTTCTCCACGCTGCTCTGGCAGGATCCCGAGACGTGGGCCGGGCTGATGGACGTGCCCGAACTGCGCCGTCCGGCGCAGGCCTGAGCGGCGCTCGGGCGTTCTGACCACGAGGAAGTGCGATGGAGTGGCTCTCGAGCCCGGAGGGCTGGATCGCGCTCGTCACGCTGACGATGCTGGAGATCGTCCTCGGCATCGACAACATCGTCTTCATCTCCATCCTGGCGGGGCGGCTGCCCGTCGCACTGCGGGCCCGTGCCCGGCGCGTGGGCCTGTCGCTCGCCATGTTCATCCGCATCGGGCTGCTGTTCTCGATTTCGCTGATCATGCAGCTCACCGCGCCAATCCTGACGGTCCTCAGGCAGGAGATCTCGGGCCGCGACCTGATCCTGATCCTTGGCGGGCTGTTTCTCATCGCCAAGAGCACGTACGAGATTCACGAGAAGCTCGAAGGCACCGAGGAACATGCACGGTCGGTGTCGGCCAGCTCGTTCGGCAGCGTGATCGCCCAGATCCTGGTGCTCGACATCGTCTTCTCCCTCGATTCGGTGATCACCGCGGTCGGGATGGCCAGCGAGGTCGGCATCATGGTGACGGCCGTCGTGATTGCGGTGGGCGTGATGCTGCTCTCCGCGGGGGCGATCAGCGAGTTCGTGGAGCGTCACCCCACGGTCAAGATGCTGGCGCTCAGCTTTCTCCTCCTCATCGGCGTCTCCCTCCTGGCCGAGGGCTTCGAGCAGCACCTCTCGAAGGGCTACATCTACTTCGCGATGGGCTTCTCGGTGTTCGTCGAGATGATCAATCTCAGGATCAGGACGAAGGCGGAGCCGGTGAAGCTCCACACGCCCTACGCCGACTGATCGGCCGGGCCCCCATGCCCGGTGCGGGCGGGCTCGCCGGCCCCCCCGCACACCTCCCTCGACCACGACGCCACGCGATCGAGGAGCGCCGTGCGCACGTCGGCCTCGGTCCTGCCCATCCGCCTGGGCACGGCGAACGAGTGGTCGCCTCCCGCAATGATGTCGAGCGTCACGGGCCCGGGCACCCCGGCGAGCACGGGCTGCAGTTCGTCGGGCGTGCCGAACGCGTCGCGCTCGCCCTGCACGATGAGCCACGGAATGCGGATGCCTGGGAGGTGCGCGGTGCGGGGGCGTTCAGGCCGCCCGGGCGGGTGCAGCGGGTAGCCCAGGCTGATGACGCCACGGAGACCGCCCAGCCCCTCCACGGCCAGATGGGTGGCCACGCGGCCGCCCATCGACTTCCCGCCGATGATGAGCGGCAGCACGCCGAGACCCTCTGTCGCTCGGGCCCGTTCCACGGCGTCCCTGAAGGCGGCTTCGAGCACGGGGAGTCGGTCGGGCACCCGCCGGCCCTCTGCCATGTAGGGGAAGTCGAACGTGGCGACCGCCAGGCCGCGTTCTGCCAGGCCGGTCGCCACGGCGGTCATGAAGGGGTGGCCCTGCCCGGCGCCTGCTCCGTGTGCCAGCACGAGGAGGGGACCCGTCGGCATCGGACCAGGTCGGTGGATGGTGAGGGTGCCCATGCGGTCCGTGACGACGTCGCCCGGCAGTGATGAACGCGAGCCGACCGTCTACCTGAGGGAGGCCAGGTAGTCGCGAATCCGGCGTGCGTTGGTGCCGAGATCGCTCCGCCCGACACGCGAGACGGACCGGATGTCGAGACGGGTGGCGGTGCCCTCTGGTGTGAGCCGGATCACGACATCGTCCACGAAGCCGAACCACGTCGTCGTGTCGCTCGCCTCGATGCGGCCTTCGTCCGGGCTGGCCGCCACGATGTCCCACCCTTGTGCGCGCGCAGCCTCCAGGGCCCGGTCGAAAGCCTCTGCCGCAGGCAGCGGGAGCGTGAGGGTCCGCAGGTCGGGGTACGCCTCCTGCGTCAGGCGCGCCACCTCCGGCGTGTATTCGAGCGAATTGGGCACGTCGGCTCGCAGCGGCACGATAGCCGAAAAGACCGGCGGATCCGTCGTGTCGGTGGTGATGTCGTGAATCGGAGGGACGGCGCTGGCCGTCTGCGCCAGGCGAAACGGCAGGCCGAACGCGACGAGGCCCAGCAGGACGCCAGCGAGGGCGGGGCCCGGCCGCTGGCGTGCCGAGCGCCGCATGGCGAGCAGCAGCGCTGCGACAGAGAGCGCCAGGCCCGCCGCCCCGATGAACGCCCCGTAGCGCACCAGGGGCACGGCCGTGGGCAGGGCGATGAGGCCGAGGCGGTAGGCAGGGCCGGGAAGGGCGACGACGAGCAGGCCGAGCAGGGCAACCGCCGGACCGAGTCGTGTCAGCAGCATGGCGCGTATTGTAGCCGCTCCCTCCCGCGCGGGGCGGTCTGGGCCGATGCCGCGGAGGCGGCGTGTCATTGGCCGTATCCTAGGAGCCGCTGCACACACGGCGGAAGGCCTCGCCGGTCGAGTGCCGGTTCCGTGTGTGCGATGGCTTCCGGTACCCAGGTCGTTGCGACGTCACCTCCGGCCGGGCGGCGCTGTTCCGTGCACACCTATGCCTGACACGCTCGTGCTTCGTGCGTCGCCACTCTGGCATCGCAGCCCAGGATGGGCGCGGCGCCCCTCCCGGCTGGACCGGTAGGATGCGCCTGGACGAGCTCGGGTGGGACGAGAGCCGCACACGGGACTTCGCACCGTGGGCGGGCCGTGACGACGTCCGTCCGACCCGTGTCCTCATCGAATACAACCACAACTTCCGCGTTGCGGGCGAGGGTGGCGATCTCGACGCGGTCGTGTCCGGTCGGCTCAAGCATCAGGCCGTCAGCCGGGCGGAGTTGCCAGCGGTGGGCGACTGGGTGGTCCTGCGTGTCCGGGCCGACGACCCGCGCGGTGCCATCATTGGCGTGCTGCCGCGTCGGAGTCACTTCTCGCGACGGATGGCGGGACAGGTGACCGACGAGCAGGTCGTCGCCGCCAACATCGATGTGGTCTTCATCGTGATGGCGCTCGACCACGACTTCAGTCCGCGGCGTCTCGAGCGCTATCTCCTGCTGGCGCACGAGAGTGGCGCTGCGCCTGTCGTGCTGCTGACCAAGCCTGATGTCGAACCCGCCCGACTGGACGAGCGACTCGACGAGGTCCGGCCGGTGACGGGTCTGGTCCCGCTCCATGTCGTCAATCCACGGCTCGGCCAGGGGGTCGACGTCGTCCGCGCCTGCCTGGGGCCTGGCCGTACGGGCGCCCTGCTGGGGTCGTCGGGCGTCGGCAAGAGCACGATCATCAACCGGCTGGCCGGAGGCGAGCTGCAGCGGACGCGGGACGTCCGGACGGCCGACTCGAAAGGGCGGCACACGACCACCCATCGCGAACTGGTGCAGTTGCCGGATGGGAGCCTGCTCATCGACACCCCCGGCATGCGCGAGATCCAGTTGTGGGACGCGGGGGATGCCGTTCGCGAGACGTTCGAGGACGTGGAGGCGCTGGCTGCAGACTGCCGCTTCGCGGATTGTCGCCACCTGGCGGAGCCCCGGTGCGCGGTCAAGGCCGCGGTCGACGCCGGGACGCTTGCGCAGGCGCGTCTCGACAGCTACCAGGCGCTGCAGGCCGAGCTGATCCACCTGGCGCAGCAGCAGGACGCGCGCAGCCTCCTCGAGGAGAAGCGGAAGTCGAAGGTGATGGGCAGGGCGCTCAAGGACTTTCAGCGCCGCCGGCCCCGGGGCAAGCTGTAGCGCGACAACGCTGGCGCGGCAGGTCGTCGGGGCGCGCAGGCGGGATCCGTATAATGGCGCCCATGCCGCAGCTGCTGCTCGCGCTCCTGCTGTTCGGCCTGTCCGGCGCCTCTCCGGCCCTCGCCGGGCAGGACGCGCCACGGGCCTTTTTCGTGTCGGCCCTCTCCGCCGACGACATCCGGAGCAAGCAGGCCGTCCTCGAGACCGATCAGGGCACCATCGTGCTCGACCTGCTCGACGAGGCCGCGCCGAACCACGTGGCGCATTTCATCACCCGTGCGCGCGAGGGTGTGTTCGACGGCACGATCTTCCACCGCGTGATTGCCATGGGCATCGTCCAGGGCGGGGATCCCCTCTCCAAGGATCCCGCCAGGCGCGGTGAATACGGAACCGGCGGACTTGGCGTGCTGCGTTTCGAGCCGAACGCGGAGCGGGCGACCCGGGGCGCGGTGGCGGCCGTCCTCGGCGGGTCCGACCGCGACAGCGCCGGGTCGCAGTTCTTCATCTGCGTGACGGATCAGCCCGCCCTCGACGGTCAGTACACCGTGTTCGCCCGCGTGGTGGAGGGGATCGCCGTCGCCCAGCGCATCTCCCAGCTGCCGGCCGACGCCGACGGGGCGCCGTCAGAACGCGTGGTGCTGCGGCGTGTCTCGATCCGCGACACCCCGCCCCCCGAGCCCGAGCCCTTCGTAGACGAGTCTCCCGATGGGCTCGGGCGGTACCGGGCCGTCATCGAGACCTCCATGGGACCCATCACCCTGGAGTTCCTGCCGGATCGCGCGCCGAATCACGTACGGGCCTTCCTGCGGATGGCGGCATCCGGCGTCTACGACGGCACCGCGTTTCACCGCGTGGCGCCAGGGTTCGTGATCCAGGGGGGGTATCTGGCCTCGCGGCGGGACGCGCTCGACGAGCGGCAGCAGGCATTCGTGCGCGCGCTCCAGCCGGAGTTCAATGACACCCTCCACGAGCGCGGCACGGTCTCCATGGCCCGCGGCGACGATCCCGCCAGCGCCACGAGTTCGTTCTTCATCGTGCTGGGGCGCACGCCGGCCCTCGATGGGCAGTACTCGGCGTTCGGACGGGTGGTCGAGGGGCAGGACGTGGTCGATCGGATCGAGGGTGTGCCGCTCAACGGCGAGGAGCCCGTCACCCGCATCGAGGTCACCCGCGTGCGCGTCGTCGCGCCCTGAGGCCACGCGCCGCCCCGTTCAGGTCGGAGAGCCCGGACGCCGCACCGCCGTCACCACGCCGACCAGGAAGTCGAGTTCCGCCCGGTCGCCGGCCTGGAGACCTGGATGCAGGGCTTCCGGGCCGACGCGAGCCACCCGCGCCTGGCTGTCAGGTTCGTCGGCGAACGTGTAATGCACGTCGTACGACAACTGCCCGTGGATGCTGATGGGCTGCAGGCGATGCAGCAGGGCGAGGCGCGAGCCTTTGAGCATGGGTGGTGAAGGGGTAGCTTACTCCACCAGGGCCTGCCAGCGTTCGCCTGCCGTTCTGCCCTGTCGGTCTCTGTCAGCCCGTGCCTGCCGGTGCCCGTTTGCACCGGCCCCGATGTGTGGCTCCGACAGTGCTGGCGTGCCGGATCTGGGCGTCCCTGCCGGCTGGTCGCGGCAGGCCGGTCACGGCTGGAAGGGGAGGTTCGACTGGCCGGGTTCCCGTGTACCGGTTCCGGCCTCCAGGTTGTGCACGCTGACGCCGAGCAGGCGGACGCGCCGGCGATGAGCCTCCGTGCGGTCCAGCAGCAGACGGGCCCGTGCCGAGATGGCCGCAGCGTCGCGGGTGGGTGCGTCGCTGTGGCTGCGGGTCACCGTTTCGAAGTCCCCGAACCGCACCTTCAGGGTGACCGTGCGGGCCACGTATCCGCGTGCGTCGAGCCACTGGCTTGCCTTCTCGGCCATGGCGCTGACGTGGGTGCGCATCGTGTCGAGGTCGTCGAGGTCACGCGGGAAGGTCCGTTCGGTCCCCGCAGACTTCGGTTCCCGGTGCGTGGTCACCGGACGTTCATCGATGCCGTGCGCGAGTTGCAGGAGCCAGTCGGCCTGAGACCCGACGGCCTGCTGCAGTACTTCACGCCCGGCCGTCCGGACCTGCATCAGCGTCGTGATGCCCCGCTCGGCCAGCCGCCGGCTCGTCACCGGCCCCACCCCCCAGAGCGCCTCGACCGGAAGGCCCTGCAGGAACGACTCGACACGCTCCGGTGCGATGACGGTCAGGCCGTCCGGCTTGTTCCAGCCCGAGGCAATCTTGGCGAGGAACTTGTTGGGCGCCACGCCCGCCGACACGGTGAGGCCCTCCGACTCGCGAATGAGGGCCTTGAGCCGCCTGGCGACCGAGACCCCCAGCCGCTCGCCCCACGCGTTGTCGGTCACGTCGAGGTACGCTTCGTCGAGCGAGAGCGGCTCGACCAGGGGCGTCACCGAGCGGTAGAGGTCGAAGATTCGCCCCGAGATGGACCGGTACTTCTCGAACGACGGCCGCACGATGGCCAGGGCCGGGCACAGGCGCAGCGCCCGCGACATCGGGATGGCTGACCGGACCCCGAAGGCCCGGGCCTCGTAGCTGGCCGCCGCCACCACGCCGCGCTGCTCCGGGCTGCCGCCGACGGCGACGGGTCGGCCGCGCAGGGACGGGTCGTCCCGCTGTTCGACCGACGCGTAGAACGCGTCCATGTCGAGGTGCAGGATCCGGCGGACAGGGTGTCCGGCAGGCGGTGGCGTGGCGTCCGGCATCACCACACCGCGCGCAGGTACCCCGCGGCGCGCGCCATCATCGCCCGGTGGAGCCGAACCCGCCACGGGCGACCTCGCCGAGGGCATCGACCTCCTCCCACTCGACCCGTGGCGCCGGGAGGACGATGCCCTGCGCCAGGCGATCGCCCCTGGCCACGTGGACGGGGGCGGCCGTGATGTTGAGGACCTGGATCATGACCTCGTCGGTCGGACCGCTGTAATCGGGGTCCAGCACGCCGACGCCGTTGGCGACGAGAAGACCGCGCTTGAGCGGGGTGCTGCTTCGGGCGAAAATGCCGAGGAAGTATCCTGCCGGTACCTCGATGACGAGGCCGGTCCGCACGAGGGCAATCCGGCCCGGGTCAATCTGCAGATCCTGAGCTGCCGCGAGGTCGAACCCCGCGGCGTGAGCCGTTCCGTAACCCGGGAGGTCGATCGTGGAGTCGAGCCGTCTGATCCTGAGCCGCATGCCGCGAGCATATCGGAGTCGGTCACCCGTCGCATCCGGGCTGTGGGCGGCGCTTCTCCTGGTCGCGTGCCTGCAGTCGCCGGCGACCGCCCAGGACCTCGCCGCGGAGCTCGCCCTCGACCCGGCGGTCCGGTCCGGACGGCTCGACAATGGCCTCACGTACTTCATCCGGCCCAACGCCCGGCCGGCGCGCCGGGTGCTGCTGCGCCTGGCGGTGAAAGCCGGCTCGGTGGACGAAGCCGACGACCAGCGTGGGCTGGCGCACATGCTGGAGCACATGGCCTTCAACGGCTCCGCGCACTTCGCCCCCGGCGAGTTGGTGACCTACCTGGAATCGGTGGGCTCGCGGTTCGGACCGCACGTCAACGCCTACACCAGCTTCGACGAGACCGTGTACATGCTGGACCTGCCGGCCGATCGTGCCGAGGCCGTGACTCGCGGTGTCGAGGCGCTGAGCGACTTCGCCTATGGTGCCACGCTCGCCGAGGCGGAGATCGATCGGGAACGGGGCGTGGTCATCGAGGAATGGCGGGGCCGCCTGGGTGCCGGGGCACGCCTCCAGGGTGCGCAGATGGCGGCCCTGTTCGGCGATTCACGCTATTCCGACCGGATTCCCATCGGGACGCCCGAGAGCCTGCGGACGTTCACGCCGGAGCGCCTCCGCGACTTCTACCGCGATCACTATCGTGCCGACCGCATGGCGGTCATCGTCGTGGGCGACGTGGACCCCGACACCATGGAGCGCCTCGTCCGGACGCATTTCTCCGGCGCTCCGGGGCCCGGTCCCACCGCGCGCCCCGTCTTCGACCTGCCGTCCCACCGCGAGACGCGCGTTGCCTCGCTCGGCGACCCCGAGGTGCAGGGCACGTCGATTGCCGTCGTCCACAAGCGGCCCCTGCGGCCGCTGCGGACCCTGCAGGACTATCGCGCCGCTCTCGTGCAGTCCCTCGTCCAGCAGATGTTCAACGACCGCTTCGCCGAGATCGCCAGGCGACCCGACGCGCCCTTCATCGGCGCGGGGGCCGGCATGCAGACGCTCGGCCGCACGGTCGAGGCCTTCACGATGTCCGCCCGGGTCGAGGACGGCGGCGCCGGACGGGGGTTGTCCGCACTGGCCGAGGAACTGGCGCGCGCCCGGACGCACGGCTTTGGAGACGCCGAACTGGATCGGGCACGGCGAGCCCTGCTGGCGAGCTACGAGCGCAGTTTCAACGAACGTGACACCACCGAGAGCGAGGGCCTCGCCTCCGAGCTCGTGCGGTACTACCTCACCGGCGAGGCCGCCCCCGGCATCGCCGCGGAGTACGACCTGGCACGGCGTTTCCTGCCCACGGTGACGCCCGCCGAGACCGCGGGCCTGCTCCAGGACCTGACGCACGACGACAACCGCGTGGTGCTGGCCACGGCGCCCGAAAAGGACGGCACGCCGGTCGTCTCTCCCGAGCAGCTCTCGCAGGCCCTGGCGCGTGGGGCCAGCCTGCCCGTGCAGCCGTGGGCCGACAGTACGGCGGGACGCAGCCTGATGGCCGTTCTCCCCGACGCGGGGTCCGTGCGGGCCTCGCGCGAGATTCCCGACCTCGGCGTCACCATCCTCACCCTCTCGAATGGAGCCGAGGTGTGGCTCAAGCCCACCGACTTCAAGAACGACCAGGTGGTCTTCACGTCCTACGCACGCGGGGGCACATCCCTCGCGCCCGAGGCCGACTACACCGACGCCTCGCTCAGTACGGGCCTGGTGGCCATGGCGGGGGTGGGCGGGCTGTCGCCCACGGACTTGGACCGGCTGCTAGCCGGGCGCATCGCAAACGTCTCCGCCTACATGGGCCAGAGCACCCACGGGGTGTCGGGTTCGAGCACGCCGCGCGACCTGGAGACGGCGCTGCAGCTGCTGCACCTGCACTTCACGGCACCCAACCGGACGCCGGCGTCCTTCGATCTGCTGAAGCGGCGGTTGTCAGCGGCGCTCGCCAACCAGTCGGAGAATCCCGGTGCGGTGTTCGGGGAACGGGTGCGGCTGCTGAATACCGGGGAGCATTTCACGGCGCGGGCCACCCGCGCCGAGGACCTGGCCGGCCTGCGTCTCGACCGGATGGCGGCCTACTACGATGCCCGCTTCGGCAATGCCGCCGATTTCACCTTCTTCTTCGTGGGCGCGTTCACTGTCGATGAGATCACGCCGCTGCTCACGCGATACATCGGCTCCCTGCCGTCCCGGGGACGCGCCACGACCTCCCTCGGTGAGGTGCGCCTCCAGTTTCCCACCGGGATCACGCGTGAGACCGTCCGCAAGGGGCGGGAGCCGCGCAGCCAGACCGTGGTGAGCTTCTTCGCGGATCCGGGCCTCGACGAGCTGGCCATGCACCGTGTGCGCGCCGCCGCCTCGGTCCTCGAAGCCCGGTTGCGCGACCTGTTGCGCGAGGAACTCGGCGGCACCTACTCGGTGGGTGTCGGCTTCTCCAGCAATCAGCCCCAGCCCGGGTACGGCCTGACGACCGTGCAGTTCGGCAGTGCGCCCGACACGGCCGGGCGCCTGACGGCGGCGGTGCTGGACGCGGTCGAGCGTCTGCAGCAGGACGGCCCGACCGCAGCCGAGATCGACCGCGTGCGAGAGACCGAGTTGCGGGAGCTGGAGACCTCGGAGCGGCAGAACAACTACTGGCTCAACTCCCTGCAGACGCTCCACCTGTTCGACTGGGACCCGCGCCGCATCCTGGCCCGGCACGCGCGCGCCGAGGCCCTGACCCCGCAGAACGTGCTGGAGGCCCTCCGCGCGTACTTTCCCCTGGACCGGTATACCGTGGTGACACTCGTGCCGGACACGATGTAGCCACGTGCGCACCGCTCGGCCCCACGGCACTCGGCCCACGCGGGGAGGTGGCAGCCGCGTGCCCGCCTGACGGCGTTCCCCATTTCACCAAGGTGGCGATGCAGTACATCTACACGATGAAAGGCCTCGGGAAGGTACATCCTCCCGACGCGGTCGTTCTCAAGGACATCTGGCTCTCGTTCCTGCCCGGCGCCAAGATCGGCGTGCTGGGCCTCAACGGATCGGGCAAGAGCTCACTGCTCCGGATCATGGCCGGCGAGGACACGGAGTTTCTCGGCGAGGCGGCCGCGGCCGACGGCATCTCCGTCGGCTACCTGTCGCAGGAGCCCGTTCTCGACGCGTCGAAGTCGGTGCTCGGCAACGTGGAAGAGGGTGTCTCCGAGATCAAGGCGCTCCTCGATCGCTACGACGCCGTCAACATGAAGCTCGGGGAAGACCTGTCGCCCGACGAGATGGACAAGGTACTCGAGGAGCAGGGGCGCCTGCAGGACCGGATCGACGCGGTCAACGCGTGGGACATCGACTCGCAACTCGAACTGGCCATGGACGCCCTGCGGTGCCCGCCGCCGGATGCCGACGTCACGACCCTGTCGGGTGGCGAGCGGCGGCGCGTCGCGCTCTGCCGCCTGCTGCTGCGGTCCCCCGACCTCCTCCTGCTCGACGAGCCCACCAATCATCTCGACGCCGAGTCGGTGGCCTGGCTGGAACGCTTCCTGAAGGACTACAAGGGCACGGTCGTGGCCGTCACCCACGACCGGTACTTCCTCGACAACGCCGCCGAGTGGATCCTGGAGCTCGATCGGGGTTCGGGTATTCCCTGGAAGGGCAACTACTCGTCGTGGCTCGACCAGAAGCAGCAGCGTCTCGCCCAGGAGGAAAAGGCCGAGACCAAGCGCCAGAAGACGCTGCAGCGGGAACTCGAGTGGATCCGGATGGCCCCGCGCGCCCGGCAGGCCAAGGGGAAGGCGCGCCTCAACGCTTACGAGCAGCTGCTCAACGAGGACACGTCGCGCAAGCTGGATCAGGTGGAGATCTACATCCCGCCCGGTCCACGGCTCGGAGATCTCGTGGTCGAGGCCAGGGGCGTGCGCAAGGCCTACGGCGAGCAGTTGCTCATCGACGATCTCAACTTCACGCTGCCGCGCGGTGGCATCGTCGGCGTGATCGGCCCGAACGGGGCCGGCAAGACCACCCTGTTCCGGATGATCACGGGCCAGGAGCAGCCCGATGCCGGAACGCTCAGACTGGGCGACACCGTGGAACTGGGCTACGTGGACCAGGGGCGGGACGCGCTGCGTGGGGACCGCAGCGTCTGGGAGGAGATCTCCGGCGGGCTCGACGAGCTGCAGGTCGGCAAGCGTGCCGTGGCGTCGCGCGCCTACGTCTCGTGGTTCAACTTCAAGGGCGCCCAGCAGCAGCGGAAGGTGGGCAGTCTCTCGGGCGGCGAGCGCAACAGGGTCCACCTCGCCAAGCTGCTGCAGCGGGGGTCCAATCTGCTGCTGCTCGACGAGCCGACCAACGATCTCGACGTCGACACGCTCAGGGCCCTCGAGGAGGCGCTGCTGGGCTATGCGGGCTGCGCGGTGGTCATCAGCCACGACCGCTGGTTCCTCGACCGCATCGCCACCCACATGCTGGCCTTCGAGGGCGACAGCCGGGTGGTCTGGTTCGAGGGCAACTACCAGGACTACGAGGCCGACCGTCGTCGCCGCCTGGGGGCGGAAGCCGATCGGCCCCATCGCATCAAGTACCGCAAGCTCACGAGGTGACGGCCCGGTGGCCGGGTGCCGGTCTCTGGGCCGGCTTCCGAATCGTCGGGTTCCCGCACCGCAGCAGGAGAGTGCACATGACCAGGGAACTACGCTCCCGCGCCGGCGACGCCGCCGGCGCGAGGCACGTCGCGTGCCGCAGCATGTCCACGGCACGCCGTGACGCTGCCGCACCCCACCGCGCAACGGGAGCTGCGGACGGGCCCCTGGCCCACCCCGACGGCTGCGCGTGCGCACACCCCCGTGCGGGCCTGGCGTGAACATCCCCGACCTCCGATCGTTCATCGCGCAGCTGCAACGCGCGGGTGACCTGGTCACGGTGGATGCGCGGGTCGATCCGGTGCTCGAAGTGGCGGAGATCCACCGCCGCGTGATTGCGGCGGGAGGCCCGGCGCTGCTGTTCACCAACGTGCAGGGTTCGGACTTCCGGCTGGTGACGAATCTGTTCGGCACCGCGCGCCGTGCGACGCTGGCGTTCGGCGAGCGGCCCTTCCGGCTCGTGCGCCGCGCCGTCGAACTGGCCGAGACCCTGCTGCCGCCGTCACCCGCTGCGCTGTGGAGTGCCCGCGACGTGGCCGGGGACCTCCTGCGCGTGGGGACCCGACGGGTCGACACGGGACCCGTCGTGGAACGTGTGACGACCGATGTGCGCCTCGATCGCCTGCCGGCGCTCACGTGCTGGCCCGAGGACGGCGGTCCGTTTCTCACCCTGCCGCTCGTGTACACCCAGCACCCCGATCGCCGGGGCCACAACCTGGGGATGTACCGGATGCAGGTGCACGACGCGCGCACCACCGGCATGCACTGGCAGATTGGCAAGGGGGGCGGCTATCACTACGCCCTGAGCGAGGCACGGGGCCAGGCGCTGCCCGTGACCGTGATGCTCGGCGGGCCCCCGGCTCTGGTGCTGTCGGCCATCGCCCCGCTGCCCGAGAACGTGCCCGAACTGGTCCTCGCCTCGGTCATTGCCGGTGAGCGGCTGCCGCTCGTGCAGGGGCACGGCCCGCATCCGCTGGTGGCCTCGGCCGAGTTCGCGCTCATCGGCAGCGTGCCGGCCGCGGTCCGGCGACCGGAGGGACCCTTCGGCGACCACTACGGCTACTACTCGCTGACCCACGACTATCCGGTGTTCGAGGTCCAGCGGCTGGCGCATCGGGCAGACGCCATCTTTCCGGCGACCGTGGTGGGCAAGCCCCGGCAGGAGGATTTCTACCTGGGCGATCTTCTGCAGGACCTGCTCTCGCCGCTCTTCCCCCTCGTCATGCCCGCGGTCGAGCAGCTGTGGTCGTACGGCGAGACCGGGTACCATTCCCTGTCGGCAGCCGTCGTCAAGCAGCGGTATCGGCGCGAAGCGATGGCCAGCGCCTTCCGGATCCTCGGAGAAGGGCAGCTCTCGCTCACGAAGTTCCTGCTGGTGACCGATCGGCACGTGGACCTGCGCGACTTCCGGCGAACCCTCGAACATGTCCTCGAGCGGACGAACCCTGAAACCGATCTGTACGTGATGTCGAACCTGTCGATGGACACGCTCGACTACACCGGGCCCTCCGTCAACGAGGGGTCGAAGGGTGTCTGGATGGGGCTGGGCGATCCGGTGCGCGACCTGCCGCGGGCCTTCACGGCTGCCAGCGTGCCGCACGGTGTCTCCGACGTCAGGGTCTTCTGTGGGGGCTGCCTCGTCGTCGGCGCCGAGGCGTACGAGGACGAGCCAGGGGCTCCGGGGCGGCTGGCTGTACACCCGGCGTTTGCAGACTGGCCCCTCGTGGTGGTGACCGACGAGCCGGCCCGGGCCGCTGCGTCACCGATGAATTTCCTGTGGACCACCTTCACGCGCTTCGAACCGGCCGCCGATATCCACGCGGCGGAGCGCCGCATCGTGAGGAACCACGTGGCGTTTCGGGGACCGATCGTGATCGACGCGCGTCTGAAGCCCTGGTATCCGCGCGAGCTGTCGTGCCGTGACGACACCGCCGCCACCGTCTCGCGGCGCTGGCGGGAGTACTTCCCGGGAGGCGGTGTCGAGATGGGTGACAGCGAGCGGGCGAGCCTCGATTGAGGCAGGTGTCAGTTCAGCGCGTTGGGGATGGCAAGCGTGAAGGGTGCGATGATCGCCTCGAACTGCTCCCCCTCGGGCGTCACCATCTGATAGTGTCCATGCATCGAGCCGACAGGTGTCCGAAGCGGGCAGAAGCTCGTGTACTCGAAGGACGCGCCCGGCGCCAGGACCGGCTGCTCGCCCACGACGCCGGCGCCCTTCACGCGTTCGATTTCGCCGTCGGCGTTGGTGATGACCCACTCCCGGGCCACGAGCTGGGCCGTGGCGTTGCCCTCGTTCGAGACCGTCACGTGGTAGGTGAAGAAGAAATGGCCGTCACGCGGCGAGCTTCGCTCTGCAAGGTAGCTGCTCGTCACGCGGACCCTGATGCCCCGCGTCGTCGTATCGCTCATAGACAAATGCCGATTATGTCATGGCTGTGAACCTTACCCCCCGTGGTCTCGGATCCGGCGAGCGCGTCCGCGCCACCAGGGGCGGCGCCTCGACCGACCCCGTCACGAAGAAGGCCGTCTCGGCCTCGACGGCCTGGCGGGAGGCCAGGGAGCTGATTTGGGCGCACCGCCGGCGTCTGGGCATCGGACTCGGCCTGATGCTGGTCAGCCGGGTGGCGGGCCTCGTGCTGCCCGCGTCCTCGAAGTGGCTCATCGACGAGGTGGTCGGCAACAACCGCACCGACCTGCTGCTGCCGATCGCGCTGGCCGCCGGCGCGGCCACGCTCGTTCAGGCAGTAACGTCGTTCGTTCTCTCCCAGCTGCTCGGGGTGGCTGCGCAACGCGCCATCACCGACATGCGCAAGCGGGTGCAGGCACGCGTGATGCGGTTGCCCGTCCGCTACTTCGATTCCACCCAGACCGGGGTGCTGGTGTCGCGAATCATGGCCGACGCGGAAGGCATCCGGAACCTGGTGGGCACCGGGCTGGTGCAGCTGGTCGGCGGCCTCGTCACGGCGGTGCTCGGGCTCGGGGTCCTGTTCTGGCTCAACTGGCAGCTGACGGTCGTGACGATCCTCGTGCTGGCCGCGTTCGGCGGGGGCATGGCCTACGCCTTCCGCACCCTGCGGCCGCTGTTCAGGGAGCGCGGCAAGATCAGCGCGGAGGTCACCGGACGGCTCACCGAAGCCCTCGGCGGCATTCGCATCGTGAAGTCGTATACGGCGGAGAAGCGCGAGGAGATCGTCTTCACGAAGGGCGCGCATCGCCTCTTCCGCAACATCGCGAAGTCGATGACGGGCGTCTCCGCGACCACGGCGGGAAGCACCGTCATCGTCGGCGTCGTGGGCGTGCTGATGATCTGGCTGGGCGGCCGGGCCATCATCGCCGGCACGATGACGCTCGGCGATCTCATCATGTACATCTTCTTCATCGGTCTCGTGGCGGCGCCGCTCGTGTCCATCGCCTCGATCGGCACCCAGGTGACCGAAGCGTTCGCCGGGCTCGACCGCATCCGCGAGCTGCTGGACATGTCCACCGAGGGCGACGAGGACGCGCACCGTGAGGCGCTCGGACGGCTGGAGGGCGATGTCCGGTTCGAGGACGTCTGGTTCGAGTACGACGCCGGTCGCCCGGTCCTCCGAGGCGTGTCGTTCCACGCGGCACCGGGGACGACCACGGCGCTCGTCGGCTCGAGCGGTTCCGGCAAGAGCACACTGACGAGTCTCGTGATGGCCTTCAACCGGCCGACGTCCGGACGCATCATCGTCGACGGCCGCGACCTGGCGGACCTCCGCCTCTCCGACTACCGGGCCCAGCTGGCATCGGTCCTCCAGGAGAATTTCCTGTTCGACGGCACGGTCGCCGACAACGTCGGCTACGCCCGGCCGGGCGCGACCCGCGAGGAGATCGTGGAGGCCTGCCGGGTGGCGCACTGTGACGAGTTCATCACCCGCTTTCCCGATGGGTACGACACGGTGGTGGGGGAGCGGGGCATCAAGCTGTCCGGCGGGCAGCGTCAGCGCGTGTCGATTGCCCGCGCCATCCTGGCCCGGCCCCGGCTCCTGATTCTCGACGAGGCGACGTCGAGTCTCGACAGCGAGAGCGAACAGATGATCCAGGATGGCCTGCGCGAACTCCGCTCGGGCCGGACCACCTTCGTGATCGCCCACCGGCTGTCGACCATCCGCAGCGCGGACCAGATCCTGGTCCTCGAGGCCGGTGAGATCGTCGAGCGGGGCACGCATACCGAACTGCTCGCCCTCGACGGCCGATACCGCCAGCTGCACGACAAGCAGTACCGCCTCGAGGCGGACCGGTTCATCAACCCGGGTGAGGACTTCACGCCCGACCCCGTCGCCCCCCCGGCCCCCACCCGCGTCGGCACGCGACTCTGACTCGACCTTCCGGCGAAGCGCGCGGATAATGGCGGGGCCACGGAGCCGGGGGCGCACCCGCCGCCCGGCTCCGGCCGCGGCAGGGGAGGTGGCGAATGCGTCTGGATTCTCTGGTCGAAGGCGTGCTCAGCAGCGTCATGGGCGGTCGGCGCAAGCGATCGGGTCGCGCCCTGCGGTACCTGCTCCGGCGGCGGGGCGGCACGATCGTCACGGCCAGCACCTTGCTCGGCGCGGCCGGCGTTGCGTGGGGCATCTACGAAACACTCCAGCGCCGGGGGCAGGGTGCGCCCCCGCCCGTGCCCGCCCAGCCAGGGCACGGCGGGGCCATGTCGGGCCTGTCCGGCGCGCCATCCCCACACCGCCCCCCGGGACAGGCCTCCGACGGACCGGCTGATCCCGATGCCATGCGTCTGGTCAGGCTGGCGATCTCGGCCGCCCGCGCCGACGGCGTGCTGGGCGCGGCCGACCGCGCGGCCATCGTGGCTCAGGCCAAGGCTGCTGGTGTCTCGGGCGTCGTGGAGCGGGAGTTGGAGCACCCGTGGCCGCTCGCCGACATCGTGGCGGGCGTCACCGACCCGGCGCAGCGCGCCACGCTGTACGCCTTGGCGTACACCATCGTCCGCGCCGACGAACAGGTCGCCGGGGCGGAACGTATCTATCTGGCGCAACTGGCCAGCCTCCTCGACCTCGACGCGTCGACGGTGGAGGCCATCGAGTCCGACGTGGGCGAGCGTATCGACGCGCTGGGGGATCAGGGACAACTCGGCGGGTGAGTCACGGTACCGGAACGGCAGGAGGAGCGCAGAGATGTCGCAGCAGTGGTATATGGCGATGGGCAGTCACCAGGTAGGGCCGGTGTCGCAGGATGACGTCGTGACGAACCTGCGCAACGGCACGATCAGCGGTGAGACCCTCGTGTTCACGGGTGGCATGCCGAACTGGGCCCCCTTGGCGTCTGTGCCGGCGCTGGCCGCGTTCCTGCCCGGCCACGCGCCGTCCGGGCCGCCGATGCCGCCGCCGATCGATCCGGGGCGTCGCGCGCACGAGATCGACTTCCGCATCGTCGGCAGCGAGATGCAGTTCGTGGAGGTCGAACTCGATCCAGGCGAGAGCGCGGTGGCCGAGGCCGGCTCCATGATGTACATGACGCCCGGCATCCAGATGGAGACCATTTTCGGGGACGGCAGTCAGGACCAGCGTCCTGGCGTGATGGGCGCGCTGCTCGGCGCCGGCAAGCGCCTGGTGACGGGCGAAAGCCTCTTCATGACCGTGTTCACGAATACGGGCGCCGGCAAGCAGCACGTGGCCTTCGGCGCACCCTATCCAGGCAAGATCCTGGCGATGGACCTGAAGTCGCTCGGTGGCGAACTCGTCTGCCAGAAGGATTCCTTTCTGTGTGCCGCGCGGGGCGTGTCCATCGGTATTGCGTTCCAGCGTCGCATCGGTGTGGGCCTGTTCGGCGGCGAGGGCTTCATCATGCAGCGCCTGCAGGGTGACGGTCTCACGTTCGTCCACGCCGGCGGAACGCTGCACGCCGTGGACCTGCAGCCCGGGCAGACCTTGCGCGTGGACACCGGCTGCCTCGTCGCCATGCAGCCCTCCGTGCACTACGACATCGAGTTCGTGGGCAAGGTGAAGACCGCCCTGTTCGGGGGCGAGGGCCTGTTCTTCGCGACGCTCTCGGGCAGCGGGCGGGTATGGCTCCAGTCGCTGCCGTTCAGCCGTCTCGCGGACCGCATCTACAAGGCCGCGCCGGCGGCTGGAGGATCGCGTCGGGGTGAAGGCTCGATTCTCGGCGGCCTCGGCGGGCTCCTCGACGGGGACAACTGACACCATGGCCACGCAGGACTACGGGCACCATGCCCACCGACCGATTCTCTCGCTGATTGCGGCACTCTGTGCCACAGCGGGGCTCGCCGCGCTGCTGCTCTTCGCCCTGCGGCAACCGGGCGTGATCTCGTTCGGGCTGGTGATGCTGGCGCTGTCGGTGATGTGCCTGGTGTCGATCAGCCGCGTCTATACCGTGAAGCTGCAGGATCGCATCATCCGCCTGGAGATGCAGATTCGGCTGGAACGGCTCGGGCGGGGCCAGGCCTTCGGCCGCCTGGCGACGCGCCAGCTGGTGGCGTTGCGGTTCGCGTCCGATGCCGAGCTGCCGGCGCTGGTGGACCGCACGCTTGCGGACCAGCTCGATGCCGACGCCATCAAGCGCGCGGTCAGCGACTGGCAGCCCGATCTCCACAGGACGTGAGCGCGTCCGGTGCCCCGCGGCGCAGGGGCGCGCGTCTGCTCGCAGGCGGCTGCGCCGGCGCCCCGGGCCCCGTCAGGCGTCGAGGTCCGCGGCCAGCGCCTTTCGCGTCTCTTCGGAGACGACCGCCTGTGCCTGGTAGGCGGGATGGTCGATGACGAGCCGCACGACCGTGCCATCGGTCGCCATCCCCGCACGATGCGTGTCGGGCAGGCGGAAGCGGACGTACTGGACGGCCGAGACCTTGCCGTCGTCGTACTGCGCCTCGTCGAACACTCCTCCGATCGGGGGCAGATCCCCGACGTGGAGCCAGAGGTGCCGCTCCAGCCCGACGAGCCTGGGCAGCGCGTCCGCCCGCTCCTCCCGTGTCTCGTACTCGAGCATCAGCGTGGCCGTCAGCTCGCCGTCACCGGGCACGAGCGCGTTGTAGGCCGCCAGTTCGTCCTCGACGGCGCCCTGACGGGTCCAGCTGTTCTCGGCCCGCAGCATCTCCTGCACCTGGTACTGCATCGTGTCGCGGTTCTCGAAATGCAAGCTGCAGTGTTCGCCCACCAGCACGCGTCGCCGGCTCTTGACGGTCATCACCCGGCGCCGGAGGTCGGGACGGGCAGCTTCGTATGCGTCCTTGTCGAGGATGTCTGCGACGGTCAGCGGTTGCATGCAGTGTCTCCAGCGCTTGTGCGGGGTGCCGTCATGACGGGTCGTCGGCGGGCGAGGGCGGCGGCACCGCGTCCCTGAATCCGTCGTCGCGGTACGCGCGGTCCAGCACCTCGACCGGGTGCAGCGGCTGGCGCCCGCAGGCCTGCTCGAACTGGACCGCCGCGAGCGGACACTCGGTGGTCCAGACCTCCGCGCCAGCCTCCGTCATGCCGTCGAATGCCTTGCGGCCGATCGCCATCGAGTGCTCGAAGTGCTCGGTCTTCATGGCCCAGGTGCCGTCGTGCCCGCAACACTCGGCGACCAATCGGGGTGTCACGCCCGGAATCCGCCGCATCAGGTCGCGGCCACGGAACCCGACGTTCTGCACCCTGAGATGGCAGGGTGCATGGTAGGCCACGGGGCCGGCCGGCGTGCTCTTGAAGTCTTCCTTGAAGTGTCCGGCCTGACGGAGGCCGAACAGGAACTCGCCGAGATCGCGCGTGGCGGCAGCCACCTGCCTGGCTGCGCGGGCCAGTTCGGGCCGCGCCGGGTCGTCCAGCAGATCCGGGTACTCCTGTTTCATCATCAGGCTGCACGTCGGATTCACGGCGGCGACCTGGAAGCCCTGCTCGACGAGCGGGAGGAGCGCCTCGACGTTTCGCTGCGCGGCCCGCCGGGCGCCCTCGACATCGCCACCATCGAGGGCCGGCATACCGCAGCACGGCAGCTCAGGTGCGGCGACCTGGCAGTCGTTGTGTCGGAGCACGCGGTAGGCGGCCTGGCCGATGGCCGGCTTGTTCCAGTTCACGAAACAGGTCGCGAACAGCGCCACCTTGTGGGTGCCCTCGGGCGACATCGTCGCCCCCTTCATCTCGCGCTCCACCCAGCGGGGGAAGGGCTCCCCGGCAAAATCGGGGAGCTTCTTGTCGCGGTGGACGCCGAGCACCTTCTCCATCATCACGCGGTGCGCCGGCATGCGGTTGGCGGCGTTGGCCATCATCGGCAGGAACGTGCCGACCATGCCCAGCACGTCCGGCTTGGCGAGTACCTGCTCCCGGACAGGGATGCCGTGGTCGCGCCGGCGGATGGCGTTGGCGCGCATCAGCAGCCGGGGGAAGTCGAGCTTGAACTCGTGGCCCTCGGCTTCCGTGTATGGGCACTGCGTGTAGCACTGCTTGCACTGGAAGCACTGGTCGATGACCTGGTCGACGGTGGACGCCGGGATCCGGCGAACGTCACCAGCGGCTTCGACGGCGTCGAACAGCGTTGGGAAGGACTGACAGAACTTGAAGCACAACCGGCAGCCGTTGCAGAGGTCGAAGGCGCGATCGAGTTCCTGCTGGAGTGCGCGGCGATCCCAGTACCGGGCCTCGTTCGGGTTGTAGGTGAGGCCGTCCGTCGGTGCGTATCTGATTTCGTCCATGTCGGGCTGCGTGAAAGGTGGGACGGGCCGGCACAGCCCGGGAGCCGTTCGCCCCCGGGCTGGCCACCGGCGCGGACGCGGCGGGCGTGCTAGACCGTCTCGAGCGCGCGCTGGAACTTGCCGGCGTGCGAGCGCTCGGCCTTGGCCAGGGTCTCGAACCAGTCCGCGATCTCGCCGAAGCCCTCTTCCCGGGCGGCCTTGGCCATGCCGGGATACATGTCCGTGTACTCGTGCGTCTCGCCGGCGACCGAGGCCTTGAGCATCTCGGCGACGTCGGTGAACGGGAGGCCGGTGGCCGGGTCGCCGACCTTCTTCAGATATTCCAGGTGACCATGCGCGTGCCCGGTCTCGCCTTCGGCGGTGTCGCGGAACAGGCCCGCGATCTCGGGATAGCCCTCGATGTCCGCGTGCTTGGCGAAGAACAGGTAACGACGGTTGGCCTGGGATTCGCCGGCGAACGCGGCCTTGAGATTCTCTTCGGTCTTCGAGCCCTTCAGCTGTGCCATGCAATGCCTCCGTGAGCGGGGTAGTGCTCCGACTAGGGGTGACGCCGGGCGTCGGACATGCCCGACGACCACGAAACGGAAGAGTAGTCCATCCTGATAATTGCTATCAACTAGTATTAATCCCTAACTTTGGGCTTGCCGCCCCGGTGCGTCCGCCGTACCCTGTGACGCACGCCATGCTCACGAGTCCTGCTTCCCGCTATCTCCGGCTGCGTGATGCCTGCGGTGCCCAGGGCCTGCGGTTGACGCCCCAGCGCGACGTCCTGCTGCGGGTGCTCAGCGAGACGAGCGGACACCCCACGGCTGACGATCTCGTGCGTCGGGTCCGCGCGGTCCTGCCCTCGGTTTCGCATGCCACGGTCTATCGCCACGTGCAGGAACTGGTGCGCGCCAACCTGGTGGGCACCCTCGAACGCGCCGGATCCTCGGTCCAGTACGAGGTCAACCCCGACAGCCACCACCACTTCGTCTGTCGCACCTGCGGAGAGGTGTGGGACGTGTACTTGGACCAGGTGGATTATCGTGTGGACCGTCGCCGCTCCCATCTGCGCGGCTTCCGCATCGACCGGTCGGAGGTGCAGCTTCGCGGGGTCTGCGCCTCGTGCCGTGAGCGTGCCTGAGCCCCTTCCTCCCGCGCCAGGTTTCCCGTCGATGACCGCTGACGAGCAGGCCGAGTTCCGGAAGATCCTCCTTGCGCACGCCCAGACCCTCGCCGTCTGCGAGGCGTGCGCCACCACCACGCGCGACCTCGCCCTCGAGGTCAGGCGAGGGGGAGCGCCCTCACCCGAGGCGCTCACCGAGACCGCGGCCGAAGCCGAGCGCGTGCTCGGCGATGTGGGCCGCGTCCGCGAAGAAGTGGAACGGCTCCTTCGCGTGGTGCGCTGACACGGGTCCGGGAGCCTACAATGGCGGCGATGCGCACGCCAGTGGTGCTCGTGACGGGTGCAGGCGGGGAAGTGGGCCACGGGCTGGTCGGCCGCCTGGCCGGTGCCGGGCACGCGGTGATCACGATCGACGTTGCACCGCTCGGGGCCGAGGTGTCCTGCCACGTGCGTCGGGCGTTCACCGGCTCGGTGACCGATCGATCCCTCCTCGAGCGAATCCTCGCTGAGTTCGACGTCCGGTTCGTATTCCACCTGGCGGCCCTGCTGTCCACGCGCGCCGAGTTCACGCCGGTCGCCGCGCACGAGGTGAACGTCGAGGGCACCCTGGGGCTCCTGGAGTTCGCGCAGCACCAGGGGGCATCGCACGGGGAGGCGGTCACGGTGGTCTATCCCTCCTCGATCGCCGTGTACGGCCTGCCGGACCTGGAGACGAAGGCCGCGGCCGGAGCGGTGCCCGAGGACGCCTGGAACGTGCCGATCACGATGTACGGCTGCAACAAGCTGTACTGCGAACTCCTGGGTCGCTACTACGCGAGGCACTACAAGCAGCTGGCCACGGACGTCACTCGCCGTGTCGACTTCCGCTGCGTGCGGTTCCCTGGCGTGATCTCCGCGGTCACGCGTCCCTCGGGTGGCACCTCGGACTATGCCCCGGAGATGGTCCATGCCGCTGCCCGCGGCGAGCCCTACGACTGCTTCGTGAGGCCGGACACCCGCATTCCGTTCATCACGATGCCGGAGGCCATCGACGCCCTCCTGGCCCTCGCGGCGGCCCCCCGCGACCGTCTGTCACGGACGGCGTACAACGTGCGGGCCTTCAGTCCCACGGCCGAGGAACTGGCGGCGTTGACCCTCGGCGCGTTTCCGCGTGCGGTGGTGCGGTGGGCGGCTGACCCGAAGCGCCAGCGCATCGTGGACTCGTGGCCTGCCGACGTGAACGACGATGCGGCACGGCATGACTGGGGATTCGCCCCGCGATACGATGTGCGTGCCGCGTTCGCCGAGTACCTGGTGCCCGGCATCCGGGAGCTGTACCGGACGTGACGACCACAGCCTGCGGACTGGCCCGGCGCCCGACACTATGACGCACGACTTCGGAGAGGCCTACGTCCGGCTGGTGCTGGGCGTCGGGTGCCACGACCCGGACTACGTGGATGCCTACTACGGCCCGGCGGCCTGGCGCGCCGAGGTGACGACGGCTGCGTGGGGGCTGGCCGACCTCGAGGCGCGCGCGGCTGCGCTCGCCGCAGACCTCGATGGTCTGTCGCCGTCTCCTGGAGCCGACGACCTGCCAGCGCTTCGCTACGCCTACCTTCGCAGCCAGCTCTCAGCCCTCAGGGCCAGGGTGTCCATGCTGCAGGGGCGCCGGCTGCGCTTCGACGAGGAGTCGCGCGCGCTCTACGACGCAGTGGCGCCGACGCATGACGAGGGGTACTTCGAGGCCGCCCTCGTCGCGCTCGGCGAGGCGTTGCCCGGGACGGGATCGTTGCCGGAGCGCTACGAGGCGTACCGCAGCCGGTTCATCATCCCGGCGTCGCGGCTGGACGCCGTGTTCACGGCGGCCATCGGCGCCAGCCGGGAACGTACCCGTGCCCATGTGGCACTGCCCCCAAACGAGCGGTTCACGGTGGAGTACGTCACCGACCGGAGCTGGAGCGGCTACAACTGGTACCAGGGCGACTACCAGAGCCTGATCCAGGTGAACACCGACCTGCCGATACACGTGGACCGTGCCGTGGACCTGGCGTGTCACGAGGGGTATCCGGGGCACCACGTCTACAACGTGCTGCTCGAGCACCATCTGGTCCGCGGCAGGGGATGGGTCGAGTTCACCGTCTATCCACTCTTCTCGCCGCAGTCGCTCATCGCCGAGGGGACGGCCAACGCTGGCATCGACGTGGCGTTTCCGCGGGCCGAGCGGCTCGCGTTCGAGCAGGCGGTGGTGTTTCCGGCGGCCGGGCTGGACCCCGGTGAGGCCGCGCGCTATTACGACGTGCTCGGGCTGATGGAGCGGCTGTCGTACGCCGGCAACGAAGCGGCACGCCGGTACCTGGACGGGGTCTGCGACGCGGAGCAGGCCACGCGCTGGCTGGAACGCTACGGACTCTATGCCCCCGCGCGCGCCGCACAGCGGTTGCGCTTCGTCGACCAGTATCGCAGCTACGTCATCAACTACAACCTGGGGAAGGATCTGGTGCTCGCGCACCTGCGCGCAGGGGGCGGGACGGACGCTGATCCGGACCGCCGCTGGCGTGTATTCGCCGACCTCATCTCGTCCCCGCGCGTCCCAGCCACCCTGGCCGCGCCCTCCTGCTGACAGAGGACCTTCCGTATGCGGTGCATCGAGATTCGTACTCCTGGCGGACCCGACGTCCTGACCCCCGCCGAGCGGCCCGATCCGGTTCCCGGAGACGCCGAGGTCCTCATTCGCGTAGCCGCGGCCGGCGTCAACCGTCCGGATGTGCTGCAGCGGCTCGGCGGCTATCCGCCCCCGCCCGGAGCGAGTGATGTCCCGGGGCTCGAGATTTCCGGGGTCGTCGAGGAACTGGGTGATGGCGTCACCCGGCTGCGCCGCGGCGATCGCGTCTGTGCGCTGGTGCCCGGCGGCGGCTACGCCACGCTCTGCGTGGCTCCGGAGGTCCAGTGCCTGCCCGTTCCGCCCGCCCTGGGACTCAGGGAGGCGGCGGCGGTGCCGGAGACGTTCTTCACCGTCTGGAACAACGTCTTCGAGCGGGGCCGCCTCCAGCCGGGAGAGACCCTGCTCGTGCACGGCGGCACGAGCGGCATCGGCACGACGGCCATTCAGCTGGCGGCGGCGACCGGGGCACGCGTCATCGTCACGGCCGGCTCGGACGACAAGTGCGCCGCGTGTCTGCAACTGGGCGCGTCCCGCGCCATCAACTACCGGACGTCGGACTTCGTGGCGGAGGTCCTTGCCGCGACCGGTGGCGCCGGCGTGGATGTGGTGCTCGACATCATCGGTGCGCCGTACCTCCAGCAGAACCTCTCGGTGCTCGCCCTCGAGGGGCGGCTGGTGCAGGTGGGCCTGATGGGCGGAGCATCCGCGACCCTCGACATGGGGCAGCTGGTGCGGCGACGGCTCACCCTGACGGGATCCACTCTCAGGCCGCGCTCGGTGGAGGAGAAGGGACGGATCGCCTCGGCATTGCGGCGGCACGTCTGGCCGCTGCTCGAGAACGGCACCGTGAAGCCGGTCGTGTTCGCCGAGTTTCCCCTGGACCAGGCGGCCGACGCCCATCGACTGATGGAGTCGAATCGGCACATCGGGAAGATCGTCCTGATTCCGTAACGCCCGGCCAGGGCGTCACACCTGGACGACCGTGCGGTTGCTCGTGTGGGACCGGACGACGTCAGAGGTCAATTGCTTGCTGAGGTACACCTTCGACTCCCGGTTGTCGAGCGGGTTGACCTCGTACTTGATCACGTCGAACTGGAGCTGGTCGAGCGTCCCACGCATGTCGTAGAACCGGTTCTTCGTCTTGACCACGACCTCGTGGAAGCCCGTGGCGAGCGCCCACGTCTCCGACTCCTCCGTGAGGGCCCGGAAGTGGCCTTGCCCGCGCCAGTCACGACGGGTGCCGCCGATCCAGCTGTAGAGCACCTTGCGATCCTCGAAGCGAATGCATCCATCGAGCTTCGCCACCAGGTCCACGAGCTTGGGCTCGGTCTCGGAGAGCCGGACCTCGTGCACCACCTTGTAGGCGACCGGGACGATGAGTCCGGGATCATCCGGGAGGGGCGCCTCGGCCATCAGAATCAGGTACTCCCGGTCCTCGAGTCGCGCGGCAATCTCGTGCGCCGTCTTCTTCCGCGGAAACTCGCCGAAGTATTCCTCGAGATACTGGATTTCGAGCGCGCCGCTGTCGAGCGCGTACTGCTTGATCAGGTACTCCAATGGGGCTCCATCGATGGCCGCCGACCCGCCGGGGCCGACCAGCCATTCTATAATGCCCCCCATGACCGGGCAGCAGGTGACCGGAGCGTGTGAGCGGGGGCGGAAGGGGCTGGCCCTGACGATCGTCGCCTCCGTGCTCCTCATCGCGGCCGGCCTGCACCTCTGGCCGCTGGCACTCCCGCACCGCGCACCGGGCCCGCCATCTGGGTCGGCCGTGGCGACCGGCGCACCCGCGCCACCATCGTGGGAGAGGCCGCTCGTCCCGGGTGGTGCCGGCCCGGACGGCGTGGCTCCCCCGGCCGTTCGTCCGGACGCTGCCGCCGGCACCGGTCCGGTCGCAGGCCCTGCATTGACGGCGGCTCTCACCGAGACCCCCGTGCGCGACGACGGGCCCGCCCATGTGGTGCGGCTTGGCGCGAGCCAGGCCGCTGACAGCGGGCAGCCGCGCGTCACCAGCGGTCCGCCGGCCGTCGGGCTGCGCGCCGGCGAGCTCGCCCGCCACCAGGCGAGCCGCCCGCCGCGGCCCCGGCAACCCGGACCGCCGACGACCGGCACCATGCCGACTGGCGGCGCCGTGTTCGAGGCCGCACTATCCGAGGTGGCGCCGACCGGTGGAGTATCGCAGCCCCCGGCACTCCTGGCGGCTCGCGACCTCGTCGCCGTGCAGGACTGGGCGCCGGTCGTCGTCGATGCGACGCCGTGGTCGTCGGTCGGGCCGACTCCGCCCCCGGCAGCCGGGGCGGTGGCGCGGGCGTTCTCGGCGGCCGGTCAGGCCGTGGCCAAGGGGTTCAAGGCCACCGGCGGCGCGCTGCGCGCCGCGTTCTAGCCCGCCGGCGGCTGCCTGGCGGGGTCTGCCGCAGACCGCGATCCGCAACCGACCTGTGCGCTCACGCCACCGCCGCGGGCGCAGGGGTATAGGCGAGGTGCGGGGCCAGCCACTGCTCGACGACCTCCACCGTCGTGCCCTTCCGCCGCGCGTAGTCCTCCACCTGATCGCGGCCCACCCGTCCCAGGCTGAAGTAGCGCGCAGCGGGGTGCGAGAAGTAGAGGCCGCTCACGGAGGCGGCCGGGCTCATGGCGAAGCTCTCGGTGAGGGACAGGCCCGCGTCGGCCGCCTGCAGCAGATCGAAGAGCGTGCCCTTCTCGGAGTGGTCCGGACAGGCGGGGTAACCGAAGGCCGGCCTGATGCCCCGGTACTTCTCGGCGAGCAGGTCCTCGCCCGAGAGCGCCTCCGTGGCGCCGAAGCCCCAGTCCCGTCGGGCGCGTGCATGGAGATATTCCGCAAACGCCTCCGCCAGGCGGTCAGCCAGGGCCTTGGCCATGATGGCGTGATAGTCGTCGTGCTCCCGTTCGAAGCCCTCGGCGAGCGCCTCGACCCCGATACCCGCGGTTACCGCGAAGGCGCCCAGGTAATCGGGTCGGTCGCCAGTGAGGGGCGCGACGAAATCGGCCAGTGAGAGGCTGGGCCGTCCGCTCTCGATGACTTCCTGTTGCCGCAGCATATGAAACCGGGCAATCTCCCGGCGCGCGCCAGGCGAGGCTGCTGGCTCCGGCGTGTCCTCTGGCGCGAAGAGCGCGATATCGTCCCCGTCGCGGGCGGCGGGCCAGAACCCGTACACGCCCCGGGCCGTGATGAGGCGCTCCCGCGCGATGCGGTCGAGCAGGTCGCGGCCGTGCCCGTACAGCTCGCGGGCCGCGGCGCCGTACTGGGGATGATCGAGCACGGCCGGGAACCGTCCCTTGAGCTCCCACGCCGCGAAGAAGAAGGTCCAGTCGATGAAGGGGATGAGTTCGTCGATCGGCACGTCGACACGGCGGAGGCCGGTGAAGGCGGGGACCGTCGGCTCGCCAGTCCAGTCGAGGACCGGCGCGTTCCGCCGCGCCTCGTCGAGCGACAGCAGCGGCCGCCGCGACGCCGTCGCATGCTGCGCACGCAGGCGGCCCTGCTCCTCGCTGTTGGCTCGGGCGTACTCGGTCCGACGCTCCGGGCTCATCAGGCTGGCCACGACGTCCACCACACGGGAGGCGTCCGCCACGTGCACGACCGCCTGGCTGAGCACCGGGGCGATCTTCACGGCCGTGTGCTGGCGGCTGGTCGTGGCCCCGCCGATGAGGAGGGGCAGCGTCATCCCGCGGCGCTCCATCTCGCGCGCGACCTGTACCATCTCGTCGAGCGAGGGCGTGATCAGTCCGCTCAGGCCGACGATGTCCGCGTCCCGCTCGATCGCCGTCTGGAGGATGCGGTCGGCGGGCACCATGACACCGAGGTCGATCACCTCGTAGTTGTTGCAGCCCAGCACCACCGACACGATGTTCTTGCCGATGTCGTGCACGTCGCCCTTGACCGTCGCCAGCACGAGACGGCCCTGGACGCGGGGCGGCCCCCCGGCGCGCTTCTCCGCCTCCATGAAGGGCTCGAGGTAGGCCACCGCCCGCTTCATCGCGCGTGCGCTCTTGACGACCTGCGGCAGGAACATCTTGCCCTGGCCGAACAGGTCGCCCACTGTCTTCATCCCGTTCATCAACGGGCCCTCGATCACGTCGAGCGGCCGCGCGAGGGCCGCCCGGGCTTCCTCGACGTCCTGTTCGATGAAGTCGACGACCCCGTGCACCAGGGCGTGGGTGAGACGCTCCTGCACCGTCCCGTCACGCCAGCCCAGGTCCGTCTGGCGCTGCTGGCCCGCGCCGCGCACGCGGGCCGCCAGCTCCACGAGGCGTTCGGTGGCGTCGGCGCGCCTGTTGAAGATGACGTCCTCGACGTGTTCGAGCAGCTCGCGCGGCACGTCCTCGTAGACCACCAGCTGGCCCGCGTTCACGATGCCCATGTCGAGGCCGGCCCGGATCGCGTGGTAGAGGAAGGCCGAGTGCATGGCCTCCCGCACCACGTCGTTGCCGCGAAAGGCGAACGACAGGTTGCTGACACCGCCGCTCACCTTCGCGCCCGGGCAGGCCGCCTTGATGCGGCGGGTGGCCTCGATGAAGTTGCGCCCGTATTCGGCGTGTTCCTCGAGGCCCGTGGCCACGGCGAGCACGTTCGGGTCGAAGACGATGTCGAGCGGGTCCACGCCCGCGCCCGTGAGCAGGCCATAGGCGCGCGCACAGATCGCCACCTTGCGTTCGACCGTGTCGGCCTGGCCCGTCTCGTCGAAGGCCATCACGACCATCGCCGCACCGTAGCGCCGGATGAGGCGGGCCTTCTCGAGGAAGTCCTGCTCCCCCTCCTTCAGGCTGATCGAGTTGACGATGCCCTTGCCCTGGACGCACTTCAGCCCGGCCTCGAGGACCGACCACTTGGAGCTGTCGATCATGATGGGGATGCGGGAGATCTCCGGCTCGGTGGCGACCAGGTTCAGGAAGGTCGTCATGGCCGCCTCGGAGTCCAGCATGCCCTCGTCCATGTTGACGTCCAGGATGTTGGCGCCGCCGCGGACCTGGTCGAGCGCGACGTCCAGGGCCTCGGCGTACAGGCCGCCCGACACCAGGCGCGCGAAGCGCTTCGACCCGGTGACGTTCGTGCGCTCGCCGACCATGATGAAGTTGCTCTCGGGGCGGATCGACAGGACTTCGAGGCCGGACAGCTGGGTGTGGACCCATGGCCACGACTCGGCCGTGTCCGCGCTGGGCACCGGACGCGGCGGCAGCGCCGCCACGGCGCCGGCAATGGCACGGATGTGCTCGGGCGTGGTCCCGCAGCATCCCCCGAGGATGTTCACCAGACCGGCCTCGGCGAACTCGCGGAGCAGGGAGGCGGTCTCCTCCGGCAATTCGTCGTAGGCGCCGAAGGCATTGGGCAGGCCCGCGTTGGGATAGCAGGTGACGAAGCTCTCGCTGATGCGTGCCAGATCGGCGAGGTATGGCCGGATCTGCCGGGCCCCGAGCGCGCAGTTGAGACCGACGCTGATCGGGCGGACGTGCCGGACGGAGGTGTAGAAGGCCTCCAGGGTCTGGCCTGACAGCGTCCGCCCGCTCTGATCGGTAATGGTGACCGAGAGCATCACGGGCCACTCGGCGCCGCGTTCCTCGAACACGGCCAGAAGCGCAGCGATGGCGGCCTTGGCATTGAGGGTGTCGAAGATCGTCTCGAGCAGCAACAGGTCGGCGCCCCCGTCGATGAGTCCCCTGGCCTGCTCTTCGTACGCCTCGCGCATCTGGTCGAACGACACCGCCCGGAAGGCCGGATTGGCGATGTCCGGCGAGATGGACAGCGTGCGGTTGGTCGGCCCCATCGCGCCGGCCACGAACCGCGGTCGATCGGGTGTACGGGCCGACCAGCGATCCGCGGCCTCGCGGGCCACCCTGGCGCCCTCGACGTTGAGTTCGTACGCGAGCGGCTCGAGACCGTAGTCGGCCTGGGCGATGACGGTGCTCGAGAACGTATTGGTCTCGATGATGTCGGCCCCGGCCTCCAGATAGGCGTCGTGGATGCTGCCGATGACATCGGGCCGCGTGAGGACCAGCAGGTCGGCATTACCGCGCAGCTCCCGCGGATGATCCGCGAAACGGGTGCCGCGGAAGTCCGCCTCTTCGAGGTGATGGCGCTGAATCATCGTGCCCATGGCGCCGTCGAGGACGAGGATGCGCGTGCGCAGGAGGTGTTCGAGGGTGGAGCGTGTGGTCATGGTCGTCGTGTCCGATCCAGGCGGGATGGGCGCGCGGCGCGCACCGGCGTCCGTACGCTGCCGGGTTTGGTGCCGCTCGCGATAAGCACGGTGAACGGGTCCCCGGTGCGCCGCGCGCCCACCGTGACCCTGATGTCGGCGAGCCCGGCGTCGTGCAGGCCCTGCTCGAGTTCCTCCGGCGTGAACCCGAGGCGCTGGTCCCCGAACCGGCTCCGGACCCACTCCTGCGTGTGCGCCCGCAGGTCCAGCACGAGCAGGCGGCCTCCGGGTCGCAGTACCCGTACCGCCTCGGCGAGCACGCGGTCCGGCTCCGAGGCGTGGTGGAGAGCCTGGGACAGCAGGGCCACGTCCGTGCTGTCGTCGCGCAGCGGGAGCCGCGCAAGGTCTCCCTTTCGCCACTGGACGTTCTCGACGTGCCGACGTGCCGCGAATACGCGCGCACGGTCGAGGACCGCGTCCGAACGATCGATGCCGATGACGTTCCGCGCGAAGCGGGCCGCCTCGAGTGTCAGGTGTCCGTCGCCACACCCGATGTCCACCACGTCGAGCGGTGGCAGGAGGTGACCCAGGGCTCGCGCCCAGGCCGCCCAGCTGCGACCGGGCACCAGCTGGCGGACCTCTCCGTGCGTGTCGAAATTCTCCTGCCGCAGACGCAGCACCTCCTGCAGCCTCGCGTCGTCCTCCCGGCAGGCAGGCTCGTCGGCTGCGGCCTGAAAGCGGGCGTCGAGCAGCGCCCACAGGGCGGCATCGGCAGGCGCCGGCGACGTGCCGGCCGCCGGGCGCGCAAGCGCGAAGTAGGCGTAGCCGCCGTCGCGGGCCTCGGTGACGAGGCCGGCCTCCCGCAGCAGTCCCAGATGCCGCGACACGCCCGACTGCGCCACCGCCAGGATTCCCGTCAGCTCGCTCACGTTGAAGCGGTCGGCGGCCAGCACGCGCAGCAGACGGAGGCGGGTCGGATCGCCGAGCAGGCGAAACAGGCTCGAAGCGGTTTGCACGATATCAATGAATCTACATGTATGGATTCGACACTGTCAATCGCGTGTGAGCCACCGCTGCAGCCCATGCACGGCAGGGCCGGTTGCGCGCGGACGATCCCGGTCGATCGGTGCGTGGTGTTCAACAATTTGTGCGTACTGTGCACGATACTGATGCCACCTTGCAGAATAGGAGGGGTCTTTGGTCGCTAGATGGCCATCAGATTGCAGGATGAAGCCTGAATCGTGCATAATCTCCACGAAGTTGGCACGGGCCGTGTCACTTCCTCACGAAAGGACAGCCTTCACGATGGGATCCGCCGCACTCACAGAAGCCGTCAAGAGCATTCGGGACTGGTCGAAGTCCGAGGGGCGCGTCGCGCCGTTGCCGAACATGGCCGACCTGTTCGGCTGCCTGGTCTTCAACGACAAGGTCCAGCAGGCGCGGCTGCCGAAGCCCGCCTATCGCGCGTTGCGCGCCACGATCACGCGGGGCGTTCCGCTGGAACTCTCCACGGCGGACGCCGTGGCCAGCGCCCTCAAGGATTGGGCCGTCGAACACGGCGCCACGCATTACACCCACTGGTTCCAGCCGATGACCGGCATCACCGCCGAGAAGCACGACTCCTTCCTCGCCCCGTCGAGTGACGGCCGTGCGGTCGCCGAGTTCAGCGGCAAGGAACTCGTCAAGGGCGAACCCGACGCGTCCAGCTTCCCGTCCGGCGGCATGCGCTCCACCTTCGAGGCACGCGGCTACACCGCCTGGGACCCGACCAATCCTCCCTGGCTGCACGTCAACGGCAACAACGTGACGCTCGTCATTCCGACGGCGTTCGTCAGCTGGACGGGTGAGGCGCTCGACAAGAAGACGCCGCTCCTGCGGTCCATCGAGGCGCTGTCCACGCAGGCCGTCCGCGTGCTGCAGCTGTTCGGCTCGACCGCCGAACGTGTCACGACGACCTGCGGACCCGAGCAGGAGTACTTCCTGATCGACCAGAACTTCTTCTACGCGCGTCCCGATCTGATCAACGCCGGCCGGACGCTCTTCGGGGCGAAGCCGCCGAAGGGCCAGGAGATGGAGGACCAGTACTTCGGCTCCATCCCCGAGCGGGTGCTGGCGTTCATGGCCGAGGCCGAGACCGAGCTGTACAAGGTGGGTGTCCCCATCAAGACCCGTCACAACGAGGTGGCGCCCAGTCAGTACGAGGTGGCCCCCATCTTCGAGCAGGCCAACGTCGCCGTCGATCACCAGATGATGACGATGGAGTTCCTCAAGCGCATCGCCCCGAAGTATGGGCTGGTGTGCCTGCTGCACGAGAAGCCCTTCGCGGGCGTCAACGGGTCGGGCAAGCACAACAACTGGTCGATGTCCGACGAGTTCGGCAACAACCTGCTGAACCCCGGCGACAACCCGCACGACAACATGCAGTTCCTGGTGTTCTGCGTGGCCGTGCTGCGCGCCGTGGACCGCTGCCAGGGGCTCCTGCGTGCGAGCATCGCCAGCGCGGGCAACGACCACCGGCTGGGCGCGAACGAGGCGCCTCCCGCCATCCTGTCGATCTTCCTGGGCGACCAGCTCACCGATATCCTCGAGCAGATCGAGGCCGGCGCGGCCAAGTCGACACGGCAGGGCGGACACCTCGACGTCGGCGTGAGCGCGCTTCCACGCCTGCCGAGGGACGCGGGCGATCGCAACCGGACCAGCCCGTTCGCCTTCACCGGCAACAAGTTCGAGTTCCGTGCCGTCTCCTCGGGCCAGAACATCGCCTGGCCGAACACCGTCCTGAACGTGGCCGTTGCCGACGCGCTCGAGTCGATTGCGGACGAACTCGAGAAGGCCGTCAAGGGCGGCCAGGACATCCTGAAGGCGGTGGCCAAGCTGCTCACCAAGCTCGTGCGCGAGCACAAGCGCATCGTGTTCAACGGCAACGGCTATTCGAAGGAGTGGGAGAAGGAGGCGGGCAAGCGCGGTCTGCTCAATCTCAAAAACACGGTCGACGCCCTGCCGCAGCTGGTCACCCCCGAGGCCATCAAGCTGCTCGAGCGGCACAAAGTGATGAGCGGGCGCGAGCTGCACGCCCGCTACGAGGTATACCTCGAGGCGTACAACAAGACCCTGAACATCGAGGGACAGCTGATGGTCCTCATGGCCAACCGGTACATCCTGCCCGCGGCCTTGGAGTATCAGCGGCAGATCGCGGCGAGCGTCTCGGCGGTGAAGGCGGCCGGGGCGACCTCGGTGCAGGGGAAGAAGCTGCTGGGAACCTACGCCAAGCTGGTGGATCAGTTCCGGACGCAGACCGACGCCCTGACGACGTTGCTGGAGCATGCCGGGTCGTCCGCCGAGAAGCATGCGGCCCACATGCGGGACAAGGTGGTCCCGGCCATGGAGAAGCTGCGGCTGACGGGCGACCAGATCGAGCTCCTGACGCCGCACGAAGTGTGGCCGATGCCGACCTACCGCGAGATGCTGTTCGTCAAGTAGCGCCCGGCCCGTGCGGGGCGTGCGCGACCAGGGAGGGCCGGCCCGCGTGCCGGCCCTTCGTACGTCAGAGGGGCGCGTCGCGGGCGCTCACCAGGGGGGAACCGCACGCGGGGAGGGGCGCCGGAGTGCGGCCCCGGCCCTCTGTGGACGGTTCCGTCGGCCGGGGAGACCCGGCTGGATCCGCAGTCAAACGGGCAGTGTAGACTAGGGCGTCCACGCGTCCGTTCCAGGTCCCCCAGAGCACGAGCCCCGATGAGCATCCTCGAGAAACTCCGCCCCCAGCCGCGTTGGAAGCACAGTGATCCTGCGGTCCGGGCCTCCGCCATCTACGAACTCGGCCCCGACGACCTGGACGTCCTTCGCGCGCTGGCTCGAGACGATCGGGAGGCCAGGGTCCGCCGTGCGGCGGTGAGTCGGCTGGACGATGTCGCGCTCCTCGGCGAGATCGCCGGCACCGATCCGGATGAGGACGTGCGCGCGGAGGCCGTCCGGGGGCTGGCGGGCCTCGGGGCCGAGTCCACCGATGCGGAGCGCATCGCCGACATCGTGCGTCGCCTGCTCGCGATCGGCCGGTCGCGCGAGGTCGTGGCGATCGCGAGGGATGGTGCGACGGCGGAGGTCCGCGCCGCCGTCGTGGACCTGCTGGACGACCAGAAGGCCCTGGGTGCGGTGAGCCGGCACGCCCTCGACGGGGCGACGCGTCTGCGCGCCCTGGCGCGGGTCAGCGATCCGGAGACCATCGTGGCCGTGGCGGCCAAGTCCGAGCACACCGACGTGGCGGTGGCCGCCCTCGAGCGCGTGGAGGATCAGGAACAGGTCCTCTCGATTTCGCAGCGCGCCAGGAACAAGGTGGCGGCCCGTCGTGCGCGTGTCCGTGTCCGGGCCATCGAGGACGCGGCCAAGGCGGTCGTCCCCGACGCCCCCGCATCGATGCCGGAGGCCGACCGCGCGCGCGCGCACGAGCTCGTCGTGCGTGCCGAGGCGCTCGTCGCCATGGCCGATCCCGTCGAGGCTGCGACCGGCCTGTCGGAGGTCCGCCTCGCATGGGCGGAGCTCCATGCCGATGTGGAGATCGACGACGACCTGGTCCGGCAGTTCGAGACGGCGGGCGACGCGGTGCGCGAGGCCGTGGCCGAGCGCGAGCGCGAGCAGGCGGCGGAAGGGGAGCGGGCCCGGGCCATGGCCATCGCCCAGGCCGACCGCGTGGCGATTACCAGCGACATCGAACAGCTTGCCGGGCCGGGGTCCGAGGACGCCATCGCCGAGCTGAAGGTCCGGTGGGACGCGTTGCCCCCGATGCCGACCGAATACGCCGCCTCCCTCACGCGCCGCTTCCAGGACGCCTGCCGCGCGTATGAAGAGCGGGAGCGCCGGCGCCGGCTCGGCGAAGCCGCCGTGGCTCGCCTCGATTCGGTGGCGACCGAGGCCGAACAGCTGGCGGCCTCCGAGCAGCCGCTCGAGGACGTGGTGAACCGCTGGCGCGGATTGCGCCGTGACGCCGACGTGCTGCGCGAGTACGCCGCGTCGAATCCGGAGGCCGCCGGGCGTCTGGATCGCGCCGTCGTCGTCCTCGAGGCTCGTGAGGAGGAGTACCAGGCGCTCCGGGCGCGCCAGGAGCAGGACAACCTCCGCCGCCTCCAGCAGCTGTGCCGGCAGCTCGAGACGCTGGCCGCGGCGGACACCATCACGCTCAAGGCCGGAGACAAGGCCCTGCGCGACATCCGGACCGCACTCGACGAGCGCGCGCCGCTGCCCTCGAAACAGGAGCGGCAGGACATCCAGTCGCGCCTCGAGGCCGCACGGACGGCGCTGGCGCCGCGCGTGCAGGAACTGCGCGACGCCGACGACTGGCAGCGCTGGGCCAACCTGCAGGTGCAGGAGGAGTTGTGCCGGGACATGGAGGCCCTGCAGGCCGAGCCCGACCTCGAGCTCGCCGGCAAACGCATGCGGGAGCTGCAGGCACGCTGGAAGCAGGTGGCCCTCGCGCCCCGCGCGCAGGGCGAAGCGATGTGGCGCCGGTTCAAGCTCGCGCAGGACGAGGTGTTCACGCGGACGGCGGCCTTCTTCGCTGCCCAGGCGGAGGAACGCACGGCCAATCTGGCGGCGAAGCAGGCACTCTGCGCGCGTGCGGAGGCGCTGGCCGAGTCTCGCGACTGGGTCAAGACCGCGGCGGAGATTCAGGCGCTGCAGGCAGAGTGGAAGACGCTCGGTCCGGTGAGCCGGGGACACGAGAAGGCAGTCTGGGAACGCTTCCGCGGCGCGTGCGACCGGTTCTTCTCACGGCGGAACGAGGATCTCAAGCGGCGCAAGGACGAGTGGTCGGTCAACCTGGCGAAGAAGGAGGCGCTCTGCGAGGAGGCCGAGACCCTCGCCGAGTCCACCGAGTGGGAGGCGGCCATTGCCCGGGTCAAGCAGCTCCAGGGCGAGTGGAAGGCGGTAGGTCCGGTGCGGCGCGCCAAGTCCGAGGTGGTCTGGCAGCGCTTCCGCACGGCCTGCGACCGCCTCTTCGAGCGCTACAAGCTCCGCGACCAGATCGGCCTGCAGGACAAGCTGGCGGTGCACTTGGGCGTGATCGAGGCGCTCGAGGGGCTCGGCGCGACCGACGGCCCCGATGCGCCGGACGGGCTGTACGCCTCCACACAGGAGGCCCGTGCGCGCTGGCAGCAGGCGCCGGAGGTGCCGCGTGCGGCGCTGCAGGACGTGACCAGCCGCTACCAGGCCGCACTCGCCGCGCTCGTCGTGCGCTGGCCTGCGGCATTTGCCGGCACCGACCTCGATCCCGACACCACCCGCAAGCGCATGGAGAAGCTGCTGGCGCGTGTCGAGGAGCTGACCCGCGGTGAAGACGTGGCAGCAGAGGCCGACCTCAGCCCGACCGAGCGTCTGGCCCGTCAGCTGCGCGAGCGCCTCGCCACCAACACCATCACCGGCCGGGCCAACGAGGCGGATCAGGTGCGGTCACGGGCCGCCGAACAGGAGGTGCGCAGCGCACAGGCCCAGTGGTCGCGCCTCGGCCCGGTGGCACCCGACGTCGCCGGGCCCCTGGGCGAGCGCTTCCAGCGGGCCTGCCGGAAGTTCTTCGAACAGCACCGTCGTCGCGTGTCCTGACCCGCCGTGGCTGCCGTCCTGCTGGGGCTCCTGGCCTCCGCCTGTTTCAGCGTCACCTTCATCGTCAATCGGGCCATCGGTGTCGCTGGCGGACACTGGGTCTGGACGGCCACCCTGCGCTACGCCTGGGTGCTGCTGATGCTGGGGGCCTGGTTCGGCATCCGCGGACGACTGCCTGCCGTGCTCGAGGCCTTCAGGCGCGAGTGGCGGTTCTGGATCGCGGCCGGATCGGTGGGCTACGGGGTCTTCTACACGGGGCTTGCCTACGCATCGACGCTCGCACCGGGCTGGGTGGTCGCGTGCACCATGCAGGCGACCATCCTGGCCACGCCGCTGGTCCTCCGGTGGTTCGGGGCGCGGGTCAGACTCCACGGCCTCGCCCTGCTGGGGCTGATCTTCGTCGGCATCGTGCTGGTGAATCTCGAACATCGGGACGAGTCGGGCGTCGGAGGGCTCTCCGCCGTCCTGCCGGTCCTGGTGGCGGCCATCGCGTTTCCGGTCGGCAGTCAGCTCCTGCAGGAGGCGCGGAACGGCGGGCGGGGATGGATCCCCCGTCTCGACGACGCCGTCACGGCCGATGCCGCGGCGCGGGTGCTGCTCATGACGCTCGGGTCCGTGCCGTACTGGGGGCTCGTGCTGCTGGTGCCGCATCCGGCCGTCCCGTCCTCAGGGCAGGTGGCCGGCGCGGCCGTCGTGGCCCTGCTCGCCACCGTGGTGGGCTCGAGCATCTTCCTGCAGGCGCGCAACAGTGTCGGGCGTGATGCCAATCGCATCGCGGTCGTGGACGCCACCCAGGCGGCGTACACGGTGTTCAGCCTTGGCGGGGAGGTGGCGTTCCTGGGCGCCGTGCTGCCCGGATTCCTGGGCGTGGCGGGCCTGTTCCTGGTCGTCGGGGGGCTGGCGGCCTACGCCTGGTCGGGGACCCGTGTGCCCACCCGCGCGGCGACGACGCCGGTTGGCCCGGGTCCGCTGCCCGTGGAGCCTGGCCGCCCCGCGGGCCGCTGAGGCACTGCGCGCCCCGTCGCGTCCGGCGGACTGCCGCGATCAGCCCTCGAGATAGGTGTAGCCGTAGAGGCCGTCTTCGTAGAAGCGGAGGAGCTGGCCGGCGCCTTCGTAGTCGATTCGACCCGCCCGCACGGCCGACTCGACGTCGGTCCGGAGCTTCCCGAGCAGGACCTCGGCGTCGAACTCCACGTAGTCCAGTACTTCGCGGACCGTGTCGCCCTTGACGAGCGCATCGAGCCTCGCGTGGCCATGCTCGTCGAGGCTGACGTGGACGGCGTGCGTGTCCCCAAACAGGTTGTGGAGGTCGCCCAGGATCTCCTGATAGGCGCCGACCAGGAACACGCCCAGATAGTACGGGTCGCCGACGAGCCCATGGAGGGGGAGCGTCTTCTTCACGTCCCGGCGATCGATGAACTGATCGAGCTTGCCGTCCGAGTCGCAGGTGATGTCACCCAGGACCGCCGGCTTGCTCGGCTTTTCATCGAGCCGATGGATGGGCATCACGGGAAAGAGCTGCTTGATGGCCCAGCTGTCGGGAATCGACTGGAAGAGGGAGAAGTTGCAGAAATAGGTGTCCGACAGCTGCTCGTCGAGGTGCTGCAGGTCCTCCGGCACCTGGTCGAGGCCCTGCACCAGGCGCTTCAGCCTCGTGCACAGGGCCCAGTACAGGTTCTCGGCCATGCTGCGCTGCTCGAGCGGCAGGTAGCCCCCGTTGAAGAGGCTGAGCGCCATGTCGAGCGCCTGCTGGGCGTCGTGGAAGGCTTCGAGAGCGTTGCGGGCATTGACGTTGTTGTATGTCTCGATGAGATCCAGGACCGGCTGCTCCCATTCGGGATTGCCGCTGGTCGGAATCTGCTCGTCGCCGAAGCCCGAGACGCCCAGCACGTTGAACACGAGCACGCTGTGATACGCCACCACGGCCCGCCCGCTCTCCGAGATGATGGTCGGATGGGGCACGCCGGCTTCGTCGCACACCGTCTGGATGTGGTACACGACGTCGTTGGCGTACTCCTGGAGCGTGTAGTTCATGCTCGACTCGAAGTTGGTCTGCGACCCGTCGTAGTCCACACCCAGGCCGCCGCCGACGTCGAGGTACCGGAGGCCGGCCCCCAGCTTCGCCAGTTCCGTGTACACCCGCGCCCCCTCGTTGAGGGCGCCCTTGACGATGCGGATGTTGGTGATCTGGCTGCCGAGATGGAAGTGCAGCAGTTTGAGGCAGTCTTCCATGCCGCGGTCCTTCAGCTCCTGCAGGCCGCGCATGATCTCGGTGACCGTGAGGCCGAACTTGGACCGGAAGCCTCCCGACGACTGCCACCGGCCGCTGCCGCGCGTGGCGAGCTTCACGCGCATGCCGATCTGCGGGCGGACGCCGAGCTTCTGCGCGGCGTCCAGGATCAGCCCGAGTTCGGTGTACTTCTCCACGACCGGGATGATCGTGCGGCCCATCTTGTGCGCGAGCATCGCGGTCTCGATGAACTCGGCGTCCTTGAACCCGTTGCAGATGATCGGCGTGTCGTTGTCCGCGATGGCCACCACGGCCAGCAATTCCGGCTTCGAGCCCGCCTCCAGGCCGAAGCGGTACGGGCGGCCGAAGTTGAGGACCTCCTCGACGACCTGCCGCTGCTGGTTGACCTTGATGGGATAGACGCAGCAGTAATCGCCCTGGTACTGGTGCTGCCCGATGGCCGACTGAAAGGCGGTGGCGATGTCGTGCAGCCGGTGCTTGAGGATGTCGGTGAACCGCACGAGCACCGGCAGACCGATGCCGCGCAGCTGCAGCCGGTCGATGAGTTCCTTCAGGTCGATGCCGGTGGCCGGATCCTTGGTGGGATGGACCTGGACGTGGCCACCCGGATTGACCGAGAAGTAGCCGTTGCCCCAGCGTGGCACCTCGTACAGCTCGCTGGCATCGTGCACGGTCCACGCCTGTGTCGCCGACGTGCTCGGAGCCTGGGTGGCACTGCGTCCATTGGTCGTGGTCATGCGGGATTCATGATAAACGGATTCCCCGGCCCCCACGCGTAAAGACTGCCGCATCTGGCGCGTCGGCCGTCGCCGTTGCACGTCGGAGTGGACGCACGCGGGCGTCTGGGGAAAAATGGTGCGATGGCCGGACGGCCATGGGGCCGACCGTGACCGCAGCGTGTGCGGCAGGGCCGGCGCGGCATGGGGCCACCCGACACCTTCGCACCACGAGCAGCCACGGCATGAACTGGATCAGCACGCGCGGTACCGCGCCGCCCGTGTCCTTCCGCGACGCCCTCTTTGCGGGTACCGCTCCGGATGGCGGGCTCTACCTCCCGGAGCGGCTCGAGCCGCTGCCGGACGCCGTGCTCGCGTCGCTGGCCGGCGCCTCGATGGCAGACATCGGCACGGAGGTGGCGGCGCACCTGCTCGGCGACGAGCTTCCGCGCACGCATCTGGCCACTCTGATGCGCGTGGCGCTCGACTTCCCGGTCCCGCTCGTGCAGGTGGACGAGCGCACCTGGGCACTCGAACTCTTCCACGGCCCCACCCTCGCCTTCAAGGACGTCGGCGCACGGGTGATGGCACGCCTGACCGGACATTTCTCGCGCGGCACGGCCCTGACCGTGCTCGTGGCCACCTCCGGCGACACCGGGAGCGCCGTGGCGGACGCGTTCGCCGGTGCCCCCGACGTGCGGGTCCTGGTGCTCTATCCGCAGGGCCAGGTGAGCGACGTGCAGGAGGCGCAGTTTGCCGGCATCGGGGGCAACGTGACAGCCGTGGCGGTGCACGGGACCTTCGACGACTGTCAGGCGCTGGTCAAGCAGGCCTTCGCGGACAGCTCGTTGCGCCGGGACATCCAGCTGACGCCAGCCAACTCGATCAACGTGGGGCGCCTGCTGCCGCAGGCCTTCTACTACTTCCTGCTCCAGGCGGTAACCCCCGACGTGGTCGCGGTGCCGAGCGGGAACTTCGGGAACCTGACGGCGGGCCTCATCGCCCGGCGCCTCGGGGCACGCCTGCCCCGGTTCGTGGCCGCCACCAACGTGAACGACATCGTCCCCAGCTACCTGCGGACGGGGCGGTACGAGCCGCGGGCCTCGGTGCGGACCGTGGCCAACGCGATGGACGTCGGCGCGCCCAGCAACTTCGAGCGGATGCGCGCCCTGTACGGCGGGGGCCTGGAGCCGCTGCGCGCCGATGTGGCCGGGGCGGCCTTCGACGACGCCACCGTGCTCGAGACGATCGGCGCCGTGCACCGCTCGCTCGGCTACGTCCTTGACCCGCACGGCGCCATCGGCTGGCTCGGCGTGCAGCAGGCGCTGCGTGCCGCCCCGGCCGGGGCACGCGGTGTGTTCCTGGCGACAGCGCATCCGGCGAAGTTTCGCGAAGTGGTGGAGCCGGCCCTCGGATGCCCGGTGCCGCTGCCGCCCCCGCTCGCCGCGGCGCTCGGGCGCGAGCGCCGCATCGTGCCGATCACGGCGGACTACCCCTCGCTCGTCGAGCTGCTCCGGTCCTGACCGCGGGCCGCGCGCAGGGAAGGGCCAGCACGACGATCGGTCGATCTCACGCAAGCCCGACCGATCGCCCGGCTGCATTTCCGACGGGGTCCGGCGCGGCGTCCCCTTAGAATGCGCGGATGCCGCCACTCGACGCCTATCGACCGGATCCAGGAACCCTGCCCCCACGGGACGCCGTTCCGGAGCGCTACACCTGGGACCTGACGGCCATCTGCCGTGACTGGGATGAATGGATCGCGGCCTACCGCGAACTCGAGGCCGGCATCGAGGCCTTTGCCGGGCTGCAGGGCACGCTGGGCCGAGGGCCGGCCCAGTTGCTCGAGGCCTACCGCAGCATGGACCGGACGGGCGCACTCAGCTACCGCGTCTGGTACTTCGCGGCGCTCCACTACGACCAGGACCAGCGTGACAACGCCGGCAACGCGCGACGGCAGCAGGTCCAGATCCTCTTCGCCCGTCTCCAGCAGGCGACGGCCTGGTTCAACCCGGAGGTGCTCGCCATCCCGCGCCGCACCATCGACGCCTGGCTTGCGGCCAGTGAAGACCTGCGGGTCTATCGGTTCGCGATCGACAGTCTCTTCCACGAGCAGGAGCACGTGCTCGACGAGCGGGGCGAACGCCTGATGTCGTACGCCGGCCGGTTCGACGCCGTGCCGGGGGACAGCTATGCGGCCATGACGACGGCCGACATGAAGCCTCCCGTCATCACTCTCTCGGGCGGGGAGCGCGTCACGCTGAGCTACGGACAATACCGGGCCCTGCTCGAGACGTTGCCCGTCCAGGCCGACCGTGCCCTCGTGTATCGCACGTTCCACGCCCGCTACGCGGAACAGCAGAACACCTACGCGGCTCTCTACAACGGCGTGCTGCAGCGCGACTGGTTTCACGCCCGGGCCAGGGGATATGCCAGCAGCCTCGAGGCCGCTCTGCACGGCAACGACATCCCGGTGTCGGTCGTCGAGAACCTCATCGCCGCCACCCGCGCCGGCGTCGAGCCCCTCCGGCGCTACCATCGGCTTCGCCGACGCGCACTGGGCCTGGACAGCTATCGGATCTTCGACGCGTTCGTGCCGCTGGTCGCTCACGACGTGCGGTATCCCTACGACCAGGTGGGTGCGTGGATCGTCCAGTCGGTGGCGCCCCTGGGACCCGGCTATCAGCAGGACGTGCGCGTGGCATTCGAGCAGCGCTGGATCGACGTGTTCGAGAACACGGGCAAGCGAAGCGGCGCGTACTCCGCCCCGGTGTACGGCTCCCACCCGTACATGCTGCTGAACTACAACGAGACGCTCGAGGCGGTGTTCACGCTGGCGCACGAGATGGGCCACTCGATGCACACCCTGCTCGCGCACCGGACACAGCCGTTCGTCTACGCGGGCTACACGATCTTCGTGGCGGAGGTGCCCTCGACGCTGAACGAGGCCCTGCTGCTCGACTTCATGCTCGAACGCGCGACGGGCCGCGAGGAGCGCATCGTGCTGCTCCAGCACGCCATCGGCAGTGTGGCGACGACGTTCTACGCCCAGGTGCTCTATGCCGACTTCGAACTGCAGGCGCACCGCCTCGTCGAGCAGGATCAGCCCGTCACCGCCGAGGTGCTGAACCGCATGTACGCGGACCTGCTGCGCGCGTACTACGGCGACGTGTTCGATGACGAGGAGGTGTCGCAGGTCACCTGGGCGCGCATTCCCCACTTCTTCAACTCGCCGTACTACGTGTACCAGTACGCCACCTGCTTTGCGTCGAGTGCCCGGCTGATGCAGGGCATCCGGTCCGGCGATCCTGCGGAGCGTGCCGCGACGGTGGGGCGGTACCTCGGGCTGCTCGAATCCGGTGGGAGCGCGTACCCCATGGCGCTGTTGCGCGGGGCGGGGGTCGATCTGAGCCAGCCGGACACCGTTGGGGCCGTGTCGTCGGCGCTCGATGCCCTGGTCACCCGCCTCGAGCGGGAACTCGCCTGACGCCCGCCGGGAACGCCGCGGCCCCCGCGGCGCACGGTGGTTGACGAGCCCTGTTCTGGTTGCTACCATATATCCGGATTTACGGATATATAGCGTGGCCATCCTGGAACACCTGACGGCGCTGTCGGACCCGGTGCGCTGTCGCGTGCTGCTGCTGCTCGAGCGGCACGAACTCACCGTCACCGACCTGGGCGCCGTCCTGCAGATGCCCCAGTCGAGTGTCAGCCGGCACCTCAAGACGCTGTCCGACGATGGATGGGTCGTGTCCCGCCGTGACGGCACCAGCCGCTTCTACAGCATGGCGTCCGAACACCTGGATGCGTCGGCCGGACGGCTGTGGCCCCTGATCCGTGAGGAAGTCACCCATACCGGAGCCGCCGGCCTGGACCGGCGGCGGCTCGACGCCGTGCTCGCCCGCCGGCGGGCGAAGTCGGAGCGGTTCTTCGCCTCGGCCGCCGGCGACTGGGATCGCCTGCGCGCCGAACTCTTCGGCGCGGGGGTTCATGCGGGCGCGCTCCTCGGGCTGCTCGATCCATCCCTCGTGGTCGGCGACCTCGGATGCGGCACCGGGGAGGTGAGCGAGGCCCTGGCGCCGCACGTCGCTCGCGTGGTGGCGGTGGACGGATCGGGCGAGATGCTCGAGGCAGCCAGGGAGCGGCTCGGGGCGACCGACAACGCGGAGGTGCGCCAGGGCGATCTGGCCAGGCTGCCCCTTCGGGACGGAGAACTCGACGCCGCGGTGTTGTCCCTGGTGCTCCATCACGCGCCCGCCCCCGGCGACGTGCTCGCCGAGGCCGCGCGGGTGATTCGGCCGGGCGGGCGCGTACTGGTCGTGGACATGCTGCCCCACGAGCGTCAGGAGTACCGGCAGCAGATGGGACACGTGTGGCTCGGGTTCTCCGAGTCGCAGATGCAGCGCCTGCTGGGGACGGCAGGCTTCGATCGGGTCCGGATTCGGCCGTTGCCGGTGGACCCGGCGGCGCGAGGCCCCGCGTTGTGCGCCGCCACGGGGGTTCGTCAGGACGTCAGGTAGTCGTGGGACCGGGCGTTACGTCCGGCCCCTTCATGTCAGGAGAGTGCGATGCCAGCAGCAGTGACCGAAACGATGCACGCGTTCGCGGCGGCGACCAAGGCCGGCCGCGAGCCCTACAAGGTGGCTGACCTCGGCCTGGCCGAGTGGGGCCGGAAGGAAATCCGCCTGGCCGAGCACGAGATGCCGGGCCTGATGGCCCTGCGCACCAGGTATGCGGGGGCCAGGCCCCTGGCCGGCGCCCGCATCATGGGGAGTCTCCACATGACGGTGCAGACCGCCGTGCTCATCGAGACCCTCGCGGATCTCGGTGCGGATGTCCGCTGGGTGTCGTGCAACATCTTCTCGACCCAGGATCATGCGGCCGCAGCCGTGGTGGTCGGCAGGCCGGAGACCGGCGGAACCCCGCAGGCGCCGAAGGGGATTCCGGTGTACGCGTGGAAGGGCGAGACCCTGGACGAGTACTGGTGGTGCACCGTGCAGGCCCTCGTGTGGCCAGACGGGTCGGGCCCGACGCTCATCGTGGACGATGGTGGCGATGCCACGCTCTTCGTGCACAAGGCGGCGGAGTTCGAGAAGGCCGGTGCGGTGCCCGCATTCAATCCCGAGAAGGAACCCGAGGAGTGGGGCGTCATCCTGAAGACGTTGACGGCCGAACTCGGGGCCACGCCCGGGCGCTGGTCCTCGGTGGCCGCCGGCATCCGGGGTGTCAGCGAGGAGACGACGACCGGTGTGCACCGCCTCTACCAGATGATGGAGGCGGGCACGCTCCTGTTCCCGGCCATCAACGTCAACGACTCGGTGACCAAGAGCAAGTTCGACAACATCTACGGGTGCCGGCACTCGCTGCCCGACGGGCTCGCCAGGGCCACCGACGTGATGCTCGGGGGGAAGGTGGCCGTCGTGCTGGGGTACGGCGAGGTGGGGAAGGGCTGCGCCCAGGCGCTGCGTGGACAGGGGTGCCGCGTCATCGTGACCGAGATCGATCCCATCTGCGCGCTGCAGGCCGCGATGGAAGGCTTCGAGGTGAAGACGATCGACGACGTGGTCGAGAGCGCCGACATGTTCATCACGGCGACCGGCAACTACGACATCATCACCGTGGCCCATATGCGCCGGATGAAGGACAAGGCCATCGTCGGGAACATCGGCCACTTCGATAACGAGATCGACATGGCCGGCCTGAAGCGTGAGCCGGGCATCGAGAAGATCAACATCAAGCCGCAGTACGACGAGTGGCGCTTCGCTGACGGCCACAGCGTCCTGATCCTCGCCGAGGGGCGCCTGCTGAACCTCGGGTGCGCCACGGGCCATCCGAGCTTCGTGATGTCGGCGTCGTTCACCAACCAGGTCCTGGCGCAGCTCGAACTGCATGCCAACGCCGAGCGGTACGGCAAGACCGTGACGATGCTGCCGAAGGCGCTCGACGAGGAGGTGGCCCGGCTGCACCTCGACCACCTCGGTGTGCGGTTGACGCGGCTCTCCGACGAGCAGGCCCAGTACATCGGCGTGCCGGTGGACGGCCCATACAAGCCGGAGCACTACCGCTACTGACGATCACATCGTGACCCCGCGGGCAGGCGCCGTATGCGGCGTCGCGCCCGCGGTCCGTCGTGTCAGGCGCGGGTGGATGACCGACCGCGCCCTGCGTGTGGGCCCACGTGCGGGGCCGCAGGGGCGGCGTGCAGGGGCCGGCGTGCAGGGCGGTGCGGGCTGCCTCAGGCGGTCGCTGAAGCGGTCCGGCGCGTGTGGCCGGGCCTCGAGCCCTCCGTCTCCAGCAGGATGCGCAGCATCCGCCGCAGCGGTTCGGCCGCGCCCCACAGCAACTGATCCCCGACGGTGAAAGCGGCGAGGTACTCGCCGCCCATGGACAGCTTGCGCAGGCGGCCGACCGGTACCTGCAGCGTGCCCGTCACCGCCGCGGGTGTGAGTGCCTCGAGCGACGAGGCCTTGTCGTTCGGGACGACCGACACCCAGGGATGCGCCGCAGCCAGCAGGCCCTCGATCTCGGGAAGAGGCACGTCGCGCACCAGTTTCACCGTGAGGCCCTGGCTGTGGCACCGCATCACCCCGACCCGCACGCATACGCCGTCCACCGGAATGGGGTGCTGCGCGCGGTCCAGGATCTTGTTGGTCTCGACCAGGCCCTTCCACTCCTCGCGGCTCTGTCCCGTGCCCAGGTCCTTGTCGATCCAGGGAAGGAGGCTTCCGGCCAGCGGATAGCCGAACTGTGTCGTGGGGACACCGCCCCGCAGGACACCGGCCACGGTGGCATCGACGTCGCCGATGGCCGACCGCGGGTCGGCGAGCAGGGCGGCGGCCGCCTGGTGCGTCGCCCCCATCTGCTGGAGCAGTTCACGCATGTGCTGCGCACCGGCGCCCGAGGCGGCCTGATACGTCATGGCGGTCACCCACTCGACGAGTCCGGCGCGGAAGAGACCCGCCAGTGCCATCAGCATCAGGCTCACGGTGCAGTTGCCGCCGATGTAGTTCCTGATGCCGCGCTCGAGCGCCCGGTCGATGACATCGCGGTTCACCGGGTCGAGAACGATTACCGCGTCGTCGGCCATGCGCAGCGTCGACGCCGCGTCGATCCAGTAGCCCGTCCAGCCCTGCTGCCGCAGGTGCGGGTAGTACTCGGTGGTGTAGTCGCCACCCTGGCAGGAGATGATCACGTCCATGGCGGCGAGTGACGACACGCTGCGGGCATCGCCGACAAGGCCGGGGCCGTGGCCCTCGACCGTTGGCGCGTTGGTGCCCTTCTGGGACGTGGAGAAGAAGTGGGGCGTGATGAGCTCGAAGTCGTGCTCCTCGCGCATCCGCTGCACCAGCACCGACCCGACCATGCCACGCCACCCGACGATACCGACGTTCATGCGCATCCCCTTCCGGCAACCATTCTACCCGTCACGGCGGGCGGGCCGTATCCGCCCGCGGTAGAATCCCGAGCGCGCGATGACCTTCGCTGCCCTTGCTCTCTGGCTCGCCCTGGGCGCCTCCTGTCCGCCCGAGGCCGACGCGCAGCTGCGCGAGGCGGACGCCCGCGCAGGGGCGCTGGACCTGGAGGGCGCCCTGGCGCAGTACCGCAGTGCCGGCGCAGCCGGATGCGACGAGGCGGCCGAGATCGCGACCTACCTCGAGGCGCTCGCCGCCGCGCGCGCGGCGTACGCCCTCGGCGGCCCCGTGGATGCCCTGGCGCCAGTGCGTGCCCTGGCCGCGTCGATCGGCGCCCGGTCCGGCGGCGCGCCGGGTGCCCTGGAGTTGCAGCGGCTCCTGCTGCTGGCGGCTGCCGCCGCCGCGCAGAGCGAGCGCGAGGAGATGCGTCTGCTGCTCGACCATGCGACGACCATGGAGGCGCTGCTCGTCGCCGGCGGCCAGCCGGCGGCGCCCGTCGTGCCGGCGCACGTGCTGGCGGGCGAGCTGTGGCTGCAGGTCCACCGGTACGAGGATGCACGCGGGGCCTTCGAGCGGGCGGCCGAGACGACCGGCAGCTCCCTGCGCGTGCGACTGGGGCTGGCGCGGGCACTGGCCCGTCTCGGGGACACCGCGGGCGCGTGCCGCGCGTATGCCGCCGTCGAGGGCCCCGGCGGCGCCGGTGCGGCCGGGGCCGGCCCCGCCGCCATGCTGGCCCAGGCGCGCGCGGAGGCCGCCACGTTCCGGCGGACGCGCTGCGAGGGGCTTTCGTGAAGGGCCGCCGGCCCCCGCATGCGGGCGCGCGCGAACGCGTCCAGCCTGGGTCTCCCGGCCGGTGGGCGGATGGTCCCTCGTCTGGGCGCGCAGAGCGATGGTGACGTATCGCTACCGCGAGGACGTCCTCGCGTGGCTTACCCGACACGGGGTGTGCCCGAGGCCATCCACGCCGCCCGCGCTGGCGCACGAGTTCGTGAACGACCTGTACCGGTACGAACTCAGGCGGCTGCGGGAGCAGCTCGTGCGCGGAATCATTCCCCGGATCGGGTATGTCGACCGCGTCGTGGCGCTTCGCCGCAAGTATCCCCTGGTGTCGCTCCGGCCGTCCGAGTGGGCGGAGCCGGTATCATAGGCGGCCGTGTCCACTGCCTCCTCTCTGCGCTCGCGCCTGCCCTCGACCGGCGTCAGCATCTTCTCCGTGATGTCGCGCCTGGCCGACGAGCACGACGCCATCAACCTCTCACAGGGGTTTCCGGACTTCGACTGCGCGCCGGCGCTGATCGAGGCCGTGGCGGCCGCCATGCGCGCCGGACACAACCAGTACGCGCCGATGGCCGGCGTGCCCGCGCTGCGTGAGGCGCTGGCCCGGAAGATCGCGCATCTCTACGGGCACCGCTACGACCCCGCCACCGAGATCACCGTGACGTCGGGCGCGACCGAAGCGCTCTTCAGCGCCATCACCGCGCTCGTCCACCCGGGCGACGAAGTGATCCTCTTCGTGCCGGCGTACGACTCGTATGCGCCGGCCGTGCGGTTGAGCGGGGGAGTTCCCGTGTTCGTCCCGCTCCACCCGCCGGACTGGCGCATCGACTGGGACCGTGTCCGCGCCGCCCTGACGCCGCGCACCCGGCTCGTGCTGCTCAATACGCCTCACAATCCGACGGGCATGATCATCGATCGCGACGACGTACACCAGCTCGCCGATGTCCTCGACCGGAGTGGTGCGCTGGCGCTGTCCGACGAGGTCTACGAGCACATCGTCTTCGACGGAGGCCGGCACGAGAGCCTGTCGCGCCATCCCGAACTGGCCGAGCGGTCCGTCGTGGTCAGCTCGTTCGGCAAGACGTACCACGCCACGGGCTGGAAGGTGGGCTACTGCGTGGCACCACGGGAGATCACGGCGGAGATCCAGCGTATCCACCAGTTCGTCACCTTCACGGTGAACGGCGCGGTGCAGATGGCGTACGCCGGCCTGGTGGATCAGGATCCTGCGTGCGCCGAGGTGGCGAGCTTCTATCAGGCCCGGCGCGACCGGTTCCTGTCGCTGATGGAGGGCTCGCGCTTCCGGCCCCTGGCGTGCCAGGGGACGTACTTCCAGCTCATGGACTACTCGGCGATTGCCGACGAGCCCGATACCGACTTCTGCCTGCGTCTGATTCGCGAACATGGCGTCGCCGCGATCCCGACGTCCGCGTTCATGCACGGGGCCGAGCCCGGACGGGTGCTCCGGTTCTGTTTCGCCAAGCGCGACGAGACCCTCGTGCGCGCCGCCGAACGCCTCCGCGCGATCTGAGCGAGAGCGGCGTGCGCGCCGACGGGCGGCACCGGACGCCAGCGCGTCAGGCGGTCGTATCGGGCGACGCCGGTGGCAGTGCCGGCGCAGGGGACGTCGGCGTGGCCCCTGGCTTCGGGTACAGAGCGAGGCCCAGGCCGGCCCAGAGCAGCGAGCGCACGCGTCGGACCAGCGCGAGTGCACCCCCGCCGCTCAGGCCGAGGGCGGTGACGACGGCGGCGTTGCTGGCTTCGAGCGCACCCAGGTTGGCGGGAATGGCCGCCGACGCCACGCTCGCGAGTCGTGTGAACGTTTCCACGGCAGCCGTCTGGGTGAAGCTCAGGGTCTCGCCGACGGTCCAGAGCACCAGCCAGGCCTCGAGACCCATGAGGGCGTAACACACGACCGGCAGCGCGAGCAGCGTCGTGAGCCGGCGCGGGTTGCCCCCGAGCAGGCCGAGCAGGGTGACCTCCACTTCGAGCAGGAAACGCGTCACGCCGCGCGCCCCGAGACGGCGTCCGCTGGCGCGGTCGAGGCGTCTGACGAGACGACCCATGACGCCGGAACCGTGACGGACGACGACCAGCAGCAGGAGGGCCAATGCGAACGCGGCCAGTGACAGGCCCGCGAACACGGTGCTCCAGGCGCCCGGCATGTCGAGACGGGTGAGCACGGCCCCCGAGATCACCCCGGCGATGAGCGTGCTGATGATGGCGAAGGCCGCGCGCTCGAGCGCCACGGCCGCCGTTGTGACGCCCGGCGGTACGCGGTCGTACAGGAGCAGCACCTTGAGGGGTTCTCCCGCCAGCCCCCGCACCGTGAAGAAGCCCACGGCATCGGCAGCCAGCCGGACACGAAAGAGGCGGCTGAATGCCGGCCTGGCATGGTCGGGGAAGGCGATCGCCCAGCCCCACGTGCGGAGGAGGTGCCAGAGGGTGCCCGGCAGGAGGATGACCGGCAGCATCAGGCCGAGGCGCCCGATGCTGGCGGCCAGCGTGCTCAGGTCGAGCCGAAGCAGTGTACCGACGAAGAGCGCCGTACCGAGAACGGCCGCCGCCGTTGACACCGCCCGCGGCAGCGACCGGATCACCGGGCGCTAGTCCTGGTCGTCGCCTTCGTCGTCCGGAAGCGCTGCGGCGGTTTCCTCGTCCGGAAGAGCCGTGGCGATGTCATCGAGTTCCGGCGTCTCGCCCTCGTCCAGATCGTCGACCGCATAGATCCGGCCGCCCGTCTTTTCCTTGATGGGCCCTCGGGGCTTGTGCTCCTGCTGGTTGCCCTTCTTGGCGTTGCGCAGCCGGCGGGGCGGGGCCGGAGGACCGAAGTTCGCCGAACGATCCCGCCCTCCCGGGCCACCGGAGCCGGCGCCAGGGCCGCCGGCCGGAGGGCGCGAGCCGAACCCGCCGCCGGGGCCGCCCGGACGCGGACCGAAGCCGCCTCCCGCGGGCCGGGTGCCGTAGGACGGCGCGCCACCGGGGCCGCCCGGACGCGGGCCGAAGCTGCCAGGCGGGCGCGGAGGCCGGTCTTCCCGGGCTCGAGCCTCACTGACGGCGAGATTGCGCCCTTGAAACATCTGCCCGTCGAACCGCCGGATGGCTTCCTCCGCCATGGCGCGGTCGGTGAACTCCACGAATGCAAAGCCGCGCGGTCGACCGGTCTCCCGATCGACGGGCATCACGATGTGGGATGGCTCAGCGACCGCGGCGAAGTGCCCCCGCAGTTCGGCCTCCGACGCGCTGTACGGCAAGTTACCTACGAACAAACGAACGGCCAAGGAACCCCTCTCACGTTAACAACCTTCAGTGGCGGGACGATTCTATCCCAGAACGCCGCCGGTCAGGCCCGGGAGGAACAGAACCGTTGGTCCTCACGGATCCGTGAACAGCCGCGCCACCTCACCGGCGGCCAGGGGCTGCGGCTCCGCCTGCAGGCCGACCTCCGCGGCGGCAAGTCCGATGACGCGCGCGGGCGTGTAGCCCGCCTCGCGGAGCTCGGCGATTCCAGCGTCGCCCAGGCGCTTGCTCAATTTCTTGCCGTGCGGCCCGGTGAGCAGCGGGTGGTGGACGAAGATCGGCGCCGTCCCGCGTCCGAGCAATCGGGCGAGCCGGACCTGCCGGCCCGTGGACGAGGCGAGGTCGGCGCCCCGCACGACGAGCGTGATCTGCTGACGCAGATCATCGACGGTCACCGCGAACTGATAGGTCCACTGTCCGTGCCGGTCCCGGACGAGGAGGTCGCCGCACTGTGCATCCGGCGTCTGCACGAGGGGGCCGAGGAGGCCGTCGTGCGCCCGCTCCTCACCCGGGCCGAGCACGACACGGGTGCCCAATCCGGCCGTATCGGGAAGGCCCAGCGCCCGGCATCGCCCGTCGTAGCGATGACTGCCGATGTCGCGGCGCGAGCACCGACACCGATAGACCGTCGAGGTGGCGGCGAGCCTCGCGAGGGCATCCCCGTAGGCGCGGCCTGCGTCGGACTGCCGGTCCACGGGAACGTGTCCTTCATCGGCCTCGAACCCGAGCCAGACAAGATCGTCGAGGATGGCCGCGTCGAAGACGGGACGGCAGCGCGTGCGGTCATGGTCCTCCATCCGCAGGCGGACCCGGCCGCCCAGCGCGCGCGCCAGCCCCCAGACATACATGGCGTTCACCACGTGCCCAAGGTGCATGTACCCTGTGGGAGACGGGGCGAAGCGTGTCAGGGGCGGCCGGCCCAGCATGTCCGCCAGGCGCGCCAGGTCGGGACGAACGCGGGGAGTCATTACCTGTGACGATGTTAGCGGAGCCGTCGTGTCGTTGCCGTGGTTGATGCCGGACGACCCGTTTCCGCCCGTCGGCAGAGCCCTGCGGCACCCGAACGGCCTGCTCGCCGTGGGCGCGGACCTGTCGCCGGATCGACTCCTGGCGGCCTACGCCCAGGGCATCTTTCCCTGGTTCGGCGAAGAGGATCCCATTCTCTGGTGGAGTCCCGACCCCCGGATGGTCCTCTACACGCATGAACTCCATGTCTCGCGTTCACTGCGGCGGACGCTGCGGGGCGGGCGCCTCGTCGTGACGACGGACCGCGCGTTCCGCGAGGTGCTCGCCGGATGTGCGGCGCCCCGGGACGACGACGGGACGTGGCTCACCCCGCAGATGCAGGACGCCTACGCCGAACTGGCGCGGCGGGGCCGTGCCCACTCGGTCGAGGTGTGGGACGGATCGACCCTCGTGGGCGGGCTGTACGGGGTGGCCCTCGGGCGCATGTTCTTCGGCGAGTCGATGTTCAGCCGCCGGACCGACGCCTCGAAGGTGGCGCTGGCCCTGCTGGTGACGCAGCTCGCCCGCTGGGACTTCGAACTGGTGGACTGCCAGATGTCCACGGGGCACCTGGCGTCGATGGGTGCGAGGGAGGTGCCGCGCGCGGCATTCGTGGAGTCGCTGCGCCGCCACGTGCCACGCGAGCCAGTGCCGTCGCCGTGGACGTTCGATGCGGATCTCGTTGCCGCCCTCACGGATTGCCCGCGCCCTGTCCGGGATGGGTTCTAGAATGAGGAGGTGAGCACCGACCCGACCGCTGGCGGCTCGACCCTGGCGGAACCGCACAGCGACCAGCAGGTCGAGCGGCCGCGCATGTGGCGGGTGCTGCTGCACAACGACGACTACACGACGCAGGACTTCGTCGTCTGGGTGCTCGAGACGGTGTTTCAGAAGCCGCGAGCCGAGGCGGTCCGCATCATGTTTCGTGTGCACCGCGCCGGACGTGGTCTTGCCGGCGTCTACACGCGCGATGTCGCCGAGACGAAGGTCCGCGCGACCGAACGGCTCGCCGAGGAGCACGAGTTCCCGCTCCTCGTGACCATGGAGCCGGAGACCGACGATGAGTCCCGTTGAGTTGCTGCAGGCCTGGCCATGTCTGAACCACTGACCGCATCGCCCGTTCCGTTTGCGCCCGAGACGCTCGAGACGATCCGGCGCGCCTTCCGCCTGGCGGCGGACCGGCGCCACGACTCCGTCGCGCTCGAGCACCTGCTGCACGCCATGACCGACGAGCCGCAGGCGGCACGCGTCCTCACGGCGTGCGGGGTGCACGTGCCGCTGCTCCAGATGCAGCTCGAGGACGTCCTGCTCAAGTCCTTCACGCCGGTCCCCGCGCCGGCGGCGGTGGAACCCGAGCCGACGCTGGGATTCGACCGGGTCGTGCAACAGGCCGTGCTCCACGCGGTGTCGTCGAGCGCCCGCCACGTGGACAGTGGCAGCCTGCTGGTCTTCATGCTGCAGGAAGAGGAGAGCCACGCCGCCTACTTCCTGCGGAATCAGGGCGTGGAGCGTCTCGCCCTGCTGCGCGTGCTCTCCCACGGGGCCTCGGACCCCGAGGACCGGCCCGCGGGACAGACCGCCGACGGCCCCGATGTCCCGCCCGCTGGGCGTGATCCACTCGAGGCGTACGCGACCGACCTCGTGGCGCGCGCCGCGGCCGGCGGCATCGACCCCGTCGTGGGCCGTGCCGCCGAGATCGAGCGGATGGTCCAGGTGCTGTGCCGGCGCCGCAAGAACAACCCGCTGCTCGTGGGCGAGCCCGGCGTCGGCAAGACGGCGCTCGCCGAGGGCCTCGCGCTCCGCATTCAGCGGGGCGAGGTGCCGGATGCGCTCAAGGATGCGAAGGTGTTCGCGCTGGACCTGGGGGCACTCGTGGCGGGCACCCGGTATCGTGGCGATTTCGAGGAACGCGTCAAGCAGGTCGTGGATCGGCTGGCCAAGGAGCCCAACGCCATCCTCTTCATCGACGAGATTCACATGCTGGTCGGCGCAGGGGCGGCGTCGGGCGGCGCCATGGACGCCGGATCGCTGCTCAAGCCGGCGCTCGCGAGCGGCGTGCTGCGCTGCATCGGTTCCACCACGTTCGCCGACGCCAAGCAGTCGTTCGATCGCGATCGCGCGCTCGCGCGGCGCTTTCAGAAGATCGACGTCCTGGAACCATCGGAGGCCGAAGCGGTGGAGATCCTCACGGGACTGCGACCGCACTATGAGGCGCACCACGGGGTGACGTATACCGAGGAGGCCCTCGAGGCCGCCGTGGCCCTGTCGGCGCGCCACCTGCGCGATCTGCACCTGCCGGACAAGGCCATCGACGTGATCGACGAGGCCGGGGCGGCGCGCAAGCTCGGCCCGCCCGAGACCCGGACGCAGCCGGTGGACGCCTCGCTGGTGGAGCAGGTCGTGGCGCGCATGGCCCGGGTGCCCGTGCAGGCCGTCAGCAGCGACGACCGGGACGCGCTGGTCCGGCTCGATGGCGCGCTGCGCGGCGTGATCTTCGGGCAGGACGGCGCCATCGAGGAGGTGGCGTCGGCCATCAAGCTGGCCCGTTCGGGGCTGCGGACGCCGGACAAGCCCATTGCCAGCTTCCTCTTCGCGGGCCCCACGGGCGTGGGGAAGACCGAGCTGGCGCGACAGCTCGCCCGCATTCTCGGCGTGGAATTCCTCCGCTACGACATGTCGGAGTACATGGAGAAGCACGCGGTGTCACGGCTCATCGGGGCGCCCCCTGGCTACGTGGGCTTCGAGGAGGGCGGCCTGCTGATCGATGCCGTCCGGAAGGCGCCTCATGCGGTGCTGCTCCTCGACGAGATCGAGAAGGCGCATCCGGACATGTTCGGCATCCTGCTCCAGGTGATGGACCACGCGACGCTCACCGATTCGCACGGACGCAAGGCCGACTTCCGTCACGTGATTCTCATCATGACCACCAACGCCGGCGCGCGCGATCTGTCCGATCGGCGCCTTGGCTTCGGTGAGGCCGGCCAGGGGGGCTCCTCGCGCGGTGCCCTCGAGCGCCTCTTCACGCCCGAGTTCCGCAACCGGCTGGACGCCGTCATCACGTTCGGCGGCCTCGGCCAGACCGAAATCGCCCGGGTGGTCGACAAGCAGATCGACGAGGTGCGGACGCTGGTGGCAGGGCGCGGAATCACGCTCGAGCTCACATCGGAGGCGCGGGAGTGGCTGGCACACCGCGGGTTCGATCGCGCCTTTGGCGCCAGGCCGATGGCGCGGCTCGTGGAGCGGGTCGTCAAGAAGCCGTTGTCGGAGATGCTGCTCTTCGGCGCGCTGGCACAGGGCGGCACCGCCAGGATCCTGGTGGCCGACGGAGAACTTCGGGTGGAGGCGGCGGCATGAATCGCGATGAACGGCCCTCAGCGGTGTCGGCCGAGCTCCTGAGCCATCGCCGACGGGAGTATCGCGGCCGGCCGATCGGCGACGGGGAGCTGGCGCCCGATCCGTTCGTGCAGTTCGGCCGGTGGTTCGAGGAGGCCGAGCCGCTCGAGATCGATCCCACCGCGATGGCGCTGGCCACCGTGGCTGGCGATGGCCGCACGTCGCTCCGTACGGTGCTGCTCAAGGGGGTCGAGGCCGGCGGGTTCGTCTTCTTCACGAACTACGAGAGCCGCAAGGGGCGGGATATCGCCGCCACGGGACGGGCGAGTCTGCTGTTCCTGTGGCTCACGCTCGAACGCCAGGTCCGGATCGAGGGCCGCGTGGAGCGCGTGAGCACGCAGGACTCCGACGCATACTTCGCGACGCGTCCGCTCGGAAGCCGGCTGGCGGCCCATGCCTCGTCGCAGAGCGCGCGCGTCGAAAGCCGGGCCGCGCTGGACGCCGCGTTCGACGCGGCGCGTCAGCGATTCCCGGGGCCCGACGTGCCACGGCCGGACGCGTGGGGCGGCTACCGGGTGGTGCCCGACGAGTTCGAGTTCTGGCAGGGCCGCGAGAGCCGCCTGCACGACCGCATCCACTACCTGCGTCGGCCGTCCGGAGGATGGGAGATCGAGCGCCTGGCGCCCTGAGCGTCGCCGCACGGGCCGATGCGCACGCTCCCGCCGTTTCCCATCATCGAGGCCACGTCGGCCGCGGTCCGCGTCGAGGAGGCCCTCAGCTTCCTCGACGCGTGTGCTGCCGATACGCCGGTGACCATCGTCGGCGCCACCCGAGAGGCCGCCGATGACCTGGCGCGGTCGGTCGCCGGTCGCCGGCCGGCGACCCTCGGACTCTTCCGCTACAGCCTGACGCAACTGGCGGCGCGCTTCGGCGCGCCATCGCTGGCAGGGCGAGGTATCGCGCCCGCCACCGTGCTCGGCAGCGAGGCGCTCGCGGCGCGGGCGGCCTTCGACGGCACGTCGGGCGGTGCGCTGTCCTATCTGGCGGGGGTCGCGGCCACGCCCGGATTCCCGCGCGCCCTCGCCCGTACCGTGGCCGACCTGCGTGGTGCCGTCGTCGCCCCATCGCGGCTCGATGGAACCGGTGCGGCCGGGTCCGATCTGGCGTGGCTGCTCGCACGCACCTCGCAGGAGCGGTCCGCGTCGGCCACCGCCGATCGCGCGGCGCTGTTCGATGCGGCGACCTCCGCCGTCGGCGCCGCGCCTGATCGTCCGTCCACGCTCATCCTGCTGGATGTGGCCGTGGACGCACCCGCCGAGGCGCGGTTCATCGAGGCGCTCGTCAGAGGGGCCGGGACCGTGCTGGCGACGATTCCGGCGCACGACGCCGGGACGCGTGCCGTGCTCGAGGGCGTGGGCGGGGTGGTGGACACACGTGTGGAGGCCGGTCACACGAGCCTCAAGCGCCTGCGCCGCCACGTGTTCGGCGACCAACCGCAGGACGCCGTTCCGCTCGATGCGTCGGTACAGTTCTTCTCTGCCCCCGGGCAGGGCCGGGAGTGCGTGGAGATTGCCAGACGGCTCCTGCAGGAAGCGGGTCGTGGCGTGCCCTTCGACGAGATGGCCGTGGTCGTGCGCGCACCGGAGGACTATCACGGCCTGCTCGAGCACGCGCTGGCGCGCGCGGACATCCCCGCGTGGTTCGAACGGGGCGCCCGGCGGCCCCACCCGGCCGGCCGGGCGTTTCTCGCGCTGCTGGCGTGCGCGGCGGAGGGGCTCTCGGCGCGCCGGTTCGCCGAGTACCTCTCTCTCGGTCAGCTCCCGGACCCCGAGGCCGGCACCGCGGCGTGGGTCCCGCCAGAGGACGAGGCGCTGCCCGTGCTCCGTGCCTCCGGCGAGCGGGACGCGCATGCCGGCCCGTCTGCTGACGACACGCTCGTGGCTGGACGATCCCCCGTCCACACAGCCGCGGCCGACGCCTTCGATGCCGACGCCTTCGGTGCGGACGGTGCGTCTGCCGACACCGTGCCCGCCGATGCCGCGCCCGTCGATACGCTCCCGGCGCCGCGCCGATGGGAGCGGCTGCTGGTCGAGGCGTCGGTCGTGGGCGGCGACCCGGCGCGGTGGGCACGACGACTGGCAGGCCTGCACGCGCAGTTTACGGCGCGCCATGCCGAGGAGGCCCGGCAGGATCCCGAGTCGCCGCGTGCGCAGGGTCTGCTCCGCGACCGTGCACACCTGGAGCGCTTACGGGCGTTCGCGTCGCCGCTGATCGGTGAGCTGGCGACGTGGTCCGGAGAAACCTCCTGGGGCACGTGGCTCGAGCGGTTGGAGTCGCTGGCACCGCGGGTGCTCAGCCAGCCCGCCCATGTGCTGCGCGTCCTGGCGGACCTGCGCCCCATGGCCTCGGTCGGTCCGGTCGGCCTCGACGAAGTGCGCAGCGTGCTCGGCCCGCGCTTGGCGCTGACCGACGCGCCCCCGCCGGCCGGCCGGTTCGGCCGCGTGGCCGTGCTCTCGCCGGACCGCGCGCGGGGTCGCAGTTTCCGCGTGGTCTTCGTGCCGGGACTCGCGGAGCGCATGTTCCCGCGCCGGGTCACGCAGGACCCCCTGCTCCCCGACGCGAGTCGCATCGCGCTGGACCCCCACCTGCCGACCCGCGCCGAGGGTACGCGGGCCGAGCGGCTGCGCCTGCGGCTCGCCGTGGGCGCGGCGGCAGAGCGGCTGTACCTGTCCTATCCGCGCCTGGACGTCAGCGAGGCCCGCGCGCGGGTCCCGTCGTTCTATGCGCTCGACCTGTTGCGGGGTGCCACCGGGCGAATCCCGGATCACGAGACGCTCGCCCAGGCGGCGGCTGCCGCCGGCGACGCCAGTCTCGGGTGGCCGGCCCCCTCCCGCCCGGACCAGGCGATCGACGAGCAGGAGCACGATCTGGCCGTCCTGCGAGAGCTTCTCGACGCAGACGACGCAGGGTGGGCCAGGGGACGCGCCCAGTACCTGCTGCGTCTGAACGGGGCCCTGCGCCGATCGGTGACCGAGCGGTGGGCGAGGGGCGAACGCCGCTGGTCGCAGTTCGACGGTCTCATCCGCGTGACCGCGCGCACCGGGCCGGCGCTCGCGCGGCAGCGTCTTCCGGCCCGCAGCTATTCCCTGACGGCGCTGCAGCGGTACGCGGCCTGTCCCTACCAGTTCCTGCTCGCCGCCGTGTACCGGCTGCACCCGGCCGATGACCCCGTGCCCATCCAGCGACTCGATCCCCTGACGCGGGGGAGCCTCGTGCACCGCGTGCAGACTGAGTTCCTCCGCCAGATGCGGGCGACGGGGGCGCTGCCGGTCACGACGGCCTCCCTGCCGCAGGCCGCCATCGTCCTCGAGGCCGTGACGGCGCGAGTCACCGCCGAACTCCGCGACGATGTGGTACCGGCCATCCCGCGGGTGTGGGCCGACGAGATCGCCGGCATCGGCCGCGACCTGCAGGGGTGGCTGCGCCGCGTGGCGGAGACGGACACCGCGTGGGTGCCGACCTATTTCGAGCTGGCATTCGGCCTGCCCGGGGACCCCGGCCGGGACGAGCGCAGCGTGCCCGACCCGATCGTCGTGGACGGGCGATTCGCGCTGCGTGGCTCGGTCGATCTGGTCGAGGTCCGCGCCAGCGATGCGCGGTTGCGGGTCACCGACCACAAGACCGGCCGGGACCGCACGACCGATGCCCTGCGCATCGGCGGCGGCCGTGTGCTGCAGCCCGTCGTGTATTCGCTGGTCGTCGAGCAGATGCTCGGTGCCGAGGTCAGCGAGGCACGCCTCTTCTTCTGTACCGAGGCCGGCCGGTTCACGTCCCGACCCGTCGTGCTGTCGCCCGATGCCCGTCGCGCGGGGCTCGAGGCCCTCGAGGTGGTGGACCGCGCGGTCGAGACGGGCGTGCTCCCGGCGGCGCCAGCCGATGGCGCATGCCAGTGGTGCGACTTTCGACCCGTGTGCGGGCCGCACGAGGAGACCCGGATCCGGCGGAAGTCGCCCGAGCTGTTGCGCGATCTCGACGAGCTGCGGAGGCGCCCCTGATGCCGCCGCTCGGCGATGCCGCGGTGCGGGCTGCGATTGCCGGAGATCTCGAGACGACCCTGCTCGTCGAGGCGGCGGCCGGCACCGGCAAGACGACGGCGCTCGTCTCGCGAATCGTGGCCGTGCTGGCGTCGGGACGCGCGGTGGTCACAGGGATTGCCGCCGTCACGTTCACGGAGAAGGCGGCCGGGGAGCTCAAGCTCCGCCTGCGCGAGGACCTCGAGGTGGCACGCGTGGTGGCCTCTGTCGACGAGCGCCGGCGGATCGAGGCGGCGCTCGAAAGCCTCGAAGAGGCGCACGTCAGTACCATCCACGGCTTCTGCGCCGAGTTGCTGCGCGAGGAGCCGGTCGCGGCCGGCCTGGATCCGCTGTTCACGGTGCTCACCGAGCCGCAGGCCCGGGCCCTCTTCGACGAGGCATTCGGCACCTGGTTCCAGGACGTCCTGCGCGACCCGCCCGAGGGCGTCCGCCGGTCACTGCGGCGTTCCAGCCGTCCGAACGGCCAGGGCGATCCGGACGAGGATGGCCCCGTCGAGCGCCTGGCGCGGGCCGGCTGGGACCTGGCGGAGTGGCGCGACTTTCCAGCGCGCTGGCAGCGGCCGGTGTTCGACCGCGAGGCCGGCGTGGCCGGCCTGCGGGCGCGGCTCGATGCGTTCGCCGCCCTGAGCGGTCAGCCCGCGAGCACGCGCGACGTGCTGTTCGCCGACACACGTCCCGCGCGTGCCGCCGCGGCAGACCTGGTGGGGCTGGTCGAGTCCGGCGACCTCGACGGTGCGGAGGCGCTGTTGACCGACCTGCGGCGCAACCGCGATTTCCGCCGATCGCGAAAGGGATACGGGTCGGCGTTCGCGCCTGGAGTGCTTCGGGCCGAGGTCCAGGCGGCGCATCAGGATCTGGTGGACGCGCTCGACGGTTTCGCCAGGGACGCGGACGCCGACCTCGCCGCGCTGCTGCGGGATGACCTCGCGACGTGCGTGGCCGGGTACGAGCGCCTCAAGGGCCGGGCCGGGTCACTCGATTTCCTCGACCTGCTCCTTCGCACGCGCAACCTGCTGCGCGATCGCGACGACGTGCGGCAGCGCTTCCAGGCCCGTTTCAGCCACCTGTTCGTCGATGAGTTCCAGGACACGGATCCCCTGCAGGCCGAGATCCTGCTGCTGCTCGCCGCCGCCGACCCCGCCGTTCACGACGCCTCGGCCGTGGTGCCCGTGCCGGGCAAGCTCTTCGTGGTCGGCGACCCGAAGCAATCGATCTACCGCTTCAGGCGCGCGGACGTCGGTACCTACGAGGCGGTGTGCCGGCAGCTGCGCGAGGCGGGTGCCAGGCCGGTGGTGCTCTCCACGAGCTTCCGCAGCGTGCCGCACCTGCAGCGCTTCGTGAACGCCGCGTTCTCCCGCAGCATGACAGGTGATGCCACGCTGCGGCAGGCTGCCTACGTGGAACTGGGGCCGCACCGCGGCCAGCCGCCGGCACAGCCCTCGGTCATCGCGCTGCCGGTCCCCGAGCCCTACGGCGTACGCCAGATCTCCGGAGCGGCCATCGAACGCAGCCTGCCTGATGCGGTCGGCGCCTTCGTCCACTGGCTGCTGCGCGAGAGCGGGTGGACCGTGACCGAGCGGCGCTCAGGCGACGCACGGGTGCCAATCGAGGCCCGCCACGTCTGCGTGCTGTTCCGCCGCTTCGTGAGCTGGGGCCGTGACGTCACCCGTCCCTACGTGGACGCCCTCGAGGCCCGGGGCATCGGGCACCTCCTGGTCGGCGGCCGCGCCTTTCACCAGCGCGAGGAGATCGAAACGCTCCGCGCCGCGCTGGCTGCCGTCGAGTGGCCCGACGACGAGCTGTCGGTGTTCGCGACGCTCCGGGGAGCGCTCTTCGCGATCGGGGACGAGGAACTGCTCGAGTACCGGTTCCTCGAAGGCACGGCGGGGTTTCATCCTTTTCGCGTACCGGTACAGCTGCCCGACCACCTGGAGCCGATTGGGGAGGCCCTGCGGCTGCTGGCGGCGCTGCACCGGGCCCGCAACCGGCGGCCCGTCGCGGAGACGCTGGGGCGCCTGCTCGACCACACGCGCGCGCACGTGGGCTTTGCCATCCGGCGGTCGGGGGAGCAGGTGCTGGCCAACGTGCTGCACGTGGCCGGACTCGCCCGCCAGTACGAGCGCGCCGGCGGGATCTCGTTTCGTGGCTTCGTGGACGAGTTGCGCGGTGCGGCCGAACATGCGCAGGCCACCGAGGCGCCCATCGTGGAGGAGGGCAGCGACGGCGTCCGGCTGATGACGGTGCACAAGGCCAAAGGCCTCGAGTTCCCGGTGGTGGTGCTGGCCGACCTGACCGCCAAGCTGGCCGCGGCCGAAGCCTCCCGATTCCTGGACGCCGACCGCGGACTCAGCGCGCTCCGCATCGGCGGCTGGTCGCCCGTGGACCTGACGGCGCATCAGGCGCTCGAGCAGGCCCGTGATGCCCAGGAGGGCGTCCGGATCGCGTACGTGGCCGCCACCAGGGCTCGCGATCTGCTGGTCGTGCCGGCCGTGGGTGACCAGCCGTATGACGGCTGGCTGGGCCCCCTCAACCCCGTGCTCTATCCGCCGGCGCCCGCGCGGCGCACGCCACTCCCCGCTGCGTCGTGTCCCGTCTTCCGGTCGGACTCCGTGCTCCACCGGCCGGATGACGCGACGGCGCTGGCGCAGACGGTGGCGCCGGGGCGCCACGAGGTGACCGACGCGAACGGTGCGCCGTTCGACATCGTCTGGTGGGATCCGGCGGCCCTGGCACTCGGCGCCGAGCCGCCGTTCGGCTTGCGGCGACAGGACCTGATTGCGCGCGACGTCCCCGACGGCGTGGTCGAGGAGGGCGTGCGGCGGTACGAGGCCTGGCAGCGCGAGCGTGCACGAGCCCTGACGGACGGGCGTCGTCCGTCGGCGGTGGTCCGTACGGTCACCGACGCGGCGCTGGCGCCGGTGGCCGGCCGTCGCGACCCGCCCGTGGACGTCGTGTCGCTGCACCCGTCCGGGGCCCTGTCCGTGCCGGGCGGTCGCCCCGCGGGACCGCGCTTCGGGTCGCTCGTGCACGCGGTGCTGGGCACGGTGGCGCTCGACGCGGATGCGGGCGATGTGGCCGTGAGCGCCGAGACGTGGGGACGGGTCGTCGGTGCCACGCCCGAGGAAGTGCGGGCCGCGGCGGGCGCGGTGACCGCCGCCCTGGCGCATCCGCTGCTGCAGAGAGCCCGTGTGGCCCAGGGCCACGGATGGTGCGTCCGCGAGATGCCCGTCACCCTCACCGAGGGAGGGACGCTGATCGAGGGCGTGCTCGATCTCGCCTTCGAGCACGAGGGGCGCATCACCGTGGTCGACTTCAAGACCGACAGGCCCGAGGCGGAGGTGATCGAGCGGTATCGACGCCAGGTGCTGCTGTACGCCCGCGCGGTAGCCCAGGTGAAGGGGCTTCCCGTGGACGCGGTGCTCCTGCAGGTGTAGGAGGATCGAGGCCATGCAGACCGACGACCAGCACGAGGCCATCGCCTGGCTCTCGGACCCGGCGACCCATGGGGGCGAGCCTGTCGAGCGCGTGACCACGCACGCGGCGATGGTGTTCCTGGCCGGCGATCGCGCGCTCAAGATGAAGCGGGCGGTGCGCTACGACTTCATGGACTTCTCGACGCTCGACCGGCGGCGGGTGGCCTGCGAGGCGGAGGTGCGTCTGAACGGCCGCGTCGCCCCGCGCCTGTATCGCCGGGTGCTCGCCGTGACGCGCCAGCCGGACGGCCGCCTGGCGCTCGGCGGCCCCGGCGAGCCGGTGGAGTGGGTCGTCGAGATGGCCCGTTTCGACCAGGAGGGGCTGTTCGACCGGCTTGCCGCGGCGGGCCGGCTGACGACGGCCTGCATGACGCCGCTCGGGCACGCGATTGCGGCGCTGCATGCGTCCGCAGAGCGGACGCCCGGACACGGCGGGTCGCCCGGCATGTCATGGGTCATCGAGGGCAACGGCACCAGCTGCGCGGAGACGCCCGAGGATCTCGTCGACCGGGCGGCCTGCCGTGCGCTGCTGGAGGCCTCGCGGACCGCGCTGGCGCAGGTGGCGGTCCGGCTCGATCGTCGCCAGGGCGAGGGGTTCGTGCGGCGCTGCCACGGCGACCTCCACCTGCGGAACATCGTGCTGCTGGACGACGTGCCGACGCTGTTCGATGCCATCGAGTTCAACGACGAGATCGCCTGCGTGGACGTCTTCTACGATCTGGCGTTCCTCCTGATGGACCTGTGGCGGCGACAACTCCATGCGCATGCCAACCTCGTGCTGCACGCGTATCTCGAGGACACCGGCGACATCGATGGGCTGGCGCTGCTCCCGCTCTTCCTGTCGTGCCGGGCGGCGGTCCGTGCCAAGACGAGCGTGGTGGGCCTCTCTGGGGAGGCCGATCCCGCCCTTCGGGCCGAGGGCGCGGCGATCGGTGCCGAGTACACGGCGCTGGCGCAGCGGTTCCTGCGACCGGAACGCCCGCGCCTGGTCGCCATTGGTGGCTTCTCGGGCACTGGAAAAACATCGGTGGCGCGTGCGCTGGCCCCGGGAATCGGCGCCGCGCCAGGAGCCCTGGTCGTGCGCAGCGACGTCATCCGCAAGGCGCGTCACGGGGTGGCCCCGCAGGTGCGACTTGGAGCCGAGGCCTACACACCGGCTGCGTCCAGGGGCGTGTACGAGACACTCGGTCGCCAGGTCGCGGCCGTGCTGCAGACCGGGCACACCGCCGTGGCCGATGCCGTCTTCGCCACCGCAGAAGCCCGCGCGGCGATTGAGGCGGTCGCCACCGCTCTCGGCGTACCGTTCACCGGCCTCTGGCTCGACGCGCCCGAAGACACGTTGCTCGCCAGGGTCGCGGCGCGGCGCGGGGATGCCTCGGATGCCGACGAGGCCGTCGTCCGCAGCCAGGTACAGTCCGACCCGGGCACGCTCACCTGGGCACGCCTCGATGCGGGTGGCGCACTGCCGGATCTCCTGACTCGGGCCTGGGCGGTTCTGGCGCGGGACACCCATGCGTGACGCACCGGCCGCGACCCGGTGGCGCGGGGGCGGCGCGGCGATCCCGGCCGCCCCCGACCGTGCCACCCGGGGCGGAAGTTCCGCGGGCGTCGGGAATAGTCCGCCCCTCCGCGTCCGTTCGTTCGCGAACCTCCCGGGGAGAGCCGGTCGTCAGAAGTGGCAGCCTGGTTGCATTTGCGGGGGCACAGGCCGCCATGAGCAGATTCCGCAGATGCAGCTGGGAGCGCCCGATGAACCTCGGGGTCGGGGCCCTGCTCATCGGTGCCGGCACCACGATCGATGCGCTTCCGGGGCTGCTCCTGCTCATGGCGGGCCTCGTCCCCCTGGTGCTCGGCATTGCCGATGTGGGGTTTGCGAGACGATCGCCGCCGGGAGGCGATTCCGGGAATCGCCCCCCGGAGCGCTGACCGCAGGGGCCCGTGCGCGCCTGCCAGGAGGAGCGGCGTGAAATTCTCGGTCCTGGCGCTCGACTACGACGGCACCATCGCCCATCACGACAGCCTCGACCCGAACGCCCGCGAGGCCATCGCCCGGGCGCGCGCGACCGGCGTCACGGTCCTGCTCGTCACGGGCCGGATTCTCCGGGAACTGCAGCGCGTCACCGGGGGCCTGCACTTCGTGGACGGCATCGTCGCGGAGAACGGCGCCGTGGTGCACTTTCCCGAGAGCCGCCACACCACCGTCCTGGCGCCGCGGGTCCCGGCAGCCTTCCTCGCCGAACTCACGCGCCGCGGACTGGCCTGCACCGCCGGAGAGGCGCTGGTCGATGCGGACGCCGCGCTCGGGCCGCAACTGCTCGACGTCATCCGCGCGATGGAGCTGCCCCTCGTGCTCCTGTACAACCACGGCCGCGTGATGGTGCTGCCGCAGGGGGTGAGCAAGGCCACGGGGCTGCAGGTGGCCCTTGGCATGCTGCGCCTGTCGGCGCGGAACATGGTGGCCGTGGGCGACGCGGAGAACGACCATGAGCTGCTCCGGCTTGCCGAGGTGGGCGTGGCCGTCGAGTGGGGCAGTGCCGCGCTTGCCGCTGCCGCGGATACGGTCGTGCGAGGCAGCGGGCCGTCGGCCGTGGCCGGCTTCGTCGATGCGCTCCTGGCCACCCGGCAGCTGCCGATGCCGTCCCGACCACGACGACGCCTCAGACTCGGGCACGCCGAGGACGGCTCGGAGTTCTCCCTGGCCGTGCGCGGCCGGAACGTCCTGGTGGCCGGGGACGCGAAGTCCGGCAAGTCGTGGGTCACCGGCCTGCTCTGCGAGCAGCTGATCCTCTACGGCTACTGCGTGTGCGTCATCGACCCTGAGGGCGACTACCGATCGCTCGAGGGCCTGCCGGGCGTGACCGTGCTCGGCGGCGAAGAACCGCCGCCGCAGCCCGCGCAACTCACCAGGGCCCTGCGCTACCCCGACCGCTCGGTCGTCCTCGATCTGTCGCACGTCCCCCAGGCGACCAAGATCGACTACATCCGGGGCGTGCTGCCGGCCCTCACGGCGATGCGCCGGCAGACGGGGCTGCCGCATCGCATCGTCGTCGACGAGGCGCACTACTTCCTGCAGGAGGACGGGGAGCCCCTGCTCGACCTCGATCTCAATGGCTACACGCTGGTCACGTATCGGGCGTCCCGGTTGCCGGAGCCGGTGCTCGCCAGCGTGGACGTGATGATCGTGACCTGCGAGTCGGACCCTGCCGAGATCGCCGCGCTGAAGATGCGATGCGAGGGGTGCCACGACCGAGAGGACCCGGCGTGGGCGAGGCTGCCCTACCTGGGGGTGGGGCAGGCCGTCGCGTTGCCCATCACCGAGGAAGCCGGGGGCGCACTCCGCGTGTTCACGATGGGACCGAGGCTCACGCCCCACGTGCGCCATCGCCAGAAATACGTGGATGTCCCGGTGACCGAGGCCCACGCCTTCCTCTTTGCTGCCGCGGACCGAGCCGGCCGGGGCAGCCGGCGGGCCCGGACCCTGCGGGAGTTCGTGGATGCGCTCGACGGGCTCACCCCGGCCGAGGCGGCGCCGTACCTGCGGCGCGGCGACTTCTCGCGCTGGATCGGCGAGGTCTTCGGGGATCAGGCGCTGGCCGACGAGATCCGGGCACGCGAGCGCCGGCATCTCGAAGGTGGCGACCGCGAGACCGTGCCCGAGCTCGTTGCGGCGGTCCGGGCGCGCTACGACCTCACCGGGGGCCGGCTGTCTGAAGTCCCGCCTTCCGGAGCAGGGCCATCATCGGACACCAGTTCGTGAACGCCGACTGAAACAGGTTGAGTCCCACGAAGGCCGTGAAGGCCAGGAACCAGGGGCTCACGGCCACCCCCAGCCACACGCTGGCCATGACGAACGCGCCCGCAATCATGCGAAGCGCCCGTTCGACGGTGAAGATCGTCTGCACGATAGTCCTCCCGTAATGCGACGAGTCAATTGGCGGCGGCCGCCTCTGGCAGTGGATCGGACGTGCCGGCGGCGCCGCGGCGCGCGCGTCCCACGAGGTGGTACATGACCGGCACGGCCATGCGTGACAGCAGGAGCGACGCCACTTCGCCCGCCATCAGCGAGATGGCGAGGCCCTGGAAGATCGGGTCGAAGAGGATGACGGCCGAGCCCACCACCACGGCCGCCGCGGTCAGCGCCATGGGACGGAAGCGGACCGCCCCGGCGTCCACGACGGCCTGCTCGAACGGCATGCCATCGCGCAGCCGGAGTTCGATGAAGTCGACCAGGATGATCGAGTTCCGGACCACGATGCCCGCTCCGGCGATGAAGCCGATCATGGAGGTGGCCGTGAAGAACGCGCCCATGGCCGCGTGCGCCGGCAGGATGCCGACGAGCGAGAAGGGAATGGCCGCCATGATGACCAGCGGCGTCACGAACGACTGGAACCACCCGACCACCAGGATGTAGATGAGGACGAGCACGGCCGCGAACGCGAGGCCGAGGTCACGGAAGACCTCATAGGTGATGTGCCACTCGCCGTCCCACTTCATCGCGTACCGGCTGCTGTCGGATGGCTGTGTCGCGCTGTACACGTCGAGCCCGTAGCCTTCCGGCAGGGTCATGCCGGCCAGCGTCTCGTTCATCTGCAGGATGGCATACACGGGACTCTCCGCCCCGCCGGCCACGTCGCCGGTGACGTAGGTCACCGGCTGCAGGTTCTTGTGATGCAGGCTCGGCGCCTGCGTCGATTCGCGCACCCGCACCAGTTCGCCGAGAGTGGGCGAGTCGGCCAGGGCGCCGATCCGGAGCGAGGCCAGGGTGTCGAGTGAGGCGCGAGTGTGTCGAGGCAGTCGCAGCACGATGGGAATCTCCTCGCGCGCTGCCGCGTCGTGCAGCACCCCTGCGGACGCTCCACCAGCCGCCATGGCGGCGACCGCCGTGACCTGTGCGGCCGACACGCCGGATGCCGCCGCACGATCGAGGTCCACGTCGAGCGACACCCGCGCCTGCGGGGCTTCGACGTACCAGTCCACGTCCACCACCCCGGGCGTTCGTTCGAGCAGGGACCGCACGTCGGCCGCGATGGCCTGCCGGCGCTCGGGGTCGGGGCCGTAGATTTCCGCCACGAGCGTCTGCAGTACCGGCGGGCCTGGCGGGACCTCCGCGACCTGGATGCGCGCACCCAGCGAGGACGCGAGCGGCAGCAGCACCTCGCGCATCCGGACGGCCAGGGCGTGGCTCTGGGCCGTGCGCTCGTCCTTGCCGGTGAGGTTCACCTGGAGGTCCGCCTGGTGACTGCCCCGGCGCAGGAAGTAGTGGCGTACCAGTCCGTTGAAGTTGTACGGCGATGCGGTGCCGACATAGGACTGGACCGACACGACCTCCGGCTGCTCGAGCGCGACGGCGGCCAGGGTCTCGGCGGCACGGGCCGTGTCCTCGATGGGCGTGCCCTCCGGCATGTTGACCAGCACCTGGAACTCGCTCTTGTTGTCGAACGGCAGCATCTTGACCGTGACGAGGCCGAGTGGCACAAGCGCCGCCGCTCCGACGAGCAGCAGTGCAACGACACCGAGGAACAGCACCTGCGCCCCGGTGGTCGCGAGCAGGCGCCCCATGCCGCGGCGATACGCCCGGGTCAGCCAGTCCTCGGCGTGCCCGCCGTGGTCGCCCGGTCCCGCGTGCGGGCGCATGAGCCTGACAGCCGCCCAGGGCGTCACGACGAAGGCCACCAGCAACGAGAAGAGCATTGCTGCGGAGGCGCCGACGGGGATGGGCCGCATGTAGGGCCCCATCAGGCCACCGACGAAGGCCATGGGGAGGATGGCCGCCACCACCGTGAGGGTGGCCAGGATCGTCGGATTGCCCACCTCCCCGACGGCGCGCACGGCCAGGTCCGCGAATCGCTCCATGCCCGCCCCCGGCAGCCGGGCATGCCGCACGACGTTCTCGACGACGACGATGGCGTCGTCCACGAGGATCCCGATCGAGAAGATCAGGGCGAACAGCGTGATGCGGTTGAGGGTGTAGCCGTACAGGTAGAAGACGAAGAGCGTCAGGGCCAGGGTGACGGGAATCGCCACGAGCACGACGGCCGCCTCGCGCGCCCCCAGCGCCAGCCAGATGAGGACCGAGACCGAGAGCACGGCGAGAAACATGTGATAGAGGAGCTCGTTGGACTTCTCCGCGGCGGTCTCGCCGTAATTGCGGGTGACCGTCAGGGTCACGTCGGACGGAATCAGCACGCCCCGCAGCGTGTCGAGCTTCTCCTCCACGTGCCGGGTCACGTCGATCGCGTTCGTCCCGCCACGCTTGGCGATGGCCAGCGTCACCGCCGGGTAGGCCCGGCCGTCGGTGAAGTGGCTCACGAAGGCGGTGGGTTCGGCCGCGCCGTCGGTGATGGTGGCCACGTCACCCAGACGGACCAGGCCGTCCGCCGCCGGGACGGACACCCGGGCCAGGTCCTCGCCGGTCTCCACCCACGCGCCGGCCTCGAGACGCGTGGCCCGTCCGTCGCGGACCAGGTCGCCGCCGTCGCGCCGCCGGTTCGCGCCCTCGATGGCCTCCGCGATGCCGAGCGCGCCCACGCCGTGCGCCGCGAGGCGTGCCGGATCGAGCGCCACGGTGACCTGACGCGTCCGCCCTCCGAGCAGGGTCACTTCCGAGACGTCGGCGACCTGCTTGACCTCCTCGTGCAGCTGCCCGGCGAGCTGCCGCAGCCGGTAGTCATCCCACCCCTCGCCCCAGAGCGTGAGGGCCATGATGGGGACGTCGTCGATGGATCGCGGTTGCACCAGCGGCGGGGAGGCGCCGGCCGGCAGGCGGTCGATCGCGGCCGCGATCTTCTGGTTCAGGGCCACAAGCGCGCGCGTCTCGTCCTGGCCGACCAGGAAGCGGACGACGACCATCGCCTGCGCCTGGCTGGAGGTGGAGTAGAGGTACTCCACGCCGGGCACCTCCCAGAGGAGCTTCTCGAGGGGACGGGTGACACGCTGCTCCACCTCGGCGGGAGAGGCGCCCGGCAGTTGCACGAACACGTCCACCATCGGGACGACGATCTGCGGCTCCTCTTCCCGTGGCAGCACGACCACGGCGAACAGGCCCAGGGCCAGTGCCGCCAGCATCAGCAGGGGCGTGAGGCTCGAATGCACGAACGCCTCGGCCACGCGGCCGGCGAGGCCGGCACGCGGTGTCATCGCACACCCCCGGCGTCGCGCGACGCGCCTGCGGTCCGCACCGGGTCGCCGTCGTGCAGCGAGGCCGGCGGTGCGAGCACGACGACGTCTCCGGCGTGCAGGCCTGCGAGGATCTCCAGGGCGCCGTCGGGCGCGGCGACGACACTCACCACGCGCATCCGGGCCCGTCCGTCCACGACGGTGAAGGCCGTGGTCAGCTGGCCCCGCGCGACCAGCGCCGCCGCGGGCAAGAGCAGCGCATCGGTCGAGCCCGCCGGGAACCGGGCACGGGCGAATCCGCCCGTGCGGAGCCGGGCGTGTTCCGGAAGCTCGATTTCGACGGCGAACGCGCGGCTCGACACGTCGAGGGTGCGGCCCACTTCCGCGATGCGCCCCTCGAGTGTCACGGGCTCGGTCCCGGTGCCGCCGGCGACGCCGCCGTCGAGCTCGACGGTCACGGTCTCACCCACGCGGACGAGGGCGGCTCGCGCCTGGTCCACCCGGGTGACCAGACGCCACGACCCGGCGGCCTCGAGGCTGACGAGAGGCACACCCGGCGTGGCCAGGCGGCCCACATCGGTGAGGGTTTCGGTGACGATGCCGTCGAAGGGTGCGGTCACGACCGTGAAGCCCACGGCCACGGCCGACCCGGCCTCGGCGGCGCGCGCCGCCTCGATGGCCGCCGACGTCTCGCCCGCCCGGGCCTCGGCCGCCGCCGCCCGTGCCTCGGCTTCCCGCAGCGCCGCCACGGCCACGTCGAGTTCCTGGGAAGTGGCCGACTGCCGCGCGTACAGGGCCGCCACACGGTCGTGCGTGGCCGTCGCGAGGACGAGCGCGGCCTGGGCGCCGCTGCGGTCGGCGTCGGCGGCGGCCGATGAACGCTCAGCGGCCGTCACGCCCGCACGCGCGCGCTGCCGGGCGGCGTCGAGATCCCGTCCGTCGAGGCGGACGAGTGCCTGGCCGCGCCGGACCCTGTCGCCCGCCGCGACGAGAACGTCGACGACCGGCGCGGTGATGCGGCTGGACACGGAGGCCGTGGTGCGCGCCTCGACGAGCCCGCCGGCTTCGAAACGTGCGGCGCGGGCCTCGGCGGCCAGGGTGGCCGTCGAGACCACGGCGGCCTCGCGTTCCTCGCCGGCCGCGTCGGGTTCAGGCGCCCCGCCGCAGGCCGCGAGGGCCAGCAGGGTGGCAACGACGATCGGGGTGACACGGGGGCTGGTCATCGGCTGGTCCTACTCTCCACGGGGAATGCGTCCGAGGGCACGTTCGAACATCACGGTCGCCACGAGGACATCGGTCCGTGAGGTGGTCTCGAGGGTATCGGCCGCCAGCACTGCGTCGGCGGCGCGGAGGACGTCGGTGACGGTGGCCAGTCCCGCGTCGTAGCGATCGCGCAGGATGCGCTGGCTCTCCCGGGACTGGGCGACGACGGCGGCGGCGACGGCCAGGCGTGCCCGCGCGGCGTCGAGGCGCGCACGCGCCTGTCGGATGTCGAGCCGCGCGTCGGCCTCGGTCGCGTCACGCTCGGCACGGGCTCGTGCCAGCGTATGTTGCGCGGCAGTCACACGCGCGCGCTCCGTCCCGGCGAGCGACAGCGAGAGCCGCGCCTGCAGGCCCACCACCCAGGACGACGCCCGGCTGGTCCAGGCGTGTCCGTTCCACTCGTATCCGCCCTGCAGGCTGACCTGCGGGAGCAGCGCCGAGCGCGCCAGGCCGGTGTCTGCGATGGCCCGATCGACACCGAACCCGGCCCGGCGCACGTCGGGTCGTCCGGACACGTCACCGGGGTCCGTCGGGTCGGGCGGTGGCGGCGGCACCGAGGGCGTCACGAACTCCCAGGGCGTGTCGAGCGGGACGCCGAGCAGCCTGTTGAGCGTCGCCCTCGCCACGGTCGCGTCCTCGGCGGCGGTGATCCGGGCGCTGCGCATACGCGCCAGGTGCACGTCGAAGGAGAGCGCATCGGCCTCGGTGGCGAGACCGGTGTCCCGGCGGGCCCGTGCGCGTGCGGCATCGGACTCGGCGGTGGCCACTGCGGCATCGGCGGCGCGTACCGCCGCGTCCGCGACGAGGATCCCGGCGTAGGTGCGGGCGACGGCCTCGGCCGTGCCAGCCTCCGCGCTGGCCCGGTCCGCAGACGAGACACCGGCGGCACTCTCAGCGGCGCGGGCCAGCGCGCGCGTACGTCCGCCGTCGAAGAGTACCTGCTCCACGTGCACCGCGGCCCGGTGGTTGCCGAGCGCATCCGGGTCGTTGAGTGTGCGCACGGCGAAATCGGCCTCGGTGAACCGGCGCTGTGCCAGCAGCGAGCCGAAGACGTAGACGGGCTGGTTGCCGCGCTGCCAGCCCTCTTCGAGCGTGATACGCGGGAACCAGGCGCCCTGGGCCGCGTCGAGGCCGGCGCCGGCCGCGGCTTCGCCGGCCGTGACGGCCGCGACATCCGGGTTGCCGGCCAGGGCCATGGCAATGGCACGGGGCAGCGACAGGGGTTCGGCGCCGGTCTGGGCGCCACCCGGAGACGGCACCATCAGCAGCGCCAGGACTGCAAGCGTCGGAGGAAAGCGTGTCACGTCCCTAGGATGCAGACGCTCCGAATCGGTCACACTTCGATAGAATGCGGTCCCGCAGACTCTGCCGGCTGGAAGGCCCGTGCCCCGATCCGTGACCAGACGCCAGACATCGCATCCTTCTTCCGACGAGCCCTCACCGGCGTCCGACTACCCGGACCTCGTGAAGGCCGCATCCAGCGGCGATGCCGCCGCACTGGACGCGTTGCTTCTGCGCGCCCAGGAAGTGGCTTACCGGTTCAGCCTCACGGTGTGTGGCCACGCCGAGGACGCGGAGGACGTGATGCAGGAAGCGCTCATCAAGACGTATCAGCACGTCGAGGGCATCCGGGAGCCCGCGGCGTTCCGTGGATGGCTCTATCGCACGGTCAAGAACGCGTGCCTGATGCGCCGTCGCCTGAGGCGCCACGAGCCGCGCCATCTGCTGTCGATCGAGGACGATCGACCCGACGGCGGAGGCGCGGGCGGCTGGCCCGTGGCGGATGCCGCGATCCCGGCCGACGAGGCCCTGTCGCGCGCGGCCGAGCGTCGCCGCCTGCGCGAGGCGCTCGCCAGACTGCCCGGCCGCTACCGCGTGGTGGTGTTCCTGCGGCAGGTGGAGGGCCTGTCCACCCGGGAGGTTGCCGGTGTCCTGGGCATCAGCGAAGCCAGCGTCAAGATGCGGCTGCACCGCGCGCACGGGTTGCTGCGCCGGGAGATGTCGGCATGAGCGGGCCTCCCGCCACGCGCCCGTGCGAAGGACACCTCGCCGAACTCGTGGACTACATCGACGGCGACCTGGCACCCGCCGACCTGCAGTCACTCGAAGCCCACCTCGAGGCGTGCACGTGCTGCAGCACGCTCGAGCGCGAGCTGCGTGAGCGCATCGGCCTGGTGAAGCAGGCCGGCCGTCCCGAGGTGCCCGGCGACGTGCGCGCCCGGGCTCGCGCCCGGGTGCGGGCCCTGCTGGCCGAGGCGCGGCGTGCCCGCTGAGGCGGATCAGCCCGCCGAGGTGGGCTGCGTCTGGCTGGTCTCGATACGGACGTCGACGGGCACGCCGTGGCGCACGCTTTCGGTCACGATGCAGAAGTCCTCGTAGAGCGAGGCGCACCGCTCCACCTTGCCGTCCTCGCCGCCGGGTGCCGACACGGTCAGCACGACGGAGACGCCGCCCACCCGCAGCCGGCCCTGGTCGTTGCGCACGATGCGCGCCTCGACGTCCGCCGAGACCTGCCCGCCCTGCACGCGCGACTTGTGCAGGCAGAAGGTGAAGCTCGCCGCCAGGCACCCGCCGATCGCCGCTGCGAGCAGGGCGCCGGGACTGGGCGCGGAGGCCTCGCCGAGCGGCGGACCTTCATCCAGACGGATCGGCGCGACGTCAGCCAGGGTGGGGAAGGACGCGGTGAACGTGTAGCCGCCGGCGGGCTCGAGTCGGACGCTGGCGGTGCCGTGTGGTGTGCTCATGCTGCTCCAGGGACGGGCCGGCGTGCGCGTCAGTGCCCGAGGCCGGCTCATCGTCCCCTGGCATCATAGTGCCCGGGCCGGTGCTACACTGAAAACCGCTGTCCGTGCCTGCGAACCTGAGGGGGGAATCGAGCCGATGACGACCATGCGAGCAAGTGCGACTCCACTGATTGTGCTGCTGACCGCCGTGCTGGCATTCGCGATCGGACGTGACGCGACCATGGCCCAGGGCGCCCAGAGCATCTGGGACGGCGTGTACACCGCGGAACAGGCCACGCGTGGAAAGGCCGCGTCCGACACGTCCTGTGCGTCGTGTCACGGCGCCACACTCGAAGGTGCCGACTTCGGTCCGAGCATCGCCGGGGCCGAGTTCCTGGGCCGCTGGGATGGCGAGAAGCTCAGCGTGCTGGCTGCGAAGGTCGAGCAGACCATGCCACTCGACAGCCCGGGCAGCCTGAGCCAGGAGGCCTACGCCGACATTCTGGCGCACATGCTGCAGGCGAGCGGCGTGCCGGCGGGTCAGACGGCGCTGGCACTCGGCTCCCCGTCGCTCGAGACCATCGTCGTTCGCAAGACGAAGTAACACGTCGTCGCCCGACGCCACGCCTGAAGAGCCTGAAGGGGCGGTCGTCCGAGAGGACGGCGGCCCCTTCGCCGCGTACGGCCACCGCATCGTCGCCGCGTCACATGCCCGACAGGTCGCGGACGCAGGTCACGCGCCGCACGAGCCGTGGGCTCAGAAGGGGTAGCGCGGCGGTACGTCCTTGATCGTGACCCACTGCCAGGCCGTGAACTCCTCCCAGTTGGCCGGCCCGCCGACGCGCCCGCCGTTGCCTGACGCGCCCCGTCCCCCGAAGGGCACGTGCGGTTCGTCGTGCACCGTGTGGTCGTTGATGTGCAGCAGGCCGGTGTTCAGCCGGTTCCCGACGGCGAGCGCCCGGCTGACCGAACGTGAGATCACGGCGGCCGACAGGCCGTACTCGGTCTGGTTGGCCAGCGCGACGGCCTCGTCGTCGGAACCAAACGTGGTGATGGCCGCGACCGGGCCGAAGATCTCCTCGTCGAACGCCCGCATGCCGGGCATGACGCCCGTCAGTACCGTCGGCCGGTAGAAGAGGAACTCGTGCGTGCCGCCCGCGCGCAGGGTGGCGCCGGATGCCACCGAGTCCCGGACGATCTGATCGACGCGCTGGATCTGGCGCTCGCTGATGAGGGGGCCGAGCGCCACGGTGCCCGTCATCGGATCCCCGACCGGCAGGTGATCCGCCTTGGTGACGAGCAGTTCGGTGAGCTGGGGCGCAATGGCCTCGTGCACGAGGATGCGGCCCGAGGCCATGCAGATCTGCCCCTGGTGCAGCCACGCACCGAAGGCGGCGTTGGACGCGGCCAGTTCCAGATCGGCGTCGTCGAGAATGACGAGCGAATTCTTTCCACCCAGCTCGAGCGAGACCTTCTTCAGGTGCCTGCCGCAGAGTTCACCCACGCGGCGTCCCGTGGACGTGGCGCCCGTGAAGGCCACCATCGCGACGTTGGGATCCGTGCACAGCGCTTCACCCACGTCCGCGCCGCCCGGCAGGACGTGCAGCGCGCCCGGCGGGAGCCCCGCGTCCTCGAACACCCGCGCGATGAGCACGCCTCCGGCAACCGCGGTCTGCGGGTCGGGCTTGAGGACCACGGTGTTCCCGGTCGCGAGCGCAGGAGACACGGCACGGATCGCCAGGATCAGGGGAAAGTTGAACGGTGCGATGACACCGACGACCCCGTGCGGCACCCGACGCCCCATGCTCAGGCGGCCCGGATTGCTCGGGAGCAGGAGGCCCTGGGGTTCCGTGACCATCGCGGCCGAGGCGTGCAGGATGCCGGCCGCCATCTTCAGCTCCGTGTCCGCCTTCGGACGAATCGCGCCCGTCTCGCGCATGATCCACGTCGCGAGTTCGTCGGCGTGCTGTTCCACTAGGGCCCCGGCGCGCCGGAAGATGGCCGCGCGCTCTTCATAGGGCATCTGCGCCCATTCCGGCTGGGTGCGTCTCGCCGATCGCGCAGCCCTGGCCACGTCGTCGGCGGTGGCCTGCGACATCGTCGACAGCTCGGAGCCGGTGGCCTTGTCCACGACGCGGAACTCGTGAGCGGTCGTGGTCCATCCGTCGAGAAAGAGCCGGCCTCTCCAGGCGGGCTCGTTCATCAGCGCAGCTGCGGTCTCGGCCATCTGGGTCTCCCTGCGGGTGATGCGGGCCGCCCCCCGGCGGCCGTGGGCATTATGTGCCGTGGTCACTGCCAATTCCAGGGTCGGCACGCCCGTCTCGCATACACTGAAGCACCGGAGTGCCCACCGCGTGACCCTCGTCTACGTGCTGCTCACCATCTGCGCCGGGGCCGGACTCGCGGCCCAGGCCGTCATCAACGCGGAACTGCGGGCGGCACTCGGCAGCGCCCAGTGGGCGGCGCTCATCTCCTTCACCGTGGGTCTGGTCGCCCTCGGCGTGCCGTTCCTGGTCCTGCGCGACGGTCCTCCCGACCTGGCGGGGGCCTCCCGTCAGCCGTGGTGGATCTGGATCGGCGGCGCCCTCGGCGCGGCGTATATCCTCCTGGCCATCTTCCTGACCCCGCGGCTCGGAGCGGCCCTGCTCATTGCCTCGGTCATCGTGGGGCAGCTGGTCGGTGCCCTGGTGATCGATCACTACGGATGGTTCGGTGTGCCGGTGCAGCGCCTGACGGTGCTGCGCGTGGTGGGCGGCTGCCTGCTGCTGGCGGGTGCGGCCCTCATCCGCTGGCGCTGACACCCTCTATGCACCCGTGCGCCACGCCGGCCCGGACCGTCAGGCGAGCGTCGCGCGTGCACGCGAGGTCTGGGCGTGCAGTGCCGCGGCGCGAGCGTCGCTGGCGGCGTGCGTGCGTGACAGTTGCGCCGGCGGCATCCGCTGCGCCGGCGGCATCCGCCTGCGTGGGTCGCCGCTGCGCCAGGTGGCGGGAAGGGCCCGCGGTCAGCGTAGCCGGTCGGACAGGAGTGCCACCGTGAGCGCGTAGTAGTGTGCGCAGTTGTAGCGCAGCAGCACGTCGTAGTTCGGATAGGTCAGGAAGGCGCGGCTGTCGGTCCGGGCCAGGCCCGCAGGTACGTCCGCGCCGGGCAACCGCGACCCGTTCACCTGCCGCACGCCCAGGGTGTGCCACTCCGGCAGGGGCACGCGAGCGGTCATGGTGCGCATGGCATAGCAGCCCTCGGTCCGCTGGGGCACGGCCTCACCGACCCGGTCCGCCGCGCCAGGACCCAGCCGGACCTCACGCCCCCAGGTGAACGTGTCGTCCCACCCGTGACGCGCCAGGTAGTTGGCAATCGAGGCGAGCGCGTCCGGCGTGGAACGCCAGATGTCCCGACGCCCGTCTCCATCGAAGTCCACGGCGTACTCCAGGTAGCTCGATGGCATGAACTGGCCGTGTCCCATCGCGCCGGCCCACGAACCTACCATCACCCCTGTGGGGATGTCCTCGGTGGCGGCCATCGTCAGGGCGTCGAAGAGCTGCCCCCGGAAGAACGCGGCCCGTCGCGGCTCCCACGCCAGGGTGGCCAGGGCCTGGAAGACCGGCGTGCGGCCCATGTTGCGGCCGTAGCGGGTCTCGATGGCCCAGATGGCCAGCACGAACCGGCGGGGCACGCCGAAGCGCGCCTCGATGCGGTCGAGCAGGACGCGGTGTTCGCCGGCCAGGGCCCGCCCCCGGCGCACGATCGCGTCGTTCACGCGGGACGCGTAGTAGCGATCGAAACCCGGCCTCAGCTCTGCCTGCGTGCGATCGCTCGCCACGACGCGTTCCAGCGGTTCGAGACCGCCGAGTGCGGCCTCGAGCAGCGCGTCGTCGAAGCCCCTGGTGCGCGCCTCGGCCACGAACGCGTCGAGCCATTCACGAAACGGGGGCGTCGCGGCGTCCTGGAGCGGTGCGGCCAGTGCGAGGAGCAACAGAACCAGTGCCATGCGTCGTTGGCCCCGTGATCAGCGCGGTGGGATGACCCAGGAAAAGATCGGCGTACCGTCCACCTCGATCTCGCGATCGGGCGGCCAGTCGGGGACGGCGAACCGGTAGGCGACGATGCGCGTGCCCGGCCGCAGGCCCTGCAGCTTCGACCGCAACCGCAGATTCACCGACGGCGACAGATAGAGCGTGATGACGGTCGCCTCGGACAGATCGGTCTGGAACAGGTCGGCCTGGGAGAAGCGGACCCGGTCCGCCACGCCGGCCTCGCGGGCACCCGCCTCCGCGCGTCGCACGAGATCGCCGTCGATCTCGATGCCGACGCCGCGCGCGCCATGCCGGGCCGCGGCAGCGATGACGATGCGCCCGTCGCCGGAGCCGAGGTCGTACACCACGTCTGCGGCACCGACGCCAGCGAGGGCGAGCATGGCGTCGACGGCGGCATCCGGCGTGGGCACGTAGTGAATGTCAGGCGTTCGCCGGGCAGCCTGCTGCGCGTATCCGGGCACGGGAGCCGCGGGCACGAAGGCGGCGGCGAGGACGAGGGCGAGGGCGACAGCTCGAGGGTGCATGCGTGGAGTCTCCGGCAACCTGCCGTGCCCCGGGCACGGGCAGGCTGCAGCCTCCAGTGTAGTGGCGCGACCCGCCGTCACCAAGACGTCAGGCGGCGTGCTCGGCCTGGCGGCGGGCGAAGTGCGTGAGGTCGCTCGTGGACATCGGTTTGCCGAAGAGATAGCCCTGGCCCTGCTCGCAGCCCAGCGCGCGCAGCAGCTGGGCCTGACGGGCGGTCTCGATGCCCTCGGCCACCGTATGCAGCGACAGGCTGTGGCCCAGGCCCACGATCGCGCGGACCAGGGCCGAGGCGCTGGCGTCGGTCTCCAGCCGCTCGACGAAGGCCCGGTCGATCTTGAGGATATCCACCGGCAGGCGCTGCAGGTAACTGAGCGATGAGTATCCGGTGCCGAAGTCGTCGATGGCGATCCGCACCCCGAGTGCCCGGAGACGGTGCATCACCGACAGGGTCTGGTCGGTGTGTTTCATGAGAATGCTCTCGGTCAGTTCCAGCACGAGGGCGCTCGGGGGAAGATCCGCCACCGCGAGCGCGGCCTGGACCAGGTCGAACAGCTGCGGGTCCGGCAGCTGTCGTCCGGAAACGTTCACCGAGACGCGTTCCGGCGCCTGGGGGCCCAGGTCGTTCTGCCACTGCCGGAGATCCAGGCATGCCTGCTGGAGGACCCACCGGCCGATGCCGACGATGAGGCCCGTGTCCTCGGCAATCGGGACGAACACCGCCGGCGAGATCGGCCCTCGCGTCGGGTGCTGCCAGCGCAGGAGGGCTTCGACGCCGATGAGCCGTTGCGTGTCGAGCGCGTGGATCGGCTGATAGTGCACCGTGAGCTCACCCCGCTCGAGCGCATGCCGGAGGTCGGCCTGCAACTCGAGGCGCGTCAGCATGGCCTCGTGCATCTCGGGTTCGAAGATCGCGGACTGGCCGCGGCCCCTCCCCTTCGCCAGATACATGGCGAGGTCGGCGTTGCGGAGCAGATCCGCGGCGGTGTCGCCCGGCTCGGCGAGCGCCACGCCGATGGAGGCTGATGCCATCACTTCCCGTTCATCGAGTGCGAACGGCTCCTGAAACGCGCTGGCGATGCGTTCCGCCACCGACGCGATGCTCTCGCCGCCCTCCGGGTCGTCGATCAGCACGGCGAACTCGTCACCACCCAGGCGCGCCACCGTGTCGAAGTCCCGCAGGCAGGAGGCGAGTCGCGAGGCCGCCGCCCGGAGCAGGCCGTCGCCGACCGCGTGGCCCAGGCTGTCGTTGACGGTCTTGAAGTGGTCGAGGTCCACGAACAGCACGCCCAGGGCGTCCACCGCGGCCCGTCGGCGTGTCAGCGCGTGGTGGACGCGGTCCTGGAACAGCGCGCGGTTGGCGAGTCCGGTGAGCGGATCGTGAAAGGCCTGGTGGACCAGCTGCGACTCGAGCGCGCAGCGCTCGGAGACGTCGCGGGTGTTGAGCACGATACCTCGCACGTGCGCGTCGCCCAGCAGATTCGTGCCGATGTTATCGGTCTGGATCCAGGAGCCGTCGTGGCGTCGGAGGCGCCACTGCGCCATCACCGGACGCTCGGTGTCCTGCAGCTCGGCGAGGCGGCCCGCGACGGCCCGGGCGTCGTCGGTGTGGACGAGATCGGCCAGCGGTGTCCCGACGAGCGCCTCGGGCGGGTAGCCCAGCGTCTGTGTGACCGACGGGCTCACGAACGTGAAGCGGCCGGAGGCATCGATGATGCTGACCACGTCGGAGGCGTGCTGTACAAGGGACCGGAAGCGTGCCTCCCCCGCCATCCGCTCGCGTTCGCGCACGAGATCGAGGTTGTGCCGCAGGGCGACCACCTGCCGCGCCAGCACCAGCAAGGTCAAGCCGGCGGCCCCCCACGCGAGGGTGCGGAGGGCGCCGGGCTGCCCGTGCACGGCGGCGAGCAGCGGGGCATAGGCCGCCGCCACGCCGACGTAGGGCAGGAGCGGCAGGGGTGGGTCGGCCGCCGTCGGGCTGCTCGTGGTGGGCCGGTGCGCGCTCTCGTCGAGGCCACGCTGCTGTTCCCCGACGGCCACGGCGAACAGCACCCACTGGAGCATCGAGAGCGCGGCCGTCGTGTAGCCCGCCGAGGTGCCCTCGTGGATTGCCAGGTAGGCCTGCAGCATGTCGCTCGCCATGAGCGCGGTGGCGGAGCCGGCCAGGAAGACGATGGGCATCCGCGCGGCACCAGGTGGGCAGCGAAGAAGCAGTGTCGTGGTGCCGAACAGCACCAGCAGGTCGGCGACCGGCAGTGCCAGCGAGATGCTGGGATCGAGCAGTCCAGGACCACCGGGGACAAGCCTCGGGCCAATCACGTAGTGCCAGCTCAGGAGCGCGCCGCCGGCCAGAAGCATGGCCGCGTCGAGCGAGAACGTCAGCAGGTCGCGTCCCGCGCGTGCCAATCGCGGGAAGAGCAGCAGGGCCACGATGAGGGCCCCGTAGTACGCGAGGTGGATCACCGTCGCCGCGAGGGCCAGCCCCTCTCCAGGCGCCGTGCCGGTCGTGGCCTGCCAGATCGCGCTTGCCACCGAGATCGCGCTCGCCGCGGTGAGCGCCCGCCATGCCTGGCGGGTGCGCCACGGCAGATCGGCGACGTCCGACAGGCGCCAGGCCGCCACCGTCGTGATGACGGCGAGCGGCAGATAGCCGCCGCGACCGACGATCAGGCGCACGGGGTCAGGCAGGTCGACTGCGAGGAGCCAGAGCAGGTAGGCGGCGCCGTACACGAGGGCAGCCACGGCCAGGCGTCGGCGTCCGAAGACGGCGCGTCCCCGTACCACGAGACGAGACACGACACCGACGGGCCGCCGGGAGGAGGACGTCACCGGAACAGGGTCCTTTCGACAGGGCGTGTGGGGAGAATCCTCCTCTCAATCGACCGAGGCGCATCGCGGCTTGAAGGTTCGGGAGTGTGCCCATCCCACGACGAGGCTGCTCCGAGGTCCGGCAGCCAGGGCCTGCCGGCCACGTATAATGCGCGCCTTGGCCAGCGTCTTCATCAGCTATCGCCGCGAGGACGCCGCCGGTCACGCCGGCCGGCTGTGTGATCGTCTCAACCAGCAGTTCGGCGGGCAGCGGGTCTTCATGGACGTCGAGGACATCCAGCCCGGCCAGCACTTCGCCGACGCGATCGGTCGCACGCTGGACGGATGCGCCGCCCTGCTCGTCGTGATGGGCCCGCGCTGGCTGGACCTGCTGCGGCAGCGCGCCTCCCATCCCGAGGACTTCGTGCGGCTGGAGGTGGCCGCGGCGCTGGCCCGTGGCATCGCCGTGATTCCCGTGCTCGTCGGGGGCGCGGTCATGCCGTCGGGGGACGCGCTGCCACCGGAACTCCGGGAGCTGTCCAGACGCCAGGCCGTGGTCCTGCGGGACGACCGCTTCGACGACGACGCCTCCCGCCTCACGGCCGCCCTGCGCGAGGCGGGGCTCACGCCCGCAGCCTCTGCCGGCCGTTTCGCGCGTCGGACGGTGCTGGGCCTCGGCGCCGCGGCGGCCCTTGGCGCGGCCGGATGGTGGTGGGGACGGGGTCCGGCCGCACCTGTGGTGGAGGGTGTGTGGAACGCCCAGCTGCAGCGGGAGGGACAGGCCGCGTACCGCGTGCGCCTCACCTTCGTGCGGTCCGGCGACACGCTGACCGGCGCCGTGGACTACCCGACCGGCAGCGGGACCATCGAGGACGGCGTGCTGACGGGCGCCCGCCTCACGTTTCGCACGGTCCACGTGCCGCAGTTCGCCGACGAGCCGGCGGTGATTCGCTACACGGCCGAGGTCGAGGGCGAGTCGATGACCCTGACGGTCATCGACGAGTCCGGCATCACCAGGGGCACGGCCACCCGCGCGGCCGCGGCCCAGCCAGCCCCCTAGCGAGCGCACGCGCCTCCGCGCGGCGCGCCCACCGCCGCGGCGCCGGCCCTGGCGCATGCCTGTGAAGCCTGCCCGCCGCGTGCCGATTGTCCGAGGGCCGTCGTGTCGTCCGCATACGCGGACGACCGGGGGAACGAAGGGAAGAGGGACTCGGCGTGCGGACGAGACAGCAGCAGTGGTCGGAGACGAAGGGGTGGAGCGACGAGGAGGGCGATGAGCGGGCCGGCCTCGCCCTGGTCTTCGGTAGTCGCACCGCCCTGGAGGGCCCGGCACTCCACGACGTGCCACGGCGGTTCCCCTCCGCGCTGGTCGTTGGCTGCTCGACGGCGGGTGAGATCTGCGGCGACCGGGTGCTCGATGGCTCGCTCGTCGTGACGGCCGTCACGTTCGAGTCCAGCACGGCCCGGAGCGTCACGCTGCCCATCGCGGATCCCGCACTGAGCCGGGATGTCGGCGTGGCGCTCGGCGACGCCCTCGCGTCAGACGACCTGCGACACACGCTCGTGCTCTCCGACGGGCTTGCCGTCAACGGGAGCGAACTGGTGGAAGGGCTGGGCGCGAGCCTGCCGCCCGCCGTTCGGGTCACCGGCGGGCTGGCGGCTGACGGGACACGATTCGAACAGACCCTGGTGCTGGCCGACGGCCGTCCGGCCACCCGCGTGGTGACCGCCGTCGGCCTCGACGGCCCGTCATTGCAGATCGGCTACGGGTCTCTCGGGGGCTGGGACCCGTTCGGCCCGGAGCGTCTCGTCACTCGTGCCACCGGCAATGTCCTTCACACCCTCGACGGCCGGCCGGCGCTCGACCTGTACGAGGAGTACCTGGGCGACCATGCGGCCGGGCTGCCGGCGACGGGTTTGCTGTTTCCCTTGAGTGTCTGGCTGAGGGGACGGGACCAGCCTGTCGTCCGGACCATCCTCGCGGTCGATCGCACGGCTCGCAGCATCACGTTCGCCGGCGACGTGCCCGCTGGCAGTCGTGCGCGATTCATGCGCGCCAACATCGACCGGCTCGTGGATGGCGCGGTCGGCGCCGCAGCGGCCTGCAGCGCGACGGGGGCCGCCCTCGGCGGCTCGCTGGCTCTCCTCATCAGTTGCGTGGGGCGACGCCTGGTGCTCGGGCAGCGGATCGAGGAGGAAGTGGAGGCCGTACGGGGCGTGCTGGGTGTCGGAACGACGATGACCGGCTTCTACTCGTACGGGGAAATCTCCCCATTCACGCCCCGTGCGCGCTGTGAGCTGCACAACCAGACCATGACCGTCACGACGTTCGCAGAGGGGCCTGGACAGCCACCATGCACAGCCTCCTGAACCGCCAGATCCGGCGGAGCCTGCCGGCGGACCTGGCGTCGAACGTGGACCTGCAGCCGTTCCTGCACGCGGTCGAGGCCGCCTATGAAGCGTTCGACAACGACCGGACCCTGCTCGAGCGTTCGCTCGAACTGAGCTCGCGCGAACTGCTGCAGGCCAACGCGCAGATGCACGCCGTTTTCCAGGCCATGCCCGACATCCTGCTGTCGGTGGACGGCACGGGTCGCATCCTCGACCACAAAGGGGGTGCGACCAAGCCGATCGGCCGCATGAACCTGCGGGGCATGGACATGCGCAGCCTCATGGCGGCCGAGTCCGGCGCGGAGTTCGACGCGGCGCTCCGACAGGTGTTCGACCGCGGAGACGTCGTCAGCCTCGGGACGCCGCTCTCGTGCCGGGACTCGGGGTGTCTGTTCGACGTCAAACTGGCCCCGCTCGCCGACGACCGCGCGATCGTGATGCTGCACGACATGAGCGAGCGCCGCCGGGCTGAACAGACGCTGCGTCAGAGCGAGGAGCGCTACCGCGCCCTCTTCGTGACCAATCCACATCCGATGTGGGTGTACGACCTCGCAACCCTGCACTTCCTCGACGTGAACGAGGCCGCCGTGCGCCACTACGGGTACGCGCGTGACGAGTTCCTGGCCATGCGGACGACCGACGTGGAGATGGGCGTCGAGGTTCCCGAGCCCGGCAGCGGGCATCCGGTCACGCCAACCCCCGTCGTGCACCGGGCACGCGACGGGCGCGTGATGGACGTCGAGCTGACCGTGCACGATCTGCAGTTCGGCGCCACGACCGCCAGGCTCGTCGTGGCGACCGACGTCAGCGAGCGCCGACGGGTCGAGGCACTGCAGCTGGCGAAAGAGGCCGCCGAGCAGGCGAGTCGGGCCAAGAGCCTGTTCCTCGCGAACATGAGTCACGAACTGCGCACGCCACTCAACGCGATCATCGGCTACAGCGAGATGCTGCAGGACGAGTTCACCGAGAGCGAGCCCGACGTCGTACGCCGCGATCTACAGCGGATCGAGTCGGCTGGCCGGCACCTGCTGGCGCTCATCAGCGATGTCCTCGACCTGTCCAAGATCGAGGCCGGTCGGATGGAGGTGTCGAGTGCCCTCTTCAGCGTAGCGGACCTGGTGTCCGAGGTGACCTCTACCGTCCAGTTGCTGGCCCGCGCCCATGGCAACGTGCTCACCAGTACCGTGGCCTCCGGCTTGGGCGACATGCAGGGCGACTCCGTGAAGGTGCGACAGGTGCTGTTCAATCTCCTGAGCAACGCCTGCAAGTTCACCCGCGACGGCGAGGTGGCGCTCGAGGCCGTGCGGGAGGGCGAGGGAGATCGCGCGATGCTCGTCGTGCGGGTACGGGACACGGGCATCGGCATCACCGAGGCGCAGCAGGCCGTCCTCTTTCAGGACTTCTCGCAGGGTGACGCGTCCACGACGCGACGCTTCGGTGGCACGGGGCTGGGCCTTTCCATCAGCCGACGCCTGTGCGGCATGATGGGCGGTTCGATCGCGCTCGACAGCCGACCGGGGGAGGGCAGTTGCTTCACGGTGCGCCTTCCGCTGGCGGGGGCGGTACCCGTCTTCCGGGACCAGGCGCAGGAGGCGGTCGCGGTCCCGACGCCCTGACGGCACCGTGTCGGCCGGCGGTGCGGCGAGCGGGCACGCCACACCCGGCACGCCACCGGCGCCGCCACTGGCGCCGCCACTGCGAGGCGTCGGCGCGGTGTCAGGACGGCGAACGGCCCGGTGCGGTCCGCGACACACGCACCAGGGTCAGCGGATACACGTCGGCAGCCGGGCTCGCGCGGCGGGGAGCGGGCGCACACGCGCCATCTCCAGACGGGCACGACGGACAGGCCGACGCGCTGCGGGCCGGCGCCAGCACGCTGACGAGCCGGCGGACCAGCACGACGCACGCGGCCAGCGCGGCCAGCGTCGCGATCACGTCCTGGAACGAGCCGATACCCATGGGCCCTCCTATGACACGCCGAGCGCGTGCAGTCCCTGGTACACGACGAACGCGGCCACGTACGCCAGCCCGGACATGTAGCCGAGCTGCAGAACGGCGTACCGCGCGGTTCCCGTTTCCTTCCGCGTCACGGCCAGGGTTGGCAGGCACTGCATGGCCAGGACGAAGAACACGAGCGCGGCCGCCGCGGTCGCCGCGGTGAACACGGGACGACCGTCCTCCCGGGTCATGCCACGGATGCGTGCGATGACGCCTTCGTCGACGTCGCCGTCCCCCTGGGCGCCCGCGAGGACGGACATGGTCGATACGAAGACCTCGCGCGCCAGGAAGCTCGTGAGCACGCCCACCGTGAGTTGCCAGTCGAAGCCGAGCGGTTCGAAGACGGGCTGGACGAGCCGTCCCGCACGTCCGGCGAAGCTGCCGGCCTGCGCGGCCCGGGCTTCGAGGAGGTCGGCCTCGTCGAGCAGCGCGCGTGCCTCGCCCGCTTCCAGGCCCGGCGTGGCGGCCTGGGTGCGCAGCGCCGTCGCGCTCTCGGGTGTGGCCACCTGGGGGTAGGCGCTCAGCCACCACATGATCACGCAGATGGCGACGATGATCGTGCCCGCCGTCCGCAGAAAGGCCAGGCCCTGATCCCTGGCCGTCAGCAGCGCGTTGCGCAGCGAGGGCGTCTTGTAGGACGGAAGTTCCAGCACCATGGGGCGGGCCGTGCCGCGCAGGACGGTTCGTCCGAAGAGCCTCGCGGTGAGCAGGGCCGCGGAGCCACCGAGCACATAGCACCCGGCGAAGGCCAGGCCGGCCAGCGCGGGACGGTTGGCGAAGAGCAGGCTCGTCAGCAGGACGTACACCGGCAGGCGTGCCGAGCAGCTCATGAACGGTGCCACGAGGATGGTGGCCAGCCGATCGCGCCGATCCGGAATGAGGCGCGTGCTCATGATGCCGGGCAGGGCGCAGGCATGCGACGTCAGCAGAGGTACGAAGGCGTGGCCCGGCAGGCCGAAGCGGGCCAGCAGCCCGTCCATCACGAACGCGGCCCTGGCGAGATAGCCGGTGTCTTCGAGCAGCGTGATGAGGAAGAACAGGATGCAGATCTGCGGGAGGAAGACGACGGTGCCCGCGATCCCTCCCACGAGGCCGCTGGTGAGGAGGTCGCGCACCGGCCCGTCCGGGAAGCTCGCTTCGATGAATCCGCCCAGCTGGCTGAAGGTCGCCTCGATCAGGTCCATGGGGACGGTGGCCAGGGTGAAGAGCGCCCAGAACAGCCCGCACATGATGAGCCCGAAGGCCAGCAGGCCGAGGACGGGGTCGGTGAGGATGCGGTCGAGGCGTTCGGTCCCCGTGTCCACGGTTCCCGCGACCGCCGCGCTGCCCGTGGCCTCGGCGACGATGCCGTCCGCCCACTCGGTGGCGACCTCGAGCGGGGCGTCCCGACCAGGCAGATCCAGGGGCCGGGCCTGTGGCGTGCGTCTCGCTACCGCTTCGCCGACGACCGTGCGCAGCTCGGGCAGGCCCGTGCCGCGTCTCGCGACCATCGGCACGACGGGCACGCCGAGCCGGCGGGCCAGGGCGTCCGCGTCCAGCTCGAGACCGCGCCGCCGCGCAAGATCCACCATGTTCAGAGCCACCACGACCGGCGGCCGGTGGGTGAGCAGTTCGGCGACCAGCACCAGGTTCCTGGTGAGGTTGCAGGCATCCACCACCACCACGACCGCGTCGGGGCCGTCGCCGCGCACGTCGTCCAGCACCTGCCGGGCGATGCGTGTTTCCGGCGCGTCGTGCTGGAGTTCGTAGAGTCCGGGGAGGTCGATGAACTCCGTGGGGAGGCCGGGCGTGAGCTCGGCCCGTCCCCGCCGGATGCTCGTGGTCGTACCAGGGAAGTTGGAGGTCTTGGCCCTGGCGCCGCACAGGGCATTGAAGAGCGTGGTCTTGCCCGTGTTGGGGTTGCCGATCAGGGCAACCCGCGCCGCCGCCGTTGTCGTCGCCACGACTGCGGATGCCGGGCGCGTGACCACTGCCATGACGTCAGGGCACCGGGTGGGGGTCCGGGTCCGGGATCACGAACACCCCACTCGCGACCGCCTTCGACAACCCAATCCGCGTCGTGCGCACCTGGATGATGCAGGGTTCACCATGCTTGCAGAGGCGGACCGTGCACGCGTCGGTCAGGCCCAGGGCGCGCAGTTGGGCACGGCATTCCGCATCGACCCGCGTCTCGAGCAGCCGCGCGACGGCCCCGGGCCGGAGTTCCGTCAGCGGGATGGCCGCGGAGGCGACTGGCGCGAGCGCCGGGGTGGTGGCGGTAGCGATGGATGCCATTGGGATGCTCTCGTCGGGACGGCGCCAGCTTATCACGGAAGTGAGACAGAGTCTCATTCTTCACTTCGTGAGCGGCAGACGTTCCAGCCGCGCCTGGCGACGCCGATTAGGTGGGGTGACCGGGGATGACGTCCCCGTCCGTACCCTGTGCCTACGACAGCCCTCGCCACACCGCCCTCGAGCCCACCGTCGCCGTCAGCTGGTCTGTCGGTCGGGTCCGAACGCCGGGCCACGCTGCTCGTGACCCGGCTCAACCGGGCCGTGCAGCGGGCCTCGATCTACCCGGTCGGACACCCGGCCGTTGCGGTCGGCATCGGTCCCTTCTTCGAGGCTCTGCACCCGCTGCTCGTGGACGGGCCGGTCACCATGGCGCTGGGGCGGACCAAGGTGCTCGTGGCCACCGCCACCGCGCCGCCCGCCGAACTCGAGCCGATGTGGTTCACCGCCCGGCTCTTCGACCGTGGCGTCTCCACCTGACCTTCGATCGCGACTTCGATCCCGAAGAGGCATCACGCCTGGTGGCCTGGCTCGCGGCGCCGGCAGAGGCGCATGCGGGCAACGGGGGGGGCGGCGACGAGGACGGACCCGGTATCGCCGGCGTGCGCATCGGACGCTTCGACTCGAGCCGCTTGTCGTTCACGGATGCACCGGTCGAGGCAAAGGCCTCGTCCTCGTCCGCCGCCTGGTGGCTGCTCGCCGGCAACCTGGCACGTCAGCAGGGCATTCCGGCGGGCGAAGACCGTCTGGACGAGCCGGGCGTGCTCGCCGCGCGCATCCGAGACGCCCTGCACGCACGCGAGGGTGTCGGCATCACGGCACTGGCCGAGAACATCGCGGCGATGCACGAGACACTGGCGAACCTGCCTGGTGATGCGCGCGCCGGCGCGACGGCACAGCTGGCCGCGCTCATCGGACACCTCGTCCCGGAGCTTCGGGGTTCGCTGCTCTCGGTAGGGCCCTCGGACGACGCCGCCAAGATTGCGCTGGTCGAGCAGGTGCTCGAGCAGCTGCCACCTGACGCCCTGCGCCAGCTGGTGGAGAATCTCAAACCCGGACACGTCTCTGACTCGGGCCCGTTCGCACTCTTCGTGCGGAAGCTGGTTCGGATCTCGATGGCCGATCCGTACCTGCACGCCGCGCTCGAGACGACCTTCCAGCAGGCCGGCCTGCCCGCGGTCCTGCTCGGCGAGAGCATGGTCGAGCCATCGACCACGAAGGGGAGCGAGGCGAGGACCGAGCAGTTCGTGCCAGGTTCCTACCGGGAGCGCCTGACAGCGCTGGCCCAGGTGACGCCAGGGGACAGCGGCTACGAGCTGGACGGCCTGGTCGGCTGTGTCCATGATGAGGACGTAGCGCGGGGCGTCGAGTCCATCGCGCTGCTCCAACTGACGCGCGATCCCGAGGGAGCGGATGCCGGCGTCTACCTGCGCGTCCTGCTGGAGGCGCTCTCACCGGTGTCGGAGAGCCGCCTTCCGCTGCTGGCGAGCCTCGCGGACGTGCTGCCGCAGATCGTCGCCGGTCAGGTCGTCCCGACGGCATCGGCGTGCGCGGCGGCGGTTGCGCGGCTGCAGGCCCTGTACGCCGCGGAATCCACAATCGACGTCGTCATCGAGGCGGTCGCGGCTCGTCCGATCGGCGAGATGCCCACGGGTGCCCGGGTGCTGGCCGCCGGTGGTTCCGCCGCCGTCGCGCGGGCCGCCGCCTGGTGCGACGCCGCTCCCGACGAGGCGGCGCGCCTGCGGGTGGCGGCGATGCTCGCGGAGATGGCGCCCGAAACCTTTCGCACGTCGGTGCAGCCTTGCCTGGCGACGGGCCCGCGTCTGGCCGAGGCGTTGGCGTGCGTGCTCGACCGGACCGACCCGGCGCGTGCCATCGATATTGCCCTCCATCTGATCTCGCACGCGAGTCCCGAGGTGCGGGTGCGGACGGTCGGCTGGCTCCTGGCCACCCCACTGACCAGCGGCAAGATGCAGCGCGTGCTCCAGCGCGCGCTCGAGGACGACGATCCACGGGTCGTGGGTGCCGCGGTGGATGCGATCTGCCGCCGTGGGGCACCGCACCCGGTGGAGGCGCTGCGCGCGTTCATCCTCAGGCACGTCCCCGATGGGATGGCGACGCTGCAACTCCGCGCGATTCGGGCGCTCGGGGCAGAGGGAGACGACGCCGGCCGGCAGGCCCTTGCCGCCCTGCTCGCCCGGCGCGGCACGGCGTGGTCGCGGTCCTCGCGTCGCCTGTCGCTGGAGATCGTCGCCACCCTCCGGCAGGTGCCCGACGGGGCAGTTCTTGCGGCCATTGGCGCGTGGCGGCGTTCGCCGGCGGGGCTGATAAGCCTGCTGCTCGGTCCGCGGGAGCGCGTGTGATGACCGCCGAGGCGGTCGACTGGCTCAAGGAGTTGGGCGGCGCCGTCGCGGCGCGACAGCTTTATCCCTCGGACCATCCGCGCGTGGCCGATGCCCTCGGCCGGCTGGAGTCACTCTCCGAGCGCCTCACCCGCCATCGGCTGCAGGTGTCGCTCTTCTCCGTGGACGGGCGCGTTGGCTGCGATAGCGACCTGCTCCAGGCGGCGCCGGCCGGAGCGAGCCGGGTCTTCACACTGCTGGCCGAGCACGGCTACCAGCGGATCAGCCTGATGCGCGGCGTCTCGAAAGCCGAACTGGAGCAGGTGGTGAGCGGGCTGGTCGGGCGGCACGTGCCCGGTGCCTCGCATCCACGGCTCGGGGCGACGCAGCACGTGTCCTTTTCGGCGCTCGGAGCCCACGAGGCCCACCCCGACGTGGCCGACGCTGTCGTCGCGTCGGCGTCGTTCGCACTGGCAGGCGGCACGCAGGGGTTGCCGGCGATCTGGAACCGGATCGGCGAGGAGCGCGTGCTCGACGTCGACTCCCTGGAGCAGGTGCTCGAGCCGCTGGCCGGCCTGACCGAGGCACGCGAGCAGGCGATGATTCCCCTGGCTTCCTTGCGCACGCATGACGAGTACACGGCCACCCACATCACCAACGTCGCGGTGCTGTCGATGGCGCTGGCCGAGGCCGTGGGGCTGCCGGCTTCCACGGTGCGGGACCTCGGGGTGGCGGCCCTCCTGCACGACATCGGCAAATTGCGTGTGGACCCGTCCATCCTGAACAATCCGGGGCGCCTCGACGCCGCGGCCCTTGCGATCATCCGGCGCCATCCGGAGGACGGCGCCCGCATGCTGATGGAAACGCCGGGCGTGCCCCGCCTCGCCATCATCGTGGCCTTCGAGCATCACATCCACGTGAGCGGTGGCGGATATCCCAGCGTGCCCGCCGGGTGGCGCGTCAACCTGGCCAGCAGCATCACCCACGTGTGCGACGTGTACGACGCCCTCCGGACCAACCGGCCCTACCGCGCCGGGCTCGAGCACTCGGCCATCCTCGACACGATGCAGAAGGACCGCGGCACCGTCTTCGCCCCCGGCCTGCTCGACGCGTTCTTCGAGCGCGTCGTCCCGCGCACCCACCTCATGCCACCCGCCGACGGGCCCACCGAAACCGCGTCGTAGCAACGACGCCGTGCCGTCGTGACGGCATGGGCGTGTCGTCGCGGCGCCGCGGTCTCACCACGACACCGCCGTGTCGTCACGGCACCGCGCCACTCGGATGACAAGGGGACGGCGCGCGTTGCGTCGCGGCGTCATCGTGTTTACGACGGGGCCATGCGGCCGTGACACCCCCCTGCGACACTCGTGGGCGACGACATGCGCACACCAGTGGAGCAGGCACCCATGGGCGATACGCTTCCCGATCTGCACGTCACGCATACGCGCGTGGCACCGGTCTTCGTGCTCGCCCCGGCGCGCTCCGGGACGAGCCTGCTCGGGGCCCTGCTGCGGAAGTACCTGCAGATCAGCTTCGGAACCGAGAGCCAGTTCATCGTGCGGGTCGCCCGCCGTGTCGGTCGCTACGGCGACCTTCGCCACGACGCCGGCCTGGCCCGGCTGGTCGCGGATGTCGGCCGGGAGCGCTGCTTCACGCGGTGGGAAAAGCGCTTCGGCTTCCGCGTGGATCGCGAGGCGGTCATGCGATCGGTTGGCACACGGACCCTGGCCGGTGTCATCGACGCGTACTTCCAGCAGCTCGCACGGCACCAGGGCATGGTGCGGTGGGGTGACAAGACTCCTGAGTACGTGTGGAACCTCGGCGTGCTGGAGCACCTCTTTCCCGACGCGCAGTACGTGCACATCATCAGGGACGGGCGAGACGTGGCCCTCTCCGGCTTCGAGCAGCACTTCGGCGCGGGCAACGCGTATACGGCCGCCCGCCGGTGGCGCTCGGCGGTCTCACGCATCCGTGAGTTCGGCGCCGCGCGCCCGGCTGACCGCTTCGCCGAACTCCGGTACGAGGATCTGCTCGCGGATCCGGCGCGCGAACTGCTGCAGCTGGCCAGATTCGTCGGCGTGACCGACGGCGATGGCGTCCTGGCGCGGCGCATCCGCGACGCGGTCCGCGACGACGTGCGGGTCGCCAACAGCGGGAAGTGGAAGCACGGCATGGCGGCTCGCGATCAGCGGGTCTTCGCGGGCGAGGCCGGAGAGTGGCTGGAGCGCTGTGGGTACGACGTGCCGGCGCGACGCATCGTCATTGGCCCGGCGGAGCGGGCGTACTACGAAGTGGACGCGCTCGCCCGGCGTGTGGCCCGCCCGTCCTACTGGCGCGACACGGCCTATCGCGTGTCCCTGCGCGCCGCGCCGGCCCTGCGCTGGCTGCGCCGGGGGGCGGTCGCCTCGCGGAGCCAGGCATCGGGCCCGGTGCCGGGCCGCGGCGCACCCGTCACGCGCTGAGGGTGCGAGCCGGACACGCACTGCGCACGAGCCCCGGCGACCTGGAACCGATCCCGTACATGAGTCGGCATTCGGCCGGCGAGGCATTCCGCCTGGCGGCGTGGCTGCTCTCTCGATACAGCGGTATTCCCAGTCGTTGCGCCGGGCCAGTCGGGCGCCTCGCCCCTTGGTGCGGTGCTCCCATGTCCGAGGCGGGGTCTAGTCGTGCGACCGGTGCGGCGCCCGCTCGCCCGCCTCGCCATCACCGTGAGACCCGGCGGCATCGGGAGCCTGGTCCTGCCGCCGCTGCTGCCGCCACAGCCATCCGGCCACGCTGAGCACCGTGAGCCCCACCGCGCCGCGCGTGAGCAGCCGCCCACCACCCGATGCCACACGGGCTTCGCTGGCCGTCAACTGACGGTACACGTCCGCGTCTGGTGCAGGCGTCCGGGGCCGGGGAGTGGCTCGCCGTTCGCCGGCAGGAATCCAGCGTGTGATGTAGGCGAATGACTCGGAGGCGCACATGGGGCACTCCTGCCCCTCATGCACCTCATCGCAGTCCAGGCACACGCGGGCATCTCGCAGCTGCATGCCCCAGTGTACGACGAGCGCCCGTGGCGCGCCTCGTGGCACGGCCGGCCCGGTCGACGGCCGAGCCTGGCCTGGTGGCACGGGGCCGCCGTGGGGGTGGCGTCTGCGCATTTCAGCCACCAGGTCCGGCGGGATATGCGAAAGTAGGGGGCGGCGCTCCTCCGAAGCGGAGGGCACCACCCGATTCGCGATGTCTTTCGATCTCGTCATGCTCGGCCCGCCGGGCGCCGGCAAGGGTACCCAGGCGAGCCGCCTCGCGAAGCGGTGGGGCATTCCCCACGTGTCCACAGGCGCGATCCTGCGGGACGCCGTCAAGGCTGCCACGCCGCTCGGCCGCCAGGTGCAGTCCATTCTCGAAGCCGGCGGCCTCATCGACGACGAGACCATCACCCGTATCGTGGCGGAGCGCCTCGAGCGGCCCGATACCGCCCCGGGCGTCCTGCTGGACGGATTTCCCCGTACCGTGCCCCAGGCGCGGACGCTGGACGGGCTGGCCGCCCGCCGGGGCCCCCTGCTCGTCGTGGACATCGTCCTCACCGAGGCGGAGGTGCTGCGCCGCCTGGCCTCCCGCATGGTCTGCGCCGAGTGCGGGACCAACGCGCAGGACGACGAGGACTACGCCACCTGCCACGACTGCGGCGGACCGCTGGTGCCTCGTGCGGACGACCGCGAGGCGGTCGTCAGGAAGCGCCTGCAGGTGTATCACGAGCAGACGGCGCCGCTCGTGGCCTACTACGCGCCTCGGCCGACCTATTGCCGCGTGGATGGCGCGCAGCTCGTGGACGACGTCACCAGAAGCATCATGGATGCGGTGACCGCCGCACGAGGCGAGCCGGTCCGCCTGTCGCCGAGCTGACGTACCGCACCCGTGCCGGGTCGAGGCGGTCCCTTTCACTCGGCCTGTCATCCTTGACACGCTGTCGGACCCGACCCATACTCCCGCCGGGTCCGCGGACCCCATCGAAGGGAGTGCGTCATGAGTGCGTCCGATCGACGATCAGAGGACAGGACGGGGCGGCGCGTGTCGCGTCGGAGCATGCTGAAGAACGGCGCAGCGGCCTTGGCCGGCGGGGCCGCCCTGCTGCCGGGGCGGGACCTGGCGGCCGCGCAGGCGGCGGGTGTACAAGGCGGGGGGACGTCGAACGGGGCGGGCCGCCGGTTCCGCGGCTGGGTGTCCCGGGGGTTCGGGGCCAATACGACCGCGCTCACCGACCTCACCCTGCTGCCGATCGGAGGCCGGCAGGTCCTCATCCGCACCGAGGTGACGCAGTGCTGCTACACGATGGCGGCGCGCATGCTCGGCACCCAGGACCCGCCCGTGTTCAGCCTGCGCAACTCGGCGCCCCGCATCAACGACCCCAACCTGCCGACGATACAGGGACACGGCGGCGTGGGCGTGGTCGAGGCCGTGGGCCCGCAGGTGCGCCGCGTGCAGCCCGGCGACCGCGTGATGGTGGTGGTCACACCGCAGTGCGGCCAGTGCCGGCATTGCCTGCGCGGGCGCGCCGACCGGTGCCAGGCCCAGATCAACGCCACGGCCGTGCCCATCGCGACGACGGCCGATGGGACGCAGGTCGTGCAGGCGGGCAATATCGGCGGCATGGCCGAGGTGATGGTGGCCTTCGAGGAATCATGCGTCCCGCTCTTCACGAACGCGGATTCCGCGGACCTGGCCATGCTGCACTGCGTGGGCGGCACCGGGCTTGGCACGACCATGACCCTGTCGCCGGTCGAGCCGGGTTCCAACGTCGCGGTCTTCGGAGCTGGTCCGGTGGGGCTGAGCGCGGTGCAGGGCGCCAGAATCGCGGGAGCGGCCCGCATCGTCGTGGTCGAACCCATCCGCGCGCGTCGCGACCTGGCGCTCAAGGTGGGGGCCACCCACGTGTTCGACCCCAATGCCGAAGGGGCCAACCTCGTGCGACGGATCCAGGAACTCTGCAAGGGGCCGAGCGATCGTGTCTTCGGCGGGGGCCGTCGTGCCAACTTCAACGCCTCGGGCATCGCGGCGCACATCGGCCCCGACTTCGTGATCGAGGCCGTGGGCTACGACCGGGCGACGCCGAAGCTCGAAGCCGGTCCCGATCCCACCGGCATGCTGCAGCTGCAGCAGGTGTGGGACGTGTGTCCCACGGGCGGACACATCTGCACCACCGGCGTGGGCTATCCACCCGAGGCCACGGTGTCCTTTCCGGCCAACCAGTGGACCAACGGCAGCAAGACCCATCACCCGAGCCAGTTCGGCGGCATCAGCCCGCTGCGGGACATCCCCCGATTCGTCGAGCTGCTCGATCGCGGCCTCTACGATGCGAAGTCGCTCATCACGACCCGCTATCCGCTCGACAAGGCGATGGACGCCTATCGTGATGTCGTGGATCGCACCACGGTCACCGCCATGATCATGGTGTCCTGATCCGTCGCGGGCGCCTGGCTCGAGCGGTCCGGCCGCATGGGGCGGGCCCGCTCAGCTTGCAGCCGGTCTGAGCGGGGCGTAGAGTCCCCGCTCAGGGGGTTGCCATGGCCAAGACCGCCAAGTGTGCCCATCCGGCGTGCGAGTGTCAGGTCGAATCCGGAGGTCGGTTCGGGAAGTACTGCAGTGACCATTGCCGGCAGGCCGGCGAGGCGATCGTGCTGCGCTGCGAGTGCCAGCATCCGGCCTGTCGGTAGCTGCATCATGCGGCGTTGGCCAGCCCGTCGGCGACCCGGCGGACTGGCCTTTCGAGCCCACCGCCACGTGCGCCCTGGTGGCATCGCCCCCCAGCCACACCATCAACCGATCGGGCCACGCCGGCCCGCCGAACCCCTGACCGTCGTGTGGCCGCTCTGCGGCGTCAGTCGTGCGACGACGTGCGCACGTATGCGCCGCGGTCGGTCTGCCTGAGAAAGCCAGCGGCGACCAGCGCGTGGAGCACGCTGGCGCAGTCGCTCGCCGCCAGCCCCCACAAACGCCGGGCCTGTGCGGGCGTGAGACTGAGGCCGGGCATCTCCAGGTACTCGGCACGGATGCGGTCGAGCAGTGGGGCGGTCGTTGTCACGGATCGTGCGTGCGTCGTCATGGTGCGTGACTCGGTGCTGTCGGAACTGCTGATCTGAGAGGGCCTGAACACGCCGCCCGCAGTGCAAAGCTGTCGCCAGCCCGCACGAGTCGCAGGCATTATCGGCACGCGCGCGTGTGGACTGCAGAGCGTGGATGTTCCGCGGTCCGCCCTGTAAACGGTGGAAACCGTCAGGTTGCGCGGGGGCTGCCGCCAGTGCCGGCGGTCAGTGCCGGCGGTCAGTGCCGGCGGAACGTGAGCAGCCGGTAGCGAATCCAACCCCGCACCAGACACGCCCGCAGTGCGCTTCCCCCCACGAGGTGCCCGAACCGCGTCATGCCGCCCGGCAGCCGCGACAGCAGGTCTTCGACCGCGGCCAGGGCGATGTCGCGGGGCCGCTGCAGTTCCAGGTAGGGCGTGAGGTCCTCGACCTCCGGCTCGCCGAACCCGGCAGCCGAGGCGAGGCGGCGAATGGTCGGCAGGTCGAGGAGGCTGTGCGCGCGCCATCCCTCGCGAAACCGCGCCAGGCGCGCTGCGGCGCGTGGGTCGTCCCACGCGGCGCTGTCGGCGACGGTGTCGTCGCAAATGACCAATGAGCCCCCCGACGGCAGCAGGGCGGCGCATTGGCCGAAGAAGGCCGCGGCGTCCGGCGCATGTACGAAGGCCTCGACGGCGTACGCCAGATCGGCTGAGCCCGTCTCGGCGGGGAGGTCGCAGAAATCGCCGACCAGGCACCGGACCCGTCCGGTCAGCCCCGCGTCCTCGATGCGGCGCCGCGCCAACGCGGACTGGACCGGGCTCAGCGTGACGCCCGTACCGACGATGGGCAGGCGCGCGGCCAGGTACACGAGGCTGCTGCCTACACCGCAGCCGAGGTCCACCACGCGCACGGGGCCGGTGGGGCGCACGAGGTCGGCGATCCGCCGGGCCACCGCGTCGTCCACGAAACGCATCGCCTGCTCGCGGGTGGTGATTCCAGGCGCCCAGACCGCGCGATGGATGGCGCCGGTGCGCCGCCCATGCCCCAGGGCCAGGAACGTAGTGGTGTGGCGATCGTAATAGGCCTGGACGTCCATGGGCTGACCGGGGCGTCTGGCCGGCCGGGTGGCGCGATTGTAGCAGCGGAGCGGTGGCTCACGGCCGAGCTTCGCATATACACTGCGCTCATCCATGGGACTGCAACGGGGCGCCGTCCAGGCGGGCGCGGCGGCGACGGCCTACCTGCTGATCACGCTTGGCGTCACGTGGCCGCTGGCGTCGAGTCTGCGACGATCGGTCGCCTGGGATCTGGGCGACTCGCTGTACGTCATGTGGGCCGTGGACTGGGGCTGCACCCAGTTGTCGGCGATCCTCGGCGGTGACGTGGCACGCCTGGCGCGCGTATTCGACGCAAACGTCTTCCATCCCGCGCCCCTGGCGCTCGCGCACTCCGACCACATGCTCGGACAGGCCGTCCTCGCGTTGCCCGCGTGCGCCGTCAGCGATAATCCCATCCTCGTCTACAACCTGCTGTTCCTGTCCACGTTCGTACTGTGCGGGCTCGGCATGTTCCTGTTCCTGCGCGCGCTCACCGGTCGTCCGGGCGCCGCGTTCGTGGCGGGCCTGCTGTTCGCGCTGGCCCCGTACCGCCTGTCCCACCTCTCGCACCTGAACCTGTTGTCGATGCAGTGGCTGCCGTTCGCCCTCTTCGGAGTACGCCGCTATCTCGACACCGGGCGCCGACGGATGCTGGCAGGTGCCGTGCTCGCGCTGGCGTGGCAGGGCTACTCGAGCGGCTACTATCTGCTGCTCTTCACGCCCGTGGCGGCGCTCTATGCCGGCTGGGAGATGCACACGCGGGGACGGTGGCGCGACGGACGGTTGTGGCGTGACCTGTCGGCGGCGGCAGCGTGCACGGCCCTGCTGCTGCTTCCGGCGGTCTATCCCTACTGGCTGCTCACCAGGATGCTGCCCGACATGCGCCAGCCCGTGGACCTCCTGTCGTTGTCGGCGGACGTATGGGCCTGGGCGACGGCTCCGGACCACCTGTGGCTCTGGGGCGGGGTCCTGCGTGCCTATCCACGACCCGAAGGCGCGCTGTTCCCGGGCGCCGTGGTCGTGCTGCTGGCGGCCGCGTCCCTCGTGGCCTGGGTGCACGGCGCGTGGTTGCGGCCGACGGACACGACGGGGACGCGTGGCCGACTTGCACTGGGCCTAGTTGCGGCCGGCGGGCTCCTGTGTGCCGCGGCGTGCGCGGTCGTCGTCGTACGGCGTGTGGACCTGTCCCTGGGCCCGTTCACGCTGCGCGTGGTCGATGTGATGCGCCCGATCACCCTGGCGGTGACGGCCTGGCTGGCGGCCCTGGCCCTGCACCCCGGGCTGCGCTCGGCCGCGCGGAGGCTGCTGAGCGGGCCCGAGGCGTGGGCACTCGGGCTCGTCATCGTCGCGTGGTGGTGCGCGCTCGGTCCGTCGCCGACGGCGGGGGGGCGTCCCCTCGGGCTGGCGGCGCCCTACAGCTGGCTGGCGGACCACGTGCCCGGCTTCGAGGGCATGCGTGCCCCGGGACGATTCGCGGCCGTGGTCGTGCTCGGCCTGTCGGTGCTCGCGGGCCTGGGCCTGGCACGTCTTCCGCGCGTGGGCTTCGCACGCGCGGTATGGGTCCTGGCGGCCCTGGCGGTGCTCGTGGATACGCGGCTCACCGGATTTCAACTGGACGTGCAGCCCCCGGTGGCGAGGTTGGCCTCGCCGCTAGGGGCGTTGGCACTGCCCACGGACGCCCCGCCCGTGTACGCGGCCGTGCGTGACCTGCCGGCCGAGGCGGTACTGGCGGAACTGCCGCTCGGCCAGCCCGACTGGGACCGGCGAGCGATGTACTACACGATGGCGCATCGCCGCCCGGTGGCCAATGGCTACAGCAGCTTCTATCCGCCGCACTATCCCGCGCTCGTGCGCCTGGCCGCACGCGTGCACCGCGATCCGGAGCCGCTGGTGGCCGCCCTCACCGCGCAGGGCGTGACGCACCTGCTCGTGCACGAGGCGGCGTACCCGGACGGCGCGGGGCCGGCCCTGTCGCGGGGGCTGCGCGCACTGGGCGCACGCGAGGTGCGGCGCGAGGGCCCGGACCTGCTGCTGCGCCTGCCGCGAGGGGCTGCGCTCAGCACCGCGGCCGGGGGCGGGGCGCGCGCGCGCCACGTGCGGCCCGGGCCACTGTCGTCTCCGGCGGAGCACGCCCCGTAGCCCGACGCGCGAGCGGTGGCTATAATCCGGCCGCAGTCCTGCCGGCCCGCGCGTGCCGGCGGTGGGCTCGTGGAGGCCTGTCGGTGAAGTACACGGTTCCCGCCGTTCTCGCCCTCGGCGTGGGCGGAATGTTCGCGCTCACACAGGTAGCGCCGCCCGACGAGACGATGCGCTACGCGCAGGCCATGCGCGACCTGCGGTTCGTGGAGGACACGCTGCAGCGGCCCGGGGTCTCCGGGCAGTTCGCGACCGTCGTGCAGGTGGCGGAGTCGGGGCGCGAGGCGTTCGAGACCGTCGAGGCGTTCTGGGCGGGGCGCGGTGATGCGGTGGCTGCCGAGATCGCGGCGTCGGGACTGGAAGCGGTCGAGGCCGTGCTCGCCGCCGCCCGGAACGGGGATCGGTCCGGCGTCGAGGCGGCAACCGCCCATGTCGGTGCGACATGCACCGCCTGCCACGACATCCACCGCGTACGCCTGCCGGACGGCACGTCCCGGATCCGCTAGCGCGGTGCGCGCGTCGGTGTCGCACGCCCTCCCGGTCCGACTTGCGCACGGCGTGACAGCGGCAGTTTGGAACACGATGCGCAAGGGGAGTCACCGAGTCCCCTGGAGCATCGTGTTCCCACGGCGCCGCGCCGGAGGACCGGGAGGGCGTGCGACACCGACGCGCGAACGGTCCTAACGCGGCGCGGGTCGGTACCGCGTACGGCTCTCTGCCTGCTCGGTCATCCGGCGCGACGACGAGGGTCGCAGACCCTCAGGGACGATGGTCCAGGGCACTGGTCTGCCGGTGCCCGGCATGCGTCCCGCTCAGCGTGCGAGATCGACGGCGAATCGCGGATTGTTGGCTGGACCCAGGGCGGGCTGCGCGAACGCCCGGCTCGTACGGGGCGCCGACCCGCCGGGGAAGAACGTCAGGCCCAGGAATGCGTCCACGGTCCCGGTGGCAGCCGGTGTGAGGAAGCCCGCGGCGCCCGTGACCGACACCCGTGCGCTCAGCGGCATCTCGAGGGCCGCGCCATAGACCAGCACGGGGCTGGACCGTGTGTCGTTGTCGAGGACGAACACGATGTTGTTGTGCCCCTCGGCCAGGCCGACCCAGGCCGTGGTGCGCGCGCCGGTCGGCCAGCGGTGCCGCAGGAAGGCGCTGCCTTGCGACACGGGGCTCAGCGTGACCGCGGTGTCGCCCATCAGGCCCCGGTCGTTCTTCAGACCGTGTGCGAACCAGACGCCCACCTCGTCGGCCGCCCCGACCGCCTGTGCCACCTCGCCGCGCAGTTGCGCCAGCGTGAAGCGGTCGTAGTAGGCCTGCACGAGGACGTCGGTGCCAAGACTCCAGCTGAACCCCGAGCGCAGCCGCTCGACGAGCCCAAGGGTCAGGAACACCTGCGTCCGGCGACTCGTGCCCTCGATCTGCTCGAGCACGTGCACGGCCGCGTCGGACACGTTGAGGCCCACACCACCCTCGAGCGCCAGGCCCGCGCGCGTCACCAGCGGGACGCCGAGCGCCGCCGACAGCCGCACGCCCATGTTCGCGTTGATGCCGAGGTCCTGCGGCTGCTTCGAGCCGTCGAGTCCCGCGAAGAGCTGCAGGGTATCGGTCCACGTGCCGGGGAGCATGCGGTCGTCACCCGCTCCGGCGATGGTGCCGGGTAGGGGAGGCGCACTGCCCTGGGCGTGCGCAGCGGCTGCCGGGACGAGGGATGCAACGACCAGGCAGACGATGCCGGTGAGTCGAGCGGTCATGAAGCCTCCTGATGTCATCGCGGGGTGCTCACGCGGCCTGCGCGTAGTCCTCTTGCAGCGCGTCCACGAGATGCGCGGCGGGCGTGCTGGCCCCGGCCTCGTGCAGGCCGTCGCGGAGCACGGTGGCGAGAGCCTCGACGCACACCGGATCGAGGGCGGCACCGGACTCGCGCTGCATGATGTCGAGCACCCGCTCGACCGGCAGGCCCTCCCGGTACGGACGTGACGCGAGCAGCGCATCGCAGATATCGGCGGCACACAGCACACGCGCGGCAGAGGGGATGGCCCGGCCCGACAGGCCCCGGTGGTAGCCACGACCGTCCAGTCGTTCGTGATGGGCGGCAGCCGCCGGCGCGAGGTGCGCGAAGCAGGACACACGCTGGAGGATCTGTTCGGTGTGCCGTGGGTGCGTGCGCATGACGGCGAACTCGTCGTCGGTGAGCCGCCCCGGCTTGTCGAGGATCAGGTTCGACACGCCGAGCTTGCCCAGGTCGTGCAGCAGCGCCGCGCGTCGCAGATCGCGCAGCGCCCGCGGGTCGTAGCCGAGCAGGTGTCCCATGTGTCCGGCGATGGCGGCCACGCCCTGTGAGTGTGCGTAGGTCCACGGCGACTTGGCATCGATCACCCGTGCGAACGCCTCGGTGACGGTGTCGAGCTGGGCGTCGGACGCAGGAATGCAGAGTTCCTCGGGCTGCGACGCCAGGAGGTGGTCCAGATGATCCTGCCTGGCCAGCGCCTCCCAGAACGGATCGTCGGGCGAGGTGGCGAGCAGGGCATCCACGACCTGCGGTTCGAACCAGCTCCCGCGCCGCGCCACGGCCATGTCGTAGGCGGCCATGGTGCCGTGCGAGGTGAAGAAGACTTCGAGGGTCTGCGCCAGCCCCAGGATGCGTGCGAGGAGCGGAATCGACTCGCCCTCGAGGCCATAGGGCTGCCCGCGCCCATCCCAGTGTTCGTCCAGCGCACGGATCGCGTCGCTGGTCAGCCGCGGCAGGCCCAGCATGGTGGCGATGTCTGCGCCACGTTCGCATCGCGTGCGCACCACGGCCCGCGCGCCCTCCTCGCCCTTCGACAGGATGGCCAGCACCCGCCAGACGCGACGCAGCCAGAACTGGCCGGGCTCGGCATGCTGCACGACGAAGCGGAACGACTCGAGCGCGCGCGTCCAGTCAATGGTCTTCAGATCGACCTTCAGGTCGTGATCGTCGTGGCCGAAGAGCGCGGTGAAGCGCGCGGAGTTGCTCGAGCACCCGAGGTCCTTGGTCAGCAGCGCGTAGAAGAGAGCGGCACGCGTGCCGGTCTCGAGACCAAGGGTGTCGGCAATGCGCATCCCGATCAGGCAGCTCCGGATGGCGTGCCCTGGCCGCTGCCCCTCGGTGAGATCGAGCGCGTACGAGAGCCCCGCGAGCACGGTCGAAAACGGCACGTGGGGGGCGGCCTCCGGCGAAGGCGACAACCGTTCACGCTGCATGCACCCCGAATCGGAAATTTTTCCCACGGCTTGAGGGCCCGTGGCGAGACCTGCACGGGGCCTCGCGCCCTGACAGGTCGCTGCGCGGTGGCGTAGCCGGGGAATATCCCGTGTGTGCCGGCGGCCGCGCATGTACCACGACCGGGTGCTGGCCTGCCGACTTCGTCCCGCTCGCGAGTCGCCGAGCTACGCGACACCGCGAATCGGCCGTACTCGGCGCGCCGGCGCCGCGCGCTGGATACCGCGGGTCGGCAGGGCCCGGCACCCCGGCGCCGCGCGCTGGACAGCGCGGGTCGGCCGGGCCCGGCACCCCGGCGCCGCGCGTTGGACAGCGCGGGTCGGCCGGACCCGGCACCCCGGGGTCGGGCGCCGCTCGCACGGGGCGGTACCCGCGGGCGGCGGTGGGGGCAGGGCGCGGCCGCTCGGGTCGCGCGCGGGGCGCGTGCGCGCGCTCAACCGAGCGGGAGTGGTGCACCGCCTGGCGGGTGCGTACCGCCGTGTCGCCCCGGCTCGACGCGCCCGCCCCCGGGGCACCGGGCCCGGCCTCCGTGGCTGCGTCCAGCGTCGCGGCGGACACTTCGCGAGTCGGGCGAGCCCAATCGTGGTCGTCTGCGTCCAGTGCCGCGAGTCGGGATACCGCGGGTCGGCCGGACCCGGCACCCCGGCGTCGGGCGCCGCTCGCACGGGGCGGTACCCGCGGGCGGCGGTGGGCGCATCGCTCGGCCGCGCGGGTCGCGCGCGGGGCGCGGGCGCGCGCTCAACCGAGCGGGAATGGTGCACCGCCTGGCGGGTGCGTACCGCCAC
>JBFWZN010000005.1:0-388748 GCA_050185275.1 Vicinamibacterales bacterium | reverse complement strand
GGGCGCAGGAGATTTGAGTGGGGCTGACCTTAGTACGAGAGGACCGGGTTGGACGGACCTCTAGTGTATCGGTTGTCGCGCCAGCGGCAGTGCCGAGTAGCTACGTCCGGAAGGGAGAAACGCTGAAGGCATCTAAGCGTGAAACCCTCCACGAGATGAGATCTCCCAGGTCGCAAGACCTCTGAAGGCTCCTGGTAGACTACCAGGTTGATAGGCCAGGTGTGGAAGCGCAGTGATGCGTTAAGCTTACTGGTACTAATTAGCCGTGCGGCTTGACCATATTTTCTCTTTGTTCACGGCTTCGGCTGTGACATACCGCTCCGGATACGCGCGCAAGTGTGTGTTCGGACTGTGGTCGGGAAAGCTACCGTTTGCAGGGTATTCAGTTGGAGTTCTTTGACAGGTATTTGAGGAGCCGCGCCCGGGAGCGCTGGTTCCGACAGATTGTCTGGGACGATCGGTGGCGCGATGCGACGTGGCTGATGGCTACGCCCCGCGACTCCGAACCCCAGGCTCGGTCATTCGGGTTGTTCCACGGGGAACGGCTCGAGCAAGTTTCCCGGTGGTCATAGGGGCAGGGATCCACCCGTTCCCATTCCGAACACGGAAGTTAAGCCTGCCACCGCCGATGGTACTGCGTGCGTAGGTGCGTGGGAGAGTAGGTCGCCGCCGGGATTATTTTTAAGGGGCCCGCTGTGCAGTGCGCATAGCGGGCTCTTTTCTTGTACGCCCCCGGTGCGACGCGTTGCGCCGGCCAAACGGTCTCTGAAGGCTGGGCACGCCACCTCCGTGGGCTCCACCAAGAGCAACCCCGGTGAGGATCAGGCGTGGTCCTTGGTCGTCGCCGCGAAGTATCGAACCTGGTACCTCGTTCTGCGACAGGCTTCCCTTGCGCTGCCGGCGGGACCTGCCCAAGCCGGGACTGTTTCCCCAAGCCCGGACCGTTTCGAGGTCCGGTCCATCGAGTTGGCCTGAACTCGGCGTCCGGGCTTCAGTGCTGGATTGGCGAGGCCCCGCCGAGTTCATCCGCCTGGTAGCTGTGAAGGGCCGCTCGGTGTTCGCATGCGCTGGCTGCCGAGTGCGACGACCGGTGTGGGTACCGGGTCCTGCAACTCGTCCTACCCCCGTCAACTGTGGGAGCCCGCTCAGCGTGGCGCCGACATGGCGCTGTGTACGGTCGTTCAACAGAAGTGGTGGGCAGACTTCTGCAGCCACAAGGACGTAACCCCTTTTCGATGCGGGCACTTCCGGCGCGGATCGAGGCTGATCCAGACGCGCTAAAAGTCTCCCTTTTGGCTGAATTGGAGACTTGTCCTGAAGTCAGATGCTCATAAAATGCACAGACGTGTTCACGTTCTGAATGGCCTGACCCTTGCTCAGCTATGCGCGAGGCTTGGCGCGGACTCCATCGTCCGGTAAGCCCGTATCGAGTGCGACCGGACGATCCCCACGTTGCGTCCGCGCGCTGACCGGCGTGGGTCATGACTGCTGCTGAAGGAAGAGACTGATGGTGAGAACAATGGTAGGACTGCTGCGACGCCGGGCCACGGCCCTGGTTGTCGGCTTCTTCGCGCTGGTGCTCACGGCATCCAGCGCCAACGCGGAAACGCTCCTCATGCCGGAGCGCGACTTCCTGATGGGAGACAACGAAGTCGTCTGGGGCGTGACGGACCAGGCGAACGGCACGGCGTTCACGCTGGACTACGGCGACGGCTCGGCGCCGACCGTAGGCAACGTGACCGATCGCTCGTACATCGCCTTCAATCACGTGTACGGCCTGAGCGGCACCTTCACGGTGACCCTGACGGTGGGTGCCGAGGTTGCGACGACGACGGTGCAGGTCTACAACGGCGGCCTGCTCACCGCCACCGAGCTCCGCAACCTCAATGTCAACCGGGCGATTCAGAACGCGCTTCGTTATCTCTGGGTGACGCAGGACGCGCGGGCCGCGAACTTCCCCGCCTCGGTGACGACACGCTGGAACGCCAGCTCGTTCCCGAGCGCCTACACCGCGCTGGCGGTCCTCGCGTTCGAGAACCATGGCTACCTGGTGCCCAACAACAACAGCATGCCGACGGGGCTCTACGAGAAGTACATCGTTCGCCGCGGCTTGAACTTCGTGGCCAACGCCATCGAGCAGCAGAACCTGACGGTGCAGACCGCAGGCGATCCGTGTGCCGGCGGACTGGGTCCCGCGCCCTGCGTTGGCCTCTACATCGACGAGAGCAGCCACGGCGTGTACGAGACCGGCCTGGCGGTTCTGCCGTTCGCGGCCAGCGGCGCGCTGAACCGGCAGGTTACCGAGGTTCCCGGCACGGCGAGCGCAGGCTACGTGGTCAACAAGACCTATGGCGAGATTCTTCAGCGGATGGTCAACTCCATCGCCTGGGGCCAGATTGACAACCCCGGCTTCAGTGGTCGCGGTGGCTGGTACTACTCCCTGAACAACGGCAGCACCGGTGACGGGTCGTCCGAGGGCTGGATCATGCTTGCCCTTCTGGACGCGGCGGCCGCAGGCGCCGACATCCCGGCGTTCGTCAAGAGCGAGTGGATTGCCGGTGCGCTGCCGAATGGCCTCAATAACGACGGTTCGTTCGACTACCAGACGAACTCGAACCGCGCCAGCAACAGCTCGGTGAACGTGGCGAAGACGGGCGTGGGCATCCAGGGGATGCACTTTGCTGGCCGGCCGCTCGCGGACGCCGATGTGCAGAACGCGCTGAACTACATCAACACCCGTTGGGCCGCGCCGAGCGGAGAGTCGTTCCTCTGCTCGACCGGTCTCGGCTCCGTGACCAACAAGGGTTGCGGCTACGGGATGTTCAACGTCTTCAAGGCGCTGAAGCTCATGGGGGTCACGACCCTGTCGAACGTCAATCGCCCGGCCGGCAGCATTGGTGACCCGGACGACTGGCACGCCGACTACACCGATTGGCTGGTGGCGAACCAGACGAGCCCCCTCTCCACGACGGGTGGCAACTGGGCCCAGATGGCCTTCTCGAGCCAGGTCAGCACGTTCAGCTCGATCAATCCTCCAGGTTCCACGGCGCTCGGCCTGCTGATCCTGGCACCCACCGCACTTGTGCTGCCCGACCCGACCACGTTCGCAACCGTCGGTCTCCAGCACGGTAACCCGCTGACCATCAACCCCATCACCAACCCGGTGGGCACCGATCACACCGTGACGGCTATCGCCACGGCGGCCAACGGCGCGCCGGTGGCCACGGCAACCATCAACTTCCTGGTCATTTCCGGTCCGAACGCCGGCAAGAGCGGCCAGGACGTGACCAACGCACTTGGTCAGGCCACCTTCACCTACACGGACACGGCGGGCCCCGGCACGGACGAGATCCGGGCCTCTATCGGTGCGCTGCAGTCGAACGTGCTGGAGAAGATCTGGGTCAATAACGTGGCGGCCCGGTGCGATGCCGACACGGACGGTGACATCGACGCAGCGGACATCGCCATCATCCGCGCGGCGAACCGGAAGCCCGTGTCGGGTCCGAACGACCCGCGCGACGGCAACGGCGACGGCCTCATCAACGTGGCCGACGTCCGCTACTGCCAGCTCCGGATCGGCTCCATCTAGTCGTGACACCGAGGCCGGCATCCCCGGAGACGGGGATGCCGGTCTTCAGCGGAAGTTCAGACTGCCAGAGGAAAGTCGCGTCCCGGTCAGACACTACGAGGGGCGCCAGTCTGAGTGAAGTTTGCAAAGTGTTGTCTTGGAATGAGTTGCGGTCATCCAGTCCGGTGCGGATAGTAGGAAGGCCTTTTGCTCATCCGCAGGGCCGAGGGCAGCACGACGCACAGGGCAATGGCGGATGGCACGGGTGGCTCGACGCTGGGAGTCCAGCGGAGTGAGTGGAGACGAGAGATGAAGAGTGTTTACAAGGCAGTAGGAGTTCTGGTGCTCGCGGCGCTGGTGGCCGTCGGGTCTGCCGCGAAGGCGGAAGCCCTGACGATCAGCATCACGCCGTCCACGCAGGACGCGTTCGTTGGCAACCTGGTGTCGGTGGACATCGTGGCCAGCGACATCACGGACCCGATCGGCGGGTTCTTCTTCGAGATCGATTTCAATGACGCCGTGCTTGCGGGCGACAGCTACACGAACGATCCCGACGGCAAGATGGGACCGGCCCCGGACGATTTCTCGCTCGGGTTCACCGGCGGAAACGGGTCGCCGCTCGACCTGTTCTTCATCGCGGATGCGACGTGGGACGAGACGGACCTGAGCACGGCCCAGGGCGCGAGCTTCATTCTCGCGACCATTCGCTTCATGGCGGTGGGCACGGGCCTCAGCCCGATTCGTATCAACGCGTTCGACATCTCGAACTGGGATGGCAGCGACACGCTGCCGGCGGCCGCGGTGAACGGGTCGGTCTGCGTGGGCCCGCAGGGCTCCACGGTGCCGCCGAACTGCACCGTACCCGAGCCCGGACTGTTCGCGATGCTGGGTGTGGGTCTTGCCGGCCTGGTGGTGGCGCGCCGCCGCCTTGCCGGAAAGAATGCCTGAACCTTCACGGTTCATCGCATGCGAAAAGGGCGGGCCACCAGGCCCGCCCTTTTCTCTTTTGCGCCGTAATTCTGCCGATAATCCGGCTGAGTGCCGCGGCCCGCGCCGGGGCGTCCGGACCTTCTGCTAGAGTGCATGCATGCTGACGACACGCGCCCGGCACCGTTTCCGTGAACTGGCCACCCTGGCGACCGCCTTGGGGATCCTGCTCGCATCTGCTCCGGCCGATGCCCAGACGCCCCGGCCGCCAGCGCCAGCGGCTCCCGCCGCGCCGGCGCCCATCGAGCGGCTTGGCGGGGACCGCGTCCGGGTCGGCAACGTCATGGTGGACATGGCAGCCCGGGAGATCCGGGTGGAGGGCGTCGTCAACGAGGTCAACATTCTCGAGTTCATTGCCGTGCCCAAGGGTGGCTTCAAGGCGTACGAGAGTGCCCTCGAACTGGATACCAACGCCATCAATTTCAACCTGGGGCTCATCCTGATTGGCCTGGACTCGTCACGGGCAACGCATCCGAAGCAGCACCTCGACCCCGACCCTCCCTCGGGCGACCCCGTGGACGTGCTGATCGAGTGGGACGACAACGGTTCGCCGCGACGCATCCGGGCCGAGGAGATGGTCTACAACGACGTGACGAAACAGACCTTGCCCGAGGGCCCCTGGGTCTATACCGGCTCGGTCTTTTCCGCGGCCAATGGCGCCTATCTGGCCGACACCGAGGGATCGCTCATCGGCTTCGTGCATTCCCCCGCACCGGTGATCGACAGTCCACGTCCGCTGAGCCCCGGGGTGTACGGCAGCAGCCGCATCAACCCGGCCCTTGGCCTCTCGCCGGGTACGAAGGTGCAGGTCATCGTGCGGGCACTGCCGAGGAACTAGGTCTGCATGGCGGCATCTCGCAGGTCGAAGACGGGAGCGCCGCGCCCCGACACCTCTGACACCGCGGCACTCTGGTGGCCGATGGCATTCACCGGCCTGCTGGCCGGGCTGAGTCAGGTGCCGTCCATCCGGGCGAGCCAGACGCTTTTCTGGTCCGTCCTCGGGGCCTCCGCGTGCCTCCTCGCGTTCACGGCTGTACTCCGCGTCCTCGCGTCGGGCCGCGTGCTGCGTTTCACCTTCGTCCCTCGAGCCCAGCACTACCTGCAGGCGTCCATGCAGGCGGCGGTGTACGCGTACTGGGGCTACTACTGGCGCCCTGTGTACGATGCCGTGCCGCTCATTGCCGCGCAGCTGGCGTTTGCCTACGCCTTCGACATGCTCCTCACCTGGTCGCGGCGGGACGAGTACACGCTTGGTTTCGGCCCGTTTCCGGTCATCTTCAGCACCAACCTGTTTCTCTGGTTCAAGCCCGAGTGGTTCTACCTGCAGTTCCTGATGGTAGCCGTGGGCTTTGCCGCCAAGGAACTCATCCGGTGGGACAAGGACGGCCGGCGGGCCCACATCTTCAACCCGTCGTCGTTCCCGCTCAGCGTCTTCTCCATAGCCCTCATCCTCACGGGGGCGACGTCGATGACGTGGGGCATCGAGATCGCGACCACGCAGTTCAACCCGCCCAACATCTACGTCCTGCTGTTCCTCGTGGGGCTTCCCGGCCAGATCCTGTTCGGCGTCACCACCATGACCATGTCTGCGGTCGTGACGACCTACGTGCTCGGCCTGGCCTGGTTCGCGGCGACCGGCACGTACTACTTCATCGACTCCTATATCCCCGTCGCCGTGTTCCTGGGGATGCACCTGCTGTTCACCGATCCGTCCACGGCGCCGCGCACGGAGCTGGGACGACTGATCTTCGGCGGGTTGTACGGCGCAAGCGTGTTCGCGCTCTATTTCATCCTCGAACGTGCCGGCATCCCCTCCTTCTACGACAAGCTGCTGCCTGTTCCTCTCCTGAACCTGTCCATCAAAGGCATCGACCGGCTGGCGCAGTCGAGCGTGTTGCAGGTCCTCGATCCGTCACGATTGGGCCGCACGCTTCGACCCCGTCAGCGCAACCTGGCCTACGTGGCGATCTGGACCGTGGTGTTCGTGGGCATGACCGCCGCAGACGGCGTGGGCGATTCGCATCCAGGGCATCGCGTACCCTTCTGGCGCACCGCCTGTGAAACGAACCTGACCAATGGATGCAGCACGCTGGGCCTGATCACCCAGGCCTACTGCCAGGACGGGTCGGGGTGGGCGTGCAACGAGCTTGGCGTCCTGCTTGCCGAGAATCGCGTGAGCCGCGACGGTACCGCCTCACAGTCCTTCGACCGGGCCTGCGAGCTGGGTTTCGCAGCGGGCTGCGCGAACGCGGTGCGCGTGGCGTCCGGCGATCCGCCACAGCGGGCACCCGTGCAGCTTCGCGACTATCCGGTCGTCCTCAGGAGTGGCAAGGGCGCCATCCCCGAGCAGACGCCGCTTGCCCTGCATGGGCTCGCCTGCGAGCAAGGGTGGATGGAAGGCTGCGAGGGGCTCGGCGGTCTGTATCTGCTTGGGCAGGGGGTTGTCAGGGACCCCGGCCGGGCAGCGGCGGAGTTCGACAAGGCGTGCACAGGCGGACTGGCGAGCGCCTGCTCGAACCTCGGATTCATGTACTACAGCGCCGACGGCGTGCCGCTCGACAAGGCCAGAGGCCTGGCGCTCCTGAAACGGTCGTGCGAGCTGGGCTTTGCCGAGGCCTGCCGATGGTACGAGGAGACGGCTGGCAAGGCGGACGGGCCGACCTGAGGTCCGCCTGCAGGAAGAATTTGTTCAGAGAATCCCGGTGCTCTCAGGGTCCGCCTCGGCCGAAACCCCCAGAAAAGCCCACCTCGGCTGGCAGTCCGTTTGCTGTAGCCCGGTGGAGCTAGGAGCCGCAGGCTGGTGACACACCCACACGCCGGACAGATCGTCGATGGATCGTTTGCCCTCCACGGGTTCTCGGTCCCGTTCCGATTCCCGGTCGTCTTCGGCGAGGACATCTGGAACGCGGACCGGCCGTTGTTTGCCGACATCGTGCGCCGTCTCGAGCCGGAACGGCGCCACCGGGTGATGGTGGTCGTGGACGAGTTCGTGGCCCGCGAGCAGCCGTGGCTGCAGGAGCGCATCGAGAGCTACTTCGCCGCGCATCAGGGCTCGCTCGAACTGGCCGGGCCCGTCGTGCTGGTGCCCGGCGGGGAGGCCGTCAAGAACGACGTCACCCACACCTTCGCGCTGCTGCAGCGCGTGAACGACCTGGGCATCGACCGGCACGCCTTCATCACCGTCATCGGTGGGGGCGCCGTGCTCGACATGGTCTCGTTCGCCGCGGCGATCGCGCACCGCGGCATCCGCATCATCAGGATGCCCACCACGGTGCTCGCGCAGGGCGATTCCGGCATCGCGGTCAAGAACGGCATCAACCTGTTCGGGAAGAAGAACTTCATTGGCACCTTCGTGCCGCCGTTCGCCGTCATCAACGACATCCACATGCTGCGGTCGCTGGAGCGTCGCGACGTCATCGCCGGCGTCTCCGAGGCCATCAAGGTGTCGCTGCTGCGTGACCCGGCCTTTTTTGGCTATCTCGAACAGCACGCCACGCGCATCGCAGCCGGCGACGACGAACCCCTGGGCCCGGTGGTGCGACGCTCGGCGGAACTCCACCTCGCGCACATCTGCGGCAACGGCGATCCCTTCGAGCTGGGCAGCGCCCGGCCGCTCGACTTCGGACACTGGGCGGCACACAAGCTCGAGTCGATCACGGCAAACCGCCTGCGACACGGGGAGGCCGTCGCCATTGGCATGGCGCTCGACCTCACCTACTCGGTGAAGAAGGGCTTCCTGGCACGGGGGACGTGCGAGCGCATCCTGGCGGTGCTCGAAGCCACCGGCCTGCGCCTTTGGGATGACGCCCTGCTCGACCGCCAGGCCGACGGGCGCCTGACGCTGCTGAAGGGACTCGACGAGTTCCGCGAGCATCTGGGCGGCGACCTGCACGTCACGATGCTGCGCGACATCGGGCGCAGCTTCGAAGTGACCGAGATGGACGACGCCGTGGTCGCCGACTCGATTGTCGAGCTTTCGAACCGTGCCTCGACCGGTCAGGCCTCCACCGCGGGACCGGCGACGGCCGCGTCGCGGACCCCGCGGCCTGCATGAGATGAGGGCCGGCGAGGCGTTCCATCTCACCTACTGCTCCAACATCCATCCCGGCGAGCGATGGCCCGACGTCCGGGACGTGCTTGCCAGTGCCCTGCCTCGGGTCCGGGAGCACCTGGCCCTGGACGGGGCGATGGCCGTCGGGCTGCGGTTGTCCGCCGATGCGGCGCGCGAGCTCGAACGTCCCGCCGCGCTCGACGAGTTCCGCGACTTCCTTCAGCGTGGGCAGTACTACGTGCCCACCCTCAACGGCTTTCCCTACGGGGCGTTCCACGGGCAGCGCGTCAAGGACCAGGTGTACCTGCCGGACTGGCGCAGCGCCGAACGCCTGGACTACTCGAACCGCCTGGCCACCATCCTGGCGTCCCTCCTGCACGGCACCGGCCTCGCTGAAGGCAGTGTCAGTACCGTCCCCGGCGGTTTCCGCGGGCACATCCGCTCGGAGTCGGACGTGCAGGACATGGCGACCGGCATCCTGCGGCACGCGGCCCTGCTCACGCGAATCCGGCAAGAGACGGGCATCTCGCTCGGACTGGCCCTCGAGCCCGAGCCCGCGTGTCTCCTCGAGACGACACACGACGCCGTCACCTTCTTCGAGCGCCACCTGCTGTCGGCGCAGGCGGTCAAGCTGGCCAACCGGCACGGCGACATCGCGCTCTCGGTTGACGATGTCCGGCAGCACGTCGGTGTGTGCTTCGACGCGTGCCACGCGGCGGTGGAGTTCGAGGATCCCGCTGAGGCGCTGGCGCGGCTGCGGCAGGCGGGCGTCCGGGTGATGAAGGTACAGCTGTCGTCGGCGCTGCGCCTGCCCGAGGTGAACGGCGCGACCATCGCGGCGCTCGAGCGCTTCGCCGAGGACACCTACCTGCACCAGGTGGTGGAACGGAACGAGGCCGGCTACGTGCGCTTCGTCGATCTGCCGGACGCCCTGGCCTCTGCGCGGTCGGCTCCGGCAGGCGGTGCGCGGGCACGGGAGTGGCGCGTCCACTTCCACGTCCCGATCTTCCTCGCCGAGATGGAAGCCTTCGGCACGACGCAGCCGCAGCTCGAGGCGGTCCTGCGCTGCCTGAAGGCGGACCCCGTCTGCTCCGTCCTGGAGGTCGAGACCTACACCTGGGACGTGCTGCCGCCCGAGTACAGGGACGGAGACGTCTGTGCCGCCATTGCCCGCGAACTCGCGTGGGCGCGGCAGGCGCTCGCCTCATGACCCCACCTGGCGTCCCGGTGGTGCCGTCGGGCGCGGTCGACGCTCCTGCCCGGCGCGCTGGGCCGCGCCGGTCCAGGCTTCGCTCCTGGATGCTCCTCGCCAGGATCTCCAACCTGCCCACCATCTGGACGAACGTGCTCGCTGGACTGGCGCTCACGACGGACGGTCTGGACTGGTCGTCGTACCTGTGGCTGGCCGCGTCGATGTCGTGCTTCTACACCGGCGGCATGTTCCTCAACGACGCTTTCGATCGCGACATCGACCATCGTGAGCGGCCCTCGCGACCGATTCCCGCCGGTGATGTGCCCGCCAGGGAAGTGTTCGGCATTGGATTCGCGCTCCTGGCCGTGGGGACGCTGCTCCTCGTTCCCGCGCCGGCGGCCGTGCCGTGGGGGCTCGCGCTCGGTGCGGCCATCGTCGTCTACGACATGCGGCACAAGGGCAGCCGCCTCGGGCCGTTCGTGATGGGCCTCTGCCGGGGGCTCGTCTACTGCACGGTGGCGGCGGCTGTCGCGGGCGTCACGCCCGTGGTCCTGCTGGCAGCAGCAGGTCTTACGGCCTATGTCGCCGGCCTGACGCAGGTGGCGAAGCTCGCTGGCGCGAACGCCCGGTGGCTGATACCCGCTCTCATCGCGGGCATCTCGCTCGTGGACGCGGCCCTGGTGGCGGCTCACGCCTCGCGTGCGCTCGCGGCAGCCGCCGTCCTCGGGTTTCCCCTCACGTTGTTCCTGCAGCGCTTCGTCCCCGGCGACTGACAGGCGCGACCGGACTCGTCATCGGCGAGTGTGCCCGCGCACGCTTCAGGCACTTCCGGCAGATGCCGTGCGCGGAGCAGACGCGTGTCTGACACGGCCTTCGGTTCGATGCCGCGCTCTGTTCCGGTCCGACTGCGCACGACGTGATAGCGGCAGTCTGCAACGCGTCGTTTCGCCTGAGGACCGGGACGACGTGCGACGCCGAACCGCACACGGGGTCAGCCTGACCGCGGGGTGCGGCCACTGCTGCCGACCCGTGTGCCGGCCGTGGCCCACGCTCAGGCCGCCGCGACGGGTGTCGGTCGGCGATCGAAGAGGTGCGAGAGCATCAGGTCGCGCACGGCGGTCGCGTCCACCGCCCCGTCCAGGGCGCCAGGCTCCGAGGTGATGACCAGCGGTCCCTGCTCGAGGCGATCCGTGCGTCGCCCGTGCGAGCCTCGGACGAGCCCGCCGTCGAGCGGGATCACTTCCAGGAGGTACCTGAACCCCAGGGCCTTGCGCGCCAGCGTGGCGGCGATCTTCAGCTTCGGCAGGCGAATCGCCGGGTCGAGGAACAGTTCGGCCGGGTCGTACCCGGGCTTGCGGTGGATGTCCACGGTGCGGGCGAAGTCCGGAGCGCGGGCGTCGTCGTTCCAGTAGTAGTACGTGAACCAGGCATCGGTCTCGGCAATGGCCACGAGTTCGCCGCTCCGATCGTGGCCGAGGCCGATGGCCGCCTGCGCGCGGCGATCCAGCACCGCCTCCACGCCCGGCAGCGCGGCGACGAGCCGCTGCACCGTGGGCACGAGCGACGGGTCCTGCACGTAGATATGCGCCACCTGGTGATCCGCCACCGCGAAGGCCCGGCTGGCGCCAGCGTCGAACGAGTCGGTGCCGAGTTCGTCGCGGACCTGCAGGAGGCCAGCGTCACGGAGTGCGCGGTTGATGTGCACCTGCCGGCTCACGGGCACGATGCCGTAGTCGGAGACCACCACGATCCGGCGCCCGCGCTGGCGGCAGTGCGCGATGAGCCGTCCGCACACCGCGTCCACCGCCGAGAGGCTCGCCGCGATGCGTGGGTCGTGGGGCCCGAAGCGCTGCAGGTCGTAGTCGAGATGGGGCAGGTACACGAGCAGGAGCGTGGGCGCGTGCCACGTGTCCACGCGCATCGAGGCCTCGGCAATCCACTCGCTCGAGCGGATGCCCGCGTTCGGCCCCCAGAAATCGAAGAGAGGGAAGGTGCCCAGCTCCGCAATCAACCGGTCGCGGAGGTCCGCGGGAGACGAGTAGATGTCCGGCAGCTTCCGTCCGTCGGCGGGATAGATTGGGCGCGGCGTCACCGACCAGTCCACGGCGGCGTACATGTTGAACCACCAGAACATCTGGGCGCAGGTGAAGGCCGCATCGCGGTCGCGGGCTGTCTCCCACACCTTCGGGCCCTGCACCAGCTGGTTGGCCTGCCGCCAGAACATCACCTGGGCGAGATCGCGGAAGTACCAGCCGTTGGCCACCACGCCGTGGCCCTCGGGCCGCAGGCCCGTCAGGAACGTGGCGTGCGCCGTACAGGTCACGGCGGGCACCACTGCCCGCAGGGGCGCCATGGCGCCCTCGCGCGCCAGCGCGGTCAGGTGCGGGGTGTGGGGGCCGAGCAGCTCCGGCGTCAGACCAACGACGTTGAGGACGGCCGTGGGGTACATGGCGGCAGGCTACTGCGCCGCCTTCACCTGTTCGCCGCGGAGCACCGAGTTGTCCTGGAACTTCTGCGAGCGGTCCACCGTGGGGCGTGCCTCGAGCTCAGCCACGTCCATGCGGCCGCTCTGCGCGAAGAACGCGACCGGGTTGTGCCACACGATGATTTCGATCGTGTCGTCGGGGATGCCCTGCGCGCGCATCACGTCGATGGTCTTCGGCACCTTGAGCGGATCGCTGATGCCCCAGTCGGCCGCGCTGTTGATGACGATGCGATCGGTGCCGTACTTCTTCACGATGCTGGCCATGCGCTGCTCGTCCATCTTCGTGTTGGGGTAGATGGTGTGACCCGCCCAGCAGCCGCTGGCCAGCACGATCGGCAGCGTTTCCTCGTTGTTGTGGTCGATGAGCACGCGCTCCTCGGGAAACTTCAGCTTCCTCACCAGCTCGATGGTCCGAACCGTGCCCTGCTTCTTGTCCCGGTGCGGCGTGTGGACGAGCACGGGGAGTTCGAACTCGCGTGCCAGTTCGATCTGGCGCGCGAACACGTCCTCTTCCTCCTGGGTCTGGTCGTCATAGCCGATCTCGCCCACCGCCACGACGCCGTCCTTGGCCAGGTACCGCGGCAGGACGTCGAGAACCTCACCCGACAGCTTGGGGTTGTTCGCCTCCTTCGGGTTCAGGCCAATCGTGGAGAAGTGCCGGATGCCGAACTGCGAGGCCCGGAAGCGCTCCCACCCGAGCAGGCTGTTGAAGTAGTCGATGAAGCTGCCCACCGTCGTGCGCGGCTGGCCGAGCCAGAACGCGGGCTCGACGACCGCGAGGATGCCGGCTGCGGCCATGGCCTCGTAGTCGTTGGTGGTGCGGGACGTCATGTGGACGTGCGGGTCGATGATCTTCATGGGTGTGCCTGCGTGCTGCCGATCGGGGTGGTCACGAGCGCGATATCGGCAGGCACGGTCCTGCCGGCGGCCATTCGCTCGGCCGCGTAGTCGCCCGCCATGCGGGCGAGTTCAGGATTCAGCCGGCCGTCGAGCCCCCGGACGCGCGCCAGCGGCACGTTGTTGAACAGGGCCTTCAGGACCATCTGGTTGAAGCTGCTGTCCGGGAAGTACCGGGCGGGATAGGGGTTGTCGCACGCCACCGCGGCGAACAGCGGAATGATGTTGGTGCGGCAGGCGTCGATGACGAGCGGCAGGAAGCGCTCGGGCGCGGGCAGGGCCGCGACGGTGCGCAACCAGCTTTCCTGCTCCCGGCTGTCGCCCTGCTCGTAGCAGGCCACCACGTCGGCCTCGAACCCGCCCGGGTCGGGGCTCGCGGTCCCACGCTGCAGCAGGAGGAGGGCACGGGCGGCGTCCTCGAGGGTCCACGCGCTGGCGTCGCCATCCGGCGTGTCGAGGGCCAGTGGGGCCTTCCCCACGCGCCGCGATGCCCCCGTGTAGGCCGTGAGCAGCTGCGTGAGCGTGCCGCTGCCGGCTGCGGCCAGGGCCGCGTCGAGCCAGGAGGCCCCGGCTGCATCGAGGCGGGACCGGAGGGCACTGAGAAGTTGTTCGCTCGTCGGTGGCATGTCGCGTCCGGGGGGCAGCGCGGTGGTACTGTACCGAAAGCGCCGGCACCTTTCAACGAAGGCGCCCTGGCGGATTGACAGCGTGTACCCCTGCAGCCAAGATCGACTGCAGTCCAGACTTTCTTTAGCCGAATAGCCGAACATGACCGACACGTCCCGCCAGGGCCCCGGCGCGTCCCTGCCCAATCCTGCACTGATCATGCGCCTCGCCATGGCGCACCGCTCCTCGATGGTGCTCTTCGCCGCGACAGACCTGGGCGTGTTCACGGCCCTCGGCGACGGCCCCCGTACGGCCGCGGAGATCGCCGAGGCCACTGGCACCGTCACCGAGCCCCTGCGGATGCTGCTCGAAGCCGCTGCCGCCGAGGGGCTGCTCACGGTCACCGAGGGGCGGTACGAGAACACCCCGATGGCCGCCGCCTTCCTGCGCCGCGACACGCCGGCCTATATCGGCAACGTCTTGAAGTACGCCGAGAACCTGTACCAGCCGTGGGGCAGTCTCGCGCAGCTGGTACGCACGGGCCGGCCGGTCATCGATCCGGAGAGCATCCTGGGCGACGACAAGGCCAAGACCCGGGCGTTCGTCTTCGCGATGCACGAGCGCGCCCAGGGGCTCAGCGCCGTGCTGCCGCACGGAGCCGATTTCTCCGGTCGCCGGCGCCTGCTCGACGTCGGCGGCGGTCCTGGCACCTACTCCATCGGGCTCGTGAAGCGCACGCCAGGCCTCAGCTCGACCGTGATGGACCTGCCGGGCGTGCTCGAGGTCACCCGGGAGATTGTCCACGACAGCGGCTGTGACGACCGCATCACGCTCGTGCCCGGCGACTACCGGACCACGGCGTTCGGGACCGGGTTCGACGCGGTCCTGCTGTCCGGCATGATGCACCGCGAGACCCCGGCCACCTGCCTCGCGCTGCTGCGGAAGGCGTTCGCCGCGCTGGAGCCTGGGGGCATGGTCGTGGTGAGCGACGTGTTCTTCGAGGACGACACCCGCACCACGCCGCCCTTCTCGCTCTACTTCGCCCTCAACATGATGCTCACCAGCGAGGAAGGGTCGGCGCACGCCAAGACCCAGATGGCCGCCTGGATGCAGGAGGCCGGATTCTCCGGCGTCGACGTGCGCCCGCTCCCGCCGCCCAATCCCCACACCCTGGTGGTCGGGACACGACCGTGACCGGGTCCCGCCCCCACGACGCCGTGATGGAGCGGGTGATGACGCCGGACCGGCCGCCGATGTGGCTGGTCTGGGCCACGGGCGCCCTCGGCCTGGCCGTGCTCGGCATGGCCGTCGCCGAGACCAACCTGTGGATCCACTACCTGATCGACGGCGGTGAGTACGTCAGCCTCGCGGGGCTCGTGTTCATCCTCGGGGCCGGCGTGGCGCTCTACGCCCGCCAGCGCCTCCTCGTCTCGCTGCCTCTCAGCCTGCCCTGGCTCCTGTTCCCGGTGATCACCCAGGGCGATCAGCTGATCGACAACCTCTCGATCACCTGGATGCGCATCATCGTCCACGTGCTGCTCGCGGCCATCTTCGCGACGCCCGTGTTCCTGGTGGTGCTCGGGGCGCGGTACGGGCTGGCCCCGTCTGGCGCGCCGCGGCGACCGGGTCTGCTCCTGCGCCTCGTGCCGGGCCTGGCGCCCATGGCCGAGGGCCGCGTGCGCGAGGGCAGCGCCTATCTGGCCACGTTCCTCTTCCTGCTGCTCACGTGGGTGGCCGTGCAGTTCCTCGGCCAGCTGATGGTGATCACGCTCATCGTGATGGGGTGGGCGGCGCTCGTCTGGGGGAGCGGACACGACGCGCCGGCCGGCTCCGGACGGCGGCGCAGCGAGCGTTTCGCGCTCGCGCTGCTCATCGCCGGGGTGGTCGTCTCCTTCGGCCTGTACATCGGCTACAAGAACCGGCCCGGCGCCTATCAGGGAAGCCCCGCCTACTACATGGACCCCGCGCAGCAGGATTCGGGCTTCCGTCTCGACCGCGTGCCCGTGCCACCGGCCGCGCCCGCCGTGCCCGCCGAGGCCGCGGCCGTCGAGGCGGCGCTCACCACCTATGCGCGGGCCTTCGAGCGTCTCCTCAGCGGGTACTACATCCTCGATCGCAACTACAACTACGACTTCCACAACCGCCTCTTTCTCAGGTCCACGCCGCTCCTGGCGAACTACCGCTCCGTCGGCCTGACACGGGTGGCGGAGGCCGAACGGCTGCGCCAGGACGCGGACGGCGCCTTTGCCGCCGTGCGCGCCACCCTCGCGCCGGACGATCCGCTGGCTGCGCTGCTGGACGACGTCCGGGCCTACGCCGACTTCAACTTCGGGCGCGCGCCGACCCTCGAGCGTATGAGTGGCGGGTTCGAGCAGACGCAGGCCGGCCTGCAGCACGCCACCCACCTCTTCGAGGGGGAAGGCAAGGTCTTCAGCGAGCGGCTGGGTGAGCTGCTCGACAAGCATGCCGGTGTCCTCGCTGCCCCGGCGCTCGAGCCGGTGGTCGGAGAGTTCACCCGGATCGGCCGGGAGGTGCAGGCCACCTACGCCGACCGTATCGTCGGGTTCTGATGCCGGGGAGCGCCGGGCGGCTCAGTCTGCAGCACCGGATCGTCCTCCCGTTCGCGGCCGTGGCACTGGTGGGCACGACAGCCGCTGCCTGGGTGGCGCTGTCGGTGTCGTCCCAGGCGCTCGAGACGCGTGTGCGGACCCAGATCCGCAGCACCGCCACGGCTGTTGCGCGCAGCGACTTCGCCCTCAATCCGGCCGTGCTACGCAACGTGCAGCAGATCGTGGGCGCGGAGGTCATCACCTTCGGGGCCGACGGGGCCGTGCTGGCGTCGAGCCTCGAGGGCCCCGGGGATCCCGAGCTCGTGCGGGTGACACGCGAGGCGGCAGTCACCGTGACGCTCGGTGTCGAACCGACGGTGGTGGCGCTCGATTGCGGCACGCCCTGCCTGGTGGCGTTCCATGCCGTCCAGGGGCGTGACGATGCGCTCGTCGCCATCGTCGCCGATACGTCGCCGCTGGCCGACTCCACGGCGGCCGTGACCAGGGCGATTCTCTTCGCGGCGGGCGCCAGCCTGCTCGTGATGGTCTTCGTCAGCCAGTTCGTCGCGCGCCGCGTGACGGCGCCGCTCGACCGCCTGGTGCGCTTCGCGCGCGACGTGTCACCCGGGACGACGAGCCAGCGCGCCGAGGTGGGGGACGACGAGGCGGGGCGGCTTGCGCAGGCCTTCAACGACATGCTCGACCGGCTCGACCGGTCGCAACAAGCACTGGTGCGCTCCGAGAAGCTCGGCCTGGCCGGACTGCTCGCGGCCCGCGTAGCGCACGACATCCGCAATCCCCTGTCCTCGATCAAGATGCAGACGCAGCTGCTCAAGGCGCGCCTCACGGGTGATGCCGAAGACCAGGAGACGCTGGCGGCCGTCCTGCGCGATATCGTGCAGGTCGAGTCCGTCATTCGCGATCTCATCGAGCTGGCCAGGCCGGGTGAGCTACGGCGCCGGCCCTGTTCGGTGAACACGGTGGCGCGGGATGCGCTCGAGCAGGTGGCCCACCAGCTGGCGCATCGCCGCATCGCGGTGGCGACACATCTCGACGAGGGCCTGCCGCAGGTGCCGCTCGACGAGCCGCGCTTCCGGCAGGCGCTGCTCAACGTCATCGTGAATGCCGCCGAAGCCATGACGAGCGGGGGCACCCTCGAGGTGTCGTCGCGCCGGTCTGCCGGCGACGAGGGCATCGAGCTCGAGGTGGCCGACGACGGCGCCGGCATCGACCCCGCGATACTGGCTCGCGTGTTCGATCCCTTCGTCTCGACCAAGCGTGACGGGGTGGGGCTCGGGCTGGTGAATGCGCGATCCGTGGTGGAGGCCCACGGCGGGAGCCTCCTGCTCGACCACCGCCAGCCCCGGGGCACGCGCGCCGTCTTTCGGCTGCCGCTGGAGCATGTAGAATCGCCGGAGAGCCATGGCTGACATCCTGGTGGTGGACGACGATCAGGCCGTAGCCTCCGCCTTCGAGCGCTTCCTGCGCCACGAGGGCCACGTGTGCCGGGTGGCCAGCAGCGCCGAGGACGCCGAGCGCGAGATGGCGGCCCACGATCCCGACCTGGTCGTGATGGACATCCGTATGCCCGGCGTGGACGGCCTCGAAGCGCTCGCGCGCCTCCGCAGCCGGTTCCCCCAGGTGGACGTCGTGATGATGACGGCCTACGGCACCAGCCAGACCTCCATCGATGCCATCCGTGCCGGCGCCTTCGACTACCTCACCAAGCCGCTCGATCTCGACCAGCTCCGAACGGTCATCGGTCAGGCCCTCACCGCCAGGGCGGGCCGCAACCACGTCGAGGTGACCGAGGGCGGGGCGGGTGAGCCGGCGGTCAGTCTCGTGGGCGAGACCCCATCGATGCTGGCCGTCTACAAGATGATCGGTCGCCTGTCGGTGAACGACGTGCCGGCCCTGGTCCTTGGCGAGCGTGGAACCGGCCGCCAGCTGGTCGTGCGCACGATCCACGACAACAGCGACCGCCGTCACCTGCCGTTCGTCTCGCTCGATTGCGCGTCATCCCCGGAGGCCGCGATTGCGACCGAGCTGTTCGGCCAGGGAGCGGGCACGGTGCATCTGGCCTCGGTGCACGCCCTGCCTGTCGCCCTCCAGCAGCGCCTCGCGCTGGCGCTCGAGCACGCCCGTGCCGGCGGGTACGGCCCGAAGCTCCATGCGAGGGTGCTGGCCTCCACCGACCACGACCTGGCCGGAGAGGTGCAGGCCGGCCGCTGGAATCGCGCGCTCTTCGAAGCGCTGTCCCTCATCACGCTGCAGCTGGCGCCGCTTCGCGACAGGCGGGACGACATTCCCGTCCTGGTGCGGCACTTCATCTACCGGTTCAACGAAGAACTCAACCGCACCATCCGGGGCGTGGACGAGCAGGTGCTGCGGAAGCTGCGCGATCACGCGTGGCCGGGCAACGTCGGCGAGTTGGAGAGCGTGATCAAGCGGGCCTCCATCGTGACCCGCAGCGATGTCATCACGCTCGAAGACGTGGGCGACGTGCTGGCCGGCAGCCGGTTCTCCGGCCGCCTCGATGCCGAGTCGGCGCTGTGCCGCGCGGCGCGACTCTCGCTCCAGGAGCGGCTCGTCGAGTCGTCCCGCAGCGCCGATGCATCCGTGTTCCACGACATCGTGGATCTGGTCGAGGCCACGCTGGTGAAGGAGGCGCTCGCCATCACCAACGGCAATCAGGTGAAGGCTGCCGAGGTGCTCGGCGTGAATCGCGCCACGCTGCGAAAGAAGATCGTCTCCGAGAACTGACGCCGTCGCGTCGCGCGCAAGTCGGACCGGGCCGGAGTGCGACACCGACGCGCACCGGGCGTCAGCGGCTCTTCATCTTCACCCGGAACCACAGCCAGCCGGCGCCACCGGCGGCAATCAGGATCACGACCGCCGGCAGCAGGCTTCCCGCGTCTCGCGACATCGCGCCCGCCCACGCGTACACCACCACCACGGGGGCCGTGCCGATGAGCGACGCCAGCAGGAACGATCGCCGACGCATGCCTGACAGACCCGCGACGAGGCTCATCGTCTCCATCACCACGGGGAGCGCGCGCGAGACGACGATGGCCGCCGCGCCGTGCTCCGCGAACAGACCGCTGAAGCGGGCGTAGTCGTCCTCGCCGATCATCCGCGCCGACGCGCGCTGGCCGTAGCGGCGGACGAGCTCGAAGCCGACCCACTCACCGGCAATCGAGCCCACGAGCGAAATGAGCGCCCCCCAGAACACCCCGAATGCCGCGCCGCTCAGCACCATGACGAGGCTCGAGGGCACCGGCAGGAACACGTCCACGGCCAGGAGAATCACGATGGCGAGGGCGCTTCCGGTGCCGGCCGTATCGAGCCATCCCGTGACCATGCCCTCGAGCTCGATGCCCAGGACGTCTTCCACGAGCAGCTTCGAGGCGATCGCGACGGCCGCGAGCAGCGCCGTGAGCAGGAGGACTCGCTTCATGCCGCGTGCCCGCTCGACGCCTGCGTGCGGTCCACGCCCCCGACCCGCGACGCGCGCGGTCCCGGCAGGAGCCGCTGCGCCAGGATCTCCCCGATGAAGCCGAGCACGGCGGAGAGCACGAGCCAGCGCCAGAGGTCCACGTACTGCGCTGGCCGTCCCTCGCGGAGTGGATGCTCGCCGTCGGCGACGACGCGGCCTCCGGTGGCGGTGGTCACCTGCGCGAGCAGGGCGCGATCCACGCCCCCGGTTAGGCGTTCGAGGATGCCCGACCAGTACAGGCCGCGCAGGGCTCTGTACTCACGGCCCGACGCCTCGTCGGTCATCGTCACCGTCATGACGTACCGGCCCGCACGGGCTGGCACGAGGGTGGCGGCGTAATGGCCCGGGAGGTCCTGCACGAGGGGCAGGGTCGAGGGCTCGCCAGCGGGTCCCGAGATGGTGACCTGCCCGCGGAGCCCCGTGAGCGGCTGCTCCCCGGCGTTGTAGGCATCGACGACCAGGTGCGCGCCCGATCCATCCTGTGCGATGTCGATGACGAGCCCTGCATCATCGGCGCGCCGGCTGGTCCACTGCGCGACCCGCACCCAGAGCGTCGCCGATTCCCCCCAGGTGCGCAGGTCCCGCGACCAGGTGGACGACAGATCGGCCGTGAAGACCGCCGTGCGGCCCAGACCCGCGGTGGCCGTCGCCAGGACCGGGTCGCCCAGGTGCGATCGCAGCGCCACCTGGGCCGACGGTCGGGCCAGCGACACGACGTAGCCACCCATGCGCGGGAGATCGGCGCGATCGAGGCCCTCGAGCACCGGGTGCGCGCCTGCGGCCAGCGTGAAGGGTTCCTCGACCGTCGTGCCGCCGGCTACCCGCGAGGCTTCGCGCGCCATGATGGCCGGCAGGTCGCGCACATCGGCCGGGAAGAACGACCGGCCCCCGGTGGCCTCGGCCAGCGCACGCAGTCCGTCACGGTCCGTGTCTCCGCCGAGCGCCACGAGCGACATTTCCACACCGCGGCCCTCGACCAGGGCCTGCACGTTGGCGATGTCCTCCGCCGACGTCCGGCCATCGGTCACCAGCAGCAGGTGCCGCCGCGCCAGGGCCTGCGCGTCTGGCTCCTCGAACCAGGCCACCGCGCGGGCGACCGCGGGCGCCAGGGCGGTGGCACCGGACGGCTCGACCGCCCGAAGGCGTTCGTCCAGCGCGCGTGGATCGTGCCCGGCTTCCAGCGGGACGACAACCGTGGGCTCCGCGTCGAATGCCACCACGCCCAGTGCATCGGTGGCCGGCAGCACGTCGAGCACTCCCGACACCGCCTGGCGCGCCAGTTCGATCTTGGCCACGCCGCCGACCCGGTCCGCCATGCTGCCCGACTTGTCGAAGACCACCGCCAGCCCGAGGGCCTCGGCCCTGCGTCCGCTGCGCGGGCGAAGGTCCACGGGCAGGAGCGCATTGAGAGGACTCCCGGTGAAGGCGGCCGTCTCGAGGCTCCGCGCTCCGCCCAGGACCAGGAGCCCCGTCCCATTCTGCTCGACCGCGCGTGACAGGTCGTTCGCACGGTCCATCGAGAGTTCCTGCGGCGAGACATCGTCGAGCACCACCAGGTCGAAACGACCCAGCGCGGGCGCTGACGGCAGCGTCGTCGGGACCGTACGCGTCACGGCGAACCCGTTGGCACGCAGCAACCCGTCCAACACACCCGTCCCGCGCGCCACGTAGAGGACCCGCGCCGCGCCTGCGACGCTCACCACGGTACCGGCGCCCACGGCATCCTCCTGGCGGAGGTCTGTGGCACCGCGCGCGGTCGTGGCCGCAGTCGCGACGAGGGTGCGTGCTCCAGGCGTGTCCGCTGTCCGTGAGAAGACGACAGAGGTCGAGCCGTCACGGCCCAGCACGACCGGCTGGGTGATCGACGCGCCACTCTCCTCGCGCACCGTGACATCGACCGCGGCGCCCGGCAGGCCGCGTACGTCCACCGCCACCGCGTACGGCTCGTTCACCCGTACCAGCGGCGGTGCCCGCACGCCGAGCACGGCCAGGTAAGGCGCCTCGGCGCCCTGCGGTACTACCGCATCGATGCGCACCCGTCCAGTGGCGAGCGCGGCCTCGCGGAGGGCATCACCGCGTGTCTGGTGTCCGTCGGTCACGAGCACGATGCGGCCGCTTCCGTCCTGCGGCAGCACGTCCCGCGCGAGGGCGATGGCGGCCCCGATGTCCGTGCCGGTGGCGTTGACCTCGGATGCGATCTCCCCCACCCGGAAGCGCTCGGTCGGGCGTCGATCGAGGACCGGGTCGGTGCCGAACACGATCAGGCCGGCGCGGTCGCCTGGCGGCAGTGCGGCCGCGAGGCCATCCACGAGCCCGGCCGTCGTGCCCGCCGAGAGCGCCAGGCTCGAGGACCGGTCGAGCACGAACAGGGTCGTCATCGGCGCCGTGCCCGTGCGGATCGAGAGGCCCGCGGCCGCCAGCACCAGCAGACCAGCGATGCTGCAGCGCCACCACGTCGCGGTGGCGCCCGTGATCCCGGTAGTCCCGCTCGCGCGCCCACCACGCCGGCTGCCGACGACCCAGAACCAGATCAGGAGAGGCAGCAGCCAGAGGTAGTACGGATCGGCGAACCGCACGTCAGGCCCGCCCTTCCCGCCGCCGGCGTACCCACCACTCACCGGCGAGGAGCCCGAGCGCCACCACCACCAGTGGCTTCGACAGGTCCGTATCGCCTCGCGTATCCTCCGCCGGGCCAGGCGACATGGCTTGCCCCGCTCGTGCGGGCATCGAGGGGGCTGCCGAGGCGTCGGGTGCTGTGGTGCCGGAGATGTTCCGCGGTGCGTTGGTCCCGGCGACGAGCGCGTCGCTCGCGGCGCCCATCGGGGCGTTCGTCGAGACCGCGGCGGACGAGCCAGCAGCCGACAAGTCGCTCTCGCCCTCGACGACGGGGTTCACCACGATACGCCGCTCCCAGCCGTCGCCGCGCAGCCGGTACAGCCCCGCCATGCGCGTGGCGGCAGCCGCCGGTCCATCGCCAGTCGCCGAGAGCGCCGCCGCCGCAGGCGTCGCCTCGCTGCCGGCAACGTCCTCCGCCGCACCTGTGGTCAGGACGGGGGACTGGACAGGTGCCCCGAGAGGCCTCCGCACCGTGATGCTGGTGCCGTCCGGGCGCTCGAGCGTGAGTGGCCCCGCACCCTGCTCGCCGGCAGGGAGCGCCCACCCGAGCGGATCTCCCGCCGTCAGCGTCAGACGCTCACGTTCAGCAAGCCAGGACACCACATCGGCCACGAGCAGGGGAAACGCGGGATCGAGCACGAGCGGCGACCGCCCGGGATCGAGGCGCAGTTCCACCATGCGCCGGTCTCCCTGTTCGGTGGCGGTGAGCAGCGGCCAGTCGCCCGCGGTGGCAATGACCAGGGCGCCTGGTGTGTCCGGCCCCCGCACGGCGATGGCCTCGAGGCCCGGCGCCTCGAGCGCCCTGGCAAGCGGATGCGGTCCGCCGGGCCGCCCGACGCGCCCGGCATCGTCGGTGGCGGCCGGCGCGGTCCGTACCAACAGCACGCGGTCCCTGTTGTCCGGCACGTCGGAGCATCCGATGCAGACGAAGACCGTTGCCCCGTCCACTGCCCGGTCCCGTGTTCCGGGCGCCGTGTCGGCCGTGTCACGGGTGCCGCTGGTGGCTGCCTCCGCCTCGATGCGGATGAACGGGTTGGCGCGCAGGGCCCGCTCGACGAAGTAGTCCTCTCCTGTGACCACCACGCGCACCTGCTCCGCATCGGGCAGCAGCAGGCGGCGCACGTCGTCGAGCGGCTGGCCGTCGCCGGGGGCGACGCGCGCCGCAAGCAGGCCGGTGAGCGGAAGGACCGGAATGACGACCGACGCGTCAGCGTGCGCCAACACGCGGAGCGGCCGCGTCTCCACGACCTGATCGTCCCGGCGCAGTTCGACCACCGTATCGACCACCGCATCGCCGTCGTTCCGTACGCGCACCAGCACGTCGCCTCCCGTGGTGCCTGGCACGCGCCGTGCGCCGATCGTGGCGACCGCGACATTGTCGAGACTCTCGCCCACGGTACGCCAGGACACGGCAGGACGCCGGGGGAGCGCGGCCGTGTCCGGCGCTGCACGATCGGAGACGACGAGCGCCTCCGCGAGGTCGTCCGCGGCGGCTGCCACGCGCAAGGCCCCCTGGATGTCGTCGGCCTGCGCCGTTACGGCGAGCGTGTCCAGGGCGTCGCGCAGTGCGTCGTCCCGCGGGCCCCACTCGCCCAGACGGACCGGCTGTCCGCCGGCCGTCCACAGCACCACGCGCGTCGAGCGGGGAAGGTCGTCCACCCAGGCGCGGGCCATGCGCACCGCCGCGTCGAGGCGCGTGTCTGGGCCGGCGGGCGATATCACCGTGCCCTGGGGCGGCGTGCCTGGCACGGCCACCTGGTCGGGTGATGCGGCGGCCCCCATGCTCGACGACGTATCCACCACGAGGGCCACGCGCGCGCGCTGCCACGACAGCATCGGCCTGGCCAGGGCGAGCACAGCGGCCACGACCACCAGGACCTGCAGAACCAGGAGCCAGTGCCGGCGCACCCGGGTCGAGAGCCTCGAGGCATCGTTGCGGGAGATCTGCTGCCACAGCGCCAGCGTGCCCACCCGTGTCCGCACGGCTGGCCGGCGTCTGCGCGCGAACAGCAGCAGGACCGCCAGGGCGAGGAGCCACAACGCGGCGGGGGAGGTCAGCGTCATGGCGATCAGCCGAACGCTCCGAGGAGCCCGGCCTGCCGGCAGGCACGGACGGTGTCGTCGAAGCTCGCCTCGGCGTCCAGCCGCACGTACGGCAGGCCCCGAGCCAGGCAGTGCTGGCGAAGCCGATCGGTGAGCGCCGCGAGCCGCTCCAGGTAGGCGGCCACCATCGTGTCGTCCACGACCAATGGCGTGGCCTGGGTGTTCTCGACGTCTTCCAGTTCCACGTCGCCCTCGAGCCGGGGGCGGCGTTCCTCGGGTGCCAGCACCTGGATCACGACGGGCGTGAGGCCACGGTACGCGAGATAGGTGAGCCCTTCCAGCCCGCCGCCGGCATCGAGGAAGTCGGACAGCACGACGGCCAGGCCGGGTCCGCGGACGGAGGAGCCGTACGCCGTCAGCGACCGATCGAGCGAGGACCGGCGGGCCGGCCGGGCCCTGGCGAGCGAGTCGAGGACCCGGAACAGCTGCGGCCGTCCCGCGATCGGCGGCACGCGGGTGCGGACGGTGTCGTCGAACGTGGCGAGGCCTGCCGCGTCCCGTCGTTCGATGGCGACGTAGGCCAGCGCCGCCGCGGCCCGCGCCGCGCAGTGGAGCTTGGTGGGAGTGCCGATCGACATCGACGCGCTGGTGTCGAGCAGCAGGTGCAGGCGGACGTGACCCTCGGCGCGCGACACGCGCACCACCAGCTGGTCGAGGCGAGCTTCGACCGTCCAGTCGATCGAGCGCGGGTCGTCGCCCGGCTGATAGTGCCGATAGTCGAGGAACTCGATGCCCGCGCCGCGCTCACGCGTCCGGCGGAGCCCTGCGGCAGCGGCCAGCGGGGTGGCACCCGAGGCCTGCAGCGTGAGGGCGTCGAGCCGGCGGGCTTCATCGACCGTCAGCATGGCGTCACGAGGCGGGCGCCGCCGACAGCACCTGCTCGACGAGCGATGTCGTCGTCACCTGCTCCATCTCGCCGTGGAAGTTGCGGATGATGCGGTGGTTGAGCGCGGGCAGTGCCACACGGCGGACGTCGTCCGCGGCGACGTGGTAGCGGCGATCGAGGAGCGCAAAGGCTTTGGCGGCCAGGATCATGGTCTGCGCCGCGCGTGGGCTGGCGCCATACCGGACGTACGTCCGCACGACGTCCGGCGCCTCGGGCATCTCCGGATGCGTGGCCCGCACGAGCCGGAGGACGAGGCGCATGGCCTCATCGGGTACCTTCACCTGCCTGATCAGGGCGCCCATCGATCGCACCATGTCCGCGCCGAAGCGTGGGATCACGTGGGCGGCCGACTCGCCCGTCGTTCGCGTGAGGATCTCCGCCAGGTCCTCCAGGCCCGGCACCTGCATCGTCAGCTTGAAGAAGAAGCGATCGAGCTGTGCCTCGGGCAGCGGATAGGTGCCCTCCATCTCGATGGGGTTCTGCGTCGCGAACACCGAGAACGGCTCCTCGATCGGGTGCGTGGTGCCGAACACCGTCACGTGTCGCTCCTGCATCGCTTCGAGGAAGGCGGCCTGCGTGCGGGGAGTGGCCCGGTTGATCTCGTCGGCCAGGACGACGTTGGCGAAGATCGGTCCGGGTTGGAACGTGAACTGCCTCGCGCCGGCGGGCGTCTCCACGAGCAGGTTGGTGCCCGTCACGTCGGCGGGCATCAGATCCGGTGTGCACTGGATGCGGGCGAAGCGCAGGCCGACCGCCTCGCTGAGCGTGCGCACCAGCAGCGTCTTACCCAGGCCCGGCGGGCCTTCGATCAGGGCATGTCCCTGGCAGAAGAAGCACACGAGCACGTGCTCCACGAGGGAGGCCTGCCCCACGAAGACCTTCCCGATCTCCGACCGGAGGTGCCCGAAGCACTCGCGGAACGCGTCTGCCCTGGCTTCGATGCCGGCTGCTGCTGTGCTCATTCCGGTGCCTCTCCTCCAATGTCCCTGAAGTAGTTCCGCACGAGGGCACGGCGGTCGGGCGGCATTCGCTCGAGGCCCCCGGTGCCGAGCGCCCGGGCACGCGCGGCGCGCGCCCGGACACTGAACGCACCGTCTGCCGGCGGCGCTGCGCCCGTCCGCGGACCGGCGCCGGAGGTGGCGTCGCCGAGCCGCGCCCCGCCGTCCACCCCTCCGCTCGCCTGTGCCGTCTGCGCGGCTTCAGCCCCAGTCGTCCCGTCGGGTGCGGTCGCGCCTGCCCCATCCGCGACGCGTCCTGCGGCGCCGGAGCGCCCACGAGGGCCCGTCTGACGACCAGCCGATTGCTCTTGCTGCGCCAGTGGCGAGGTGTCCGGATTCTGCCGGGCGCTCGCCGGCATGCCTGCGCTGGCGGGCTGGCTCACGTCGTTCGTGCTGGTGTCCGCCCTGGGGTCCGCAGGGTTGGGCGGCACGGCACCAGGGCCTTCCGCCGCGTTGAGGGCACGACTCCCGGCGTCGGGCGTCGCGGGCGTCGGAGATGCCGCGCGATTGTCGTCATCGTCGCCGGCGGCGTCCTCGCGGGCCGGCGCCCGATCACGGTCGAGGCTTTCGCCGCTTGCCCCGCCTGCATCGGGTGTGGCGGATGGGTCGCCCTCGCCGCGTGCCTCGATGGACGCCGCCGCTTCAGCGGCCTCAGAGCCGGCGCCAGGGTCGCCAGTCACGGCCCGAAGCCCGCCACCTGCCCCAGCGGCCCCGCCGCTCGCGGTGGCGTCGGGAGCGCCGGATGGCGAGGGTGCAAGGGACACGGCCAGGAGCCAGGCGACCCCGGCGGCCAGCAGCGGCCCGACGACACGCGGCCGTGGGACGTCGAAGGGCACGGTGTCCGGAATCGTGATCGTGGCCAGCGCCCGCGCCGCGTCCCTGACGATCAGGCCCGACACGGCGTCATCGCCTCCGGCGGCCTCACGGGCGGCATCCACGAGTCCCCGCAGGTTGTGCCGGCGGTCGATGGCGCGTGCGGCGGCCGCGTCGCCGGGGCGTCGCCACCAGGCGCTGCCGGCGGCTGCCGCAAGGGCACCCACCAGCCCTGCGCAGAGCCATAGCCACGCCATTCCCGTTCCGGGAGTCCACGCCACGGTCGCCAGCGCTGCCAGCGCCGTGCTGACGGCTGCCCAGGTATAGGCGTGCCGCACGAGACGGACGATGAACAGGCGCCTGCGGACGGCTGCCAGGGTGGCCCGCAGCGTGGCGAGCCGCTCGGGTGACGTGGTCGGGTCGAGTCGTGGATCGACCCCTGGAGCGAGCGCAGGAGTAGGCACTGTGTCGAGCGGGCCCCGGTGGATCTCTGGAGACTGCGTGGGTTGCCGGCGCATCAACGGGACCCACTCGCGTGCTGCGGGTGTCTCTCCCGTGCCGAGGCATCTCCGCGCACACGCAGGACCAGCCATCCCACGACGAGTACCGCGGCCAGCGCCAGCAGCCCGGTGGCGCCTGCCGGCCAGATCCGGCCGGCGATGCCGGCCGCCAGCCAGACCGACAGCGACGTGCCGAGCCACACCCTCATGCGGTCCAGGCCCGACAGCGCCCAGAGGCATCCGACGGCAGAGACGAGGGCACCGAGCACCAGGCCGGCGCCCATCGCCCACGCGACCGTGCCGGTCGGGGCCATGGCCATCTGCTGCCCGATGACGAGCAGCGGCAGGCCCGCCAGGGCCACCGCGACCAGCACCAGGAACATGGCGACGAGCCGTGCCCCCACGATCCCTGTCGTCGAGCGGCCCGTCAGCAGGGCCAGCAGGCCCAGGCTCTCCTGGCTGTCGAGCGGCACTGCTCTCGCCAGCGCCCACGGCATGACGATCAACAGGCCCACCCCATGGATCACCACGAGCTGATCGAGCACCGTCGCGCCCGTCATCGTCGGGACCCCGCCTCCCCAGACCAGCAGGAACGCCAGCAGCACGGCCATCTGCGCCGCCATCGCCATCGGCAGGGCCGGCGAGGTTGCGGCGAGCACGAGTTCACGCGCGCGTACGGTGTGGGGCCGCACGGTCGGGACGCTCATCGTCCCACCTCCGGGTCCGTGAGGGCCGCGGGTCCGTCCGCAGACCCGTCCGCGGTCGGCCGATCGGCGTAGGCGACCACACGCGTGACGCCATCGAGCACCACCGGTGCGTGCTCGTCGCTCATCACCACCGGAGCGCCCATCATCGTGCAGCTGAACACCGGGCCTGGAAACCAGTGCCCGGCAGCCACCTCCGCGAGGGCGCCGGGCGGCAGCTGCCACTCGCGGGACGGTCCAAGGCCCTCGGCGAAACGGCACGCCTCCAGCGTGGCCGTGGAGACGTTGCGCACCACGATGCGCCCGTCCGACCAGGAGACGTCGAGTACCTGCGTGTCCGTCGTGCCTTCGTACTCCACCACCTGCCGGGCACCGAACCCGTACGTGCCCGAGAGTACCGGAGTCCCCGTGTCGTCGAGGCGCTGCTCAATCTGGCCAGCTGAGGTTGCCGACTCGTGGAGCACGGCACCATTCGCGGGCTCCACGCGCAGACCGACTGCGCGCCACGACGGAAAGACCACGATCGCGCGCGACGTGACGAGCGCACCCACTGGCCCTGGAGGCTGCTGGATCAGGCTGTCGTGTCGGACCGTGATGCTCCGGCCAGGGCCGACCCGGCCCACCACGCGTGCCGCGATGGCCGTGGTCGCAACCAGCACGGTGACGGTGGCGGCGAGGATCCAGCGCGGTTCGCGGACGCGTCGTTGGATCAGCGAGAGGGCCAGGAGCAGAACGGCAGCGGCGCCGGCGAGCAGCCAGAGTGCCTGGCGTTGCGCTGGCAGCAGTCCGCGTGGCACCAGGGGCCGTACGAGCTGCCGGGTGGCCGCGAAGTCCCCGTTCTCGTCGAGCCGTCGGAGGGCCGCGGCCGTGGCCATCGCCGTGCGCACGTCGGCAGACAGCCTGACTCCGGGCTGCACGAGCACCCGGTCGGCCGCATCGTAGCCACGTGGGGACGCCGGCGCATCGGCCGCGTCGATCCGGACGGTGCAGGAAGTGTCCTGGCCGGAGAGCGGGAACGCGGCGGGCTCGCCCACGCAGACCACGAGCGGGTCGTCGTAGCCGACCACGGTGACCGGCACCTCGAACGTGCCGGCGACGTCCTGCCCTGAGGCATCCGCGAACGCAATACGGATCCGGTCTTCGACGTCCGCCGTCCGCACGAAGACCTCGAACTGTCGTCGGGATGGCGCGGTGAGCACCAGAGACCGTCGCAGCACGTGGGATCCCCACGCGACGGTGAGTTCCCCGCGCCGTTCAGCACCGGCGTTGGTCACCGAGATGCGGACAGTGGTCCATCGCCCGGCGCGCGTCAGGCCGCTGAGTCCGGCCGTGGCGTCGAGCGTGAGCGACTGGGCGCCTGCCGTCGGCACGGCCGGCGGGAGAAGCCAGGCCGTGCCGACGAACAGGCAGCAGGCGAGTCGAGCGAAGCGTTGCATCGAACCGGTGCCTCTGGGGCACCGCCCACGCCCTATTGCAGGATTGACCGGATCGCGCTCAGGGTGAAGGACGTGACCAGTGTCTTGTTGTTCTGCATCTCGGCAGGGTCGGTGTTCACCCACGACCCGTCCGCCTGCTGCAGCGACATCAGCTTCTGCGCCAGTTCCTCGCGCCAGTTGTGGCTGCGGCCCCGCGCGTCCACGATTGTGTCGAGCTGGTAGGCCTGCAACGCCTTCGCGAAGACCATGTAGTAGTAGTAGACGGTTTTCTGGCCCATGCCAGGGTTCTCGTCGAGCGTGTAGTTGTCGCGAATCCACTTCACGACGCCCTGCACGCGCTGGTCGTCCTTCTGTACGTTCGCCCAGCTGTAGCTCAGGAGGCCGGCGTAGCTCACGCTGCCGTACGACTTGGTGCCGCCGTCCACGTGATAGCTGAAGCCCGGGTAGTACACGAACCCGCCGTCGTTGGCGGCCCACGCCTGGTCGTTGGTCTCCGAGTTGTTCTGCGTGCGCTGCAGGAAGATGAGCGCCTTCTCGAACGCCGGGTTGTTGGCCGCCACGCCGGCATCCTTCATCGCGCGCAGGGCGTACTCGAGGCTGATGATGTCGGCCTGACGCCCGTCGTCGCGCACGGTGCCGCCGTAGCCCATGCCGCCGTACCAGAAGCTGTTGCGGCCGACGCCTTCGCCCTCGTCGAGCATGTTGCGGGCGAGATACTCGCCGCCCTTCTCGATGAGCGGCCGGTCCTGCGGACGTCCGCCGGCGGCGAACGCGGAGAGCGACACCGCCGTGATGTAGTGGGGAATCGTGCCCGCGTGCACGCCGCCGTCAGGCTTCGCAAGGCTGGCCAGGTAGTCGAGCGACGTCGTGACGAGCGGCAGCTGCTGCGCCTTGGTGGTGCCGGGCAGCTCGATCAGGGCCTGCGTGGCCAGGGCCGTGACACCCGGGTTCGCGTCGAACGTGCCATCGGCCTTCTGCTGCTGGCGCAGGAAGGCGGAGGCCTTGCCCACGCTCTCCATCAGGCGGCGCTGGGTGTCCGGAGTGAGCCGTCCAGCCTGGCCGGTCGGGCGCTGCTGGGCGAGCGCAGCCAGGGGGAACAGCATCGTCAGGCAGGCGATGCCGGCAACGACGCGGGCCAGTCGGTTCATAGCGATCCTTTCAGAATGGGGGCGGGTGCCAGGACCCGCGACCCGATGAGTATGCCACCACAGGAAACGATCGCGGCCAGCAGGTAGAGCTGACACGCGGTCCGCCAATCCGGGTATGTCGCCGTGACGTGCGCGACAGGAGAGATCTGGTAGAAGGGGTCCACCCGGAAGAGGTCGACGCCGGCCGTGACGGCCGCCATGGCCACCGGGCTGGCCGCCATCGCCCGCTCGAGCCCCTCTGGCGAGAGGCCCTCGAGCACCGGGCCGAAGGCGAGGACCCCCGCCGTGACCGGCACCACCACCACCAGGCAGGCGAGCGAGGCATCGAGCGGATGCCGGATCCAGGTCGCACAGGCCGCGCCGAACGCGGCCAGCGAAAGCCCCGCCACCGTGAGCGTCACGTGAGACCGGAGGATTCCGAGCCCTGCATCCCCACCCACGCCCCAGGCCAGCACGAGCAGCGCGGCAGACACGCCGGTCAGGACGGCGACCGCCGCCACGGCGTGACGCGCTCCCCGCCACCTGGACACGGGCCGGCCCGTACCCGTGACCCCGCGCGGCGTCGTCACCGCGGCCACGCCCATCAGCGGAGCCGCCACGACCAGTAACGCCGCGACGCCGAGAAGAGCGTCGACCGCCAGGACACCGAGCACATCACGGGACAGGGAATCGGCACTGCTGGAGACGTGCTCCAGCAGCACCGCGCACCAGATCGCGGGTGGCGCCGCCGCGGCTGTCAGCAGGTGGCGCACCGACGTTCCTTAGAAGCGCACCCGTGCACGCACCTGCACGTTCGCGCCGGGCGCGTCGACGCCCGAGCCGTAGTGCCGATAGTTCACGTCGCCCAGGTTCTCGCCGAGCACGGTGATGCCAATCTGCGGCGTCAGATCCAGGCCGCCGCGAAGGCTGAAGACGGCGTAGCCGGCCTGCGACGTGAACAGCTGGCCCGAGTTGGCCGTGCCGAGCACGCGGGTCTGCACCTGCGCCAGCGTCTCGCCCGTCTCGAGCAGGATGCCGTTCTGCACGAGTCCCAGGTCCGTGGCCGTGCCGTTGAAGAAGGTGGCAATCGACGCCCGCGTCCGCACGCCGCCGATGCGCGCGTCGCTCAGGTCGCCGCTGTTCAACTGGGTCTGTTCGAGCGCGAAGGTCAGGACTCCCTCCACCCAGGCGCGCTGCCCCGTCCACCGCAGGTTCGCCCCGCCCATCGGCGGCGGCATGCGGCGCACGAACTGATCGCTCTCGAGCAGCCGGCCCGTCGACACCGAGGCATACGCGCTCGCCCGCAGGGACGACGTGAGCCGCACATCGCCGTTCACGTCGAAGCCCTTGATGCGGGCACGGCCAGCGTTCACCGTCGTGACGATCGGCCGCACGTCCTGCGCGATATAGGCCAGCCCCGTGGCATCCTGCCGTACCACGTCGAAGCCCGAGATCGTCGAGCCGACGATGCCGGCCGGGAACACGATGGCCCGCCGCTCGATGAAGTCCTGGAACTCCATGTTGAACACGCTCACCGACCCGCCGAAGCGGCTCGTCGACGCCTTGAGCCCGACCTCGTATTGGTAGACCTGCTCGGGACCGAGGTCCGGGACCAGCGCGCCGGTCGAGACGGCGCCCGCCGCCGCCGTCGTGCCCACCTGGCCGCCCAGGGCCGCCGCCGTGGTTGGCGCAATCGAGAAGCCTCCGCCGCCCGACAGCCCCACGCTGCCGAGGTCGGCGCTGTTGGCCGCGCGGAGCCCCTTTGTGACATTGACCGTGGCGTTGAGGCCGTCGGCGAGGCGCACGACCGCGGCCGTCTGGAACGTGAAAGCCTGCTGCGTCACGTTCTCCGCCGTCACGCCGAGCGCACGGTCCTCGACGGTCGAGAACCCGAAGCGGTCGAAGCGCAGCCCACCTTTCAGCTGCAGGAGGTTCGGCAGCACATCGAACGTGTCCTGCAGAAAGACGCCGGCGCTGTTGTAGCCCGTGCCGTTCGGGATATCGGGCCGGTTGGGCGTGGAGACGCCGGCCTGGGTGATGATGGCGCGGTTCGCGTCGGTGATCGACTCGCGGTAGATGTCGGTGCCGAACACGAGGAACTGGCGCGAGCCCACCGAGCGCTGGCCCTGCAGCTGGTAGCCGAAGGTGCGCGTCGTCGCGTTCTGCGTGTCGAGGTTCGAGGTCGGCCGCGACTGCTCGAAACGGCCATCCGCCTGCCGGTTGAGCGAGACGGTGGCCGACACGCCATCGAGCCCAGGCACGTTGGCGTTCTGGTAGCGCACGAAGCCGAAGTCGAGGCGCTGGGGATCGAATCCGCTGCGGTACACGCCCTGTCCGCCGAGGACCCGGTCGTAGCGGCTGGCGCCGTTCTGATCCTCGTGCATGAAGAGCGCCCGGACGGAGGCGGCCCGACCGGCGTTCAGGTTCGCGATGGCAAAGGCCCCGCCCTGCCGGAAGTCAGTGTCGGGCTGCCGCGAGTAGAGGACGGTGGACGGCAGGTCGAAGTAGCGGGTGAGCGCGGAATGCGAGTCGAGCCCGCCGCCGGCGCGGAGATCGCCCACCCGGCGTCCGCTGCCGCCCACCTGCAGGGTGGCGCGGGACGTGCGGAACGACACCTCGCCCTGTGCGCCGGCCGACTCGTCGCCCGATCCGAAGAAGACCTCGGCGTTGCCCGCGGTCTGCAGGCGGTCGCGCGAGAAGAGAGGCGGAGCGCTCATCAGGTTGAACGTGCCACCGAGCGCATCGCTCCCGTACTGCACCGAGCCGGCGCCACGCACCACCTCGATACGGTCGATGGCTGCGCCCTCGATCCAGGAGAGGTACTGGCTCGGGCCCGAGCGCCACGCGGCCTGGTTGTAGCGCACGCCGTCCACCAGGTAGACGTTGCTCTGCCCGGTGAAGCCGCGGATGATCGGCGACACCTGCGCGGAGGTGGTCTGCTGAACGTAGATGCCCGGCTCCTCACGGAGTACCTGCGCCAGGAGCGTATAGGGGCGCGAATCGATCTCCGCGCGCGTCGTGACCGAGGTGGACTCCGCCAGGCCGGCAGCGCCCTGTTCGCTGCCCCGGCTCGGCGTCACGAGCACGTCGGCCGTGAAGGCCTGCACCTGGAGTTCCAGGGCCACGACGGCGTCACCTGCCTGCAGGTTCACGTCGCGCGTGAGGGGCTCGAACCGGTCGGAGGTGGCCGTGACCGAGCACGCGGCGGCCGGCAGGCCGCTCAGCGAGAACTGCCCCGCGGCGTTCGTACGGGTCCGACGCTGCGCCGTGCCGCACACCACGTCGATGCCCGCGCCCGGAATTGCCGCGTTCTGAGCATCGACGACTGTGCCTCGCACGGTCGCCGTGGCCTGGGCGGCCGATGGGGCCGGCGCGGCAAGGGCCGTGGCCACCACCAAGGCCCCTGCCCGGAGAATCCTCGTTGCTCGTACTGCGTCCATCCTGGTCACTGCCATCCCTCTCTTCGGTGCACCCATCCGCCGCTGGCGTGCGCGCGGTGGGAACAGCCCATATCCGCCGCCAACACCGCAATGCCGGTGCCACCTCGGCGGGGGACGACGTCGGACTGGGTGTTTCCGGGGCGCAGGCCCGAGTCCTGGCGTCAGGTCATGAAATAGCCAGCGCTGGTGAGGCGGCGACAGCGCGCTGTGAACAGCCCAGTACGTGTTCTGCCCACGACTGATGCGCGAGTGGACAGGTGGCCCGGCGTGCGCACATGCCCGGCCCGCCGGGACACATGCCGCAGGTTCTCCTTCAGAAGATGAGAAGAAGTTCTCCCTGAAGGAAGACACCCGGGGTGTCCTGATTGCGTGCGGGGTGGCCAGGCGGGATGACCCGGAGCGAGGATCAATCGGAGGCGACGTTCAGAGGCGGGGGCGGTGCGCCCGCGTGGTCGCGCGAAGTCCGCACCCGGCCAGACCAACGTCCCGCCACTGCCAGCCAGCCGGCGTCGGAGGCCGGCGTGCGCACCGCCTGTACACGAAAAACACGAGGAAACAGGCCCCGGTCCGCGCTGGTCCTACCTGGCGCGCCCCTTGAAGCATGGAGGTTCGTCGCCACGCGTCCGTGGCGCCTCAGAAGGGTGGTCGTCACATGCGGAACGTGGTGCTCGGGATACTGATGGTGGGGGCGATGGTGACGGGCGCGCAGCGCGCCGACGCGAGCAGCGTGCAGGTGGGGGACAGCCTCCAGTTCGCGGACGCCGCCGGCACCACGGGAGGCGGCGAATTCGTGGCCACGGTCAACGGGGCCTGGTCCTTCATCACGTTCTGTCTCCAGCGGACGGAGTACATCGACTTCACGAACGCGTTCACCGTCGAGGGCGTCTCGCCGTACACGCTCACCGACCCCCTCGCGAACGGCGGCGACGCGCAGGGACGCGACTTCATCTCCGCGCAGACCGCCTATCTCTACACGATGTTTCGCGCCGGTACCCTGGCGGGCTACGACTACGCGGGAGCCGGGCACGCGGCGTCGGCCGACGCGCTCCAGCGCGCGTTCTGGATGCTCGAGCAGGAGCTGCCGATGGACGCGAACAACGCGTTCGTCGCGCTGGCCAACACCGCGGTCAACACCGGCGCCTGGACGGGCATTGGCCGCGTCCGGGTCCTGAACCTGCGCTACGGCCGCAACAACAACGAGGCCCAGGACCAGCTCACGCTCGTGCCCGAGCCCGCGTCGATGCTCCTGCTCGGTGCCGGCATTGCCGCGTTCGCCGTGCGGCGCCGCCGCACCGCCGCTCTCTGAGCGGGAGCATCTGGTGGCACCCGGGCGGCCGGCAACTGTGCTACCGTTCCGCCGGTCCTGGCCGGCTCGCCCGTCGGCGTCGTCCGGGCAGCCGCCCGCGGCCATGCAGCAGCCAATCGGCGCGTCACACCGGGATTCCCCTCCCGGAGGCCAGGCCCGCGGAGCCCAGGGGCCGGGTTCCCTCCTGCGGCATGGCCGTGCCCGATGGGGCGTGGCCTTCGACTACTGCCTGCCCATCGTGGTGTTCGGCCTGCTGACGGCCCTCGAGTCGTACCTGCCGGCTGGCCTCTACCCCTACGCGTACATCGTGAAGATCGGCCTGGTCTCGGCCTCGCTCGTGCGGCTCCCGGGTCCGCTGGCCGATATCGTCCCCTCGTCCCGCGTCCTCCTCCCGGCCGTGCTGGTCGGGCTCGCCGTCACGCTGCAGTGGGTGCTGGTGGACGTGGCCGTGCCCTATCCGCATCTGGGCACGAGGAGCGCCTTCGACCCGTTCACCGCCATCGAGGGGCCACTCCTGCGCTGGGCGTTTCTCGCGGTCCGGTTGTTCGGGCTGGTGCTCGTGGTGCCGGTGATGGAGGAACTGTTCTGGCGGTCCTTCCTCCTGCGCTATCTCACGCGGCCGGAGTTCCGGAGCCTCCTGCCAGGCGAGTTCTCCTGGACGGCCTTCTGGCTCGTCGCGGGGTTCTTCGCGCTCTCGCATCCCGAGTGGCTGGTGGCCCTGATCACCGCGGTCGCGTTCGGGCTGCTCCTCAGGTGGACGAGGAGCCTGTTCGCCGTGGTCGTGGCGCATGCGGTGGCCAACGCCGCACTCGGGGCGTACGTGCTGGCCACCGGCGCCTGGCGCTACTGGTAACGGGAGGACCGCGCCGGGGACGGGCGCTGAGGTGGGGGAGGGGCCAGTCGCCTGAACCGGCCGCCCGGCCGGGCCCCGGAGGGCCCGGCCGCGCCGGCGCTGTCTGCAGGTACTGGCTTCAGCGCACGAATTCCTTCGACAGGCTGCTGTTGGTCGTTCCGAACGGACCCACCGCGGTCACACGTGCCCGGTACAGGCCGGCGGGCAGGCTCAGGACGGTCGCCGCGATGTCCGCGGAGACTTCACCGTTGAAGACCGCGGGCTTGCCGAGGTTCTGCTGCCGCAACGGATTCGCCTTTGACGGATCGGCACCCGCCGTGAACACCTCCAGCACGTAGTAGTCCACCGCTGTGTCGTGGTTGGTCGATGCCTCGAAGACGGCCGTGGTGGGCGGCGGCGGCTGCTCCACGACGATGGTACGGCTCGTGGATGTCACCGTGGCTCCACGGTCGTCCTTCGCGACAGCTGTGATGACGTAGGTGCCGGACGGCACGTTCGTCCAGTTCCTCGTGAACGGCTGGGACCCGTCAGTCAGGAGGAGCGTCGATCCCGAGAAGAACTGGACCTGCGAGACCGTGCCGTCGGCGTCGTTGGCTGCCGCGCTCAGTTCGATGGTGGCCGGCGCGAAGAACCGTTCGTTCTGTGCCGGTGTCAGCAGCGCCACGGTGGGCAACTGGTTTGGAATCTCGCTCACGACAGATACCGTGTGTTGCGACGCGGCCGTCAGGCCCGTGTTGTCCCGCGCCACCGCGCGCACCGTGTGCGTCCCCACCGGCATGTTCGTCCAGTTGAACCAGTACGGCGCCGACGTGGCGGTGTGCACGAGCGACTGGTCCACGTAGAAGTCCACCCGGTTCACCGAGCCGCCCGGATCCGAGGCGGTCGCGAGCACGATGACGCTGGCCCACGTGAGGTAGGTGTCGCCCTCCAGCGGTGTTTCGAGTGACACGACAGGCGGCTGATTCGTCGTGGCCGTCCCGGTCAGGGTCACTGTCACCGGCGCCGACGTCGTGGCCGCGCCCTGGTTGTCGTAGGCCACCGCGGTCAGCGTGTAGGTCCCCGCGGCCGTGCCGGGCCACGAGGCCCGGTAGGAAGCCACCGGATCCGAGCTGATGAGCGTCGAGCCGACGAAGAAGTCCACCCGCGCGATACTGCCGTCACCGTCGGCGGCTGTGGCTCTGAGGTTGACCGTGGTTGGCGCCTCCCAGTTGGCGGCGTTCGCCGCCAGGGTGACCGTTGGCGGGGCATTGCCGGTGGCCGCGCTCACCGTGACGCTTACGGGCGAAGACGTCGTGGTCGCCCCGCGATCATCGCTTGCGACGGCCGTGATCGTGTAGCTGCCGGCCGCCACGTTGGTCCAGGTCACGGTGAACGGTGCACTCGTGTCGGTGCCGAGGAGCACCGACCCGGCGTAGAACGCCACGGAGGCCACGGCCCCGTCCGTGTCCGAGGCTGCGGCCGCCAGCGCGATGCCCGCCGGCGCCGTGAAGGTCGAGGCACTCGTGGGCGCGGTCAGGACGACCGCGGGTGCCAGGTTCGTCCCCTCCGCCACCACCAGTTGACGGGCATTCGACGTCGTGATGGCACCACGGTCGTCGTACGCCACGGCGGTCAGCACGTACGTGCCAGCGGCCACGCCGCTCCAGGTGGCCTCGAAAGGCGCGCTCGTGTCGGACGCGACCACCGACCCTCCCGCCAGGAAGTCCACGCGCACCACGGAGCCATCGCTGTCGCTGGCCGTGGCGGCGAGCGGGATGGTGGCCGGTGCCGTATGGCCGCTGCCGGGCGACTGCAGGATGACGGCTGGTGCCGCGTTCGGTGCGGTGATCGTGACCTGTATGGTGGCCGACGCCGTCGTTTCCCCGTCATCGTCACGCGCCGTGGCCCTGATCGAGTAGGTGCCCGTAGCGGGCGGTGACCAGGGAATCGCGTAGGGTGCTGATGCCGCCCAGCCCACCATCGAGCCGTTCACGAAAAACTGCACCTCGACCACGGTGCCGTCGGCGTCGGTGGCACTGGCACCGAGCGTGACGCTCGCTGGCGACTCGAGGCTGCTGCCGGCGACGGGTGCCGTCATCGCCACCACCGGTGGGGCATTGGTCGTACTTCCACCGCTCACCGTGACCACGACCGGCGCCGAGAGTGTCGAGCCGCCGGCGTTGTCCCACGCCCTCGCCGTGAGCGTGTGCGTGCCCGGTCCGACGTCCTGCCACGTGGCGCGGTAGGACGAGTTGAAGTCCGACAGAATCAGCGCGCCGTTGGCGAAGAAGTCCACCCGGCTGATGGTCCCGTCCGCGTCGCTGGCGTTCGCACGCAGGTTGATGCTGGCGGGGGCCTCGTAGGCGGACGCGTTCGCGGCGAGCGAGACCACCGGCGGCAGGTTCGAGGACGACGTCCGCGTGGCGGTGACCGGTGCCGACGTGGTGGTGGCGCCGTTGTTATCGCGCGCCACGGCGGTCAGCACATGGTCGCCGGGCACGCTGGTGTTCCAGACGATCCAGAACGGCGCGCTGGTATCCGAGGCGATGAGCGTTCCGCCAGCATAGAAGTCCACGCGGACGACGGAGCCGTTCTGGTCTGCCGCCGCGGCAAACACCACGACATCGGCCCCCACGGGCGCCGAAGAGCCGTCCGCGGGAGCTGTGAGCGCCACGGTCGGGGGAAGGTTCGTCTGGGATTCGGCCTGGGTGGGCGCGAGCGCCGACAGGCACAGAGCGAGGGCCACCGACTGGAAGCAGGCCACAGCACGACCGTGGCGATGCCACCAGTTCCTGAAGTACTGGTCCATCGAGAGAAGTCGTTCCTTTGCTAGGAGTTCACGGCCGATCGATGCCGTGGTTCGACCTCTCTTGAGCAACCGATGTGCCACTCACTGCAGGTGCAAGCGGGTCGCTTTTTCGTGCAAATCGCGCGATTTTCCGACTGGTTCCGATACGGATTCGATCAGCGTGTGTAAGTTCTGCCGCTTCGGCGCTGTCAACGAAATGACGGCCTGTCGTGAGGACGTCGCTCAGCAGCAGGCGTGGCTCTCGGGCGCGGCGGGCGCCGAGGGCGGGGAGGCGAGACCATGCACGGGTCCTGACCTCCGAGTGGCCTCGATTCGGGTGCGCTCAGTCGCGGCGCCGAGGCCGAGCGACGGCCTCGCGTCAGCGCGCGCGGCCGTTCCAGCTGACGAGGGGGGCGACGGCAGGTCGGACGGACGTGTGTACGCGCTTCGCGCGCCGCCGTTCACCGTGCCGGCGCTCGTACCCTCCTGCCTGGGAAGGCGACGCCGGCCCTTCCACTGTGCGCCGTTCCGCGGAGCGGCGTTCGAACGGAGGCTCGATGGGTTCGGCCCGCGCTGGATGCCGGTGGAGCGTGCGCAGGACCGCCGCCAGGAGATCAGGCGCCGTCACCGGCTTCAGGACGTAGGTGGCACCCATCGCGACGGCCTCGGCCTGCAGGACGGCGTCGCTGACCCTCGACGTCACCACCGGCGCCAAGGTGGGCTTCAACGACCGGGCTCTCAGCACGAGCTGGAGCCCGTTGTAGTCTCCCAGGCGAAGTTCCGTGATGAGGACGTCGGGCGGCTGTGTCGTCATCAGGGCGCGGGCCTCCCTGTACGATGCGGCCACCGTCACCCGGAAGCCCTCGCCATCGAGCGCCGCGACGCAGTGGACAATGTCCGACAGCGCCGGCTCGACGATGAGTGCGGCATGGCGCGCTCCGCCCGTGCTGATGAGTGAGAAGTGGTGCCGCATTCTCTGTGCAGGCGGCGCGCATTCGACGGTCACGACTGACCCGACGCGGTCGTCCTGCCTCCTTCACGTTCCGTGTGGGCACGGGCGGCGGCGACTTTACTCGCCGAAACCACAGCCCGGCTTGCCTCGCCCGCGCCCGGCGCCCGACGCGCCTACCGCCTGTAACCAATTCGCAAATAGAGGCTTTCCGAGACACTCGTGTGCGTCGCCTGGAAGGCCGCGCTGCGCGGTGGACCCGCCAGTGCAACGTAACGGCCATACCGAGTCTTCGGGTGTGTCCAGGCACGTCTCGTCCCTCGGCGTGGGTACGGCGCCGGCTCCTCACCACGGCGCGCCTCATCACGATTCTGTAAGCCGCCCACCGGAAAGCGTGGCCAGGGCCAGGACCGGGACCACGTGCTTTGATCCCGTAACTCCCAGAACCACAACGCATTAGGTCTCCATCTCGTTGCTGGCTGTGCCGTTGCACAAACGACGGCCGAGCTGAGGTGTGTGGGCCCCGCCGGCAAGGCCGCGGGGCGCCCGAGAGGTGTGAGTCCTATGCAACTGGTGTCCATGACCGTCCGCCGTGCCGCACTGCTGGTCGTGCTGCTTCTCGCCGTATTCACGCCGCGGGTGGCGGCGGCGGGCTCGATCACGCTGTCCTGGGATGCCAGTGCCGACCCTGAGGTCGTGGGCTACGTGGTGTATGTCGGTCTCGCGTCGAAGGCCTACGTGCAGACTTACGACGTAGGCAACCAGACCTCCTTCGTCTACCCGGACGCCGTGGATGGACAGAGGTATTTCTTCGCCGTTGCCTCGTATGTCGCGGGACCGCTCGTCGGCATCAAGTCGGGCGAGGTTTCGGGATACAGCAATGCCCCGCCCACGCTGACCGCTCCGGGTACGATCCGGACGCTCGTTGGACAACAGGCCTCGCTGCAGCTCAACGGCGCCGACCCGGACGGTCGCCCTGTGTCGTACACCGCGGTGGGGCTGCCGCATGGCCTCACGCTCAACGGCAACACCGGACTGATTGCGGGCATTGGCTCGACTGTCGGCACGTACCTCGTCACCGCGACCGTCTCAGACGGGACCCTGACCACCGCCCGTACCTTTACCTGGGAGATGCGTTCCGCCTCGGACGACATCACGCCGCCTGAGGTGACCATCTCGAGCCCCACCGCAGGCCCCTCGTACGTATCGCAGGCGCCGACCGTGGCCTTGGCCGGCACCGCCAGCGACAGCGTAGGTGTCACCGAGGTGAGCTGGCGCACGAACCGCGGAGCCTCCGGTCTGGCGATCGGTACGACGAACTGGACGGCCGCTGACATTCCAGTCATCAACGGCACGACGACGATCACGATCACCGCCCGTGACGCAGGTGGCAACACCGCGACGGACACACTGAGCGTGGCCTATACCGCGCCCGTCGATGCCGACGCCACGGCGCCCACGGTGACGATCAGCGCGCCGACCTCGTCCGCGACGTTCTCGACCAGTGCCGCCACCATCAACCTGGGTGGATCCGCGAGCGACGCCGTGGGCGTGACGCAGGTGTCGTGGGTCAGCAACCGCGGGGGCGGCGGCACCGCCACCGGCACCGCGAATTGGACGGTGACCGGGCTCGCGCTGCTCGAGGGCCAGAACGTCCTCACCGTCACGGCCCGCGACGCGGCCGGCAACGTGTCTACCGACACGCTCACGGTCACGCGCCAGGCCGAGGCGCAGGCCGACACCACCGCACCGGTCGTCACCGTATCCACCCCCACGGCGGCCGCCACGTTCCAGACTGCCCTTGCGACGCTCTCCATCGGTGGATCCGCCAGTGATGCCGTGGGTGTCACCCAGGTGAGCTGGTCCAACGATCGCGGCGGAAGCGGAAACGCCAGCGGGACGACGAACTGGACCGCGGCTGGCATTGCCCTGCAGGGTGGCCAGAACGTCCTCACCGTGACCGCGCGTGACGCGGCCGGCAACTCCGCAACGGACACGCTCGTCGTCACCAGGACGATCGAGGACGATACCACCGTGCCCACGATCGCCATCACTGTGCCCACGGCTTCGGGAGCTCATGCGACCGCAGAGCCGGCGCTCGTCATGAGCGGCACGGCGGCCGACAACGTCGGCGTCTCGCAGGTGAGTTGGAACAACGACCGGGGTGGAAGCGGCACCGCCAACGGCACTGCCACCTGGACCATCCCCGGCATTGCGCTCCAGTCGGGCGTCAACATGATTGCCGTCACGGCGCGCGACGCCGCGGGCAACCAGGCGAGCAGCGTGCTCACCGTCACCTACACGCCGCCTGCGCCGCCGACGCTGGTCAGCCCGTCGGGCAGCCTCAGCGATCGCACGCCGACCTATGTGTGGAACGCCGCGCCGGGCGCCTCGCAGTACCTCCTTTACGCGGTGGACGCCGAGGCTACGCCGAAGGTCCGCATCGAGCTGACCGCCGCGCAGGCCGGCTGTGCCGCCGGCGGGGAGTGCCGGTACACGCCCGACGTGGCCCTGGCCACCGGCGCGGCGCGCTGGTGGATCTATGCCACCTACGCCACCGGCGTGAGCTTCTGGAGCGCAGCCATGGACCTCACGATCGCCGAGGCTGCCGACACGGTCGCTCCGGTGGTGGCCATCGTCGCGCCGACGGCCGCCGCCACCTATGCCGCCGGTTCCGCCAGTCTCACGCTGTCCGGCACCGCCAGTGACGCCGTCGGCGTCACGCAGGTGAGCTGGGTCAACGACCGCGGTGGCAGCGGGACGGCATCCGGCACAACGGCCTGGACCGCGTCCGGCATCCAGCTTCAGGACGGGCAGAATCTGCTCACCATCACCGCCCGTGACGCCGCCGGCAATACGGCGACCGATACCGTCACGGTGACCTACAGTGCACCCGTCCAGCCGGCCGCCGCTACGCCCGTGAGCCCGTCGGGGACGATCGACACTCTCACACCAGTGTTCGTGTGGAACGCCGCACCGACGGCGGTGAAGTACACCCTCTGGGTCGTGGACACGGGGGCCGACCCGCGTATCCGCCTGGCGCTGACACCGGCCCAGGCCGGGTGCGCCGCGGGCGGCCAGTGCTCCGTGTCCCCGGGCGTGGCCCTGGCCGCCGGCGCCGCGCGCTGGCAGGTGCAGGCGGAGTTCTCGGGCGCCGACCCCATCTGGAGCGCGACGCGCACCTTCACCGTGCGCGCGCAGGCCGACACGGTGGCACCGGCCATTGCCATCAGCAGCCCCACGGCGGCGGCCACCTACACCAGCGGGTCGGCCACGGTGAGCCTGGCTGGCTCGGCCAGCGACGCCGTGGGCGTGACGCAGGTCACCTGGACCAACAGCCGCGGCGGCAGCGGCAGTGCCTCCGGCACCTCCACCTGGACGATCGCCGGTATTGCCCTCCAGTCTGGTGAGAACGTGCTCACCGTGACGGCGCGCGACGACGCCGGCAACACGGCGAACGACGTGCTGGTCGTGAGCTATGCCGCGCAGGCGTCGGGGCCGGCCACGCTCGTGAGCCCTTCCGGCACCATCGAGACCACCACGCCCACCTTCGTCTGGAACGCCGCACCGTCGGCCAGGCAGTACATGCTCTACGTCGTGGATCGCCTGGCGAATCCGCGCATCCGGCTGGAACTCACGCCCGAAGCCGCGGGGTGCGCGGCCGGCGGCCAGTGTATGGTCAGCCCGGGCGTGGCGCTGGCCACCGGCGACGCCAAGTGGTGGGTGTATAGCGTGCCGGCCTCGGGTGCCGGGATCTGGAGCACGGCCGCCGACATCACGGTCAGGCTCCCGGTGGACACCACCGCGCCGGTCGTGTCCATCACCAGCCCCACGGCCGCGGCCACGCACGTCGCGACATCGGCCTCGCTCACGCTCTCGGGCACGGCCACCGACGCCGTCGGGGTGACCCGCGTGTCGTGGAGCAGCGACCGCGGCGTCAGCGGCACCGCCAGTGGCGCCTCCGCGTGGACGGTGCCGGCGATTGCCCTGTCGAACGGTGTGAACATCATCACGGTCACCGCGCAGGATGCGGCCGGTAACACGGCTCACGACGTCCTGACCGTGACGTGGACGGCGCCCGATACGACCGCCCCGGCCGTGGCCATCACCCTCCCCACCACGGCTGCCTCGCACACCAGTGGCGCCGGCGCGCTGACCCTTGGTGGCACCGCGAGTGACGCTGTCGGGGTGACGCAGGTGAGCTGGACCAGCAACCGCGGTGGCGGCGGCGTGGCGACGGGCACGACGAACTGGGCCGTCCCGAGCCTTGCCCTGCAGACGGGCCAGAACGTGATCACCGTGACGGCGCGGGACGCGGCCGGCAACACCGCGAGCGACACGATCACAATCACCTGGGCCGAACCCGACACGACGGTGCCGCAGGTGACCATCGGGACGCCGACGACCGGCGGCGAGTACACCGCCACCACCGCCAGCCTCACGCTGGGAGGCAGCGCGAGCGATGCGGTGGGGGTGACACGCGTCACGTGGTCCACCAGCCGCGGTGCGAGCGGCGTCGCCGGCGGCACGGCCAACTGGGTCGCCTCGAACGTCCCGCTCGCGAGCGGCGTGACCGTCATCACCATTACGGCCCATGACGCCGCGGGCAACAGCGCGAGCGACTCGCTGGCGGTGACCTGGGTCGAGCCCGGCCCGGCCACGCTGGTGAGCCCGTCCGGACCCACCGCGACCACCACGCCGACCTTCGTGTGGGACGCGGCACCGGGCGCTACGAAGTACCTCCTGTGGGTCGTCGACCCGCAGGCCACGCCCCGGATTCGCCTCGAGTACACGCCTGCCCAGGCGGGATGCGCGTCCGGCGGCCAGTGCTCGGTGAGCCCCGACGTCGCGGTCTCGCCTGGTGCCGCCAAGTGGTGGGTCTACGCGACGCTGCCGGGCACGTCGGGCACCTGGAGCGAGCCGCTCGAGTTCCGCGTCCAGCGCGCGGTCGATGCGGTCTCGCCCGCGGTCAGCATCGGCGCGCCCACGGCGGCGGCGAGCTACGTGACCACGGTGTCGCCGCTCACGCTCGGTGGCACGGCGAGCGACGCCGTCGGCGTCACGCGGGTCGAGTGGAGCAACGATCGCGGCGGGAGCGGCCTGGCCACGGGCACCACGACGTGGACGGTTCCTGCCGTCGCGCTGCACGCCGGCGTGAACGTCATCACCGTTGTCGCGTCGGATGCCGCCGGCAACGCGGCCTCCGACGTGCTGACGGTCACGTTCAACCCGCCGGCGGTGGCGGCCTCGACCCTGGTGGCGCCAACCGGCGCACTCGCGAGCGCGACGCCCACCTTCGTATGGAGCGCCGCCGCGGGCGCCAGCCACTACCTGCTCTACGTGGTGGATACGGAGTCCACCCCGAAGATCCGGATCGAGCTCACGCCCGCCGAGGCCGGGTGTGCCAGCGACAACGAGTGCATGCTGGCCCCCGGTATCGCCCTGGCGCCCGGCGCGGCCAAGTGGTGGGTGTTCTCGTCGAGCGCTCCCGGTGTCGGCACCTGGAGTGCGGCCGCCGACATCATCGTGCCCGGCAGCGGTCCAGCGCCTGGTCCTGTCGATGCGGAGCTGACCGCGCCCCTGCTCCTGAGCCCGGTGGGCACCCTGCTGGGCACGAGCTCGCCGACCTACTCGTGGAAGGCGGTGCCGGCGGCCGTGCGGTATCTGCTGTTCGTGACCGATGCCACCCGGTCGGGCAAGGTCAGGGTCGAGGTGCTGCCCTCCGACGCGGGATGCGGCACCGGCACGGGCACCTGCTCGTTCAATCCTGGCATCAGCCTCGCGCGCGGTGCCGTGCGGTGGTGGATCTACGCCACCGACAGCCGAGGCAACGGCCTGTGGAGTGCGCCGGGTGAGGTGACGGTGCCCTGACGACGGCCGTCTCGTGGTGCGGCGCCGGGCCAGTCCGGCGTCGCGCCGCTTCGACCCGTCCCGCCCGCACGCCCTCCCGCCGATGCGCCGTTGGGTATCATGGAGCGGTCATCTGGAGGCTGCATGGACCCGCACCCGCTTGCCCGCATCGCCGGCGCCGTCCTGTTCGCCGTTCTCGTCGGGGCGGCGGTAGGGTCCGCGCAGACGCCCGAGAACGTCGCGCTCGTGATCAACGAGAACAGCGCGGCGTCTGAGCGCATCGGCGAGCACTACGTGGCTCAGCGGGGCCTCCCCGCCCAGAACGTCATCCGGATTCGCACGTCGGAGGAAGACACCATCCAGCGCGAGGCGTACCTCGCGACCATCGAGCAGCCCATCGCCGCGGCGCTGACCCGGGCCCGGGCCGAGGACCGCGTCCTCTACATCGTGCTGACCAAAGGGGTGCCCCTGCGCATCGTGGGCACACAGGGTGCGGAAGGCACGACGGCGAGTGTGGACAGCGAACTCACGCTCCTGTACCGCAAGATGACCGGCCAGCAGGTGCAGGTCCGGGGTCCGGTGGACAATCCCTACTTCCTCGCCGAGCGGCCGCTGGCCGAGGCCCGCCCGTTCACGCACCGGGATCACGACATCTACCTCGTGAGCCGGCTCGATGCGTTCACCGCCGAGGAGGCCATGGCCCTCGTGGATCGTGGCGGTCGCCCGAGCTTCGACGGCCAGTTCGTGCTCGATCAGCGCGACGCCCTGGTCAACCGGACCGGTGAGGACTGGCTGGCCGAGGGGGCGCGCCGACTGGCCGACCAGGGGTTCGGCGAGCGCGTCGTGCTCGAGACCACGCCCCAGGCCGCCCGCGACGTCACGCCCGTGATCGGGTACTACGGGTGGGGTTCGGCCGACCCGCGCAACCGCGAACGGACCGTGCGCATGGGATTCGTGCCAGGCGCCCTCGCCGCCACGTTCGTCAGCACGAGCGCGCGCACGATGCGGGAGCCCCCGGAGACCTGGCTGCCCACCGACGACTGGAACAACCGGGCCCGCTGGCACGAGGGGTCGCCGCAGTCGCTCGTTGGCGATCTGATCAGGGAAGGCGCAACGGGGGCGGCCGGCTATGTCTCGGAGCCCTACCTGCAGGGGTCCATCAGGCCGCAGGTGCTCTTTTCCGCCTACGTGGCCGGCTTCAATCTCGTGGAGTCCTTCTATCTCGCCATGCCCAGCCTGGGATGGCAGACCGTGGTCATCGGGGACCCCCTCTGCACGCCGTTCTCCCGGCGTCCGCTCGCGCGCAGCGAGATCGAGGCATCCGTTGATGCCGCGACGCAGCTGCCAGGCTACTTCGCCGCCCGGCGCCTCGCCTCCGCCATGCAGGCCCTGCCCGGCGTGCCCGAGCGCGCGCTGGCGCTGGCCGTGCGCGCCAACGGCCTGATCACGCGAGGGGAGCCCGCTGCTGCCATCACCGCGCTGGAGCAGGCCACGGAACTCGCACCGGGCGTGGCCGCCTGGCACCTCACGCTTGGCGTGCTGCACGATGCGGCGGCCCGCTACGGCGACGCGGTCGCCAGCTATCGCCGCGCCCTCGAACTGGAGCCGGAGTCCGCCGTGGCGCTCAACAACCTGGCCTATGCGCTCGCGGTGCACCAGGGCCGGGCCGACGAGGCCCTGCCCCTGGCCGAGAAGGCCGTGTCGCTCGTGCCGCGCGACGCCGGTGTCGTGGATACGCTGGCATGGGTGCAGCACCTCCGCGGCGACGACGAGGAAGCCGCGCGGCTCATCGCGCAGGCCACCAAGGCAGCGCCCCGCAATGCGGAGCTGCGCCTGCACGCCGCGTTCATCTATGCGGCGACGGGCGCTCGCGCAGTCGCCGACATCGAGCTCAAGGAAGCCGTGCGCCTGGCGCCCGAACTGCTCGAACGCGACGACGTGCGCCAGCTCCAGGAACGCCTCGCCCCCTGATCCCGGCCGACCGTGACGCTCCTCTCGCGCCGTGACCGCCTGAGAGGGCGGCGTGAGGAGGCCGTCAGAAGGCAGCGTGCGGAGCATGGACGCCGTGGTCGGCGCGCTGACGAAACTGATCAGAAACCCGTCACGCGTGTAAGAAGCGCCGCAGCGACGCCCCCTCGCCGCTCCGCCCCTCCCCGGTTTCATCAGCATTTCCTCAAGGGCTGCGCTCCGACGGCGTCCGTTCCGGCCGGCACCCTGTTTGCCACGACCGTTGCTGACGACAGTGATGTCAGACGGCTGCGCGAACTGTGCTGCCCGAACAATCTTCGAACAAGCGAATGGGGTGCCGGTTGATGAGAGTGTTGCTGGTGTGTCTCGGGGTATGCGTCGCCGTCACGTCCGTGGCGGAGGCACAGGACGACGTGGCAGCGCGGGTCCGGACAGCGGACCGCGTGGTCGTCGCGACGGTGTCGGATGTCGCGTCCAGATTCGCCGTGAACCAGTTTGGGGATCGGCTGATCGTGTCCGACGTCACGCTCAGTGTGGACGAGGCGATGAAGGGGGCCTTCGCCCCCGTCCTGTCGATGACAGTCGAGGGCGGGACGGTGGGCGACCTCACCCTCCAGGTCTCCGACATGCCCATGGTGCGTCGTGGGGAGCGCCTGGTGCTCTTCCTCCGGGAGCGCGGTGCCGGGCGGCATGAGCCCGTCGGGCGAGGCGACGGTATCGAGCGGATCGATCGGGCGGGCCGTCTCGGCAGGGCGGGCCTGTCGCTGGACGAACTGCGCACCCGGACCCGCGATGCCGCCCGCCGGGGAGGTGCGCGTTGAATCGCCGGGTCGGGACTGGTGCGGCGATGGTCGCCACCGCGGCGCTGGCCGTGGTGACAGTGCAGGGGTACAGCACCTATGCCCGCTGGGCACAGGGCACAGCCACGTTCTTCGTGAATCCCGCCAACGCCGACGTGTCGTCGGGCGCCGCCGAAGCGGCCTTGCAGGCAGGGATGGCGGCCTGGAACGAGCAGTCGGGAAGCGCGTTTCGGTTCGAGTACGGGGGGCGCGTGGGTGACACCACCACGGGGTACGACGGCCGCAACGTCGTGCTGTTCAGGAACGTCAGCAACGGGTCCACCCTTGCCACCACGTATTCGTGGTGGTCCAACACCGGCGCACTCGTGGACGCCGATATCGTGTTCTGGGACGGCGGCTTCCGCTTCTTCACCGGCACCACGGGTTGCAGCGGGTCGGGTGGCGCGTACATCGAGGACATCGCGGTCCACGAGTTCGGGCACGCCATGGGCCTGGGGCACTCGTCGACCAGCGGCGCTTCCATGTATCCCAGTTACAGCCTCTGCTCGACGGCGTTCCGGACGCTCGCGGACGACGACAGGGCCGGCGCGCTGGCGCTCTATTCCGCCGCGCCCTCGAACGCCGCGCCCTCGGTGAGCATTGCCTCACCTGGCGCGTCGGCCACCGTGAGCGAGTCCACCCCTCTCACCTTCAGCGGAACCGCCACCGATCCCGAGGACGGCGCGCTCAGCTCGAGCCTGGTGTGGACATCGAGCCTCGCCGGATCGCTCGGAACGGGCAGCGGCTTCTCCAGGACCCTGTCTCCCGGCGTGCACACGATCACGGCGTCGGTGACGGACTCCGGTGGACGGACCGCCTCGGCGAGCGTGAACGTGACGGTCACGGCAGACGACCCCGGCATACCTGAGGATGAGCCCGTGCTCGCAGTCAGAGTGATGCAGCAGGCGAAGAAGTGGAAGGTGGAGCTGACGTGGTCCGGCCTCACCTCGACGAAGGTGCGCGTGTGGCGTGACGATGCGCTCGTCGGCACGACCGCCAACGACGGCACCCAGGTGCTGCCCGTCTCGTTCGGGGTGCCGGCGACCTATCGCTTCCGTGTCTGCAGTCTCGACGGCAGCGCCTGCTCGAACGAGGCGACCGCCGTCTTTCCGTAGTCGCGCAGCCGCGGCTCGATCCGCCCGGACTGGACCGTGACACCGACCGGGGAGTGGCAGACGCCACCCCCGGTTCGCCGGTTCACGAGGCCCGCTGGCGGAGCACCTCCACGATGCGCACGGCGGCACGGCCGTCCCACAGCGGGGGTGGCGGTGGCGCGGCCGCCGTGCGGTCGAGCCCGCGCCAACTGGCAAGGATGCGGTCCGGGCTGGTGCCGACGAGGCGGTTCGTGCCGTGGGTGATCGTCACGGGCCGTTCGGTGTTCTCGCGCAAGGTCAGGCACGGCACGCCGAGAATGGTCGTCTCCTCCTGGATGCCGCCCGAATCGGTCAGCACCACCGCACTCGATTCCATCAGACCCACGAACTCCAGGTACGGCAGCGGTTCGAGCAGCCGCAGCCGCCCATCCGCGACCATGGCCGTCGCGAGTGGAGACGCGGCCACCCGGGGGCGCGTGCGGGGATGGACCGGAAACACGATGGGGACGTCGCGCGCAATCTCGGACAGGGCCGACAGGAGCTGTTCGAAGGCTGCCGGGTCGTCCACGTTGCTGGGCCGGTGCAGGGTCAGCAGGCCGTAGGCTTTCACCGACAGCCCATTGCGGCGTGGAGTGTCGAGCGCCCGTGCCTTGTCGCGGTGCTGCAGGAGCGTGTCGATCATCACGTTGCCGACGAAGTGCACCGACTCCCTGGCGATGCCTTCCCGCACCAGGTTGTCGGCGGCCGACTCCTCCGTCGTGAAGAGCAGGTCGGAGATCTGGTCGGTGAGGACGCGGTTGACTTCTTCCGGCATGGAGCGATCGCGGCTCCGCAGGCCCGCCTCCACGTGCGCCACGGTGACGCCCAGCTTGGTGGCCACCAGCGCGCAGGCGATGGTGGAGTTGACGTCGCCCACCACGAGCACCACGTCCGGCACCTGCTCGAGCAGTACCGGTTCGAAGGCCGCCATCACGGCCGCCGTCTGCTGCGCGTGACTGCCCGAACCGACATTGAGATTCACATCGGGCCGTGGAATGCCCAGGTCTTCGAAGAACACCTTGGACAGCTTCTCGTCGTAGTGCTGTCCCGTGTGCACGATCCGGGACGTGAACGTGTCTGGGTGACGCCCGAGTTCGGCGACGATCGGCGCCACCTTCATGAAATTGGGGCGGGCGCCGACGATGCTGAGGACGCGGTAAGGTCTGGACATGCGATGCACCGATTATCGGTCACTGCGCGCGCCGCCACGCTCCCGACCGTTCGAGCGCTTCTCCTCGGGCCACGGGGATGCGCATGGGTTCCCGTTACGAGCATGACGATGCGGGTCCCACGCATGCTGGTTCGCGAACCCGGCGCGCGTGCAGGCTCCAGGTGCCTCCGGGGGCCTCGGTGCGGGCTGAACTCGGAGCGCAGTCCGAACAAAGTCTCTCGACCGGCCGAACATTGCTCGCGACGTTCCCGTTGCTGGCCTGGAATACCTAGGGAATTCGTCGAAACGTCCTTCTTGAGCAGCTGGCATCGATGCTGCTCTAGTGGCCGGCGTGTCCCGGGATGGTTGCCGAAGACCAGCCCCTCGGATGAATGGGTCGGGAGCGATAGTGCAAAGGCTCTGAGCTGGCCCATTGGGATAACCAAAGTCGCTTTGGTGGGTGACTTTGGCTCTTTGACCGGGAATAGGCTGACGCGCTTAAAGTGCTGTAGTCGAGGGGCTTGTGGGTTTTTCGGCGCTTCGGCTCTCGATGGTAGGTATCTTGCTCATCGAAAGACGACTTCGGGTGTGCTGTCGTGATACAAGCGTGGAATTGGCGTCGGCCAATCCGCGAATGGCCGAACGGCAATTCACGTGGTCTATCAAGACGACGAAAGGTGGAGAGTAAATGAGAGCGTATAGGAACTTCGTAACGCGGGTGGGGCTGCTTGGCATCCTCCTGCTCGCAGGGGTCATGGCGACCCCGAGCCCCGCTTCGGCGGCGGCCAAGCTCCGTCTCGATGATGGCGCCGGCAACAGCGTCACCATCACGGACGAGGGCGCAGGCGATGCATCGGCCGGAGCGGTCGGTGACATCACCTGGATCGGCACGCTGGGTGTGTGGAATCTGAACGTGGCCACGGGCACGTCCAAGCCGGCGTCGATTCTGCCGGAACTCATGCACCTCAACTCGGTGAACCGCTCGACGGCCCCTGGCACGCTCGTGATCGAGTTCACCGACACCGACTGGATGAACACCACGCCGGCGTTCATCCTGGGCCTCGGTCCGCTGCTGGGCCAGGGCGCGAGCATCCTGTATGAGGCGTTCTACGATCTCGGCAACGGCGAGTTCGTGGCGGCCAACCTCATCGGCTCGCTCGCGGGCAATGGCTCGGTTGCAGGCCCCGCGCCTGGCGTGACGCCCTACTCGCTGACGCAGCGGGTGACGCTCACCCACACGCAGGCGGGTCAGAGCAGCTTCGACGCGAACATCAACGTTCCCGAGCCGGCTACGCTGGCGCTCTTCGGGATCGGGCTGCTCGGCCTTGGTGTCGCCAGCCGTCGCCGTCGGACCGCTCAGAACTAAGCCACGCTTTCAGCAAGTCCTGAAGTCAGCGGCGCCGGGGTTACGACCCCGGCGCCGCTCTTCATTTGTGGGCAGCCTGGTCGCCACGCCCGGGGCCTGGTGCCGGGTTCCTGCCACGCACCACACAGGCAGGTCCGCGCCACGCCGGGAGACCATAGTCAGCGAGTTGACCGACTAATGTCCCGCAATTCTGGCCTCCTGTCGGCCCCTCTGGCGAGAATCCCCGCACCGCCCTCTTTCCCCGCCTCGTTCTTCCCGCCCTTTCCCACGCTGTTTGGCCAGCTCCTTGCTGGGCTTCTCGGGGTCTGCTGCCCCGCCTCCGCTCAGGCTTTGGTCCCACTGGCTGGTCCCGGTGGCGGTGGGGGGATGGCGCGTGGTGAAATGGCTCGCGCGCAACGATAAGCATGGAAGTGGAGCGATTCTGAGATGCCTGCAGCACCCTGTACCCGTCGGTCCACCCTTGTGCTCGTCGCCCTTCTGACGGCCGGGGCGTGCGGCCAGAGTTCGGCCGACTACCTGGCCGATGGCAACAGGCTGTTCGAGGAGGGGCAGTACCGCGAAGCGGTGGTGCAGTTCCGCAATGCCCTCGAGGGCAACGAGTTGAACGGGGACCTCCGCTACAAGCTGGCCCGCTCCTATATGGAGCTCGGGAACCAGGAGGCGGCGCTGCGGGAGTTCGTCCGGGCCGCAGACCTGCTCCCCGACAACATGGGGGCCCAGCTCGACGCCTCGCGGGCCCTGCTGGCCTCCGGTCAGTTCGAGGACGCCCGATCCCGCGTCGAGCGCGTCATTCAGCGGGAGCCCGACAACGTCGATGCGCACATGCTGCGCGGGTTTGCCACCGCCGGTCTCAGCGACCTGGACGGCGCCCTTGCGGCCCTTGAAACGGCCGTGGAGCTCGATCCCACCCGTGGGACCGCGTTTGTCAACCTGGGCCGTCTGCAAGCCGTTCGTGGAAATCGGGAGGAGGCGGAAGCCGCCTTCCGGCAGGCTGTTGCCGTGAATCCCCAGGCGGTGCCGGCCCACATCTCCCTCGCCAACTTCCTGTGGCTGACCGGACGCGTGGACGAGGCCGAGCGCTCCGTGCAGGAGGCCCTGCGCGTGGATCCCAGGAGCGTCGAGGCCAACCAGGCGCTGGCGGGGCTGTACCTGGCCACCGGGCGCCCAACCGAGGCCGAAGCCCCGCTGCAGGCGGCGGCCGACGCGTCGGACGACCCCCTCGCTCGGCTGCGGCTGGCCGACTACTACGTTTCGCAGAAGCGCCAGGCCGATGCGTCCGCCGTGCTCCAGCCGCTGGCCGCGAATCCCGATACCGCCGCCGCCGCCAAGGCCCGGCTGGCCGGCATCGAGTACGAGGCTGGCCGGATGGACCGTGCGTACGCCCTGCTGGACGAAGCCATCGCTGGCGACGTGACCAACCCCCAGATCCGGGTACTCAAGGCCCAGTGGCTGCTCGCCGAGAAGCGCTTCGACGATGCCCTCGTCGCCGCGCAGGCGGCCATCGACGCCGACGCCCGTTCGGCGGATGCGCACCACGTGTTCGGGTCCGTTCGCCTGGCTCAGGGCGACCGGACGGCGGCGCGGGAAGCGTTCCTCGAGGCGCTCCGAGTGGACCCCGCGGCGGTGGATGCCAAGATCCAGCTGGCGCGCGTCAGCCTCGCCATGGGCGAGCGGCAGCAGGGACTGCAGTACGCGCAGGAGGCGGTGCAGAGCCAGCCGGCCAACGGGCAGGCCGTGTTCGTCCTGGCTGCTGCCCGCTTTGCGAACGGTGACGTCACGCAGGCGGCCACCGACATCCAGCGCATTCTGGACGTCGATCCGGAGCAGCCCGAGGCGCTCACGCTCCTCGGCCAGATCCAGCAGCGCCAGAATGCGCCGGAGGCGGCGCGGCGCTCCTTCGAACGTGCCCTGTCGGCCGATGCGGCTTCGGTGCAGGCGCTGCAGGGTCTCGTGCAGCTCGACCTCGCCGCACGACGTACGGCGCCGGCCCTCGCCCGTGTGCAGGCCGCGCTCGACCAGGCGCCCGACGATGCCCGGGTGCTCGTGGTTGCCGGCAGGGCCTACGCGGCCGCGGGCGACGCCGCCAGAGCCGAGCAGGTGCTGCGGCGCGCGATCGAACAGGATCCCGGTTCCATGACCGCGTACGACGAACTCGGCCGCGTGCTGGTGCGCCAGAACAAGCTGGATGCGGCCCGCCAGGAATACGAGGCGCTCGGCCGGTCGCGCCCCACCGAGATCGGGCCCCAGCTCATGGTGGCCAGGATTCACCATGCCCAGGGGCGGCTCGATGACGCGCGGCGATACTACGAGGCGGCGCTGGCCCTGGACTCCCGTAACCCGCTGGCCAACAACAACCTGGCGTTCATGCTGGCGGAACAGGGGCAGGATCTCGACCAGGCCCTCACCATGGCGCAGACCGCCAAGGCGGCCGCGCCGGACGATGCCGATGTCAACGACACGCTCGGATGGATCTACTACAAGCGCAATCTGGCGGGCCTCGCGGTCGATCCACTGCGCCAGGCCGTGGCGGCCGATCCGTCGAACGCGGTGTACAGCTACCATCTCGGGGTGGCGCAGAGCGAAGCGGGCGATCAGGCCGGCGCCCGGGCGTCGCTGCAGCGTGCGCTGACACTCGATCCGTCGTTCGAGCAGGCAGAGGAGGCCCGGCAGCGCCTCGCCTCGCTCCGTTAGCCTCGTCGCGTCAGTCGCCAACGCCGTCAGGGGGATTTCGGATGCGCATCAGACCGCTCGTGCCCAGGCTGCTCGCGCCCATGCTGCTCGTGCTCGGGCTGGTGGGGTGCTCGGATCCGGAAGCGGAGAAGGCCCGTTTCTTCGAGAGTGGCAACCGGTACTTCGATGAGGGCCGGTTCGCCGACGCCATCGTCGAGTACCGCAACGCCATCCAGCGCGATGCCCGCTTCGGCGAGGCGCGGTTGAAGATGGCCGATGCGCTCGCCCGCACCGGCGACGCGCAGCGTGCCGCGATCGAGTACGTGCGGGCCGCCGAGCTGCTGCCCGACAACGTCGAGGCGCAGCAGCGCGCCGCAGGCGTCCTGCTGATGGCGGGCGAGTTCGAACGCGCGCGAACGATCGCCGAGCGCCTGGTGGAGCGGGATCCCGCGAACGTCGAGGCACAGCTCATCGTGGGTAATGCCCTGGCCGGGCTCAAGGACCTGGACGGCGCCGTGGCCGAGATCGAGGAAGCCATTGCCCTGGATCCCACGCGTGGCCTGACGTATTCCAACCTCGCCGTCTTCCGGCTGGCTCAAGGACAGCGCGAGAGCGCACGGGAAGCCTTCGAGAAGGCCGTGGAGGTGGATCCGTCGTCGGTGGACGCCAGGCTCGCGCTCGCCAACTTCTATTGGGCCGCCGGCGAACCCGCCTCCGCGGAAACCACGATCGAGGGGGCGCTCGCGATCCAGCCGACCCACGCGCTGGCCAATCGCATGCTTGCGGCGTTCCTGATGGCGTCCAACCGGGCTCCGGAGGCCGAGCCCTACCTCACACGCCTGGTCGAGACGACGGCCACGCCAGAGGCACGCCTCGCGCTGGCCGACTACTACCTGGCCCTCGCTCGCCCCAACGATGCCCGTCCCATCCTGCAGGCCCTGACGGCGACGGCCTCGGTGGCGTCCACCGCCGAGATGCGCCTTGCGCAGATCGAGTACGCGGCGAACCAGACCGCCGCCGCCCACCGCATGCTGGATGCGCTGCTCGATCGCGACCCGAACAACGCGCCGGCCAATGTCACCAAGGCCCAGTGGCTGCTCACCGAAGGCAAGCAGGAAGAGGCGCTTGCCCAGGCCCAGCGCGCCGTGAAGGCCGACCCCGAGGCGATTGCCGCGCACTACGTGCTCGGCCAGGTGCAGGCCAGCCTCCGCGATTTCGACGCCGCCGCGGGCAGCTTCAACGAGGTGCTGCGGATCAACCCCAATGCGTCGCTCGCGCAGTTGCAGCTGTCACGCGTGAATCTCGTGCGCGGTGATGCCGAGACAGCCGTGCAGCTGGCCCAGCAGGCGCTGACCGCGGCGCCCGACAGCGGCGACGCCCGTCTCAGCCTGGCGCTCGGGCTCATCGCGCGACGGGACTTCCGGGCCGCCGCGCCGGAAGTGGCGACCCTCCTGAAGGCCTATCCCAACGCCGCGGCGGCACACGCGCTCGATGGTCGGCTGAAGCTCGCCACGCAGGACCTCAATGGCGCGAAGGCCGCCTACGAGCGCGCCTTGCGGCTCGACCCCCTGTCCGTGGACGCCCTGACCGGGCTGACGACCATCGACGTCGTGCAACGCCGACCCGATGCCGCACGCGCCCGTGTGGAAGCCGGCCTCGCGCAGCAGCCGGATCACACCGGCCTGCTCGAGCTGGCGGCTCGCGTCTACATGGCGCAGAACGACCTGCCCAAGGCGGAGCAGTCGCTGCGGCGCGTCATCGAACTCGATGCGACCCGGACCACCGCGTACGCGATGCTCGGTCAGGTCTACGTCACGCAGGGCAAACTCGACCAGGCCCGTACGGAGTTCGAGGAGCTGGCCCGTCGCCGGCCGACCGACGTGGCCGCGCCGACCATGGTGGCGATGATCCTCGAGGCTCAGGGCCGGCTCGACGACGCGAAGGCCCGGTACCAGGCCATCCTGGACGTGAACCCGAAAGCCGCCGTCCCGGCCAACAATCTCGCGTGGCTGTACGCCGATGCGGGGGAGAACCTCGACGAGGCCCAGGCCCTGGCGCAGACGGCCCTCGAGACGCTGCCCGATCGGGCCGAGGTGATCGACACCCTCGGGTGGGTGTACTACAAGAAGGAATTGCCGGCCCTGGCGATTCCGCGGTTCCAGGACAGCGTCACCAAGGATCCCGGCAACGGGCTCTACTACCATCACCTGGGGCTCGCGCATCTCAAGGCGGGCGATACCCAGCGGGCACGCGAGGCCCTGCAGACGGCGCTCAAGCTGCAGCCCGATCTGGCGGAGGCACGTCGTGCGCTCGATGCGCTCTGACACGGTGAGCAGCCCTGTGACCGACGAACGGCGGAGCCGCTGACATGAACGAAACGCGCGCGTTCGGATCGGGCACGGGCGGAGTGACGTCCCGTGTGGACGCCCCGGTGGTTGACGCCGCCATGCCGGTGGCCAGCGTTGAACGCGTGGGCGGCTGGCGACGCGTGGTGCTCGGCCTGGCCCTGCTCGAGTTGCTCGTGCTCTGGGCACCCACCATCGGCTGGCTCTACGAACGCTGGACGCTCAGCGTCTGGCACAACGCGCACGGCCTGCTGATCCCCTTCGTGGTGGCCTACTTCGTGTACCAGGAGCTGCGTCCCTTCGCGGGTCGGCCGCGCAGTTCGAGTGCGTGGGGCTTCGTGCTGCTGGTGCCGGCGCTCGCGCTACACGCGATCGACGCGGGCATTCACACGGAACTCCTGGCCGCAGGCTCCATCGTGGTGGCGCTGCCCGGCCTGGCCCTGCTCACGCTGGGGATGGAACGGACGAAGGCCATCCTGTTTCCGTTGGCGTTCCTGGCCCTGTCGCTGCCCATTCCTCTCGGCATGACCGAGCAGGTGCACATGCAGTTGCGCCTGCTCACGACGGCCGCCACGTCGTCGGTCGTCCCGATGTTCGGCATCCCCGTGTTCGTGGAAGGCACGACGCTGCACCTGTCCGGTGGTGCGCTGCAGGTGGCCGACGCCTGCAGTGGCTTCTCGACGCTCTATGCCGCCATCGCCGTTGCCATGCTCACCGCCTACACCGCCCGCGGCACCGGTCGCCGCGCGCTCGTGCTGCTGGCGGCCGCCCCGCTGGCGATTCTGGCCAACTGGCTCCGCGTGATCGCGCTCGTGCTGCTCGTGGTCTGGCGTGGGGACGCGATTCTCGACACCTTCGTGCACCCGCTGAGCGGCATGCTCACGTTCGCGCTGGCGCTGCCCATCATCTTCTGGCTGGGGGGCGATACCGCCCCGGCCTCGCGTCCGTCCGAGGGGGTGCGCGCATGATGTCCTCCCGCTTCGCGCCTGCCATCTGCGCGTTGCTCGCCATCGCGCTCGTGCCGACGTTCATCCACAGCTACAGCGACTCGGCCGTCGTGGATGGTCGCTCCACGAGCGCCATCCCGGACGCGCTGGCCGGCTACACGTCCTCGCCCTCCGACCGCAACGCCACCTGGGGGGAGCGGCGCTTCGAGAGCCCCGACTGGACCGAGCGCATCTACGCGGACGGCCGCGATCAGGTCCGCCTCACCGTCGTGCGGTCCTATGATCCGAAGAGCCTGTATCACCATCCCGAGCTTGCGGTCGCCTATGGCACCGACTACGTCCGCAGCGAGGTGCGCCGCTTCCCACAGCGGCCCGATGTGCCCGTGCACATGCTCTACACCGATCGACCCGGTGGCTCGGTGGTGATGTACGTCCTGCACTACGACGAACGGTACGTCGAGAACCCCATCCCCTTTCAGCTCCGCATCGCGGCCGAGTTGCTCGTGAGCGGCCGAAAGCCCATGACCCTGTTCTTCGCCGACGATCTCAGTGTTGGCGCGGGGGAGGCCGACGCGCCGGAGTCGCTTCGTGCGGCGGCGCTGCTCTTCGAGGCCCTCGACCAGTTCGTGGCCGGGCCCGCACCGACACGCTAGGTCCTGACAGCGATGACACACATCGCTCCTGGACCCACGGATGTCCTCATCACGGCTTCAGGTGGCTGACCGCCATGGCGCCTGATACCCGGGCGGGCACGCGACCCGGTGCCCGCCCACGGGTCCCCGCGGACTGGCTGGCGATCGTGGGCTGCGCCGCCGTGGTCGCAACCCTGCTCGACGCAGCCTTGCTGCACCTGCGGCGCTCCTACTTCACCGGCGGGTTCCTGTCGGCCGACCACGTCGCTGGCGCGGGTGAGACGCTGGCGTTCTTCGCGGGCTCGTTGCTCGCGGATGCCGCCGTGGCGGCGCCACTCGCAGCCATCACGTTCTGGGTGTTCGGCCGCGCGGGTTCGGCCCGGATCGTGGGCTGGCTCGCCACGCTGGTCGTCGTGCTCGTGCCGCTCGGTGTAGCCGACTTCCTCGATTACCAGCTGGCCGACTATCTCGGGGACGCCTTCGATCTCGGCCTCCTGTACGACCTCACCGGCAGGAGCCCACGCGAGATGCTCGCGGTGTCCTCACAGCACCTGGCTGCGGTTGGGGGCCTGATCCTTGGCGTGATTGCCGTCGTCACCTCGGGCATCTGGCTCGTGCGACGACTGTCTGGTCCTGGCGCCACACCTCTGGCGCAGGCATCTCTTCCGGTGATGCTCGGCGCGACCCTCGTCCTGCTGATTCCCGCAACCGTGGTGACCACCATGCTCCGCGGCGGCAGCGATGCGCTCGACAACGGGCTCAGGCGCAAGCCGAGCGGCCGCGCCCTTGGCTGGCTCGTGGCGACCGGCACCGACCTCGACTTCGATGGTTACGGCCTGCTCGGTCGTCCCGACGATCCGGACCTGTTCGATGCGCGCGTGCGTCCCTACGCGCTCGACGTCCCCGGTAACGGCGTGGACGAAGACGGCATCGGCGGAGATCTGCCGCTGTCACGCGCCGCGTACGCGGAGCCGGCCGCCCCGTCTGGTGAGTGGCAGCAGCGTCCCGACGTGCTGCTCGTGGTGCTCGAGAGCGTGCGTGCCGACGCCGTGGGGGCCACCCTGAACGGACGCCCCGTCACCCCGGTCCTCGATGCCCTGGCAGCGCGGGGTATGCGCGCGGACAGGGTCTACTCGCACAACGGCTACACCATTCAGTCGCGTTATCACCTGTTTTCCGGGAGCCTTGCCGGCGTTCGCGGACCTGAGACGCTCATCGACGACTTCGACCGCCACGGGTACCAGACGGCGTACTTCTCCGCGCAGGACGAGTCCTACGGTGGCGCGGAGCACGCGATTGGCTTCGACCGGGCGGACGTGGCCTACGATGCGCGGGCGGAGCCTGACAAGCGCTTCAGCACGTTCAGCACCGCGGGCAGCCTGGCCCTGCCCAACGAGGTGATCCTGGCGCAGGTCGGCGCGTTCCTGGCCGAACGGCCCGCCGACCGCCCGTTGTTTCTTCACGTGAACTTCCAGGACACCCACTACCCATACCACCACGAGGGCCTGGCGCCGCTCCTCGGCGGTACCGTGCTGGAGGAGGGCGACATCGGCCCCGCCCGAGCCGCCGAGTTGCGCGGGATGTACCTGAACGCGGTGGCCAATGTGGACCGCGCGATTGGCCGCCTGCTCGAGATGACGACCGCGGCCGTTGGCAGAGAGCCGGCCGTCATCGTGCTCGCCGATCACGGCGAGAGCCTCTTCGACGAGGGGTTCCTCGGCCACGGCTACGCCCTGAACGACGCGCAGACCCGGATCCCGTTCGTGGCCGCCAATCTCCCACTCGAGATCGCGGAGCCCTTCGGCCAGGCCGGGCTCCGTGACGCGCTCGATGCCGCGCTGAAGCGTCCCGCGCTCGACGACGTGCGGCCGCGCGTCGTGCCCGCGCCGGGCACGCGTGTCTTTCAGTACCTGGGCGTCATCGATCGGCCGGCACAGATCGCGTTCCAGGAGACGGGCGGCCGTATCGTCGTGGACCTGCGTGAGCGGCGCGCGCTCGTGGACGGTACGACGTGGCAGCGTCTCGACGACCTGGACGGCGCCGCGCGGGCCCGCGCGCTGGACCTCGTGCACACCTGGGAGGCGATGATGCTCGCCCGCCGCGAGTCCCTCCTGGATGAATAGCCCCCTGCGCGCGTGGTCGCCGCGTGCTCGCCGCGTGTTCGGGGTTGCCGCCCTCACCGGCGCGTTGCTGTGCGTGGCGACCCTGCCGCTCCTGTTGCGGGCGGGCACGTGGCTGGTCGTCAGCGAGCCCGTACCCGACCCACAGGTCATCGTGTCGCTGTCGAGCCACGAGTGGGAGCGCCTGCCGCTCACGGCCGAGCTGGCGCACCGGTATCCCGAGGCGATCGTCATTCTCACCGTCCCCGAGACCGTCAACGAGTTCAACTGCCATGACTGCCCGAACCGTGTCGCCCGGCTCGTGCGGGCAGGCGTGGACGCGGTGCGCGTGCACGTGCTGCCGCTCGCGCTCGGGGGGACGCACGGCGAAGCCGTGGCGGTCGCGGCTTTTCTCCGGCACCGCGATGTGCACCGCGTGATGGTGGTCACCTCGCCCTACCACACGCGCCGATCGCTGGCGACGTTCCGGCACGAACTGGACCCCATCGGTGTGGAGGTCGGCATTCTGCCCGCCTCGGCCACGTCGGCGTCCACGCCGTCGCGCTGGTGGGGCAGCGCCTACAACCGCTGGTACGTGCGCTATGAATGGGCCGCCATCGTCTACTACGCCGCCCGCTATGACGTGTGGTCGTTCTGAGGCACCGCGGCAGCGCCTGCCCGCCTGTGACACCGGTGTATCATCGCCGGCGGTGTCCACTGCCCGCTCGATCCCTTCGTCTCTGCTGCGCGAGCTCTGCAGCCGCGTCCTGACCCTGTGCGTGCTGGCGCTCGCGGGCGCCTGTGGCGGCGGTCCATCGGCGCCCTCCCTCGTGCGCGAGGCGCCGCACGACTATTTCGAGCAGGTCTCGGCACGCCCAGATCGGTTGTACGCGTACAGCCTGCGGGACCAGGTGCAACTGGATCAGTTCGTCTTCGGCCAGCCGCCTTCGCCGGATATCACCTACAACCCGCAAGGCGACGCGTATCCGCGCAAGCAGGATGCCGCGAAGGTCACGATCGAGGCGGACCGCGCGTCCATTGCCCGGCAGGTCCGTCTGCCCATCAATGCCAGTGTGGGATCCGCCCTGATCACCTGGGATGCGTGGTGGGGGCCTGAGTTCCAGTCGGATCTCGGCGGGATGCGCAACCACAAGACGTTTCAGATCGCCAGTCCCCTCGATACGTCGCAGCGCTGGCTCGAGGTGCGCTCGCGGTACTCGGAGGCGGTGGGCGGGATCTGCCTCGTGGACGCACGGCCGTACGCCGTGCTCGGCCCGGCGACTCGCCTGGGGTCCGACGATCGCCTCGAGCCGATGCGGGGTGAGTTCACCGTGGCGCCTGCGACATGGACCCGGTACTGGGTGCTCGTCGAGTTCGACGCGGGTACCTGGGATCGGGTGTCGCTGTGGATTGCCGACGAGAACCGCGCGCCCGTGCAGCTGCTCGATCGGGTGGAGATGCGCAGTGCCGGTGGCGTGACCAATCTCTGGCTGGAGTTCAACAGCAGCCAGCGTCGGAGCGGCGGTCCCCTCGTCGCCTACGTGCGCAACGTGGTGGTCCTCGGCAACGTGACGAACCCGAGCAACCTCTTCAGGCGGCCCGTCGGCGACTGACATGCGCCGTTCCGGCGGTGCCCCGGATGTCGGGGTCAGCAGCGGTGCTGCCCATCACGACTCGGGCAGCCGCGTGTCGTCGTCGCGCGGCACTCCCGGCGGCGTCACGAGATAGCGCTCCGGCGACAGTACGATCTGATCGACGGCCAGCCCGTCCTCGCGCATCTGGATGCGGATCGTCTGGAGCCCCGAGGTGTCGAAGCGAAGCAGCGGGCCGAGCGCGCCGATGCCCGAGGCCGTGTCCTGCCATCCCCAGCCCGACAGGCCACAGCCGGCACAGTCTTCGAGGACGATGCGGCCGGCCGACGTCGTACCGATGCGGTACACGGGCTTGCCCTTGGCGTTGACGGCGCCCGAGAACTGCACGTACACCGAGTCGTTGCTCGTACGGTCGCCGTCCGCCCGCCCCCGCAGCCAGAGCCGATACGTCCGCCCCGATTCCACCGGCACGAACACGTCGAAGAAGTCCTGCGGCAGCGCCTGCACTCCGGACGAGCGCCCCGCGTCGGGCAGCCGGAGCATCGCGCCACCGGCCGCCGACGGGTCGGCCTCGAGCCGCCAGTTGCCGGCGACGGCCGCGGCTCGCCACGCGTGGATGACGACCTCGCCGACCTGCGTGGCTGGACGCTCGTAGGCTCCGACGTCGTTCGCGCGGCCCTGCGGACGGCTGGTGCCCACCCGGTCCACCGTCACGCCCGGAAGGCCGACGCCGGCGTCGGTGGCGAGCGAGGTGGGCGACAACGTGTAGTCGTGGGCGCCGGCATCCACGAACGCATCGGCACTGACGCCCAGGTTCGACGCGTGCGATGCCTCTGGCGGCCGGGGACCGAGGACGAGCAGGTTCTGCACGTCGAGCCCGGCGCTGTTCGAGGACGCGGCCCTGAAGGGACGCCCGACGCCCCCGCCGATGGTCGTGTTCCAGACCCGCAGCAGCTCGATGTCGTCCTCGTACCGGAACGCCGTCGCGGACTCGTACACGACGGCGTTCTGCACGGTGACCTGGGCGCCCGCCGTGCCGCTGCCCGGGCCGCGCAGGCGGAAGGCAATCTCGGAGTCGAACACCGTCACGCGGTCGAGGGTGGCCGCCACGTGCTCCTTGATGTTGAAGGCCGCCATGTTGGCGATCAGCCCGTTCCTGAATCCCCACGCCGAGGTGTCGCGGACGACCAGCGTGGCGCGAGGCAGGCTGGGGCTCGCCTTGGTATCAATGGCGTTCTCGCCCGGTACGGTGCCGGCGGGGAAGCCGTTCTCGGCCGCCGGCAGCGGGCCGAGCCAGATGCGCGAGCCCTCCACGGTTACCCGGGCCCAGCCCGGAGCCGTCCGCCCCGGGTCCACCTGCAGCCCGTCGCCCGAGAACGTGTGGATCTCCGTGTTGCGGATGGTGAGATCCGACACCGGTCCCGCGGCAATGCCGTGGGCATCGGTGCGTCCCCCGGCGGCGTTGAGCGCGTGATGGATGAGGCAGTCTTCGATCAGGACGTCGGCCGGCCCAGCCATGTCCACCAGATCGCGCGACGAGCGTCGGATCTCGAGGTTGCGCAGCACCAGGTGGTCCGCGCCGCCGTTGACGTCTACCGTGTCCGCGGTGCCGTACTGCCCGTCGAGGACGAACCCCTCCACGACCACCCAGGCATGGTCCACCCGCAGGACCCGTCCTGGCACCGACACCACCACGTCGCCACGGACGCCTGACGCCTGCAGGCGGATGGGCGCCGACGCCGACCCGCTCCTCACGGTGCGGAGGCTCTCGGCATAGAGACCCGCGCCAACCGTAATGGTGTCACCGGGCCTGGCGGCTGCCAGGCCGTCCTGGATGCGGCCGAAAGGACTCGCGCTGGTACCGGAACCGGTGCCGCCGGCTGCCACGAACCACTCGGTGGCCTGGGCGATGCCTGGGGGCGCCAGGCAGAGTACGACGAGGACTGCGAGCAATCGCGGATGCATCGGGGCTCAACCTCCTGAAACGTGCCATGCGAATGGCGGCCTGGGGGGCCCCGCGCATCGAGTCGGCGGTAGCGTCGCAGGTCGCCCCGGGACCGTCAAGCTGAGCGGTGGGGCCGCGCGCTCCGCCGGTCGCGTGGCCGATCCACGGCACCCATGCGCCCGGTAGTCTTCCGCCGAGAGGAACTTGTTCCCGACTCCCCGAACCAACGGGGTTGCGCGTCCCGTGCAGTATCGTGAGACACAGGGTCGTTATACGAAACCCGTCAGCCACTTAGCCAGACGCGCGGCCCTCGCCGACATGGTCGCGGGCTTGCTCCCCATGGTTCTGGGAGGCCGCGGCCGCCATCGTCGAGAGATGTTTCGGTCGTGTCGTGCCGATGATGCAGAATGAATCGTTGAGTCCATCAGGTGGGGCGGTCGTGAGCGGCGAAGCGGCGCGTCCGTGGATTGCAGCCAATCCCGACGTGGTGCCGGGTGCCGTACGACAGGTCAGTCTGCGGCTCGCGGTGGCCGATCCGTCGCAGGACGGCGACCTGGGGGCCATTGCGCTCCCGCCCGAGCTGCAGCGCGCCGTGCCCGTGCGCCAGTTGCACTTCCGGGCCGGCCGGTACTGTGCGCTGCGTGCGCTGCAGTTGCTCGATCCCGAGCAGCCCGTGGGCACCTTGGCGCGCTCGGCTTCGGGCGCGCCGCTCTGGCCGGTCGGCGTGTCGGGGTCGATCACCCATACCGACGGCTTCGTGTCCGCGGCCGTCGCGCGCACCGCCACTATCCGGAGCGTGGGTATCGACTCGGAGTGCATCATGTCGCCGGAACAGGCCCGCGCGGTCGCCACCGTTGTCTCCTGGCCGTCCGAGCTCGCCTACGCGCGGGACGCGGGGCTCGACCGGTTTCAGGCACTGACACTGGTGTTCTCTGCGAAGGAAGCCATCTTCAAGTGCCTGCATCCACTCGTGGGACGGACGTTCGACTATCACGACGTCCGCATCGTGGGTGTGGATGCCGGAACCCGGACGTTCCGGGCCCGGGTGGTGCAGACGTTGTCGCGCGAGGTGCCGGCCGATTCCATTGTCGGCGGGCGCTTCCAGGTGGGTGAGCGCTGGATCCACACCGGGGTCTTCGTGCCGGCGGCACGCGCCCCGCTGACGGAGACGCCTGACGGCACCTCCAGCGCTGTCCGGTCCCCGTCCCTGGCCGTGGCCGCCGGGTTCGCGTTCGGCACGGTGCCGTGACCCGACTGATTCAGGTTCCGCTTCGGTAACGCATGCGATTTTCCGCAGAAGACATCCTCCGGTTCGCCGACTGGTCGAGCGATCGCAATCCACTCCACGTCGACGAGGCGTTTGCCCGGGACACCCACTTCGGGCACCGCATCGCGCACGGCATGTTGTCGGTCATTGCCGCGTGCGCCGACGACGGCGGAGCGGCGGATGCGCAGGACCGCGCGGAGTCACCAGGCGCGGGGGCGTCGCCAGACGCAGGCGCCGGATCCGCATCGGCCGAGCCCGTCAGGTTGGGAGCGGCTGGCGCGTCTCCGGGCGCGGTCGCCGCTCTGCAGATCGAGTTTCGGGGCGCGGTACCTCCCGGCACGGACTGGAGCGTGGTGCGCACGGTCGCGCCGGGCCGCACATCGCTCGTCGGGCGCTCTGCCGACGGCATCGTCCTGACCCTGGACGCGTCAGACGATCCTCAGGGGACCGGCGCCCCCGAGCCGGATGTCACCTGGGCCCAAGCCCTGGCGGCGGCGGGCGACAGCCCCACCGTGTCACTGCGGACCGAGCCGGCCACCCGCACGACGGCAGAACTCGCGCAGGGCGTGGACGTCGTGGGGCGCTACCGCACGAGCGAGGCACCAGACGCCTATCTCGGGACGCTGCTGGGTCCGCGCGACGTCCAGGTGCTGGCCCTCTGCAGCTACGTGGTGGGCATGGAACTGCCCGGCCTCCGGTCGCTCTTCACCCGCGCGACGCTGCGCCTGACCGGCCCCCGCGCGCACGCGCCCGAACTCTGGTATCGCGTGCGGTCCACCCGGTTCGACCAGCACTTTCGCATTCTCGATACCCGCATCGACGTCGCGACGCCCGACGGCGCGCCGGTGGCGGCCGCCGTGCTTCGCAGCTACGTGCCCTTCGGCACGGTGACAACCGATGTCCGTGAGCTGGCCGTGCACCTCGCCGAGTCTGCCGAGCGCCTCGACGGCACGGTGGCCCTCGTCGTCGGCGGCAGCCGCGGGCTGGGTGCCGACATCGCAGCGGCCCTGGCGGTGTCCGGGTCGCACGTGTACGTCAGTGCCCGGGGGGCGAGCGGCGCCGACGCGCTGGTGCGGCGGCTCGAGGCGGTGGGGCGCCGCGTGGAGTGCCTCGAAGGCGATGCGGGCGATCCCGCCTGGTGCCAGCACGCGATCGAGACCATACGCGCCCGGCACGGACGGCTCGACGTGCTGGTGCTCAACGCGTGTGGCGCGCCCTCGGTCCTGCGCATCGGAGCGGACTCGGCCGAGCGCCACGAGGCCTACGTCCGCGACAACCTGCGGCTGGTCCGTGCCCCCCTGGCGGCTGCCCTCGAGACGCTTGCCGCGACGGCCGGTGCCGTCGTGTACGTGTCGTCGTCGTTCGTCGGCGACCCGCCCGCAGGCTTCGGGCACTACGTGGCCCTCAAGCAGGCCGGGGAAGGGCTCGTACGTACCGCGCAGCGCGAAGCCTCGCGCGTCCATGCCCTCGTGGCCAGGCCGCCGCGGCTCCAGACGAGCTGGAACGACACCCCCGCCGGGGTCGCCGGCGCCATCCCCACGGGCACCGCCGCGGTGCACATCGTGAGGCAGCTGGTGGCGCAGTGGGGAAGCGGCGAGCCCGACCTCCTGACCGCGTTTCCCCAGTTGCCGCACGTGGACGTGAGTCAGCTGTCCGCGTCCGACCAGCCGGCCTTCCCGTTGCGGCTCGTGGCCAGTTTCACCACCGATCCCCTGGTGCCGATGCTGCGCTTCTGGCTGCGGACCCTCGGCCAGGGAGACGGCCTGGACGTCGCGCCGTACGGACAGGTGCTGCAGGCGTTGCTCGACCCGTCCGGCCCCTTCGCCTCGCGCGGCGGCCTCAACGTGGTCCTGCTGCGCGTGCGCGACTGGCTGCGCGAGCTCGCGCCGGAGGCAGCCGCCGACATCGAGTTCGTGCGTGGGTACCTGAAGGACATGACGCGCGACCTCGAACAGGCCGTGCGGGCCCATCGCGCGGTAGCCGGCGCCGAAACTCTGCTTCTATTCTGTCCTTCGTACGGGTCGGCGTCGTCGGCGGAGAGCATCCTGCTGCGACAGGTGGAGGAGCACCTGGCGGCCGCCCTGTCCGGCATTCCCGGGCTCGACGTTGCATCCGTCACGGGGTTCCACGAGCGCTACGCCGTGGACGAGGACGGCATCAGCGATCCGCTCAGGGAGAAGATCGCCCACATCCCGTACCGCGACGAGTACCTCGGCGTGCTGGCGACGGTGATCGTCCGCCGGGCCTACCGCCTCATGGCGCCGCGGCGCAAGGTCGTGGTGGTGGACTGCGACAACACCCTCTGGCGCGGCGTGGTGGGTGAGGTGGGCCCCGAGGGCGTGGTGTTCGACGAGGCGCACCAGGCCCTGCAGGCCACCCTCGTCCGGCTCGCGGGCAGCGGCGTGCTCGTGTGCCTGTGCAGCAAGAACGAGGAGGCCGACGTCTGGTCGGTCTTCGACACGCGTGCCGACTTCGGGCTCAGGCGCGAGCACGTCGTGGCCTCGATGATCAACTGGCAGCAGAAGTCGGACAACCTGCGGACGCTGGCGGCCAGGCTGAACCTCGGGCTCGACAGCTTCATGTTCTTCGACGACAACCCGGTCGAGTGCGCGGAGGTCCGCGCGCGGTGTCCCGAGGTCCTGACCCTCCAGTGGCCCACCGAGCCCGCGCCCGCGCTGCAGCTGCTCCGGCACACGTGGGAACTCGACGACGTACGGGCGACGAAGGAGGATGAGCGGCGGACACAGATGTACCGGGAGGAGTTCGGCCGCCAGGCGCTGCTCGAGCAGACACTCACCTTCTCCGACTTCATCGCGAACCTCGGGCTCAACGTGGACATCGCCCCGCTTGGGGACGACGACCTGCGCAGGGCCTCGCAGCTGACCCTGCGCACCAACCAGTTCAACTTCACCACCCGACGGCGCGAGGAGAGCGACCTGCAGACGCTGCTCGCCGGCGGGACTCATGCCGTGCGGACCATTCGCGTGCAGGACCGCTTCGGCGACTACGGGCTCGTGGGGCTCGTGATTGCGGAGGATGCCGGGGAGGTGCTCGACACCGACACCTTCCTCCTGAGCTGTCGGGTGCTCGGGCGCGGCGTGGAGCACCGCATTGCCGCCGAACTCGGGCGCATGGCGCAGGAGCGTGGTGCCAGCACCGTGCGCCTGCGTGTCGAGACCACCAAGCGCAATACGCCGGCCCGGAAGTTCCTGGAGTCCATCGCCCCCGAGGCGTTGCGGCAGGGCGACGATCGCGAGCTGGTCTGCGAGTTCCCCGCCGATGCCCTCGCCGCGCTCCGCTTCGAGCCCGCCGCGCAGGCAGGCGCCGTCGTGGTCGATGACGCCACCCCGGCGGCGACCGCGCACGCCTTCGACGCAGAGCGGCTCCGGCAGCGCGAAGCGCTCATCATGCGGACTGCCGCCGAACTGTCGGACCCGGCGAGGCTCCGTGCGGAGATCGCGGGACGGGTGCCAACGCCCGCGCCCGGCGCTGCGGCGTCCTCCGCTGCACCGCCCGGCGCCGTGCCCTCCGCCGCGGTGCCGGCCCCCACGGCATCGGCCCCCGCGTCCGACAGCGACGTCACCGCCGCGGTGTACGAGGCCTTCGCGTCCACGCTGCGCGTGCCCATCCAGACGGTGAAGGCCGTGGACCGCCTCGAGGCCCTGGGGTGCGACTCCCTGAAGATCGTGGAGATCACCGTCGGGCTGCTCGAGCAGTATCCGTGGCTGCCCAGCACGCTCCTGTTCGAACACCGCACAGTCAGCCAGATCGTGAAGGAAGTGGCCCGGCTTTCCGGGCAGGGCGGCGAGTCCGCCCCGGTGGCCCTGGCCATCCCGCGCGGTACGGCGCTCGCGGGCCACACGGATGTCGCCGTGGTCGGCATGCACGTCCGCTGCGCCGGCGCCGGCTCGCCCGACGAGTTGTGGGATCTGCTGAGCGGCGCCCGCTCGGCGGTGGCGCCCGTGCCAGCTACGCGCCCGTTCTTCCTGCACCCGCTCGAGGACACGCGTCCCCACTGGGCGGGCCTGCTCGACGACGCCGCGCGCTTCGACGCCGAGTTCTTCGGCGTGTCGCCGCGCGAAGCCGAGTACATGGATCCCCAGCTGCGACTGTTCCTGGAGGTGGCGTGGAACGCCCTCGAGGACGCGGGGGCCGCCGGGGCGGCACACGAGTCGGCCACGGGCGTCTTCGTGGGCGTCATGTACGGCGACTACGGCTATCTCGCCAACCTCGGGGCGAAGCAGTCGGGTAATCCGTATCGTTGCTGGGAAGGGTTCAGCCTTGCCAACCGGCTGTCGCAGGTCCTGGGCTTCCGCGGGCCGAGTCTGGCCGTGGATACCGCCTGCTCCTCGTCCGGCACGGCGCTGCACCTGGCCTGCCGGGCGCTGGCAGCCGGCGACTGCCGCGTGGCGCTGGTGGGCGGCGTCAACCTGATTCTCGATCCGGACCGCTTCGGCTCGCTGGGCCGGCTCGGCATCCTGTCGTCGAGCGGCCGCTGCGAGCCCTTCGGGGCCGACGCCGATGGCACCGTGCTCGGAGAGGGCGCCGGTGTCGTCGTGCTGCGTCCGCTGGCCGACGCGCTCGCGCGGGGCGACCGCATCTACGGCGTGATCAAGGGCACCGGCCTCAGCACGGGCAACGGGACGGTGGGGTTCACCGCGCCCAATCCGCAGGCACAGGCCGAAGCCATCAGTCATGCCCTCCACGCCGCAGCGGTGGATCCCCGGAGCATCTCCTACGTCGAGACGCACGGCACCGGCACGGCGCTGGGCGACCCCATCGAGGTGCGCGGGTTGACGATTGCGTATGCGGATCCGACTGCGCACGATCCCACCTTGCAGCTCGAACACCGTTGCCGGATCGGATCGATCAAGCCCAACATCGGGCATCTCGAGGCCGGCGCGGGCATCGTGGGGCTCATCAAGGTGCTGCTGCAGCTGCACCGCGGCACGCTGCTGCCCTCGATCACCTCCGACGCCCCAAGCCCGCACATTCCGTTTGGCCAGGTGCCGTTCTCCGTGCAGCGGAGCCTCGAGCCCTGGGAGCGGCCGTCGGCGCTGCGCGGCGCCGACGTGGTCAGCCTGCCGCGCCGGGCCGGGCTGAGTTCGTTCGGCGTCGGCGGTGCCAATGCCCACGTCATCATCGAAGAGGCACCCCGGGCCGAGTCCGCTTCGGACGTGACGATCGTCCCCGAACGGCCTTTGCACGTGCTGGCCCTCTCGGCGAGGACCGAGGCGGCTCTCGACCGGCAGGTGGCCGCCGTGCGGACGTTCCTGACGACGGCACCCGATGCGATCGCCGACGTGTGCTACACGGTCAACACGGGGCGTCGGGCCTTCGAGCACCGTCTGGCGGTGGTCGCCGCCGATCGGGACGCGCTGGTGGCATCGCTCGGGCGCGTACTCGAGGGTGATACGCCGTCAGGATGCGTGCGCGGCGAACCTCGCGGCGGGGTCGTTCCCAAGGTGGCGTTTCTGTTCACGGGACAGGGCAGCCAGTACGCCGGCATGGGTCGCGACCTCTACGACACCCAGCCGGTGTTCCGGGACGCGCTGGACCGCTGCGCCCGCATCTTCGACACGCTGCTCGGCGAGCCGCTCCTGGACCTGCTCTTCGCGCCCGAAGGCAGCGAGCGCGCGGCCCTGCTCAACCAGACCGGCTTCACCCAGCCGGCACTCTTCGCGTTCCAGTACGCGTTGGCCGAGCTGTGGGCCTCGTGGGGCATCGTCCCCGATGCCGTGATGGGGCACAGCGTCGGGGAGTTCGCCGCCATGTGCGTGGCCGGCGGCCTGTCGCTCGACGACGGCCTCACGCTCATCGCGGCGCGCGGGCGCCTGATGCAGGCCTTGCCTCCCGGCGGCACCATGACGTCGGTGATGGCGGCCGAGCCGCGTGTGCTCGAAGCCATCGCGGGTTCCGAACAGCTCGTGGCGATTGCCGCCGTGAATGCGCCGTCGCAGGTGGTCATCTCGGGCGTCGGCACGGCCGTGGCCGAGATCTCGGCACGCCTGGAGTCCGAGGGCATCCGGACCAAGGCGCTCACCGTGTCCCACGCCTTCCACTCGCCGCTCATGGCGCCGATGCTCGCGGAGTACGAGGCCGTCGTGCGCCGGGTGACGTTGCGGCGCCCGCAGGTGCCGTTCGTCAGCTCCGTGGACGCAGCCGTCGTAACCGACGAGGTCACCCGGCCGGAGTACTGGCTGCGGCAGATCATGGCGCCTGTCCGCTTCGCCGACGGCATGCAGGTGCTCGATGCCCAGCGGGTGGACACCTACCTCGAGATCGGGCCGCAGCCGGTGCTGCTCGGGATGGGGCGCCAGTGCCTCGAAGCGCGTGGCGACGACGTGCAGTGGCTGCCGTCGGCGCGCCGCGATACCCCGGCGTGGCAGACGCTGCTCGGGTCCGTGTCGAAGCTGTACGCGTGGGACGCGCCGGTGGACTGGGCGGGCTTCGACCGCCCGTACGACAGACGCCGCGTGACGCTGCCCGGCTACGCGTTCACACCGAAGCCGTACTGGCTTCGGCAGATCGCACGCACGGTGGTCGAGACCGTGGCTGCGACGACCCCGGCCCATGAAGCGGCGGCGTACGACATCGTGTGGCAGGAGGCGGAGACGCCGGCGCGCCGGAGTGTCGCCACGCAGGCGACCCACTGGATCCTGCTTGCGGACCGTCGGGGCACGGCGCGCGCGCTGGCCACCGACCTCGAGTCCCGCGGCGATACGGTCACCTTCGTGCACCGGGGTACGGCGCCCTCCGGCGCCACACCCGGGCAGCGGTGGGTCGAGGCCGGGGATGAGGGTGCGCTCGATGCGGCACTGGCGGATCTCGCCGGACGTGACGCCAGCCTGATCCCGTCCGTGGTGTGCCTCTGGGGGCTCGACGCCTTCACACCGCCGTCCTTGTCCGCGCTCGCCGACCTGGAACGCGACGTGATTGTGCCGTTGATCCGGACGCTGCGGACCGTGTCCAGTTCCACCGCGTCGCGTGCGCGCCTCTGGGTCGTGACGCAGGGTGCGGTCGACGTCGAGGCTTCACGCGGCGGCGTGTCTCAGAGGCCCGCGTCGGGCGCGCAGACGGCTCAAGAAGCAGGGGGCGTCTCGGCACCGCAGGCGACGCTCTGGGGCCTGGCGAGGTCTGCCGTTCTCGAGTTCCCCGACGCGTGGGGCGGCATCGTGGACCTGCCGTCTGGCGATGTTCCCGGGTCGGCCCTTGCTGCGCTCACCGCGGCGCTCACGACCGGAGACGGCGAGGACCAGGTGGCAGTGCGCGGTGGCCGCCGGCTCGTGCCCCGCCTCCGCCCGTCCGCCACACTGCCCGCCGGCCAGCCGGTGTGTGCGGCCGACGGCACCTACCTGGTCACCGGTGGGACGGGCGCGCTGGGGCTCCACGTGGCGCAGTGGCTCGTGGCGCACGGTGCCCGGCATCTGGTATTGACGGCCCGTCGCGGCGTGACGGCGCCAGAAGCCGATCTCGCCATCGACGCCCTCGTACGGGCCGGCGTTGCGGTCACCGTCACGAAGGCCGACATGAGCGTTGCCGCCGACGTGGACCGGGTGTTCGCGGCGATCGACGCCACGTCCGCACCGCTGCGCGGGGTGGTGCACGCGGCCGGCGTGGACACGCCCGTGCCGCTGCGGGACATCACCCCGGCCGACGTCGCCGCGGTGTTCGCGCCCAAGGTGGCCGGCGGCTGGCTGCTGCACGAGCGGACCCGCGAGCGCACGCTCGACCTGTTCGTGTGCTTCTCGTCGGTGGCGGCGGTGCTGGGTGCCCAGCACCGCGCCCACTACGGCGCCGCCAACGCGTTCCTCGACGGGCTGGTCGCCGAGCGCCGCCGCCTGGGGCTGCCGGCCACCGCGGTGAGCTGGGGGCCGTGGAGCGGTGGCGGCATGGCCGGCACCGAGCAGCTCGCGCAGTTCGAGCGCATCGGCAACCATGGCCTCGAGCCGGCGGTCGCACTCGACCTGCTCGGACGTCTCCTGGCGGCGGGGCACAGCACCGCCACGGTCGTGGACATCGACTGGCCGCGGTTCCGCGCGGCCTACGAGGCCCGGCGTCAGCGGCCGCTCGTCGCCGAACTGGGACGTGCGGTGGTGGATCTCCCTGCGGCGCCCGCACCGCCCAGCGGGTCGTCGGAGTGGCGTGGCCGGCTGGCGGCCGTACCGCAAGGCGAACGCCGGGAGCTGCTCGCGACACTCCTCCGTGCCGAAGTGGCCGCGACGCTTGGCTTCGAGCGACCCGAAGACGTGGTGCCCGAGCGCAGCTTCTACGACGCCGGCATGGACTCGTTGATGATGGCCGACTTCGTAGGCCGTCTCCGGGCACGGCTCGGGGGGTCGTTCACACGCCTGGTCTTCGATCACCCGTCGGTGTCGGAGCTGGCCACGCACCTGCTCGGGCATCTCGACCTGGAGGTTGCTGGAGATCCGTTCTCCGGGAGCGTCCCAGGCAGTGCCGTCCCAGGCCGTGTCGTCCCAGGTAGTGTCGTCGTCGCCGATGTCTCCGCCGCCAGTCCGTCCGCATCCAGCGCAGCGGGGCTGCCCGGTGGCGTGTCGTCGCTCGCGCACCTGCCGGCGGCCGAGGCCGATGCGCGGGTGCGGACCGTGCTCCGTGCGCAGATCGGTGAGGCGCTCGGCCTCGACCCCGCCGAGCCCATGCGACCCGACCAGGCGTTCACCGACATGGGCATGGACTCGCTGCTCGCGGCAGAGGTTGCCGGCCGCCTCAAGACGCACTTTGGTGTCAGCGGCTCTGCCCTCGTGTTCGAGCATCCGACGCTCGATGCCCTCACGGCGCACCTCGTCGCTCAACTGACTACACCGGGCGCGACGGGTAGCGTTGACGTGCCAGCCAACGCCGCATCGGACAGCACGGCGTTGGCCGGGACGGCATCGCCCAGCACAGCATCGGCCCACTCAGCATTGGCCCACACAGCGTCGGCCCACTCAGCATCGGCCCACTCAGCATCGGCTGGTGCAGATCCCGGCCAGGCGAGCGGCGCTGCCGGGGCAGGTGCGGCATCCTCCGGGCGGGTGGCGACGGCTTCGGGTGCGGCCGTCGGGCGCGGCATCGAAGGCTATACCGAGGGGGTCGAGGGCGACGTGCAACGCTTCCAGGTCGCGGCCTGGCCGCATCGGAAGCCCGAGTTCATCGTCCCGCGCTGGCAGTGGGCATTTGTCGCGTCCGCCCGACGCCTGGGTCTGGCTCCACGTGTCTGGCTGTACCGGGACGGCGACCGCATCGTGGGGCACATGGGCGCCATCGCGGTCAGGCTCAAGATGGGCGCCGAGGTGCGCGAGACCGCGTGGCTCGTGGATACGATGGTGCTCGAGAGTCACCGGGACAAGGCCGTGGGCTCGCACCTGATGGTGCAGGCGCGCGAGGACCTGCCGTTCGCGCTGTCGCTCGGGCAGACAGCACAGATGCGCGACATCCTGGTGCGCCTGGGATGGATACAGGTGACACCCCTGCAGACGGCGCAGCTGCTGATACGCCCGGAGCGTGTGCTGAAGGGCAAGCTCCCTGCGCCGGCGGCGTGGGCGGCCGGTCTCGGACTGCGCGCCACCTCCGCCGTCCGCGACATGTTGCGCGAGCGGGCCACCACCGAGGTGCGCGAGGTCGCACGCTTCGATGAGCGGCACGACCGGCTCTGGGCGCGTGCGTCCAGGGACATCCCGTGCGCCGTGGTCCGCGACGCGTCCTTCCTCAACTGGAAGTACGTGGACCAGCCCGGGCAGCAGTTCCTGCGGCTGGAACTCGTGCAGGGCGACGAGGTGCGGGCCGTCGTGGTGCTGATGTTCCGCGAGCCCGATGCGGCCTACCGCTACCGCCGCGGGTTCATCGTCGATCTGGTCGCGCCGCTCTCCGACGATGCGCTGCTGCACGATGCGCTGCGGCAGGCGGTGGAGGCCGCGGCCGCCCGAGGCGCCGACGCGCTGCTGTGCCTGCACGCGCACCCGTCGCTGACCGCGGTGCTGCGGGCTGCCGGCTTCACGATTCGCCAGCCCGAACGCTTCCTGGTCGTGGATGCCGGCACCCTGTCTCCGGAGGCTCGCGCCCTCGTTGGCAGCGGCGACCACTGGTTCCTCACGCAGGGCGACTCCGACATCGACCGTCCGTGACGTGTCGCCACCCGGGCTGCAGTCCGATTGCCGCGTGCGGCTCGGCGTGGCCCCCCAGACCGTGCCTCTGGCGCGACGCGCGGGAACGCACCGCTCAGCTCAGAGCGATTGCTCTGGCAGCGCCGCGCGTTGGAAATCCTGTGACGAGGTGCGGCTCGGCGTTCCACACCGGATCGGGCCGACGTGCGCACGACGCGAGGGCGTCAGTATTGAAACGGCGCGCCAGGGGGCGAATGAACGCCCTGGCGCGACCGTTTTCCCGCGTCGTCGCGCCGGCGGCCCGATCCGGTGTGGGACGCCGAACTGCGACGGCTATGAGGTCAGCGCGCGGCGACGCCGGCGGCCTGCGCCCGCTCCACGAACCGGTCGAAGTGCTCCTGCGGCAGGCCCAGCACGCCGAAGAACTCCGAGCGCCGCGTGCCTTCGCCGTGGAAGTCGGAGCCGCCGGTGACGGCGACGCCCAAGTCCGCGGCCATCTGGAGGTAGTGCGCCTGCAGGGTGTCGTCGTGCGAGCTATGGAACGCTTCGATGGCCGTGAGTCCGGCCTCGACCAGGCCGGGGATGATCTCGTCACGCTGCCGGTAGCCGGGATGGGCGAGCGATGCGGCACCGCCGCCCCTGGTCACCAGCTCCACGACTTCCGCTGGCGTGGCGCCGGTATGGGGGACGTAGGCGGGGCTGTCCTCGCCCAGGTACCGGTCGAAGGCCTCGGGCACCGACGCCACGTGACCGGCCGCGATGAGCAGCTGGGCGATCTGCGGGCGGGCGATGGCCTTGCCGCCCGGCGCCGTCGCCGCCGCGACCAGTTCCGCCTCGTCGATGGGGGCGCCCATGGTCTTCAGGCGCTCGGCGATCAGCATGGCGCGGTCGAGCCGGAGCTGACGTTGGCCCGACAGCAGGGCCTCGAGGCCGGGAGCCGTCGGGGGCAGGTAGTAGGCCAGCACGTGTACGTCCTTGCCCGCGTGGACCGAGGTGATCTCGATGCCGGGCACCACGGTGATTCCATACGGGCGAGCCGCCTCCGTGGTACGGGCGATGGCCGCCATCGTGTCGTGATCGGTGACGCTCATCGTCGTGATGCCCGCCTGGCGGACGCGCTCGACGAGCTCCTCGGGCGAGTGGCGGCCGTCGGACGCGGTGGTGTGCATGTGCAGGTCGATCACGAGTGGGCTCCTTGGGATGTCGTGGCGGTTCGAACAGCTGATGGTACTGTTGTCGGTCGACCGCGGTGCAAACGGTGCACCATCCGCCGATACAGGGTACGCACCTTCCAGTCGTCCAGGCCCGGCCTTGTCCCTGGAATCGAGGAATAGAAGTCCTCTAAATCGTTGACTTCATGGGCGCCGCATCCGCTCCAGCCGCAGCGGCACGCACGCGCAATCACATGCATACTGTTGACGTTCAATGAACTGGGAAGCCTGGGCCGCGCTCGCCGTCGTCGTCCTGGTCCTGTACGCGCTGGTCAGGAACCTCGCCGGGCCAGATGTCATCCTCATGGCCGCCGTGGCCGCCATCATGACGCTGGGTCTGGCATCCGACCGCTTTCCCTCGCCGACGCAGGCGGCTGCCATTTTCGGTAACGAGGGCCTGCTCACCGTCGGCGTGCTGTTCGTCGTCGCGGCCGGCCTTACGGAGACAGGCGCGCTCGGGCTCCTCACCGACCGCATCCTCGGCCGTCCGTCCTCCGTGCAGAGCGCCCAGCTCCGGCTCATGCTGCCCGTAGCCGGCATCAGCGGGTTCCTGAACAACACGCCGGTCGTGGCCATGTTCATGCCGCTGGTCAACGACTGGTGCAAGCGATCCGGCCTGAGCCCGTCGAAACTGTTCATTCCACTGAGTTACGCGGCGGTGCTCGGGGGGCTGTGCACCCTCATCGGCACGAGCACCAACCTGGTGGTGCAGGGCCTGCTGATCGAGGCCCAGCGCACCGACCCCACCGTGCAGACCTTCACGATGTTCACGTTCACGCCCATCGGCCTGCCGCTGGCGATCGTGGGCGTGGCGTTCATCGTACTGGTGTCGCCGCGGCTCCTGCCGTCGCGGCGCCAGGCCCCTCCGCGGCACGAGAACCCGCGCGAGTACACGCTCGAAATGACGGTCAAGGCCGAGAGTGCCATCGACGGGCTCACCATCGAAGGCGCTGGCCTCCGGCACCTGCCGGGTGCCTACCTGGCGGCCATCGAACGGGGAGGCTTGCGGCGCGTGCCCGTGCCGCCGGACGAGCGCCTCAAAGGGGGTGACCAGCTCACCTTCGTCGGGAACGTCGAGTCGATGGTCGATCTGCTCAAGATGCGGGGCCTCGAAACCGCCGCGTCTCAGACCGGACAGCTCCCGGATCCGCCGCACGCGCGGTTTCTCGCCGAGGCCGTGGTGAGTCCCACGTGCCCGCTCATCGGCGCCAGCATCCGCGACGGCCAGTTCCGGACGCGCTACGAGGCGGTCGTCGTGGCGGTGCACCGCAATGGCGAGCGGGTGGACAACCGGATTGGCGACATCGTGCTGAAGGCGGGTGACACGCTGCTGCTCGAAACGAGCCGCCGCTTCCTCCGTCAGCAGCGCAACAGCCGCGACTTCTTCCTGGTGTCGGGTGTGCCCGATTCCCGCCCGCTGCGCCACGACAGGGCATGGCTGGCGCTCGGCATCATGATCGTGATGGTGCTGGTCGCCTCGGCCGAGCAGGTCACGGGCGTGAGCATCTTCCATGCGGCACTCGTGGCGGCCGGGCTGATGGGCCTGACCGGGTGCCTGTCGGCCGACCAGGCGCGCCGCAGCATCGACTGGGCCACGCTGGTGACGATTGGCGGTGCACTGGTTCTGGGGCGCGCCATCGAAAGCTCTGGCCTGGCTGGGGTGGCCGCCGACGGGATCATCGGCGTCTTCGAGCCCCTGGGACCAGTCGGTGTGCTGGGCGGCGTGTACCTGATGACGCTGATCTTCACCGAGACCCTGACCAACAACGCTGCCGCGGCCCTGGCGTTTCCCGTCGCCCACGCCACGGCGACCAGCCTGGGCGTCAACCTGATGCCGTTTGCGGTGGTCATTGCCATCGCCGCGTCCGCCGGGTTCGCGACGCCGCTCGGCTACCAGACGCACCTCATGGTCTATGGGCCTGGGGGGTACCGGTTCTCGGACTACCTGCGTCTGGGCGTGCCGCTGGATCTGCTGTGCATGGCGATTACGCTGGCGCTCGTGTGGATCGTGTTCCCGATGTAGGCACCAGATTGCACGTGGCTTCCCTTGAAATCTCTTTTCTGGAAGACTTTCTGGTAATCCTTCGCCCGACTTTGCGGTGGCCCTTGCGAGCGATGTCCGGAGCGCCCCTGCAGGGCCGCCTCACAGCGGCCGCTCTTTGGCGAACACTTTGCTCACGGAGGGTTCCAACCAGCGTCGGGAATCTGCCGCCGTCCGCTCGGCTGGCTCAGCCACAGCGGCGGCGTCAGGGTGCCGATAACCCGTAGGGACGACCCGCATCAGACATGTCAACGACACAGGATCTGCGGCCCGCCGCCACCGGCCAGACCGCCAGGGCGCGCCCGCCCAAGCCGACGTTCTTCGATTTCAAGCCGGACCGCCCAGGCGGGGCCCTGCGCACGTTCGTGAAGCGAGCCATCCTGAGGACCCTTGATTCCGGGCTGGCGGGCGTGCCGCGGCTCGATACGCACGTCGTCATCTGCGGATTTCCGCGCTCCGGGTCCACGCTGCTCCAACTCATCGTCGAATCCTGCTACCAGGGTGTGCGCAGCTACCGTGAAGAGAAGTCCGGCGTCAACGCAGCCCGTGAACTCCGGCGCACCCATTCCCTGATGATCACGAAGAAGCCGTCGGATCTCTTCCTCGTGGACGACATCCGCGCCTTCTATCGTGGGCTGCACGCGCAGCCCAGGTTCGTGCTGACCACCCGCGACCCGCGCGCGGTGCTCACGTCCCGGTACAGCGGCCGGGCGCTCGCGAACACGACCCGTGGACCCGACGGCTACGTCATGTCGTCCGAGGTGTGGCGCGAGTGGTTCACGCACTTCGAGTACGTGAGTCAGGGCCTCGACACGCTGGTCGTCGAGTTCGCGGATCTGGTGAAGGATCCCCTGTCGGTGCAGGAGCACCTCTCGACGTTCATCGGGCGGGCGCCCGACGTGCCGTTCGACAAGTTCCTCGACGCGGTACCCGAGGGATTCGAGACCAAGGCCCTCAACGGCGTCCGGAGCTTCGACACCAGTTCACTGGATCGCTGGCGCGAGCCGAAGTATCGCGAGCGGATTCAGCAGCTGCTCCACGAGATGCCAGAGCTACCGGCGCTGCTCGTTCGACTGGGCTACGAAGCCGATGCCGAGTGGACCAGGGAGTACGCATGAGCAGGGTCCGCCGGTGAGCGGTGCCGACGCCCCCGTGCGGGTCATGCACGTCGTGTATTCGCTTCAGCCCGGGGGCATGGAGTTCGGCGTCGTGAAGCTCGTGAACGGCCTCGACCCGGCAAGTGTGCGTAGCGCCATCTGCAGCACGAAACCGGACGGCGCGCTCAAGCCCATGGTGTCGGGCCACGTCCAGGTGTTCGAGATGCAGCGCCGGAGCGGCAACGATCCCGGCCTCGTGTGGGATCTCTTCCGCCTGTTCCGGCGTGAGCGCCCGGACGTCGTGCATACCCACGCCTGGGGCACGCTGCTCGAAGGGCTCGTGGCGGCGCGCCTGGCGCGCGTCCCGTTCGTCGTCCATGGCGAACACGGTACGCTGCAGCTCAAGCCGCACCAGCGCTGGTTCCAACGCCAGGGATGGGCCGCCGCCGACCGGGTGTTATCGGTTTCGTCCCGCCTGGCCGAGCGGATTGCCGCCGAGACGGCCTTTCCGCTCGAGCGCATCCGTGTGCTCAGGAACGGCGTGGATCTGGCCCGCTTCGGGCGCGTCGAGCGCGGGCAGGCCCGGAGCGCGCTGGGCCTGTCGCCAGACGAGACCGTGGTCACGACCGTGGGACGCCTCGTGCCCGTGAAGGATCACCCGAACCTGCTCGGCGCCGTGGCGCGGGCCCGCCAGGAGGGCGCGCCCATCACGCTCGTGATTGCGGGCGATGGTCCGCTGCGCGCGGACATCGAAGCGCAGGCGGCAGCGCTCGGGCTGATGCCGGCGCTCCGCATGCTGGGGCACCGGCCGGACGTCGAGGTCGTGTTCGCCGCCTCGGATGTGTTCACCCTGTCCTCGGAATCCGAGGGCCTGTCGAACACGATTCTCGAGGCCATGGCCGCAGGGCTTCCGGTGGTGGCGACACGGGTGGGCGGTGCCGATGAACTGGTAGTGGACGGCGTGACGGGGCTGCTCGTCCCGCGCCGGTCGTCCCGGGAGCTGGCCGATGCCCTGGTGCGCGTCGTGGCGTCTCCGGCACTGCGGGCGTCGATGAGCCAGGCGGGGCGCGAACGGGCCGTGACCGAGTTCGGGCTCGACGGCATGATTCGCCGTTACGAGACCCTGTACCGGGAGCTGGCGGGCCTGCCGGTGGCCGGGGGGGCGCAGCCGCCGGTCCGGCGCGGTCGGGAAGCCAGCGCGAGCGTGCGCTGACGAGCGCCGCCATCAGGCGGCGCCGGACGTGTGAGTGGGGGAACGATGAAGATTGCGATCTTTGGGCTCGGCTACGTGGGCTCGGTGTCGGCGGCCTGCCTGGCCGCAGCAGGGCACGACGTCGTGGGCGTGGACGTGGACCGGCACAAGCTGGACCTCGTCGGGCAGGGGCGCTCGCCCATCCGCGAACCGGGGCTCGACGAACTCCTCGGACGCATGGTGGCCGAGAAGCGCATCCGGGTGACCGACGACACGGCCGCGGCCGTGGGCGAGTGCGCACTCTCGCTCATCTGCGTCGGCACGCCGAGCCGGCGCAACGGCAGCCTCGAGTCCGGCTTCCTCGAGCGCGTCATCGAGAAGATCGGCCAGGCGCTCGCCACCACGTCCGCGTACCACGTCGTGGCGGTCCGCAGCACCCTGCTCCCCGGCGTGCTGGCCGGCACCCTCGTGCCGCTGCTCGAGAAGGCCAGTGGCCGGCGGGTGGGCGACACCCTGGGCGTCTGCGTCAATCCCGAGTTCCTGCGCGAGGGCAGTGCCATCCGCGACTTCGAGCGGCCGCCCTTCACCGTTGTCGGCTCCTCGGATGCGAAGGCCGCCGACGCGCTGCTGGCGGCCTATGCCCACCTCGATGCCCCGGTGCACCGCGTCCTGCCGGACGAGGCCTCGATGGTGAAGTACGCGAGCAACAACTTCCACGCCATCAAGGTGGCCTTCGCCAACGAGATCGGCGCCGTGTGCCGTCAGCTCGGTATCGACGGCCAGCGCGTGATGACGGTCTTCTGCGAGGACCGCGAACTGAATATCTCGCCGCGCTACCTGCGGCCCGGGTTCGGGTTTGGCGGCTCGTGCCTGCCGAAGGACCTCCGGGCCATGGTGTACGTGGCGAAGGAGCACGACCTGGCGACGCCGCTCCTCGGCAGCATCCTGCCGAGCAACGATCACCACATCCAGCGTGTGGTGGATACGGTGCTCGAGATGGGGAAGAAGCGTGTGGCGCTGCTGGGCCTGAGCTTCAAGGTCGGAAGCGACGATCTGCGCGAGAGCCCCTTCGTCCGCCTGGCCGAGGGGCTCATCGGCAAGGGCGTGCCCCTGCACGTGTACGACCCCGACGTGACCATCGGCAACGTGTTCGGCCGCAACAAGGCCTACGTGGAGGAGCACCTGCCGCATGTGGCGCAGCTCATCGCGGACGACCTGCAGCAGACCCTGGACGCCGTGGACGTCGTCATCGTCGGCAAGAAGGTGGCGGGCGTCGATGCGTTGCCCGGGCTGCTTCGCAGCCAGCACACGGTGATCGACCTGGTGGGCCTGCCGGCGCTCGGCGACGTGCTGCGTCCGTGGGCGTCGATGGGTGCGGTGCTGCCCTCGGCCACGGGACTCGCCCCTGTGGGCTCCTGAGGATCCCCGTGGCGCAGGCGGCCGGCCAGGCCATCACCTACGTGTCGTGGGCGGAATCGTGCAGCCGGAGCGACCACACGGCCCGTGAGCTGGGTGGGGCCTCCCACATGGTCTACCTGCCCGAGTTGGGGAGTCGTCCGTCCACGATTCTGTTCAAGTACCTCGGGCAGTGGGCGCGTACGTCCGCCATCCTGCGGCAGGAACGGCCCTCGGCTGTCTTCGTCATGTCGCCACCGGTCATTGCCGCGCTCCCGGCCTTCTGGTACGCCTGGCGGCACGGGGCGCGGGTGGTCCTCGACACGCACACCGCGGCGTTCCTGCATCCACGCTGGCGCCACCTGCAGTGGCTCCAGCGCTGGCAGTGCCGGCGCGCCGCCACCAACCTGGTGCACAACGAGCACCTCGCGGGCATCGTGAGAGCCTGGGGGGGGCACGTGACGCTCGTTCCCGACGTCCCCGTCGAGTACTCTGCGCTCGAGCCCCTGTCGCGCACCGCGGCGTTCACCGTGGCCGTCGTCTGCTCGTTCAACTACGATGAGCCGATAGCCGCCATCCTGGAAGCTGCCGCCGCCCTTCCCGACGTACGGTTCCTGATGACCGGCAACCCGAAGCACTTTCCGAAGGATCTCGAGGGACGGGTGCCGCCCAACGTCACCCGCACGGGCTTCCTGAGCGTCGCGGCCTACGGCGGCCTGCTGGCCGGTGCCGATGCCGTCATGACGCTGACGACCAGGGACCACACCATGCTGCGCGGAGCCTACGAGGCCATCTACCAGGGCACACCGGTCATCGTCTCGGATTGGCCCATCCTCAAGGAGGCCTTTGCCGGCGGGGCCGCCCACGTGGACAACACCCCGTCAGGGATTGCGGCAGCCATCCGGACCATGGCGGCCAACCCCGAGCCCTATCGGGTGGGAGCCGCCGCCCTCCGGGAGACCAAGCAGCGGCGCTGGGCCGAGACCAAGCGCGCCATCCTCGAGCGCCTGGGGAGGACGTCCTGACCGAGGGGGCCGACACACGGGGCGCGAACGGGCCGACCGGCAGCGGTCAGGACGAGCGGTCGCCCGAGCAGCGGAAGTCGTACGGCAAGACCGCCAAACAGGGCGTGCTCTGGTCGTTCGTGCGTGAAGGTGTGACCGAGCTGGTGATGTTCCCGTCGTCCATGATCCTCGGGCGCCTGCTCACGCCGCGCGAGTTTGGCATCGCGGTGGCCGCACTCTTCTTCACCCAGCTCGCCGGGCGCCTTTCTGAGCTCGGGTTCAACGCGGCCATCGTGCGCGCCAAGGTGATCGAGCCGATCCACCTCTCGTCGGTGTTCGTCATCAACTTGACGGTGGGGGTCCTCACGTTCGGGGCGCTCACGGCGCTGGCGCCGGCCGTGGCGGCCTTCTACGACCAGCCAGAAACGGGCCAGATCCTGCCCATTGCCGCCATCAGCTTCCTGATCGTGCCCTTCGGCAGCGTGTCGTCGGGCATCCTGGTGCGGAACCTCCGCTTCAAGGAAGCGGCGAAGGTCGACTGGTATCAGGGGCTCACGTTCGCGATGGGCACCGTCGTCCTGGCGTGGAACGGGTTCAGCTACATGAGCATGGTGTACGCGCGCCTCGGGGCCGTGACCGTGCAGACCGGCTGCCGCCTCTACTACTCGCGCTGGCGTCCGTCGCTGCGGTTCTCGAAGGCGGCGATCTACGACGTCCTGTCGTTCGGCCTGGGCATGTTCGCCAAGCGGCTCCTGGACTACCTGGCCAGCAATATCGACAACCTCGTCATCGGGCGGCTGTTCGGCATGGTCACCCTGGGCCTGTACGACAAGGCGTTCAGCACCATGAACCGCTTCCTGACCCGCATGAACAACGCCGGGCCCAACGTGATGTTCCGCATCTTCTCGGTGATCAACGAGGAGCCGCAGCGCTTCAGGCGCGCGTACCGAAAAGTGATCCTCTCTACGTCACTCCTGGGCGTGCCCGTGTTCGCGGTGCTCGCCGCCACGGCGCCGCAGCTGATGGTCGTGCTGTTCGGTGACAATTGGCTGCCGGCGGCGGCACCCTTTCAGTTGCTGTGCGTGTCCGCGGTGCTCAAGCTCCTGAACACGTACGCCAGCTCGGCGACCCAGGCCGCCGGGCGCATCTGGTCCGAGGTATGGCGCCAGGCGGGCTACGCCGCGCTCATCGTGGCCAGCCTCATCGCCTTGCGCCAATGGGGCGCGGTGGGCGCCGCGGGCGGTGTGCTCTTCGCCACGGCCATGATGTCCGTGCTGATGCACCTGCTGCTGCGGCGCGTCACCCAGCTCGAGTGGGCCGACATCGTCCAGCCCCTCGCACCGGCCCTCGTCTGCGCAGGCGCCTGCGTGGGAGCCGTGTTCGCCACCCAGGCTGGCGTGGAGGTCCTTCGCCCCGCGCCCTCGCCCTGGCTGCTCCTGGGCTGCCAGGGGGTGGCCGCGGTCCTGGCCTATGCCGCGTTCATGCTGTTCGCGCCCATCCCGCCCCTGCGGGCGCTCGTGTACGAAATGGCGCGGGATCTGGCGCCGAAGGCGGTGAAGCGGCACCGGCTGTTCCAGATGTACCTGGCGTCGCAGGCTCCCGCCCTCGAGTCCGGCACGCCAGGCTGACGCCCTCCGCAGGGTGTAATTCCTACCGCCCGCGTCAGCGTGGTGATCAGGGCCGATTGCCGCGCCGTCCTGGATGCCGGAGCCTCGGCGAAGCCCCTGTGCCCAGGCCCTACGATTCCGGCCGTCATCCACCGAAACTGTGATCGTCCAGGCCCTGAATTCCCGTGCGCACGGGAACACCCGTGCAATCGCAGAAGCTTCGTGCATGGCCCGGTTCTTGGACATGCGGGCAGAGCTTGGCACGGGCAGCGGCCCGACGGATTCCAGCAAGCGAGGGATTGAGTACCGATGAATCGAGCGAGACGTATTTCGTTGGCGTTCGCAGTCGTGGCGGTGGCCGTGGTGATGTTCGGGAGTCGCGGCACCGCGCTCACGTCTGACACCCCGCCCCCGGGGTCTCCACTGGCGATGGGCGTGCACCCGCGAATCTACCTGACACCCGCGACCCTGCCGGCCATGCGGGCGAAGCTCGCCGGCGACTTCGCCACCGAGTTCCAGCGGTTCGTCCAGTTGATGGACGAAGCAGCGGCCACTGTCGTCGCGGATTCAGCGGGCTGGCGCAACGCGGACAACTTCATGTACGCGCTCAACTTCGCGTTCCTCTACCAGGTGGATCCGTCCACGGTGGCGGGTGCGGCGCCCGCGTACACGAAGGCGCAGTACGGCCAGATCGCCAAGCAGATCCTCATGCAGGCCGCGGCCGGCGATATCGACAGTCACATCATCCCCGTGACCTACGACTGGATCTACGACATCCTCACACCCGTCGAGCGCGAGTTCGTCGTTGCCGACATGATCGCCATGGTGGCGCCCAAGGAGGACGACAATCCCTGGGACGACCAGCCCATGTACCGCCGGGAGCGCTGGACCACCTCGGGGCTGGCCTTCTACGGTGAGTTCACGGGCGCCGGTGAGGTCAACGCGGGCAACGTCGAGGCGGCCCGTCGCATGAACGACTTCGTGCGCTTCATCCACGGCGATGGCACCAGCCTCGAGACCGCGAACAGCTTCGTGGCCGGCGACGATGGCGGCTGGAGCCAGGGCGTCGGCTACTCGACCCGCGATGCCACGTTCGCCGGCCTGCGGGCGCTCGAAGCCAGACGCACGGCGTTCGGGCTGTCGCGCGCCGAGGTGTTTGGCGATGCCACCGTCTACCGCTACTACCCGCAGTGGATTGCGGCGCTCCTGCTGCCGCAGGGCGGCGGGAAGCTGTGGCGGACGCACAGCACCGACGACATGCCGGTCTTCGGGTCGTACTCCGGCCTCCTGCATTTGCTGTCTGCCCTGCGGCTCTACAAGGGCATCGACAACAACATGGCGGGGCTGGCGCAGTGGCTGCTGGACACGAACGGCTCGATCACGCTCTCCACCAACAGTGCCAACCGGTTCTACCTGTTCGGTCACTTCATCTTCGGCGAGAAGGTGCAGGCGAAGTCACCGTCTGAAGCCGGAATCCCGCTCAGCAAGCACTTCGAGAGCTACGGCGACCTGTACATGCGCACGAAGTGGACCGCCAACTGGGTGGATGCCGGCGATACGTTCGTCGGCCTGTCGGCCGCCCGGTGGGCCCGCCCGACCGCCTACTGGCAGCCGGCCAACCCGAGTTTCACGATCGACCGTGGCGGCCCGCTCGTCATCACGGCCGGGACCGCCGGTCACCAGCACTACCACCACACGGCCTGGTCCGGTAACACCATGCTGTTCGTGGACATGAACGAGGACTTGAGCTACTCGTCCAACTGGGACATGGGCGGGCACAGGCAGGCATTCGACGCGGCACTCAGCACCGACTACCTGCAGCCGGGTTCCCAGTGGGACGTCGGCGGGATGAAGCGGGTCCAGCTCTTCCAGCCTGGAGACCAGGCGCGCGACTTCGATTACGTCCTCTCCGACGCCACCCGTGTCTACAACGGGCCCTACAACATCGATCGCGTGAACACGTCGAAGGTGGCCCGGTTCACCCGCCACTTCGTCTATTTCAGGCCCGCGGCGGCCGGCCAGACCGACCGGATCGTGGTGTTCGATCGCACCGAGACCACGGGCACGGAGTTCGAGAAGCGCTTCCTCTTCCATCCGTCGCGACGCCCGACGATCGGGGGCACCGCCCTGCCGAATCAGCCGGTGCGCGGCGGCAGCGGCGAGGGCAAGACCACCTACACCGGCTCGGGTAACGCCGATATCAGCATGGTGAACAACGAAGACGGGTCGAGCGGACGGCTGTGGGTTACGCCCCTCCTGCCGGCGAGCCGCAACGTCGTGCTGGTGGGAGGCCCGAATTCCCTTGGCGAGTGGTCGAAGCCGGTGAACAAGACGGACCCGACCGAGCCCAGTCATGAGTTCGAGAACCCCTACGGGTTCCCGAATCCCGATCGGAACAACTACGGGCTGGCCGAGGCGCAGTACGTGGGCCAGTATCGGGTGGAAATCATCCCCACCGCGTCCGCGCTCCAGACCGACTTTCTCAACGTGTTCGAGGCGGGCGGCCTGGCCAACGCGAAGTCCTCGACGGGCTACGTGTCTGGTCAGAACTACCGGGGTGTGCGGGTGGGCGACCGCATTGCGGTCTTCGCCACGACGGCGGCCGTGGAGTACAACGGCGATCAGGAGCGGGGCATCGCCAGTGGCGACTTCACCATCGACCAGGCGGGCAGCTACCGCGTGCTGCTCACCGACCTCGCGCCCAACCTGCAGTACGACGTGGCCGTGGCGGGACAGACGAACCGCTTCACGTCGAGCGCACAGGGCACCATCTATGTCGGGGTGAATGCGGCGGTCGGGACGCGCGTGAGCGTGGTGGCCAGGGAGCCGATCCCGGAACTGCCGCCCCCGCCGGTGCCCCCGGCGGCGCCGTCCACGTCGGCCCCGTCGGCCCCGCGCAACCTGCGCATCCTGGCGGAGTAGCCCGCAGCGCGCCAGGCCTGTTCTCGCATGCGCAGGGGCCCTTCGGGGCCCCTGCGCGTGTCAGCCCCTGGTGGCCGGAGAGCCTGCCAGCCTGGCCCGCCCGTGCGCCTTCAGCACTTCGAGCCGGTACCGGAGCATCATCGGGATGTTGCGTGTGAACAGGTTCCGCGCCAGCCGGTCTGTCTGCAGCCATGCCAGCTCCAGCGCGCTGACTGGTGCGCCAGCTGCGTCGCTGTTGACCACCGGGTAGCCCAGCTCCATCAGCAGCGGCCCGGCGACGCGTTCCACCAGACGCAGCGCCCCCGGCGCCATCAGCTTGCGCCACTTCTCCGTATTGTTGCTCCTGACCAGGCCGGCCAGTTCGCTCTGCATGCGGGCCACGCGTTCGGCCGCGTGCGCATCCGGACCGCTGAAGGCGAGGATGCCCGCCAGCACGGCGGCAGGGTTGGCCATGAACGTCTCGTACCGGACCTCCATGTACCGTTCGGGGCCGAGCTGCGCGCCAATGGACTGCCCCGTCCGCACGTGCGACGCCCAGTCTTCGGCGGCGAAATGCCAGCTCCGCTCGAGCAGCACCTTGGGCGTATTCCGCATCGACAGCACCACATCCCTGGCGTCGCGGATGATGTGGACGAATCGGGCCGTGGGGAACAGGTCGTTCAGGTGGCGCCCTTCGAACCGCGCGAATGACGCGCGCTTGTAGCCCCAGCACGACTTGCCGTGCGTCTCGGCAATCGCCGAGAACACGGCCTCGATCACGCCACCGTAGCTTCGCGTCGAGACGCGTCCCGCCAACTCCGCCTCGGTGAGCGTGAGCCCACGCTCGCGCAGCCTCGACTTGAAGAAGTGATCCTGGTAGAGGCTGTCGATGAGGCGCCGAAGGTTCGTGTCGTTGCTCAGGGGTTCGTAGCTGGCCAGTACGCGGTGGAAACGCAGGAGCGTGCCGTTGTCCCTCGACACGTGGATGTCGAAGAAGCGGTTGACCATGTGCGAGAGGAACGTGGTCCCCGAGCGGGGGCTGCCCATGATGAGCAGCGGGGCCCGTTCCCGCGTGGTGAGTTCGGTCGTGGGGGCATCCATGAACGCTCAGCCTTCCTGCCTACTGGGTCCGCGCGGGAGACGGTGACTCGCCTGCCGTACCGGTAATAGCCGATCGCAGTTCGGCGTTGGACTGGAGGCGCTCGTACAGGCCCTCGTACAGCAGCTGATGGCCCTCGGCGTTCGGGTGGCGGTCGCCGTCCGAGACGCGGTAGCGACCGCGGTCATCGATGCCGTCGAAGGTGCCGAGCAGGTCCACCACCGGAACCCCCAGCGTGCCCAGCATCTCCCGCACGCCCAGGAACTCCTCGGCCAGCAGCGCCGGGTCGTCGGCCGTCGGCACGAGCAGCACCACCATCTCGGCGCCCTGCGCGTCGGCATGCTGCTTCACCTGTTCGAGCGCCCACTGAATCGTCGGGATGCGGTAGCGCGAGAGCTTCGCATCGAACACGCCGATCGGGTCGTCGGCCGACAGCCCCGTGGTGGCGATGAGATCCTTGAGATAGTCGTACTTCAGGTCGATGCCGGCGTAGACGAGCATGGCGATGTGCTGGTCCCACCGCCGATACACGCTCAGGTCCGACAGGGCCACGACGTAGACGTCCGGCTGGTAGGGGGTTGCCCGCACGATGGCAGCCTCCATCATCTGCGTGACGTTGTACGACCCGATGGCGAAGTTGAGAATCTCGTATTTCGTCGTGTCGCTTGTGAGATGGGCCTCGTTGAGGCGGCGCTCGAGCAGCGCCTCGTAGTTGCCCTGGAACGGAGCGCCCTGCCCGCGGGTGATGGAATCGCCGACGATGGCGAGCCGCCTCGTTCCGGCCGGCTTCTCGAGCGTGTACTCCTGGTCCGCCAGGCCGGCGCTGTTGGTGCGCAGGCGGTACTTGAACCGCTCATCCTGGTAGTCGGGGATGTCGGAGTTGGGAATCAGCTCGTAGAACATGAAGTCGAACGTCTGCCGGCGATCCGGCTGCGACCGGTCTTCCCAGGACGGCCGCCGGGTGTCGGTGACGAGGCGGTTCATCGAACTGAGGCGCGAGCCCTCGTTGATGAGGCCCTCGTAGTAGCCGGCCGTGAGCGCCTCGCGCGCCTCCTTGTTCAGGTCGCGGTTCGCCATGGTCGTGAACAGCGTCTCGTTCCACGACCCCAGCGTGCCCCCCGGCCACTCGGCCGCCGTGAGACCCTTGAGGCCGAGCAGCAGCAGCAGGACGATGACGATGCGGACGACGTCGTTCGACAGTGCGGTCTTCATGCGTGTCCCTGTAGGTTGCCGGTCAGGCCGGCTGCTTCGGCGCGAGTTGCGACCCGATGAGGGCCTGGTAATCCACCTTGTCCGTCGAGGTGCGTGGCAGGGCGTCCATGAACACGAAGGCGTCCGGATTCATGTACGCCGGCAGCGCCCGCCCGCAGAAAGACTTGAGCTCGATGATCGACGGCCGCTCGCCGGACGGCGTGACGAAGGCGATGATCCGGACGCCAGCCGACGTGTCCGGGAGGGCCACCACGGCCGCCTCACGGACGCGGTCGAACTGATAGAGCCCCTTCTCGATCTCCCCGAGTTCGATCCGGTAGCCCCGGCGCTTCACCATCCTGTCGCGACGGCCCACGTAGATGTACCCCTCGGCCGGGTCTTCCACCACCACGTCGCCGGTGTTGTACCACCGCCGCCCGTCACGTTCAAAAAATGTCTCGTTCGTCGGGCGGTTCCAATAGCCCGCAAACAATGAGGGGCCGGCGATGTGCAGCAGCCCCTCCTCGCCCCGTCCGACGACAGAGCCGCCAGGCGTATCGAGCACCAGCGCGTCGCAGTGTGGGCACGCCGGCCCGATGGGATAGGGCACGGTCCGGTCCTCCGGCACCACCGGCGGTATGCGCGCGAACGTACACACGTTCGTTTCGGTCGGTCCGTACAGGTTGTAGAAGGCTGCCTGCGGCCACCGCTCGGTGATGCTTCGGAGATGCTTGACGGGAAAGACCTCCCCGGCGAAGAGCACCAGCCGTAGGGCGGAGCAGTCCCTGGCGTCGAGGCCGCCGAACTGGGCGAGCAGGCTGAGGATGGACGGCGTCGAATACCAGACCGTGATCTGCCGATCGGCGACGAAGGCGGCGAGTTCCTGCGGGTTCTTGCCGACGGACTCCGAGACCAGGTGCAGGGCGGCCCCGTGCTTGAGCGGCACGTACAGGTCGAGGATGGACAGGTCGAAGTGGAACGGCGCATGGCTGCTGAACCGGTCGGTCTCGCGCGGCATGAACTCGTCGGAACACCAGTCCACGAAGCTGGTCGCGTTCCGCTGGGTGAGCATCACGCCCTTCGGCACGCCCGTCGAGCCGGACGTATAGAGGATATAGGCCAGCTCGTCGGAGTCTGCGAGGTCGACTGCCGTGGCGGCAGGCGTGGAGACGACGTCGGCCCACGGCGTGCCCGTCCCCGCCGGAGCCTCGGCGCCGGGCAGCCACGCCACATGCGGCGCCTGGGCCAGGGGCCACTCGGCCATGATGGCGGCGCACGAGGGCGCCAGGAACACCGCGGCCACGGCACAGTCGGACAGCAGCGTGCGATTGCGCGTGACCGGCGCCGTGTAGTCCGCCGGGACGTACGCCGCCCCGGCCTTCATCACGCCGAACAGGATGGCGACGACCTCTGCGCTCTTGGGCGCGATGACTCCGACCCGGTCGCCACGCCTGACGCCCCGGACCTTCAGGAATGCGGCGACCCGGTTCGACAGGTCGTCGAGTTCCCGGTACGTCAGGCCGCGACCGGACGGGTCCACCACCGCCACGCGGTCTGGCGTCCGGGCCACACTGCCCGCGAGGAAGTCGCAGAGGTTCACGCTCAGGCGCCCTTCTTGCTGGCCACCAGCGCCACGATGTCCTCGATCCGATCGAAATTCTCGACCCCCGTCTCGTGCGCGTCGATCTGGATGCCGAACGTCTGCTCCAGGTAGCTCACCAGGTTGAGCGTGGCCATGGAGTCGAGGATGCCGCTCGTACGAAGAGGGGTGTCGTCCTTCAGGTTCGACGGCGACTCGCCGGGCAAGTACTCGTTGAGGATGTAGGTGCGGATTGCTTCCTTTGTGCTGTCCATCGCTAGGTTGTCTCCAGGGGTCCCGTGATTCAGCCGACTTGCCACCACGTCATCAGGTCCACCCACTCGGGGACCGACGGCGAGTTCCACAACGACCAGAGCGTGACGATCAGCAGGAACGTGCCGGCCACCTTCAAGGGCTCCAGTCGGGCCTGCCACGGGGAGACGGCCGCCCGGGTCGCCGGCTTCCGTCGCTCCATGAGCAGGTTGATGGTCACAAGGCCACCCAGGATCGCCCAGAAGAGCGTATCGGGCCAGGTCATCAGGAAGTCGCCGCGCAGCCAGAACCACTGGTAGGCGTGCAAGAACCACGTGACGACGAACACGATCAGGGTGGCGACCACCTGCGCGCGCACTTCGCCGCTGCGCCGCATCCGGAAGTACACGGGGAAGTAGACGAGCTTCACCATGAAGTCTTTCCAGTAGATGTTGATGCGGCGCCAGAAGTCGGTGAGGCTGCGTGCCAGCAGGTACTTGCGGTGCGTTTCCGGCAGGTCGTACCCGAACAGGTGCATGAAGCCGATGATGATGTGGAACTGCCCGGACACCCGCAGATAGAGCAGGTAGGTCAGCGTCATCGTCGTCAGGAGGCTGGGAAACGTCGTCACCAGCTCCGGTGCGTTCGACGGCCCCTTCCAGTGGTAGACGAGGCGATACAGCAGGAGCTGAATGGCGCCACGTGCGATCCAGACGATGCCCTGCTGCGCGATGTCGTTGATGTTGCGCCTGAAATAGGTCTGACGGTGCGTCTGGAAATCGACCACCGGGAACAGCAGAAAATAGTAGTTCGGCAGGACGAAGAAGTAGGTGAGGAACTCGCGGAGCGTGGGCTTCGCCTTCGCGTGGGCGGCGTCGTACAGGTAGATGATGAACCTGAACATGAAGATGGCGCCGAACACCGGCCAGAACTCGTAGGGGATGCCCAGGCTCAACGTGGCCCGCGCATACACGAGGAGTGCGACGACCGCGGCCACGATGGCCATGCGCGCCCGGAACGGGATCGAGAGGTTGACGATGCCGAACAGCGCCAGGCCGGACGCGATCAACAGCCCTGCGGTCTGCGGATCCAGCATCACGAAGGCGCCGGCCAGGCACCACCCGATGTAGAAGGTCTCCTTCCAGGCGAAGGGCAGCCAGTAATGGATGGCGAAGCCCGCGACGACCAGCAGCGAGAGGATGCCGAAGGCCGGTTCTTCGAGATCGTAGAAGTAGAACACCAGCAGCAGCAGGCCCAGCTGCGCCATCATGCCCACGAACCGTCCGAGGTCGGTCTGTGCCATGGCGGCGCGCCCTTCGGCGGGCTTGGCCGGGCTGCCCGTGGCAACCTGTCCGATGATGGGGACTCCCGTGTTCGCCAGGACGGACATACGTTCGCTCACCTACAGGCCAAGACACTTGGCGATGATGTTGCGCTGGATTTCCGACGTGCCCGAGTACAGGGTGCTGCCGACGGCGTCCCGGAGGTCACGTTCGACCTCCTGTTCCGTCATGTAGCCGTAGCCGCCGAACACCTGCACCGCGTCGAGCATCGACGCCACCAGCGACTCCGACACGAACAGCTTGGCAACCGAGGCCTCGAGCACCGCCTTCCGGTTCTGATCCTTGAGTTGCCCGATGCGGTACACCATGGGCCGGCAGGCATCGAGCCTGACCCGCATGTCCACGATGCGGTTCGCCGTCGACTGGAACTTGCCGATGGCCTTGCCGAACTGCTTCCGGCTCCGGGCGTGTGTGATGCACTGCTCGAGCTGCCGGCGCATGGTGCCGAGGAAGCTGCCCAGGATGCACCCGCGCTCCCATTCCATGGAGCACTCGAACACCTCTGCGCCCCGTCCTTCGCGGCCCAGGCGGTTCTCCACCGGAATGCGACAGTTCTCGAGGATGACCTCCGCCATCGGCGAGGTGCGGAGGCCCATCTTCTCGAGGTGCTTCCCCACGGACAGCCCTGGCGTGTCACGCTCGATGATGAACGCGGTGACGCCCATGGGGCCGAGCGCTGGATCGATCGTGGCGTAGAGCACGAAGAGATCCGCCACCGGGGCGTTGCTGACGAAGGTCTTGGCGCCGTTCAGCACGTAGTGGTCACCCACGCGCTCGGCCCTCGTGCGCATGGAGAAGATGTCGGATCCGGCATCCGGTTCGCTTGCGCCGTTGGCGCCGATCAGCGTGCCGTCACAGAGCCCCGGCAGGTACCGCTGCTTCTGTGCCTCGGTGCCGTAGATCTGGATGGGAATCGAATTGGTCCACAAATGGGCGTTGAGCGAGAAGAGGAGGCCCGAGTCGCGGCACCCGTAGCCCAGGCCCTCCATCACCGAGATCAGCGTCACCAGGCCGAGACCGAGGCCCCCGTAGTCGGCGGAGACCGGCATGGCCTGGACGCCGAACTCCGCGCATTGCATCCAGTCCTCGCGGTTGAAGCGCTCCTCACGGTCGCGCGCGATCATGTCCCGTCCGAGCGCCTGCTTGGCGAAAGCGATGGCGGCGTCCTGCAGTTGCTGCTGGTCTGCGGTCAGGTCGATGGGCGCAATCACGGTACGTTACACACCTTCCACTGGAGGTCAGATCCCGTTCCACGAGTGACGGCCGGCGGGACGGAACCCGGGCCGCGTGGGTCGCACGCTACAGGCGCAAGAAGCTGGCCAAGATGTGGACCGGCGGAGGACAGCCGCTCCGGCCCGCATCTGGCTGCCGGACGCCCCGCATGGCCATGAATGCTTGACAGACCCAACGGTAGTTGTCTGCCTGAACGCGCCCTATTGTCAATAATCACTGGCATTTTATCGGCCGTCATCTCCATTGACCGGCGCCTCCGGCGCTCACACGCGAGGCCCCTGATGCCGGCGTGCGCCAGGCGGCAGAGCGCCGGACCGTCCCCTATGACGTCAGGAGTGCAATTTCGTCCGCCAGCGTATCAGGCACCTCGAACTGCGCCATGGCGGCCGCAACCGTCGCACGGTTGTCGATGGTGTGCTCGACCGCGTCGGCCAGTCCGGCCGCATCCTCGGCCTGATAGGTCACTACCCCGCGTGGACGCGTCCCGTTCTCGCAGGCCACGACCGGTACGCCGAGCGCCATGGACTCCAGCACCGACGAGGCCACACCATCGGTAATCGGCGTGCGCAGGTAGAGGGTGGAGCGCTGCAGCGCGGTCAGAAACGCATCGTGATCGAGGTCGTCCACCTGGCAGATGCGCTCCGCGATGTCGTGCCGGCGGATGGCCGCGTCCACCGCCTCGCCCATGCCTTCATCGGAGTGACCCCGCCCTCCGCACAATACCAGCCCGACGTCGTCGCGCCGCGCCATCAGGCGCGCCATGCCCTCGATCATCGTCACCGGGTAGAAGAGTGTCCGCATGCGCATGTATGTGAACACGATGTGCGGGTACCGCGTGAGGAACGCCGTGAGGTGCGGTGGCAGCTCCCGGGGCGTGAACTCGAGGTACTGGCTGCTGAAGGCGGCAATCGGCACGATCTTCCGCCGGCTGACACCGTATCCACTGATGCAGGCCTTCACCGCTTCGCTGTTGCAGATGATGCGCTTCGGGATGGTGAACAGCAGCCAGAAGACCGGAGCCAGCCACCACGCGCGGTGCCTGGGAAAGTAGCGCTGGATGACCCCCGCATGGAACGTCAGGAAGCAGCGCCGGCCGTGCACCAGCCCGACGACCTCGGCGATGAGGGCGAGCGCCAGCCCCTTCAGGGCATCGCCGTTGGCGTGTGCGTGGATGACATATCCCTGCCGCGAGAAGCGCCACACCTTTTCGAGGAAGTCGCGGCCTCCGAGCACGGTCTCGTACTCGGGGCTCGGGATGGCGCGGCTCGTGCCGATGTTCAGCACCACACAGGAGTGCCCTTCGCGTTCCATGCGCTTCTTGAGGAACTCCACGCGGATGCCCCAGCCGGCGCGGGGCGGTGGGTAGGATGTGATCTCCAGAATGCGGGCTGGTCTGCCTGTCACCGTGTCGGATCCTCGGTCGTGTGGGCGCGAGACGGAGCGCCGTCCGCATGGGCGGTGCAACGGACGTAGGTGCCGCCCACCTGCCAGGAGCCGTGCCAGGACTCCGACGTTTCGCGACAAATGGCGATCAGCGCATCGGTGTCGAAACCGTCCGGTCGCTGGAGTCCGCGCGTCGTGCACCAGTCCGCGCCGTCCCCGGTGGATATCCTGACGGCCCCTGCGATGCCGCCCGCCTGCAACGGCGCAAGGCCGGCCCGTGGTCCGGAGGCGTGGGGGGCGCGGGCTGCAAGCACCGTCAGCAGCACCGTTCGTCCCTCGATCCCCGAGCAGGTTAGCGTGAGTCGAGGGGCCGCCTGCTTCACGCCAAGGCTCGGCGCGATCCAGCCCTCGTGCGGCGCCTCGCCCCCATGGCTCGCGCGGGCGATCCACGCGGCGTTGCCGGTCCACAGGACGTCCACGCCGCCGCCCCCGGCGGCGCCATCGTCGAAGTACGCCTGCCACGGCGCGGCCACGTCGAGCCGTCCCGGCGCGAACTGGAAGTTCACTTCGTAGTCGTGCCGGCCGGCCGCGACGAGTTCGTCGCAGATGACGATATAGCCGTCTGGCCTGAGCCACACGGCACGCCGATGCACCACGCCTGCCTCGCCACGCGCGTACCCGTCGTGGGTGCCGATCGCCCAGGCCTCGCGCTCGCCGGCCCACCAGCCTTCACATGTCGCCCGATAGCTGTGGGACCATGCCATTTTGCCGATGTGCCGGGCCTGGTCCCGTCCATCGACGCGCACCGTGTTGTGTGCGGCCGTCTCGCGGAAATGCGCCTCCCAGGCCCCCCCGCAGTTGTAGGCGAAGAGGCCCGAATCCACCAGCACGCGCCGCCCGGCCAGCCAGGCTACGACCGAGAGGCAATCGGCGTGGCCGTGCATGGAATTTGGGACGTCATCGGTCCGCATGCCGGCGGCCTGCTCCCCGCAGTCCATGCAGAGGTAGTCGGCTCCATCCGTCCAGTCGGTGCGCATGACGTAGTAGCCACTGTGGGGCAGGGCCACCGACGTGGCGCGTGGGTCACCGTCGGGCATGGCGTCGAAGCGGGCGAGCCCCTCGGGTCCCAGGAGCCAGAGCGCGTCCTCGTGGAAGCGCCCGGCGGCACGCTTGAGGTCGGGCCTTTCGAAGAGCACGGCACCGATGGCGTAATACGGCCGGAAGTCCCAGAAGGGCAGGTGCTCCATCCTGATCGGCTTGCCGTCGTCCGCGCCTCCGATCTCGGGTGTCCTGCCGTCGGGTTGTGAGAGCGCGACGCTGAAGTCCAGGCCCCGCTCGATGGCCTGGTCGATTGCCGGGGGCAGTGCGTCGCCGGTGGCGCGCGCGGTGAGCGCGGCCAGCAGGTAGTAGCCGATCGTGGCGTGGTGGTAGAACGTGGACTGCTCGACGCTGCCCCCATCCTCGTAGAACTGCTCGGCGAGCCGGCTCTCAAGCACGTGTCGTCCACGTGCCCGCCACTGGCCGGCTTCCGAGAACTCCGGAAAGCACGCGCCCAGCATGTAGAGCGCCGACGCCTCACCGATCAGGTGGTTGTACGGACTCGCGAAGTACTCGAGATGCCGGTACAGGAAGCGGCCATGGTCGAGCAGGCCTTCGAGCCACTCGACGTGGAAGTCGTCGTCGAGCGCATCCATGGACAGGAAGTACGCCCACATCCACGAGAAGGATCTGAACGCCGGCTCGAGAGCGCACGCCCAGTTGACGCCGGTCGCGTACGGATTGCCCGCGCGCCAGCTCCGCACCAGCGACCGGATCGCCTCGGCGTGCTCGGCGCTGCCAGTGAGGAAGACCGACTTGCCCAGGTCGATGAGGAACTGATGGCGACTCAGCTCCCAGACATGCTTCACGTCTCCGGCCACGGTGTTGCCGCGGTGGATCGGAACGTCCGCGTGATACACGGGCGGCCACGGCAGGTTCGTCACGGGATCGCGCTGCCAGGGAATTCCGTCGGGATAGGTGAAGGTGTGGCCGAAGAACGCGAACTCGCCGGCTGTGGCCCTGGCGGCCTGCACCGCCGTGGCGGCGCGCCCATCCGCGTAACGCTCCGCGAAGAGGCCCCGCATCGTCTCCTGCTGCTGTACGCCCGGCAGGAACCGCGTCCGATGGCGTCGGCGGGCCTCGAGCAGGCGCACCCTCCAGTCCGTCCCGCGAAGCGTATCGACCAGGCCCCTGGGCAGGCGATCGGCCGGGGCCAGCGTGCCCCTGCGGTGGGCGCGGCGCTCGCGACCGAGATACAAGCGGTAGCGGAGCCGCTCGGCCACTTCCGCAGGTGTCATCGCGCGGAGCTTGCGGAGACGGCCTCCGAGGCCGAGGACCGGAGCGCCGCTCACCGCGTCTCCGATCGGCCTGCTGCCACGCGGAGCTCGCGGTCGAGCCACCGTCGGTGCAGGCGTCGGACATGCCGGTTGTAGAGGGACGCCGGAAAGCGGGCCGGCCGGATCGCCAGCGAGCCCAGGTGGTTGACCCGCTGCATCAGGAGCAGCAGCCTGAAGAGCGGGTCGCGGTCTGTGAGGCCTGGCTCGAAGCCGTCGAGCAACGCGTGCTGCAGCTTGCGGATCGTCCGCACCAGGAAATGCGGCTTCGCCGTCAGCAACTCGAGCTGGAAGTGCATGCGCGCGAGGTCGTGCAGCCGCGTTCCGCGGTGCGTCATGGCCAGGTCCAGCACCACGATGCCGTCGCCGGAGACGAGCATGTTGGCGGGCGTGAGGTCTGCATGGACGAGGACATCGCGGAGGCCGGTCGTGGGAATCAGGCCGGTCAGATGGTCGATGTGGCGCAGCACTCGGGCGCGATCCGTCTCGTCGAATCGTGCAGCCGGCGCGCCCACCAGCTTCACGAGGCGCAGATCGACATAATCCCGCAGTTCTCCCGTGTTGACCTGTCGGTCCGACGGTTCGATGGTCTGAAAAGCGGCAACCCATCGGCCGGCTCGACGCATGGTCGCGACGAGCGCCCGCATCGTGTCGTGCGAGGGCAGCCACGCGGCGTCGGTCTCGAGACGTGCTTGCAGGGTGACGCCTTCCGTTTCCTCCGTGACGATGGCGAGATGGTCGAGATAGCACGCCACCGGACGGACGACGCCCATGTCGCCCCAGTGCGCCATGGCCTCGTGCAGACGCCTGGTCGTCTCGAAGTCGTGGGCGACGCGCGCCGCCATCTTCACCGTGTCGCCGCCGAGAGGACCGGTCTTGAAGATCTTCACGAACAGGTGCGACCTGGGGGCATCGTCACCGGGACCCACGATACCCACCCGGAGCAGGTGCGAGAAAGGGCGCTCCTCGTAGCTCACGGCCACCAGCGAGGCCTCCGGCACCGGGAAGTACTTGGCGGCCTCCTGCTGCAGGCGGGTGAGGACCGGCATGAATGGGGCCGGCGGTTCGATGCCGCGCCGGAGGGCGTACGATGTCTGGCGCACCGGGTGGCGCTGCGCGTCCGCATGGGACACGGGCCCGGCGACTGGACTCCCGGGTGAGGGGTGCGAGGGTTGCCGGACCGACATGTCAGGCCGCTGACGACCTGGCTGGAGCGGTTGCCTCGGCATCCGGACCTGCGCTCGCAGGCGCCGCCTGCAGGGCTTCGGCCTGCTCCGTCCGCTGCATGCGGTACAGGGCGTAGGCGAGCCCGTACATCCAGTAGCCCACCTCGGCATACAGCCGGTCCGTGAACGTGGAGGCCGTCAGGAAGGAGACGAGGGCCACCTGGATCGCAATGGCCCGCCAGAAGTAGAAGTCGTGGCCGTCCGATGCCTGCTTGACGCGGCGCAGCATCGCGAACGTCCCCCCGATGAAACCCAGGTAGGAGATGAAGCCCAGCACACCCCACTCGGAGGCCACCATCACCCAGGTGTTGTGGGGAGCACGAAGCTCGCCGTCGTGTGCGGCCACGATGCTGGGGATGTAGCGATCGCTCAGCATGTGGAACCCGCGGCCGCCCGCGCCCCAGGGGCGGTCCTTCACCAGCTGGATGCCCGCCTGCCAGCTCTCCAGCCGCTCCAGGGCCGCGCCGTCCTCCTCGTAATTCGTGGTGGACTGCTGGCGGGTGATGAACTGCTCATCCGCAATCATGAAGAACAAGAGGACCGTGACGGCGCCAATGCCGACCAGTCTGGATCGCTGTCCCTTGCGTACCAGCAGGAGCGCAGAGAGCAGCCCCGCCAAAGCGCCGACTGTAGCCCCCCGGCTGTTGCACAGAATGATGGTGTTCACGACGAACGGCGCGGCCACGAGCGCCAGGAGCCGCAGGCGCTTGTTGGTCTCGGTGAACAGGTAGACCGCGATGAAGGGCAGCACGGTCAGCAGGTGTGCCGAGGCCGCGTTGTCGTCCTGCGTGTCTCCCGAGCCGACGTTCAGAAGTCGGCCGGCTTCACGATCCGGGTCGCGCCACGACTCCCAGCCCCACCAGAACGCTCCCAGCATGTGCGCCGCGGCAAACAGGTTGAAGGCATTGCGCGACCGGACCACCGAGTACAGCAGAAACGGGAAGATGAGGGCGGTCTTGATCCACTGGATGGACCACTCCCAGCTGAGTGACTCGTTGACCGCGAACAACGGCGTGACCACCAGCATGATCGCGCCGAGTGCGAGCAGCCAGGGCAGCGCCAGGTTCCTCGTTGGTGTCAGCTTTCGCAGGGACGACTGCTTCAGCAGGTACGACGCGCCCCACACGACCGAGATCATGAGGTTGTAGCGGAGCACCGGAAGCTCGTCGCCCCACCACTTCAGGTCCGGCCGGTTGTAATACTCGTGCATGTAGCCGAGCATGCCGAACACCGGATTCTGAAACGACAGGATCGCGAACAGGCAATAGCCGGCGACCCAGGCGATCGCGGTGAGACTCATGACGAGATCCCTCCACCCGCCTTGGCTCCCACATCACCATCGGCCTCCAGGCCCGCGCTCGCAGCGTGCTGCGCTCGTTGCAGCATGCCCTCCAAAATGTCCACGATCCTGCCTGCTCGCAGGTTGCCGTCGTACAGGTCCTGCGCCGGCGGTGCTGGCGGATGTTCGGCCATCTGCATCACCTGCAGCAGGCCGCGCAGGATGCCTTCGCGATCTTCGGGCGTCGCGGATACGCCGACGCCGCTCTCGCGGACGATCTCGGCCGTCTCGCCCTCTTCGGCAATAGACAGGATGGGTCGTCCTATGGCCAGGTACTCGTACACCTTGCCAGGCACCGAGATCGTGTGTCCCGGCTGCAGGAGGAAGAGCGCGGAGGCCGACATCATGGCGCGCAGGCTCTCGCTCCGAGGGACCCTGGGCAGGAACTCCACCATCTGCTCGATGCCGAGGGCGCGAAGCGCGGCCGGAAGATCCACCGACTGCAGGCCCTGGGCGCCGAGGAAGCGCAGCCGGAACCGGGACGGATCGATCAGGCCACGTGCGATGCCTGCTGCGATTGCCTCGAAGAGCGGCACGGGAGTCCGCCCGGCATAGAGCGATCCGGCGTGCAGGAGCACGAACGGGCCGTCTGTCGGCACCGCGGGCCTGTCGGGGATGTCCACTTCCGTCGGGTCACAACCGTTGGGCACGACATGGAACTTGCGAGCCAGTTCGCTTCCGTAGTGTGCCGCGAAGTCGTCGTGGTTGCCCTGGGCCACGAAGACGATGCGGTCGGCTCTTTTCACCACCAGGCGTTCGAGCACGGCGACGGCCTTGAGCCAGAAGCCGTACTTGTCGTCCCGCCACGGCGCACGAGCCCATGGATCGCGGAAGTCGGCCACCCAGGGACACTCGTGGCCGAAGGCCAGGGCCGCGGCCACGAGCTGCCCGGTCCACGGCGGCGCCGACGAGTAGATGACATCGGGTGTCCAGCCGTGGAAGCTGCTACCGCTGCCGAGCCTGATGGCCGGAAGCAGCCACGCCAGTTCCCGGTCGGGGATCGACAGCGCGGCGTCCACGACGTCCTTCGCGGCCACAACTGGCCGCACCAGGGGCGACAGGCGCCAGCTGGCCGATGCGGTCCCGGTCTCGCGCCCCTGTGGATGCTGGCTCCCGGACGCGGCCGGCCGTGTCGTGCTGCCCGCTCCGTGCGCCGCCTCCGGCTTGCTTCCACCTCGGCTCGCAGGCTCCGTCCCCGGTCTGCTCCCAGCCCCGTTCGCACGACCGCGCACCGCACGCTGCAGCCGGTCCCACCCGCGCCACGACGCGGCACGCACGACCCGGACGTCGGCGGGCACCCGCGCGAGCAGCGCCTGATCCACCGGAGTGCCCGGCAGGAACGTCCGCTCGTCCCCGGTCAGCACGGCCACGTCCCAGCCTCTGGCGCTCAGCTGGCGCACGACGCGCAGCGTCCGCATCGTGCCGATAGCGGCGTGCGGCGGAAAGTCGTAGGCCACCACGAGCACGCGCGGCCGTGTGGGTGGCGCCATCACTCCGCCTCCCCGGGCCGCGCGACGGGCTTGAGCAGGAAGCGCTCGATCTCAAGCGCGAAGATCAGGTCCTCGAGCCGCTCCTGCACCTGCACCCGCTCAAGGGCGTACAGGTCGCTGGCAGGCGTGGCAAAGGCGTTGCGCGAGGTGGTGGCCGCGGCGTAGCCGGTATCGCGGACCACCTGCGCGATGGCCGGGGTCATGTACCGGTCGGCCCCGCCATTGGGGTACGAGAACATCGTCACCGGAGCGCCGAGCTCCCGTTCGAGGCGTGCCTTCGATTCCGTGAGCTCCTGCCTGGCGGCCTCGACGCCCGCGTTCGGCAGGTTGGGGTGGGTGAGCGTATGCGATCCGATCGTCATGCCGAGCGCGTGCATCTCGGCCAGCTCGTCCCACCGCAGCATGTATTCGGGCTCCTGTACGGGGCCGGCCGCCTCGCGCAGCTGCTCGCGAAGTGCCTCGCGGACGGGGATGGGGTTGCCCTTCAGCAGCTTCGTCACCGTCCGGACGGCCGTCGTGCGCTCCTGCGGCGTGCCCAGCGGAATGCGCACCGGCGTGCCACCCGTGGAGAGCGTCAGCACGGGCCCGGGGACCGCGCGCAGCAGCGTCCGGATCTCCGCCGGCCAGAAGGGTTGTCCGCCCGCCAGGCAGCCGGCGGTGATGTAGAACGTCGCGCTCAGGCCGTGGCGGTTTAACGTGCGCGCGGCGGCGAGATTGTCGGCATAGCCGTCGTCGAAGGTGATGGCCACGGTGTTGGCGGGCAGGGGCCGGCCGCCGCGCACGCGGTCCACGATCTCCGGCAGCGGGAGGACGGCGTAGTGCCCGGCCAGGTAGCGCACGTGCGACTCGAACGCCGCCGGCGACACGCAGATGCCGGGGTGCGCGTAGGGGTTGCCCCAGGGGTCGCACACCGCGTGGTAGCGGAGGATTGCGATCTTCCGGCTTGGAAAGAGCGTCCGGCAGGCGGCATAGCCACCGAGGCGGAGCAACGCGGTCTTGGCGGCCGGCGCCGCCTGGGAGCGCAGGCTCATGGAATCACCCGGAACGGCGCGTCGGCCGGCACACGAACGAACCGACGCCACAGCACGGACTGCCGGCCGCTCAGGCCCCAGATGAGGCCGGTGGCGGCCGCCGTCTGGATGAGACAGAAGTAGTGCGCGATGGCGATGGTGCTCGACCGGCGCAGCGCCGGGACGCAGCCGGCCAGCCCCAGGCCGAGCAGCGTGGCCTGCGCCCAGGCCGCGGCCGCGTAGCCGGGCCAGACGCCGGAGAGCGTCAGCGACGACAGCAACGCGGAGGTGGCAAAGAGCGGCGACAGCCACCGCAGCGCCTTGTGCGACACCAGCGACAGGATCACCTGTGGCATCGCGAGCGGCACCGAGCTGTCCCTGCGCCGGAGAAACTGCATGCCGCCGGCAATCACGCGCGACTTGCGGGCGAACTCCTGCATGGCGCTCTCGGAGCCCTGCTCCCACGCCCGGGCATCGGGCTCGAACACCATCCGGCGCCCGGCCCTGAGCACGGCCATCGGAATGGCCATGTCGTCGAGGATCGTGTCCGGGGCCGGCGGGGCGAACAGCTCGCGCCTGATGGCGTAAAGGGCACCGTCGGCGCCGATCATGGAGCCGATCTCCGACTCCACCCGCTGGAGCCAGCGCTCGTAGCGGTAGTAGAGATCCTCCGACTTGGCCAGCGACGCGCGCTCGCCCACCAGCACCACGTCGCCGCTCACGCCGCCCACCCGCTCGTCCGCGAAGTTCCGCACGAGGGCCCGCACCGCATCGGCCTGCAGGAAGGTGTTCGCGTCCGAGAAGATGATCACGTCGCTGTCAATCTGCCGCAGGCCGTCGTTGATCGTGGCGATCTTGCCGCGACGTGGCGAGAACTCGATGAGTCGCACCCGCGGACCGAAGCCGCGCACGATCTCGTTGGTCCGGTCCACCGAGCCGTCCGAGGCCACCACGATCTCGAGCCGGTCGGGTGGGTAATCGAGCCGCAGCGCATTGCGGAGCTTCGACTCCATCACGGCTTCTTCGTCGTTGGCCGCGATGAAGAGGCACACGGCGGGCTCGAACGGCGAGGCCTGCACGGGGCGTCGAGCCAGCAAATTCAGCGCGCCGATGAGCAGGGGATAGCCGGCATAGATGTAGCCGAGGACCCCCACCGAACCCCAGAACAGGACGAACGCCGGCCGGTCGATCCGGAACAGCGCGACGACGCCCGTCGCCACCACCACCGCCGCCCCGGCGAGGAACAGGGTCCCCACCGGGACGATGGCGCCCGCGGCTGCGGCGGGCTGGGTGCCGGCCGCAGCCCTGGGCGTGGACCAGACGCCAGACACCTGTCCGAGGCTGCCCATGAGCAGGCCCTTGGTCGAGGCCACGTTCAACGCCAGGAAGTAGCCCGCCATGGAAAGGAGCTGCCGCCCCCGCAGGGTGAGCAGGCCGATGGCGGCCGCCGCCGTGGCGCCGAGCACGGGCAGCGGCCAGCGGGTCACGGCCTGGATGTACAGGCCGCCGCCGCCCACCAGTGCGCCGGCGGCGAAGAGGCCGATGAACCAGCGCAGCACCTTGTGGGAGAGCAGGCACCATGTGAAGAGGCCCACGCGGAAGGGGTTGAGCACGCCAGGCGCGAGGAAGACCGCCCGCCAGCTCCGGCTCACGATGCGCACGCGCCGCCGGTACTCGCTGCCGGTCGCGCCGGCCGTTTCCTCCCAGGCCACCGCTTCGGGTTCGTACACACCGCGCCACCCGGCTTCCACGATCTGCAGGGGATTGAGGAAGTCGTTGATCGCGTTCTCGGGCAGCTCGCGCCACAGCTCACGGCGGATGGCATAGATGGCGCCGTCGCCCCCGACCATCGATCCGACGGCCGTTTCGAGACGCTTCACCTGCATCTCGTAGCTCCAGTAGGCACGTTCGCCCACGTCGGCCGCGGCCATGCCCGTGTCGAGGTAGCGTGCCTCCCCCGTGACAAAGCCTACCGAGGGGTCCGCGAAGTTGCGTACCAGCTTCAGCAGCGCATCAGGCTCGTACATCGCGTTCGCGTCCGAGAACACGACGATCTCTCCCTGGAGCCCTGGCACGGTGCGGTTGAGTCCTGCCGTCTTGCCACGCCTGGGCACCTGGCGCGCCAGGACCACGCCGCGGTCCGCGAACTCCCGCACGATGTCGTCGGTCCCGTCGTCGGACTCGTCGGAGACGACGACCACGTCCAGCAGGCCGGACGGATAGTCGAGCGCCAGGGCGTTTTCGATCTTCTGACGAATGACGGCGGCCTCGTTGTAGGCCGAGATGACCAGCGACACGCGGGGCCGGATGTCGCCCCGTCGGACGAGCCGCGGGCCGCGCAGCCACACGAGCAGCCGCAGCGCCAGCGGGTAGCCCGCGACGATGTACCAGAGCACGCCGATCGACACGAGCAGGAGCGCGAGCATGCCTATGGAATGTTCCTCACGATGTGCGGGCCGAGCGCGTTGGCCACGGCCAGTGGCAGACGCTGCCACAGGTCGATGGCGAGCGAGAACTTCGCGTTCTTCGGGCTCATGTCAGGCATCGTGCGCCCCTCAGCCATCCAGTATTCCCACACGAGCGGGAGGGGGGCGGCACCCCACTGCTTCTTGAACAGGTAGGTCCCTTCTCCGGGTGTCGACCTGCCGAAGTCGAACGTACCAAGACCCTGTTCCACCGAGAACTTGAGCATGTGCCAGTAGAGCAGCACGTTGGCTGACAGGGCGTTGTACTCACGGATGGCCGAGGCCCACGGGACCTCGATGGTGCCCCGGTACCAGTGCACGAGCGAGGCGGCCGCCGGCTGGCCCTTGTGGGTGATCGCCAGGATTCGTGTCTCCTCGGGAAACGTGGACAGCACTTCCCGGAAGAAGCCCTCGCCGTAGACGGGCGTGCCCAGGTCCCGCATGTTCCGCGCGAACACTGCGTAGAAGGTCGGCAGCAGCTCGAGCCCACCCACATGGACCTCGAGGTCGCTCTTCTCTCCCTTGCGTACCTGGTTGCGGAGCTTCCGGTCGAGGCCCTGCCACTGCGCGTCCACGGTCTCGGCCAGCGGCAGCAGCATGGCGACCTTGTGCTGCTTGGGCTGCAGGGCCTCGAAGCGACGCGTGGTGTGACGCAGTTCCAGGTGGCTGCCGCCCGCGCCTCTGGTCTGCGCGATCGCGGCCTCGAGCAGGACCTGCGCGGTCGCCGCGTCATCGGCCAGCACGCCGCCGTAGTTCACAAACGGCAGCGACACCGCGAAGCGCCCGAAGAGCGGGCTGCGGAACACCACCAGGGGCAGCACGCCAGCGACCTGGTCCCCGACGCACGCCGCCAGGTAGCGGGTGTCGTGGCCGAAGGCTCGTCCGATGAGGTCGGTCCACCCGCGGCGATGGTACGTCCGACCCTCTGGATGCGCCCGCACGTACGCGTCGCAGGTATCGGCTGGCACGTCGAGGCGCACCTCGATCACCCGCGATGCGGCGGTCACCGTCTCTGTCTCCGGCCCGGCCAGTTCGGCTGTCACGCTCATGCGACTCCGTGTCCCACGTCCGTCAGTGCAGGGAGACTCCCGCAGGGACCGGCTGCGGGGCGGGTTCGGGGATGCGGCTGCGGAGCACGGTGCCGACTGGGGCGAAGCTGAAGTCGGTCAGCAGGGCCCGGAGCCGGCGCTCGGTTGCGTCCAGGTTGCGGTAGTGGCGAAACCGGCTGAGCCATCCGGCGGGCAGCCGCGGCTGGCCCGGGTCAATCTCCCACGGGTGCAGGTAGAAGACAGCGGGCATCGTCTCGGTGCGGTTCAGCCTGGCGATGCCCCAGCGTGTCCAGGCATACGGCAGGATCCGGAAGTAGCCGCCGCCGGCGACCGGGACGTTGGTCGAACCCAGGCGCACCGTGGATCCCGGCACCTCGAGCAGCGGACCGGCGGTCCGGTGGAGCAGGTGCGGGTGCCGTGGGGCATCGGGAATGCCGTACCGATCGTGGCGCACCGGAAAGATGCTGGCGTCGTACCGATAGCCCTCTTCGGCGAGGATGTCCAGCGCCCAGAGGGAGCGATCCGTGATCGAGAAGCTCGGGGCGCGGTATCCCACGACCTCGACGGCGCCAGCGTCTTCGAGTACCTGCTTCGCGCGCCGGACGTCGTCACGGAACTCTTCCGGCGCCTGGTCGTACACGAGACGATGCGCGTAGCCGTGCGAGGCCAGTTCGTGCCCACGGGCCACGATCTCGCGCACGAGCGCGGGGTGCCGTTCGCCCACCCAGCCCAGTGTGAAGAAGGTGCTGCGCACCGCGTACTCATCGAAGATATCGAGCAGCCGATGCGTGTTCGTCTCCACGCGCCGCTCGAACGAGTCCCAGGCATCACGTGACACGGTGCGCTCGAACGCACTCACCTGGAAGTAGTCTTCCACGTCCACGCTCATCGCGTTGACCACGCGGACGGGTTGCGCTGGGGCCACGTCAGGCCCCCTTCCGCAGGACTACGGTCTTGACCGTCGCGAAGATGATGAAGAGGTCGAGCGCGATGGACAGGTTCTTGATGTAGAACAGGTCGAACTGCAGCTTCTGCAGCGCATCCTCGGTGGTCGCGCCGTAGGTGTAGCGGACCTGGGCCCAGCCGGTCAGGCCAGGCCGGACGATGTGCCGCTGGCCGTAGAAGGGGATCTGCGTCGTCAGCTCCTTCACGAACTCGGGCCGTTCCGGGCGCGGGCCCACGAAGCTCATGTCGCCTTTGAGCACGTTCCACAGCTGCGGCACTTCGTCGAGTCGCGAACGCCGCAGGAAGGCTCCGACCGGCGTGACACGCGGGTCGCCCGATTTCGACGCCCAGACGGGCCCCGTCTTTGCCTCCGCGTCCTGGCGCATGGAGCGGAACTTGTGGACCGTGAACACGCGCCCGTGCAGCCCCACGCGCTGCTGGTGGTACAGCACCGGGCCTGGCGAGGTCAGGCGGACGGCCAGCGCCACGAGCGCCATCAGGGGCGCGGCGAGCAGCATGCCGATGCCCGCGACGAGGATGTCGAGCAGCCGCTTCGACGCGGACAGGAGACGGCTCTTGTTGAACCCTGGAGAGAAGATGAGCCAGCTCGGGCGCAGGTTCTCGACCGCGATCTTGCCCGTGTACTCCTCGTACACGTCGGCGAGGTGGTCGAAGCGCACGCCGTCGAGCAGGCGCATGTCGAGGAGCTTCTCCATCGGCAGTTTGCCTCGCGCATCGCCCAGGCTCACGACGACGCGGTCCACGCCGCGGCTTCGCACGATGCCGGGAATGTCCTCGATGGATCCCACGACGCCGGGATTGAGCACCGGTGTCCCGACCTTGGACGGGTCCGGATCCACGAAGCCCACGATCTCCACGCCGAGGTCGTGCCGCCGCTCGAACATCTCGCGCGCCAGGTCCACAGCCGCGGCGCTCGTGCCCACCATGAGCAGCCGCTCGTGCGGCCGCGCGTTGCGGCTGCCCCATTCGAAGGCGATGCGCCAGGCAACGACCAGCGTCATCACGAGCACGGCGGCAATCACGAAGACGCCGCGCCCCACGACCAGCGCGGGGAACCAGAAGTAGATGGCGGCGAGGATGAACGACGCCGAGGCGAGCGCGTGCGTGATGCGGGTGAACAGCTCGCGGCGGTCGGACACGACGCGCAGGTTGTACAGGTCCGCGAAGTACAGGCACGTCTGGGTGACGCCGGCCATCAGGAGCGCCTTCCACACCAGGTTCTCGCCCGCGACGAACTCCCAGGCGGTTGCTCCGAGCCGCGCCCAGGCCGCCAGGGCCACCGCCGACACGATCAGCACCGCCTCGAAGGCGATGAGGGTGACCGAGCGCAGCGTCAGCCCGCTGATGAGGACGCGCATCAGGGGCTGCCCGGGGTGCGCGGCTTCGCGCTGTAGTAGTACTCGTGGTACTCGTTGTACGTGCCCTGCTTGCCGCTGCTCGTCTGATTGAGGACCACGCCGAGAATACGGCTCTTGCCAATGGCGTCGGTCGCCCGCTTCACCATGTCGTGTGGCGTCGATTCCGCGCGGATGACGATGATGGCGCCATCCACCATCGAGGCCAGCAGGTGGGCATCCGGCAGCAGGAGGAGCGGCGGGGTGTCCACGATCACCCAGTCGAAGCCCTCGCGCGCCTCCTCGATGAGGCGTTGCATGCGTTCGGAGATGAGCCCTGCCATGGGGTCCGAGGTGGGCCGCCCGGCAGGCAGCACCGCCAGCTTGGGTGACACCTGGCGCACGACGAGCTTGGCCGTGCCTCCCGGCGCGAGGCCATCGGTGAGGCCGGAGGAGGTGTCGATCTTGAAGACCTGGTGCAGGGCCGGCCGCCTGAGGTCGGCATCGATCAGCAGGACCCGCTTCTGGTACGACTCGCTGAGGGTGAGTGCGAGGTTCGACGCCGTGAGGGTCTTGCCCTCGCCGGCCACGGCGCTCGCCACCATGATGACCTGGAGGTTCCGCGTGCTCTGCGCGTCGTGCAGGATGGCCGCGAGACGCCGGTACTGCTCGCGAACCGCCGGCAGCATGGTCTCGTCGGCCACCACCTTCTGCGCCAGGTTGACGTCGAGGCGCTCGAACAGCTTCTCGCGTGGGGCGGGTGGGGCCGGAGGCCGGCTGGCCGGTTCCTGCGGCCGCGCGGTGCCCGCGGATGGCCGGGCAGAGCCCTCGGTCCTCACGCGGCGGTCCGGCATCTCGATGGGAAAGGGTTCACGCGCGAGCGAAACCGAGTCTTCGCCCTCCACGGGGGCCGGCGCACTGGCGCCGTCGAGGCCCTGGGCCTCTTCAGCGGCTCGCCGCATTGCGTCATCGACTCGACTCATCCTCGCCTCACATCACCGTCAGAAAATGCCGAAGCGCCTGCGCCTCGGTGCGCCGCCCAGTACGGCGGGTTCGATCGGGGTATCGGGTTCTGCGACCGGCAGCTCGCCCTCCACGCCGTCCCCCAGGGTCAGCATGCGGCCCTCGGCCGTCCTGGATGCCGGCTCGGGCTGCTGCTCCATGAGGGGGGGCAACGGTGCCGCGTCGGGCGTCTCCCCATTCCCCTCAATCGCCAGATCCCGGCAGACCTCCAGTACCAGGCGCGTGCCCACGGGCCGCTGCCCGGCCGCGAAGCCGGTGAGCAGTGCATTGTCCGCAATGACGCTGATGGAGCGCGGAATGCCCCGGGCCCGTTCGTGCATGAGCGTCACGGCCTCGCGCGTGAAGGTCCGTGCACCCACGCCACCAGCCGCACGCAGGCGCCCCGCCACGTAGCCACACGACTCCTGGAGGGTGAGCGGCCGCAGCTCGCACCGCAGCGCGATGCGCTGCTTCATCTGCCGCAGCTCCTGGGTGTCGAGCCGGACGCCGAGTTCGGGCTGGCCGGCCATGATGACCGACAGGAGCTTCTCGTCGGAGGTCTCGATGTTGGCGAGCAGGCGGATCTCCTCCAGCAGCTCGAGGGGCAGGCTCTGGGCCTCGTCCACCAGCAGCACCGTGGTCTCCCCGAGTCGCCGCCGTTCGGCGAGCAGGGCCTCGAGCTCCAGCAGGAGCGTTGTCTTCGACTGGCGTGCCGCATCGCTCAGCCCGAACCGTGCCGCCAGCATCTCGACGAACTCGGTGCGCGTGAGCGCGGGGTTCTGGACCTGCACGCAGTGCACGCGTTCCGGCTGCCGCTCGAGGGCGGTCCGGATGAGCGTGGTCTTGCCCGTGCCAGCCTCGCCGAGCAGCAGGGTGATGCCCTTGCGGCTCGCGATGCCGTACTCCAGGTTGCTCAGCGCCTCGCGGTGCGCGCTCGTGAGCACCAGGTAGCGCGGGTTCGGCGTGAGGTCGAACGGCCGCTCACGCAGGCCGAAGAACGTTTCGTACATCAGAATCCCGGAATCCGGTCGAGGAGATTCATCCGCCACACGACCACGGCCACGATGCCGATGGTGACGACGAGCGATGCCCCGACCATCACGAACCTGCGCCGGCGGATGCGACGCTTCTCCGCCGCGCTGATCATGATCGGAATCACGGCCAGCACCGGCAGCGCCAGGCTCATCACCACATCGTCGTCCGTGCGAAGGCTCGTGTCGCGGTACTCCAGCAGGCCGATCAGGGCGATGCCGAGCGCGAGCCCGGCAAACGAGCCCATCAGGTTGATGCGCAGGCGGTCCGGGCTGAACGGTCGGATAGGCAGCCGCGCGGGATCGACCACCCGGAACTGCTCACCGATCTGCCGGCGCTCGAGGTCCGCGGCAATGCGCGACTCCTGGCTGCGGTTGAGGAGGCTCTGGTAGTTCTCCTGGAGCGTCTGGTAGTCGCGCATCAGGTCCGTCATCTCCGCCTCGCGCGTGGGCGCCACCTCGATACGGGCCCTGTACTGCTCGAGCATCTCGTTCAGGCGCACTTCCTCCACGCGACTCGTGGCGATCCGGCGTTCCAGGCTCTCGAGTTCCGCCCGCATGCCCGACAGCCGCTGCTGCTGGTTGACGCTCGTCGAGTTCAGCGGACGGACCGTCGTGGAGCCGTCCTGCGCCGAGAGCGGGGCGCGAAGCGCCTCCTGCTCCGCCTTGGCCTCGAGTTCGGCGATGGTGCGCTCCATGCGCCGCACGTCCGGGTGCTCGGGCTTGAGACGCAGCTGCAGCGCGGCCAGCGCCGTGCGCGCGGCGGTAAGCTGCTCGGCCGCCGGCGCGGACGCGGACACCGCGGTGGGATTGGCCGCCATCGTGGCCTGCGACGTGGCTTCGTCGAGTGCCACGGCATCGGCCAGCATGCGCTGGAGCACGAGCTGGCGGTCGGTGTCGCGGTTGATGGTGTCGCGAATGGCCTGGAGCTGCACCTGGGTGCCCTGCATCACGCTCAGGTTCGATTGCACCTGCGTGGGCAGCTGCCCGGAATAGGTCCGACGGAACGCCTCGAGCTTCTGCTCGTGATCCACCAAGTTCCGGCGGGCCTCGTCGAGCTGTGCCTGGAGGAACTGGTTGGTCTGTTCGGCCTGGGTCGTGCGACCGGTGACATTCTCGTTGATGAAGGCCGTAGCGAGTGCCTCGGTCACCTGCATCGCGGCGCGCGGATCGGGCGACAGGAAGCTCACCGTGAAGAAGCCCGGATCGTCGCGACGATTCCGGGGACGCTCCGGGCTGTAGCCGATGTTCGCGCGCATCAGCGTCACCACGTCTTCCATGATCATCCGCTCGCGCTCTTCCTTGTAGAGGTCGAAGCGCTGGATCAGTTGCTCGAGCCTGGTGCGGCTCTGGATAGTAGCTCCCATGGATGCGAGGCGGTCCTCGACAGTCGCCGTCACCGTCGTCTGTACGTAATTCTCCGGCACCTGCTGCGGGATGATCATCACTCTCGCTTCCGACCGGAACTGATTGGGCAGGAGCTGGGAACCAACGAAGGTACCCACGGCGGCCACCACGAAGGGGATGATGCCCACCCACTTCCGGCGCCACAGAATCTCCAGGTAGTCTTCAGGCTTGTAGGTCTTTCCAGGAATCATGCGGGTGCTCGTCTAGAAAAGTGGAATGTTCGACGTGAGTCCGAAGCGCACGCCGCTTCGCCCGATGGAACGTTCAAAGCCCTCGGGGAGCACGATGTCATCTCCGAAAACATAGTGATACCGAAGCGCCTGCGTGTACACGGCGAGCAGCTGCGACAGGGCGTACCGGATGGTCAGGGTGCCGGCGTAGGTCGAGAAGCGCTGGTTGGTGCCGTCGTCTCCTACCCCATTCAGTCCCTTCACGTACGCGACATTCGCGCTCACATCCAGGCGCCGCGTCACGAGCCCTCCCACCTGGGCACTGACCGAGTTGGAGAAAGCCGGCTCCGTGAACCCGTCGATGAATCGAAGGCCCCGCCGGAACGCGACGAGTGCGGTCCACGTGCGGCCGATCTCGTGCTCGAGATCGGCCGACCCCGTCAGCCGAAGGTACGTGCGGTCCTGGCGGTTCATCACGGCCGAGCCCGTGTCGAACTGCAGCGTGGTGCGGCGCGAGAAGGAGAGCGCCTTCTGGTAGTTGATGCCCACGTTGATGTCGTGCACGCCCGTCGCCTCGTTGGTTTCGGCGAGCGTGAACTGGCGATAGCCATAGCCCAGCCGGAGCGAGGCGCTTCGCGTCAACTGCCGATCGTACTGCCCTCCACCGCGTTGGGTCGTCAGGCTCGGTCCCCCGTCAGGGAAGCCCGTGTGCCGGAAGGCATAGTTGAAGCTGACCGAGGAGCGCGAACCGAACGCGCGCGTAACCGAGGCGGCGCTCGCCGAGCGGAGCACCTGGCGCAGCGCGACGTCGAAGTCGTTCGTCCCGAACTCGAGGTCGCCGAGGCCGAGGGCGCTGTCGGTGAGCGGGTCGATCGTCGGGAAGCCCTGGAAGCCGAAGCGCGGCGCGCGCAGCAGCAGCTGTGACAGCTGGATGCTCGTTCGTCCCAGCCGCGTGCCATAGGATATCGATCCCACCTGCTGGGTGCTGCTGAGACTCTGGTCCTCGGGGTAGAAGCGGAAGGCTCCCGTGACGCTGGCGTCCAGGGATTGGCGATCGCCCTGGTTGGAATAGACGCCGCCAGTGGTCAGGGAGCTGTACACGCCGGGCCGCTGGAACTGGGGGTTGGTGCGTCCGCGCTCGCCGGCGAACACGTTGTCGTCGTACGCGCCGAGTGCGCTGAACGACACGCTCATGTGCTGTCCGTCCGCCGTCGGCGTGCCCGTGTCGCCCGCGAACAGCCCGCGGAACGGACGACGGACTCCGCCCTCCCCGGCCTGCTGGGCAGCGGCGGGCGAGACCGCGCTCATGACGAGCGCCGCCAGGACGAGAGCGCGAGCGATTGAACAGCGCATCTTCGGTGGAATCAGGGAACGATGACCGTGTCGCCGGGCTTGAGCTCGATGTTCTGGTTCAGGTTCTTGCGGTCCAGGACGTCCTTGTAGTTGAACGGCATGGCGGTCTGCTTGCCGTCCTCCGTCCGCATGATCACGATCTTCTTGGTGTTGGCGAACTCGTGCAGACCGCCCGCCATCGCAATGAGCTGCAGGACCGTGGTGGGCGAGGTGAGCGCGTACTGGCCCGGCTTGCCCACCATGCCGGTGATGAAGACCTTGCGGCTGTTGAGGGCTTTCACGGTGACGGTCACGCTCGGCGTCTCGACGAACCGGCCGGCCGCCTCGATGATCTGCTCGCGGAGCTGGTCAGGCGTCAGTCCGGCTGCCTGCATGTCGTTGATGAGCGGCAGCGTGATCATCCCGTCCGGCCTGACGGCGACTTCCGCCGACATGTCCTGCTCGCGCCAGAACAGCACGCTCAGCACGTCTTCCGGCCCGATGACGTAGTCGGGCGGTGGTGTGACGCCCGCTGGAGCCTGTGGGGGCTGTCCGGCGCCCTGGGCGCCCGCCTGCGCGAGCGCGGGAGCCGACGTGGCCAGCAGCAGTGCGCAGAACGCCACTCGACGCAGCCAGGCGCCACGCGCGCGGCGGGAGGTGTGAGGCCGTGCTGATTCAGGCAGTGCTGATGTAATCACCGGTACTCCTTGAACGGCACCTGGCAATCGTGCTTTCGCAGGAAATTCAGGAACCGCTTGTACTCGCCCTGCTCCATGTTGAAGAGCCGGGCCACGATCTTGTAGTTGCCGCGGGCTTCCTCGAGCCCCTTTCGCACGACGTCCCGCACGTTGGACTTGGTGATCTCGCGCTGCATGTAGAGCGGATAGACCACCGACCAGAACGACTCGCGCTCCTCGACGAGCCGCTTGTAGAGATCGTCGGCCACCGTGCGCCGGCGTTCCTTCTTCGGGCGGAGGCTGACGCCCTGGTGCGCCCGAATCTCGATCGGCAGGTCCTGCACCCGGATCGTGTGCCCGCTGCCCGTGACGGCCAGGCGCTCCACCACGTTTTCGAGCTCCCGTACGTTGCCCGGCCACGCGTATTGCGTGAGCACCGACATCGCATCCGGTGCGATCTCACGGGGCACGTACGTATCGTTCCTCGTGAAGTGCTGCAGGAAGTGGTTGACCAGGGCCGGGATGTCCTCCTTGCGTTCCCGGAGCGGCGGCACCGTGAGATGAATGACGTTCAGCCGGTAGAAGAGGTCTTCCCTGAACGTGGCCTGCGAGATCATGTCGCGCAGGTTCCGGTTCGTGGCGGCAAGCACGCGGACGTCCACCCGGCCGAGGGCCCGGTCCGACCCGACCTTCTGCAGCTCGCCGGTCTCGAGGAAGCGGAGCAGCAGTCCCTGCATGCGCAACGTCATCTCGCCGATCTCATCAAGGAACATCGTCCCCTGGTCGGCCAGCTCCAACTTGCCCAGTTTGTCACGGTACGCCCCGGTGAAGGATCCCTTCACGTGACCGAAGAGCTCCGATTCCAGGAGCGTTTCCGGCAGGCCGGCGCAGTTGACCGCAACGAAGGCCTTGTCGGCTCGGCCGCTGCCGTTGTGCACGGCCTGCGCGACGAGTTCCTTTCCCGACCCGCTCTCACCGGTGATGAGGACCTTGGCATCGGAACGGGCGACGCGCTCGATTTCGGCCTTGAGCTCCGTCATCGCCGGGCTGACCCCGACGAGCAGGCTGGGACGGGGGGATTTCATCGCGTTGTGTCCTCGACCTCATTTGCCCGAAAGCGACCGGGCGCCTTGCCGTTGTCGTACGGCCGCCAGGATGTGCGCCAGCGACATCGTGCCGTTGTGCAAGGACGCCGCCATCTCAGGCTTGAGGCATCCCCGGCGTCCACGGGCGCCGTCCCGCGCGAGTTCGCTGATGAAACGGGGGATGCCTCCCGCGTGAGGGGGCTGCACTGTCTGGGAGCATTTCGGAGGACCCTGAAGACTCGAAGAACAAAGTCTTCGCTCAAGCAGACGAATGGCGCCTGCGCCGAGTGGGGAATCTTCGCACCGGGTACCTTTCGGAATCGCAGCAGATGGGTTTCGACACACCATGCGCGGGGAAACCTGACCGATAAGTCACAAAATCGTCCCATCTTAGGGCATCTGATAGCGGCGTCAGGGTCGCTGGTTGACCGTTGACTGCAACGGGACCATGACTTCCTGCAAAATCCACGAAAACACGGAACAAAATTTCTCCGTTCTGTTGACTTTGTTCGCACCGTACCAGCAGAATGCCCACTTCCGGTTCGAGGTTGCGAGCCGTCAGAACCGAAAGGCGAACGATGGACAGGCCTGCGATGATGGTCGGCGTGAGTGCGGCACTCCGAGGCGTGGAAGAGGAAGTGCTCCATGCCGCACGCTCCGACGCAAAGGTGCTCATCACCGGGGAGAGCGGCGTCGGCAAGGAGATCGTGGCACGCATGATCCACGAGCGGAGCGCCCGCAGCCGCGGCCCCCTCGTGACGATCAATTGCGCCGGGTTCCCGGACTCCCTGCTCGAGACCGAACTCTTCGGGCACGTGAAGGGCAGCTTCACCGATGCCCACCGCGACAAGAAGGGGTGGCTCGAGGCCGCCCAGGGCGGCACCATCTTCATGGACGAAGTCGGGGAGATGAGCCTCCGGATGCAGGCTCTCCTGCTTCGCTTCCTGGAAACGGGCGAGATCCAGCGGGTGGGCTCGGAGCGACGCCAGGCGGCTCTCGACGTGCGCGTCATCACGGCCACGCACCGGCGACTGCTCGAGCGGATCAGCGACGCGTCCTTCCGCGAGGATCTCTACTATCGTCTGAACGTGGTGCACATCGAGGTGCCGCCCCTTCGCGACCGCCGGGAGGACGTCTTCGTCCTGCTCAATCACTTCCTGCACCACTTCTCCGACACGCATCACCGCCCCCTGCCCGAGATCAGCGCCGAGGCGATGCGCATCCTCACGGCCTACAACTGGCCGGGCAACGTGCGGGAGCTCAAGAACGTGGCCGAGCGCCTGATCCTGCGGTGCCGCACCGGACGTGTGGATGTGGGGCTGCTTCCCGTGGAAATGCAGCCGCGGGCCGCCGACGCTGCGGGCTACCTGGCCGATCGGCCTGCCGCGGTGGCGTCCGTCCCCGACCTGTTGTTCAACCGTCTCATCCGGGAGCGGGGGTCGTTCTGGTCGGAGGTCTACGAACCGTTCATGGCGCGCGACCTCACGCGCCACGACGTGCGGGAGCTGGTGCGCATGGGCCTCGAACACACCCGTGGCAACTACAAGATGCTGGTGACCAGCTTCAACATGCCGGCCGAAGACTACAAGCGGTTCCTGAACTTCCTCAGGAAGTACCAGTGCCACGTCCCTTTCCAGCGCTTCCGGATGATGCCGGCTGGTGTGCGGGAGCGGGAGGGCAGCCGGATTGCCAGCGCCTGAGAGGCTCGCGGCGCATCCGCGCAGAGGGCCGCGCGGACGGTCCGCCGCCAGAGGTCAGTTGGCGTCGAGCGTGCCGCCCGGCGCGGAATCGACGAGATCGCGCCAGGCGACGATGGACTCGGGATCCACCATGGCAAGCGTAGCCCCGCACGACACCATGCCCTGGTCGTCGCCCGCCGCCGTCCAGATCGGCCGCACCGGGAACTCGACGCCCGACAGGGGCGTGCCAACCGTGACCTCCGCGCGAAGCATCTCGGCGTCTTCCTCCGCCATCTCGAACCGCAATCCCTGATAGCTCATGTCGACGAGGGCCGCGGGAAGGCCATTGACCGTAGCGGGCAGCCGGGGGACGGCCTTCCGGGGCGACCGCCGTGCGTCGGTCTTCGGGCCGAGTGCGTCCTCGACCGCCGCCTGGAAGGCCAGCTGTGTCACGGGCTCGGCGAGATAGCGGGCGCCCAGGCGCCCCGCGTCGGCCGCAAGGCCGGCGTCCGGAGGGCCGACGACGAGGACGGCTGTCCGGCTGCCGTGGCGCAGGGCCCGGAGGGCCAGATGGAGGCCGTTGAACGCTCCGAGTTTGAGTTCGGTGACGAGCAGGTCGGGGGGCTCGAGATCGAGGGCCAGCTTGGCATCCGAGAAGTCGCGCACCAGGCGGACATCGTGGCCGGCGGCCGCCAGCCACGACACCACGGCGTCGGCCAGGTACGGCAGCGGGGCAACGACGAGCACCTGCCGTCCGGTGGTCATGGCGTCGGCACCCGGACCGAGGCCCACGTCGCCAAAGCCCACGCGCGGCGAGCGCACGCCGTAACGGCGACACTGCGCGAAGGCTTGCAGCAGGCCGCCGGTTCCGTGCTTCGCCGAAGGGATACGGTTACGGATGCCACGGAAAAGGCGGGAAGAGGAGACGCAACGAGCATCGGCCCGGACGGTGGGGAAGCGTCCTGGCGCTTTCGGGGCCGCGAAGAAAATATTCCGTGCAAATCACTGATTCTCGCTGCGCCTCGGCCAAGATCACGGCACTTCGAGGAAGCAAGCACGTTGCCGCTTTGCGGAACGGCCGATAAGCCCGGAGTGAACCGGGCGTTTTCATTACAGAATCGTGATGGACGGCTCCCAGCACCTGCGCGGGGCTGGATGCTAGTTCACCAGGTTCGTGGATAAAAAGCTTCTGTCAAGCAGACAACTCGCCTTGCGAGGTCAACTGTCCCGTGTTGGGAGTGGCCAGCATCTTGCCTTGGCGTTTCTGGCTCACCGCTTCATGAGGAATCGTCGAACATGACCACATCGGCTACTGCCGCCTCCCTGCTCGAAACGATCCGTGCGCGCCGCGTGCGCGCCGGTGTCATCGGTCTCGGCTACGTCGGACTTCCCCTGGCCGTGGAGTTCGCCCGCTCGGGCTACACCACGACCGGCATCGATCTCGACGCCACGAAGGTCGGCATCATCAACGAGGGCCGCTCCTACATCGACGACGTGTCGTCCGAGGACGTCGGGGCGCTGAGGGCCAAGGGCCTGCTCCGGGCGACGACCGACTTCGACGTCATCAAGGAGCTCGACACGATCAACATCTGCGTGCCGACGCCACTCCGGAAGACGAAGGACCCGGACCTGTCGTTCATCGTGGCGGCGGCCGAGGAGATCTCCACGCGCCTGCGGCCGGGCATGTTGATCATCCTGGAGTCCACCACCTATCCAGGGACGACCGACGAACTCGTGCTGCCGATCCTCGAACGCAGCGGTTTGCGGGGAGGCAAGGACTTCTTCCTCGCGTTCTCGCCCGAGCGGATCGATCCGGCCAATCCGACGTTCAACACGAGCAACGTGCCCAAGGTCATCGGCGGCATGACCCCGGATTGCTCGACGCTCGCCGGCGCGCTGTACGGGCCGGCCATCGGCACCGTCGTGCCCGTGAGTTCCACGCGCGTGGCCGAGATGGTCAAGCTGCTCGAGAACACGTTCCGCGCCGTGAACATCGGCATGGTGAACGAACTCGCGCTCATGTGCGACCGGCTCGGCATCGACGTGTGGGAGGTCGTGGGCGCCGCGGCCACCAAACCGTTCGGCTTCATGCCGTTCTACCCGGGGCCCGGCCTCGGGGGGCACTGCATCCCGGTGGACCCGTTCTACCTGTCGTGGAAGGCGCGGCAGTCGGGTTTCGAGGCGCGCTTCATCGAGCTCGCCGGCGCCGTCAACGGCGCGATGCCGCATCATGTGGTGTCCCTGGTGTCGGACGCCCTGAACGCCGTGCGGCTGCCGCTCAACGGCTCGAAGGTCCTGCTGGCCGGCGTCGCGTACAAGCGGGACGTGGACGACATCCGCGAGTCTCCGGCGCTCGACCTCCTGGGTCTGCTGCAGGAACGAGGCGCGACCCTGGCCTATTCGGATCCCCACGTGCCGAAGCTCGCCGGCAAGCACTGGCAGAACGGCATCGATCTCGAGCACGTGGACGTCTCCACGGCATCGACCGGCGCCTACGACTGCGTCGTGGTCGTCACCGATCACTCGAAGTTCGACTACGCGGAGTTCCAGCGGGTGGGCAAGGTGGTGGTCGATACGCGCAACGCCATCAAGCAGCCCGGGCCGAACGTGACGCGGCTTGGCGCGGCACGGCCACTCGGCGCGCACGAGCCGGCCGGCGTCGCCTGATGTCGCACGTGCTCGTGACGGGTGGCGCCGGCTTCATCGGCAGCCACCTGACCGACGCCCTGCTTCGGCAGGGCTGTCGGGTGACGGCGATTGACAGCTTCGATCCGTTCTACCCGCGCGAGGTGAAGGAGCGGAACATCGAGGCGCACCGCCCGAATCCCGCATGGCGCCTGGTGGAGGCGGATATCCGCGACCTGTCCGCCCTGCGGGCGAACCTCGACGGCGGATTCGACGCCGTGGTCCACCTCGCGGCGCGGGCCGGGGTGCGTCCCTCCATCGCCGATCCGGTCGGCTACCTCGACGTCAACGTCGTCGGGACGCAGAACCTGCTCGAACTGGCCCGCGAGTGGGGCACCCCGCAGTTCGTGTTCGCCTCGTCGAGCAGCGTGTACGGCGTGAATCCCCGGGTGCCGTGGCGGGAGTCGGACGCGGTACTGCAGCCGATTTCGCCGTACGCGAGCACGAAGGTCAGTGGCGAGTTGCTGGGCCACGTCTACAGTCACCTCTACGGCATCCGCTTCATCGCGCTGCGCTTCTTCACGGTGTACGGCCCGCGTCAGCGGCCCGACCTCGCCATCCACAAGTTTGCCAGGCTGCTGCTCGCCGGCCGGCCCGTGCCGCTGTTCGGGGATGGCACGACCAGGCGCGACTACACCTACATCGACGACATCGTGCAGGGGATCGTAGGTGCGCTGCGCTACACCGGCTCGCCCTACGAGGTGATCAACCTCGGCAACAACGAGACCGTGACGCTGCTCGACCTGGTGCGGGGGCTGGAACACGCGCTCGGCGTGCAGGCGGCAATCGAGTGGCTGCCCGAGCAGCCCGGCGATGTGCCTCAGACATGGGCCTCCGTCGACCGGGCGCGGTCGCTCCTCGGATACGACCCGCGCACGTCCTATGCCGAAGGCGTCGTGGCGTTTGCCGACTGGCTGCGAACCAAGGCCGCGCGCCCGCCTGCGTGACGTCTGTGCCGCACGGCGCCGCGTGCGGCGTTCAGACGACGACCGGCGCGGCGTCCACGTGCGGCTCTGCACCGGGCATGATGACCCACGCCACGACGTAGGCGGCGATGCCGAGCACGACGGCGCCCGGCACGACGGACAGCACCACCCACGCCACGCGGACCACGGTGGCGTCGATGCCCACGTAGCGGGCGAGCCCGCCGCACACCCCGGCCACCTTCCGATCATCGCGGGGACGGAACAGGCGCGGGCCGGCGGGTGGGCGGATCGGCCCCGACGCCGCGGGGACCAGCGCCCAGAGCACCAGGTACACCAAGGCTCCGCCGAGGATGGCGCCAGGCAGGACCGTCAGTACGATGGCCAGCAGGCGCACCAGCACGACGTCCACGCCCGCGTAGGAGGCGATGCCCGCACAAATGCCCGCAACCCGGCCTTCGTCCGGGAGCCTCGTCAGCCGGCGGGCCTCGCTCGCTTCACGGGTGGGGGTGCCGCACGCACGACAGTACCCGTCGCCGGGCGCGTACTCGCTCGCACAACGTTCACACAGCATCCGGAACCTCCTGGGGAAGACGTCGGTCACTACATACGACCGCGTTCCTGGAATGTTCGAGGCGCTTCAGCGTACGGGCTTGACGCGCAGCGCCGACCAGTCGGCGGGCGGGTCGACCAGGGCGGCGAAATTTCTGATGTAGGTGACGAAGTCGCGTTCGTCACCGCGGGCCAGGCCCGTATTGGACGTATTCAGCTCGACCCACCAGCGAAGGATGGAGTTCGGGGTCGGACCCACCGTGCGGACCGAGACCCGCATGCCGTCGTACACCTGCACGGGATCCTGACGTTCATCGGCGATCCAGTAGTGCAGCAGGTCGTAGTCGTTGGCGTCCTGACGGATCCACACCCAGTACCGCACCCAGCGCCCCGGCGACACGCAGGCATCTGCGGCGTGCGGGCCGAGAGGCTGACCGGTGAGCCCGGGACCGAGGCGGTTGCCGTCGGTCTCCGCCCAGGCGGCGTCGCCGCCGGGACGGTTGTACATCCGGATCCGTGACGATGCGAGGGCTGCGCCTCCGAAACACGAGGCACGGTTCGACGCCCCGCCGCCGTTCAGGTTCAGCTGCGGCTCGAGCCAGATGGCATCGCCGCGCGCACCGCCCTGTTTGGCGGACGAGAACTGAAAGGCCTTGTAGTTGTCGATGCCGCTATCGACCCACGAGTCCGTGAAGTAGGCATCCCACGTGAAGAGGTAGGTGTGCCCGTCCGACGTGCCCAGCGGGAACCTCACCTGATTGAGGAGGTTGTTGTTGGCCACGCGCACCGAGGCCCCGGCCTCGTGCCGGGTCGCCGTCGTGCCACGGGTGCCGCGCTCGACGCGCACGCGGTTCCCAACGAGCTTGCCCCGCTCGTCGTACGGTGGGTTCCGGTCGCGCACCACGGTGAGCCACTCATCGCCGATCTTCAGGTCCTGGCGGTTGCTCAAGGGCGAGGGCGGCGCTGCCGTCAGCTCGACGATGGTGTCGCCGGCGTCGAGTGGTGCGGCGAGCGTGGTCAGCGCCCGGCTTGCTGGAATGACGGCGCGGGCCGCGTCCTGCTTCTGCGGGTCGCGATCGGCTTCTGGCGCGTAGGTGACCCAGAGCGGTTCCCGGTTGCTGACGGCGTAGCCGCCGTCCTCGGGCTTGGCCAGCTGGTTCGTGTAGTAGACCGAGTCGCGGTCGTGGCCGGGTCTCGGACGGAACGACAACCCCTTCCAGAAGTCGCGCCTGGCCACCAGCCGCTCGAAGTATTCGTGCGGGCCCTCGGGGCCGGCGGCGCGCGGGGCGACGGCTTGCAGCGTGCTGCCCTGGGCGGGAGCGTCAGTGGGTCCGGGCGCGCCGTTGAGCACGCCAGCGGCCGCGGCCAGCAGCGCGAACACGAGTACGCCGACAAGGTTCATCGGGGTCGTACGACGCATGCCGCCAAGGATACTCCTGTGCGGCGGGATCTTCGACCTCAACCGGGCCACGCCGGGGGAGCTGCACGAGATGTCACAGTGCTGCGTTCACGGCGTCGGTGGTGGCTCCGGAGCCGATTGCGGCTGACGGAGGCGCTCCAGCACGCCACCGAGCCGCCGTCGCAGTTCGTTGGTGAGCGCGCGGCCCACGGCGGCCCGTGCGTCGATGCCGACACTGGGGTCGCCAAGCGTGCCGCCGATCGTGGCCGGCAGGACGATGCGGTCGCCCTCCAGTGTGTACCGGCGAAGATCGGTGCCCGCCTGGGCAGACAGGGATTGGGAGAGCAGGAGCCGGGCCCGGCCGGCGAGCGCCTTCGTCCCCAGGTCCAGCGTGCCTTCCGCTTCGAGATCGACGTCGGGCGACGTCATCGTGAGCGCGTCGGCCGTAGCGACGCCGTCGGCCACGCGGATACGGGCGTCGATCCGCTGGAAGGCCTCGGTTCCCGCCGGCGCGTCGGCCTCGGGCCGGCCGAAGAAGAGCACGATGGTCCGGATGAGATTCAGGCGGCGAATCGTGCCGTCCACGATGGCCACGGTGGCGTCTCCCGTGGCGGACGTGAGCACCCCCTCGAAGTCCCGGCCGCGCCCCTCGAATGTACCCGTGGCGTCGAGACGTCCGGTGACCGTCCCGTCCGCATCGCCGAAGGCGGCCAGCTGCGCCACGTCGAGACCGGTGAGGTTCGCCTCGAGCTGGAGCCCCAGGTCATCGCCCAGGCGCAGATCGAACTCCCCCTCGAATCGTCCGCCGAACACGTCGAACGACAGCGGTGATGCCGACACCTCGCCCGCGGTGGCCGTGAGCGTCGTGTTCAGGTCTTCCACGGGCACGCCCCCGGCGGTGGCCGAGGTCGCGTGTACCCGGGCGTCGATGACGATCCCGTCCGCGGCACTGGCCGTGCCCGGGGTTGCCGGGGCGCCGCCGGAATCGCCCGAAGCGGACCGCGTGCGGCTGGCGCCGCGAGCGCCGTCGGCACTCCCGACCGCCCCCCCGTCGGCTTCCGGTGCGAATGCGGCCGCCAGTGCCGCCAGGTCGTCGAGGTCGAGGGTGTCGGCCTCGACGTCGAGGTCTGCCCGACGTGCGTCGGCGAGCGACACTGTCCCCGTCGCCACGAGCGACGTGCGATCGGCCGTCACCGACAGGCGATCAATCGTCGCGACGTCGTCGGCGAGGGACGAGTCGAGGTCGAACTCGACCGACCGGCCGCGGCTCGTGACGCGCACGTTGCGCAGGCTCAACGCCCGGACGGATTCCACGGCCGGAGAGATGCCGTCGGGCCCGGCGTTGGGCCCGACGTTTCCTGCATCGGGCTCGGCGCCCGGTACGGAACCCGGATCCGCGACCGGGCCGCCCGGACCGCTGCGGTCGTCGGGGCCGCCGGGTGCGGTTCCCAGCGAGAGGTCGAGCGGCAGGCTGATCGTGCTGTCGAGGACGCGGAGTTCCGCGTCCACGATGCGTCCGCCGAGCAGGCCCCGCAGCCCGGTGGAGACGTCCACGGCGGCAAGCTCGATACGCACGGGGTCGCCGATCCGCACGTCGGTGAGGTGTACGGCGGGACGGGGCAGCAGGCTCGCCTGCGCCGCGCCGATCTGCACCGGTTGCCCCAGGTAGCGGGTGGCCTGCTGCGCGAGCGCCTGTCGCAGGCTGTCGCTGCCGAGGAACCGGTAGGCGGCCGCGGCGGCGAGTGCGGCCAGGACGAGCACGCCGACGAGTATCAGCAGCAGGATCCGACGCATCCCGTGAGGGTAGCGCACGGCGCCCTCTCTGTGGCTCGACCGCAGGCCTTATCCCGTCAGGCGACCAGCCGGGCGGTGGCGCCCCTCATGTTCCGAGGACCGTGGCACAATACCCGCCCTCAGCACCCGCTCCTGGCACTGGTTCCTGGCTTCCAATCGCCCCGCCATGTCCCGACCCGATCGCGATGCGCGCTGACCCGGGCACCCGCTGCTGTGCGCTTGGTGTGTCGGTGGCGGCCGTGCTGATGTCGGCCACCCTGGCCGGCCAGGGCGCCGCGACTGGTCAGGCCCCTGCGCTGCGCTGGGGCGGTGACGCCGAGGGCGGGGCGCCGTTTGTCGAAGCCGATCCCCGGGATCCCGCCACCGTTGTCGGCTTCGACGTGGACCTCGCCGCCCTGCTGGCGGCCGGCCTCGGGCGTACCCCGCGCTTCGTGCAGGCCGGCTTCGTCACGCTCGACGCCGCCACGGCGCGCGGAGACTTCGACATCGCCCTGAGTGGCATCGAGGACACGCCGGCGCGCCGGAGCCGCCTGGCCGTCACCGTCCCCTACTACGCGTTCCGCGAGATCCTCACCGTTCGCGACGGCGACCTGGCCCGGTATCGGACACTCGAGGACCTCGGCGGCCGTCGCGTGGCCACACTCGGCGCGACGCTGGCCGCCGATCTGCTCGCACGCGCCGCGGCCACGGCGGGCGTGGTGCCCGTGATCTACGACGACGACGTACATCCGTACACCGACCTGCTGCTCGGCCGCGTGGACGCGGTCCTGCTCGACGAGGTGCTGGCCGAGCGCGGGCTCAGGCGGCACCCCGGGCTGGTGAACCAGCCTTCCACGGTCGGCACCGGTTACTACGTCGGCCTGCTGCATCCCGACGAGACCGCGCTGCGGGACCGCGTGGACGACCTGCTGCGCGCTGCGATGCGGGACGGGCGGCTCGAAGCCATCTTCAGGCGGTGGGGCATGTGGAACGACGACCAGCCGCCGCTTCATGCCCGCGTGCTCGCGACGGCCGGGAGTGAGGCGGGCCGGCGCGGTGCCGGCCCGAACAGCTCTGCCCCGAACAGCTCTGCCCCGAGCGGCGCTGACCTACGGGGTGCCGGCTCCGCCGGATCGTCACCGATTGAGCTCACCACGCCTGCCGTGACGTCGGGCCTCGTCTACCTGCCGGCGCTCGTCCGCGCGGCAGGGCAGACCCTGCTGCTGTCGTGCCTCGCCATGGGGCTTGCCGTTGTGGCCGGCGTGGTGGTGGCCAGCGGGCGGGTGTACGGCGCTGGCCCGCTGCGGGCCGCGCTGACGACGTGGGTGGAGATCACGCGCGGTACGCCGCTCCTGCTGCAGCTCTTCGTCCTGTACTTCGGTCTCGCGCCGTTCGTGCAGCTTCCCGCCTTCCTGGCCGCCGTGATTGGGCTCGGGCTCAACTACGGCGCGTACGAGAGCGAGATCTACCGCTCGGCGCTCGAGGCCGTGCCGGCTGGCGAGCTCGAGGCGGCGCGAGCCCTCGGGCTCACCGAGACACAGGTGCTCAGGCTCATACGCGCCCCCCAGGCCCTGCGCCTCGCGCTGGCCCCGATGACGAACGACTTCGTGGCCCTGCTGAAGGACAGCTCGCTCGTGTCCGTAATCACGGTCGTGGAGCTCACGAAGCAGACCTCGATCTTCGCCGCCAACTCCGGCAGCTGGCTCCTGCCCGGGCTGCTGTGCGCCGGGCTCTACCTGGCGCTGTCGCTGCCACTCGCAAGGCTCGCCCGCCGGCTCGAACGCCGCTGGCAGGCGCCATGAGCGTCCTGGATCTGGCGGGTGTATCGGTGGTCCGCGGCGGCCGCGTCGTGGTGCAGGACGCGAGCCTGCGCGTCGCCGCCGGCGAGATCGTGGCCGTTGGCGGACCGTCCGGGTCGGGCAAGACGTCGCTGCTGCGCGCGGTGGCGGGGCTGGAACCGCTGTTCGCCGGTCGGGTCCTCGTCGGTGAGGTGACCCTGTCTCCGGGTCCACTTCCGGGCGGGCGTGCCCGCGCCGCGCTTCACGGCCATGTGGGCCTCGTGTTCCAGTTCCACCACCTGTTCGCGCACCTCTCCGTGCTCGACAACGTCGTGCTCGCGCCGGTCCACGTGGCCCGCGAGCCGCGGGCCTCTGCCGTCGAGCGCGCGATGACGCTGCTCGACGGGCTCGGCGTGGGCCACCTGGCGTCGTCGCGGCCGAAGGCGCTCTCCGGCGGCGAGGCCCAGCGGGTGGCCATCGCCCGCGCGCTGGCCATGCGGCCCGTACTCCTGCTCCTGGACGAACCCACCGCCTCGCTCGACCCGGCCCGCCGGGGCGAGTTCGGCGCCATGCTCCGGGCGCTGGCGGGCGAGGGGCGGGCGATCGTGATGGCCACGCACGACACGGAGTTCGCGCGCACGGTGGCGAGCCGGCGCGCGGTGCTCGAGGGGGGACGCCTCACCGAGGTGGCCTGAGGATGCGGTATCCTACGAACTCCTGATGCCCGGCGCCACGTTCGACACCGACGCGGTTCGGATCGAGTTCGATACTCACCGCACGATTCGCCACCGGAACAAGACGTACTACAGGGTCCTGCACTGGCCCTTGTGGATCTGGGTGTTCTTCATTGCTCCTGGTCCGCTGACGTTCGACCTGTTCGATCGGGGGTTCGACACGCGCATGCTGGCGTGGCTCGGTGTCGTGCTCGTGGCCACGGGGATCGCGGGCCTGCGCGGTCGCCTGCCCGGATGCGAGGCCAGCCCCTACATCATCCGCTTCACGGAAGATCGGCCGAATCCGCTCTACCGACGGGTGTGCTACACCACCGCGTGGGGCGAGGTCGTGGCGTTCGCCGTTCTCAACCTGGCTGGCCTGACCTGGGCCGTCGTGTCAGGGGAATGGCGACTCCGCCAGATGTACGACGTGGCGTATTTTCCCATCGCCGGCTTCCTGTGGGCGCTCGGCGCGTTCGGCTTGCTGCCGCGCGTGAAGCGCTCGACGAAGGGCGAGGGACACGAGCGGCGCTACTTCTACGGGTCGGTCTGGGCCGTTGCCATCGCCCAGCCGATTCTGGGCCTCCTCTGGAAGCTGCTGCCGACGGGGCGGCCGGCGGACCTGGCGAAGCTCCTCGTCTTCGCGGGCGTGCTGGTGGCCGTGGGTGTGATGTCGCGCTACGGCCTGCTCCCGCGCACGCGTCGTATCCTGCCCGGTGAGTGGGCGGTGTCCGACTGAGTTCCGCCCGGAGGGGCTGCTGCCGTGCCGATCACCGACCCATCCATCGATGCCCTGCAGTTCCCGACGCTGAAGTACCTGCGACAGCAATGGTGGGACGAGGAGTTCACGTCCTTCCTGCGCGACACGCTGCGGCCCAGGCCCGGCGACGTGGTGCTCGACGTCGGCTGCGGTCCGGGTCTTGCCGAGACCGCCCTCGGTCGCGGTCTGGCGCAGGTGCGCATGGTGGGCATCGACCTGGTGCCCGCGCGCGTGCACGAGGCGCGCGACGCCTTGCTCGGCCACGACCTCGTCCCGTGCCTTGCGGCCGCCGAGGCGTCGAAGCTGCCCTTTGCGGACGGGCGGTTCAGCGCCAGCTTCACCGTGGGCGTGCTCCAGCACGTGGCCGATGAAGACCTGGTCGTCGCCGAGATGGCCCGGGTGACCGCCCCCGGCGGCCGGCTCGTGTGCGTGGAACCGGACAACGCGTCTCGCTACGCCTATTCGTCGGTCTCAGCCGGTACACGCTCCTTCACGCTCGCCCGCCGCTTTTTCGACGCCCTGGGGGCGTCGCGGGGAGAAGCCGAGGATCGTGCGGTCGGTCCGCGCCTGCCGGCGGTGTTCACCCGCCATGACGTCGCGGTGACGCTGGTGCGACTGTTTCCCATCACGAGGGTCCAGCTCGGGCCTCCGCCGGCCGAGGCCTGGGACGATCGGCGCGCGCGCGTCGCCAAGGCCGTGGCGCGAACGTCCTCGCGCGCCGTTGGCGAACTGGGTCACGAGTATCTCCGGTCGCTCGATGCCTACGAGATCTCGGCCCGCATGGCGGGCCGCGCGTTCGTCGAGATCCAGAGCACCCTGCTCGTGGCGACCGTCGGGGAGAAGCACGGGGAGAAGCACGGGGAGACGCACGGCGAGACGCACGGCGCATGACAAGCCGGCCCGAAGGGTGGGAGGGCTGGGACGACTACGCCCCCTATTACGACTGGGAGAACGCGCGGACCCTCGGGCGTCGTGACGTCCCGTTCTGGCGAGGCTTCGGACAGCGCGCCGAGGGGCCCGTCCTGGAACTGGGCTGTGGCACGGGCCGTCTCTCGCTGCCCCTGGCGCGGGCGGGCGTGCAGCTGACCGGGATCGACCGTTCGGGCCCCATGCTGGAGCGGGCCCGGGTCCGCGCCCGTCGCGCCCGGCTGCTGCGCCATCTGGCGTTGGTGCAGGGCGACATCCGCACGCTCCCCTTCCGACGGCGGGCGTTTGCCGCCGTCATGGCGCCGTACGGTGTACTGCAGTCGCTGCTGCGGGAGCGGGACCTTGCCGCCACGCTGGACGCCGTCTTCGCCACCCTGGTACCCGGCGGGGCGTTCGGGCTGGAGCTGGTCGCGGACCTGCCGTCCTGGGACGAGTACCGCCAGCGCCTGAGTCTCGACGGCAAGGGGCCGGGCGGCAGCCGGGTCACCCTCGTCGAGACCGTCCGCCAGGACCGGGCCCGGCGCTTCACCATCTTCGACCAGGCCTTCACCGAACGGCAGGGACGCCGCAGCACGACGCGACGCTTCTCGCTCACGTTCCGGACCCTGTCGGTGCCCCAGATGGCGCGCCGCCTCGAAAAGGCCGGCTTCGAGATCACGGCGCTGCTCGGGGACTATCAGGGCGGAGCCTGGGACCCCAGGGCCGAGGTGTGGATGGTCCTTGCGCGCAAGCCCCGCCGGCGCGCGTGATACCATCGCGGGTCGGTTTTTGGTCGGATTTTCTGGAGATTCCGCATGTCAGGCCATTCCAAGTGGCACACCATCAAGCACAAGAAGGGCGCGGCTGACGCCAAGCGCGGCAAGGTGTTCACGCGCATCATCAAGGAGTTGACCGTGGCCGCGCGCAACGGCGGCGGCGACGTCGACATGAACCCCCGCCTGCGCACGATCGTGGCCGAGGCCAAGGCCAACAACATGCCCCGCGAGAACATCGAGCGGGCCATTCGGCGCGGCACCGGCGAGGAGCCCGGCGTTTCGTACGACGAGATCCTGTACGAAGGCTATGGCCCTGGCGGGGTGGCGCTGATGATCCAGACCCTCACGGACAACAGGAACCGTACGGTGGGGGAGATCCGCTTCCTGCTCGGCAAGTACAACGGCAACCTGGCCGCCGAGAACAGCGTGGCGTGGATGTTCTCCCGCAAGGGGCTGGTGGTCGTGGAGAAGGGCACCGTGGACGAGGAGCGCCTGCTGACGGCCGCCCTCGAGGCGGGCGCCGACGACGTGAACGACGACGGCGGCGCCTGGGAGATCATCTGCCTTCCCGAGAGCCTCGACGTCGTGCGCGATGCGGTGAAGGCGCTCGACGTCGAGCCCGCCAGCGCGGCCGTCGCCATGATTCCCCAGAACCTCGTGAAGCTCACCGGCAAGGATGCCCAGCAGATGCTGAAGCTCATGGAAGCCATCGAGGATCACGACGACGTGCAGAGCGTCTGGGCCAACTTCGATATCGAAGAGAAGGAGATCGAGGCCTCCCTGGCGTGAGGATCTTCGGCATCGACCCCGGCTCCGAGCGCACCGGCTACGGCTGCGTGGAGACCGACGGACGGCGCCATCGCATGGTCACCTGCGGGACGATCACCGCGCGCGCGGCCGAGGGCCTGCCGGCGCGGCTCGTGCGCATCCATCGTGAACTGGCCGCGCAGCTCGAGGCCTGCCGGCCGGGGTGTGTGGCCATCGAGAACCTCTTTCACGCCCGCAACGCCCGCAGCGCGCTCCGCCTGGGACACGCGAGGGGCGTGGCGATGCTGGCTGCCGCGCAGGCCGGATGCCCCGTGGTCGAGTACACCCCGGCCGAGGTCAAGCGCGCCGTCGTCGGGTACGGTCGCGCCGAGAAACAGCAGGTGCAGCACATGGTCCGGCTGCTGCTCGGCCTGCCGGCCGATCCCCTGTCGCTCGATGCCACCGACGCCCTGGCGGTGGCGATCTGCCACCTGCACGCACAGGTGCCGGTCCCTGCCACCGAGACCGCGGTCGCTGTGCCGGTGGCGGCGCCGGCCGCCAGACGCCGCGCGGTGCCCCGGACCTGGCGACAGTACCGGCCGCCGTCATGATCGCCTTCCTGCGGGGCCGCGTCCTCGACAAGCAGCCGCACCGCATCGTGGTGGACGTCAGCGGTGTCGGGTACGAGGTCCACGTCCCGCTCAGTACTTTCTACGAGATCGGTGACGAAGGCGCCGACGTCGCCCTGCGCGTGCACACGCACGTGCGGGAGGATGCGCTCCTGCTGTACGGCTTCATCACCCAGCTCGAACAGCAGGTCTTCGAGCGCCTGATCGCGGTGAGCGGCATCGGACCGCGCCTGGCGGTGGGCGTGCTCTCGGGCATCGGTGCGCCGGAACTCGTCGGTGCCATCGAGCGCTCCGACGTGGCCCGGCTCACGCTCATCCCCGGCATCGGCAAGAAGACGGCCGAACGTCTCGTCCTCGAGCTGAAGGATCGCCTGTCGCAGCTGGCGCTGCCCGCAGCCGCCAGCCGGCCCGAGGTGTCGCCCGCCGACCGCCTGCGCGCGGACCTGATGTCGGCGCTGCAGAACCTCGGCTACCCGCGCAACCTGGCGGAGCGGGCGGTGCAGGCGGCGCTCGCCGACGGCGAGGGCGCGTTCGAGCCCGCGTTGCGCGGTGCGCTCCGGGAGCTGATGCAGTGACGGCGCCCGAGCGCATGCTGACGGGCGTGCCCACGGCCGAGGAGGCGCAGTACGAGGCCGGCCTGCGCCCCCGCCGGCTGGACGAGTACATCGGCCAGGACCGCGTCCGTGACAATCTGGACGTATCGATTGCCGCGGCGCGCGGGCGGGCCGAGGCGCTCGACCACGTGCTGCTGTACGGACCGCCCGGTCTCGGCAAGACCACCCTCGCCTACGTCATCGCGCAGGAGATGGGCGTGCCCATCCGTTCGACCGCGGGGCCGGTGATCGAGAAGGCCGGCGACCTGGCCGCCATGCTCACCAACCTCCAGCAGCACGAAGTGCTGTTCATCGACGAGATTCACCGGATGGCGCCGGCCATCGAGGAGATTCTGTACCCGGCGATGGAGGACTACGAGCTCGATATCATCATCGGCCAGGGGCCGAGCGCGCGCTCGGTGAAGGTGCCGCTCCAGCGCTTCACGCTCATCGGCGCCACGACCCGTGCCGGCCTGCTCACCTCGCCGCTGCGCGCGCGCTTCGGCATCGTGCACCGGCTCGACTTCTACGCGCAGGCAGACATCGAGGAGATCGTCCGCCGGTCCGCGCGGATCCTCGGCGTGGGCATCGACGACGACGCGGCCTCAGAGGTGGCGCGCCGATCGCGGGGAACGCCTCGCATCGCCAACAGGCTCCTGCGCCGGGTGCGCGACTACGCGCAGGTGCGTGCCGACGGCCACGTGACCGGCGAGGTGGCGCGCGCGGCCATGACCCTGCTCGAAGTGGACGATCACGGGTTCGACGAGGTCGACCGGAAGCTCCTCCGGACGATCATCGACAAGTTCGGCGGGGGGCCCGTGGGTGTGAACACGTTGTCGGCCGCCATTCACGAGGAGCGTGACGCGATCGAGGACATCTACGAGCCGTTCCTGCTCGAAGCCGGATTCCTCGACCGTACCCCGCGTGGGCGTGTGGCTACCGCCCGCGCCTACCAGTACTTCGGCCTCAAGGCCCCCGGGAAGGACTCTCGCCTGTGGTAATGAACGCATCGCTCACACCGCGGCCGGTTCGCCGGGCGCGCATCGCCAGCCTCGCGACGTACGTGCCGCCCAAGGTACTGTCGAACGCCGACCTCGAGAAGATGGTGGACACCTCGGACGAGTGGATCCGGCAGCGCACCGGCATCCGCGAACGCCACATCGTGGACCCGGGCGTGGCAACCTCCGACCTGGCCGCCGCCGCGTCGCGGGAGGCGATCGCCAGGGCCGGGCTGACACCGTCCGACATCGACTTCATCGTGGTGGGCACGACGACGCCCGACATGCTCTTTCCGAGCACCGCCTGCCTGCTCCAGGCCAAGCTCGGCGCCGATCACGCGTGGGGCTACGACCTGCTGGCGGCCTGTTCGGGCTTCACCTACGCGCTGACGACCGCGTCGCAGATGGTGGCATCGGGCGCCAGCCGGTACGCGCTGGTGGTGGGGGCGGACGTGATGTCGAGCATCATCGACTACACCGACCGCACGACCTGCGTGCTGTTCGGCGACGGCGCGGGGGCCGTGGTCGTCGAGGCCAGCGAGGGAGAGGCCGGGATCATCGACTTCCTCAACTACGTGGATGGCCACGGCGGCGACGCCCTGTGCATGCCCGCCGGGGGCAGCCTCAGGCCGGCGTCCAAGGAGACCATCGAGGGCCGGCTCCACTACGTGAAGCAGGACGGCCAGTCGGTGTTCAGGTTCGCCGTGCGCAACACCGAGGATGCCTGTCGTCGCCTGCTCGAACGCAACGGCATCGACGCCAGCCACATCGACCTCTTCGTCTCGCACCAGGCCAACCAGCGGATCATCCGCTCGGCGGCCGAGAAGCTCGGCATCCCCGACGAGAAGGTCGTGATCAACATCGAGCGCTTCGGCAACACCACCGCCGGCACCATCCCGCTGGCCCTCAACGACGCCGTGGACGAGGGTCGTCTGAAGGCCGGCGACCTGCTGCTCGTGGCGTCGGTGGGTGCCGGCTTCACCGTCAGCGCGATCCTGATGCGATGGGGGCTGAAGGCGTAGCGCGCCCGCGCCGGCTCACGGTGTCCCAGGTCCGGCGGCTGGACCTGCTCAGGCGCGTGGCGCGCCTGCTCGACTCCGCGATCCCGGTCCCGGGGACGACACGCCGCATCGGTCTCGATCCGCTCCTGGGGCTGGTGCCCGGTCTGGGCGATCTCGCGTCCCCGGCTTTTACGCTGGCCGTCCTGTGGCACGCGGTCGAACTCGGCGTCCCGAAGGTCGTGCAGCTGCGGATGCTCGTCAACGTGGCCGTCGATGCGCTCGTCGGCCTGGTGCCGGGCGTGGGCGACCTGTTCGACGTGGCGTGGCATGCGGGCGAGCGGAACTACGCGCTGCTCGCCGCGCACGTGCACGAGGAGCACCAGCCCACGGCTGCGGACTGGGCCTTCGTGCTGCTCGTCTTCGGGCTCGTGGCGGCGGTGGCCCTGGTGCCCGTGCTCGTCGCGGTGTGGTTCCTGCGCTGGCTGGTGACATGACGGCGGGCCGGCGTACGCGCCTCGTGATCCCCGAGGGCCTCGATGCCGTCCGGCTCGACGTGGGTGGTCGTGAGGTGGCGCTGACCAACCTGCGGAAGCCCTTCTGGGAGGCCCTCGGCCTGACCAAGCGACACCTCCTGCAGTACTACGCGGACGTCGCGCCGGTCCTGCTGCCGCACGTCCGGGACCGGGCGATGGTGATGAAGCGCTATCCGCACGGTGCGGCCGGGGCGCACTTCTTCATGAAGCGGGCGCCGGCGCCGCGCCCGTCGTGGCTCCGCGTGTGTCCGATCGAGCATGGCAGCAAGGGCACCATCGACTTCCCGGTGATCGACGACCTGCCCTCGCTGCTGTGGGTGATCAACCTCGGATGTATCGACCTCAATCAGTGGTACGCCCGGTGCGACGACACGAGCCGGCCCGACTATCTGCATTTCGACCTGGATCCGGGTGCCGGCGTGCCCTTCGCGCGTGTACGGGAGGCCGCCCTCGTGATGCGGGATGCCCTGGTTGCGTTGCGCATGCGACCGGTCGTCAAGACGAGCGGCTCGAAGGGCATGCACGTGTACGTGCCGATCGTCCGTGGGCCCGATCAGAAGACCGTGTGGCAGTTCGCGCGGGCGCTCGCCGTCGAGATGGCCAGCCGGCACAAGGCCCTGCTGACCGCGGAGTATCGTGTCGTCCGGCGGCCACCCGGCCGGGTGCTGGTGGACTACAACCAGAATGCCTGGGGCCGCACGCTGGCGAGCGTGTATTCGGTGCGGCCCACGCCGCAGGCCACCGTCTCCATGCCGGTGCGCTGGGAGGAGGTCGAGGCGGGCGTCGATCTCGGGGACTTCACGATGGCGAACGCCCCGGCGCGCATCGCCCGCGAGGGCGATCTCTGGAAGGGGTTGCTCGCCCAACGGGGGCGCGTGAATCTGGGCCGCTGGTTCGGCGGGTGATGCGTGCGGGTTGCTGATTTCGACTTCCACCTCCCCGAGGGCCTCATTGCGCAGGAGCCCGCGCCCACCCGGGGCGGCTCGCGCCTGCTGGTACTCGACCGCGCCGCGGGCACCGTACGCCACGAGTCGTTTGCCGCGCTTCCGTCACTGCTGTCGCCCGGCGATCTCGTCGTGCTCAACGACACGCGCGTGTTTCCGGCGCGGCTCCTCGGGCACCGTGTGCCGTCGGGCGGGGCCGTGGAGTGCCTCCTCCTCGCGCCCCGCGCGGCCGACACGTGGGACGCGCTCGTGCACCCCGGGCAGAAGCTCAAGCCTGGGGCTCGTGTCGTGTTCGAGCGCCCCGGCGAGCCGGGCCGGTTGTTCGGTGAAGTACTGGAGCGGCACTTCCACGGTCGCCGCACGGTCCGTCTGTGGGCCGAGGACGGCCAGGATGTCGCCACCGCCATCGACCGCATCGGCCACATCCCCCTGCCGCCCTATATCAAGCGGGACGACGGCCCTGCCGACCGCGAGCGGTACCAGACGGTGTTTGCCAGGGAACGCGGCTCGGTGGCCGCGCCGACGGCCGGCCTGCACCTGACCGACTCGCTGCTGGCGTCGCTGGCCGCGCGCGGCGTGGAGCGGGCAGACCTGACCCTGCACGTCGGCTTCGGCACCTTCAAGCCGGTACGGAGCGACACGGTGGAGGAGCATCAGGTCGAGGCCGAGCGCTTCACCGTGAGCCCGTCCACCGCCCTCGCCCTGAACCGCGCCCGCCGCCTCGGACGACGCGTGCTGGCGGTCGGCACCACCACCACGCGTGCGCTGGAGTCGCTGGCCATCGACGAGTCGGGCGACGTGCTGGCCGCCTCGGGCGACACCGGCCTCTTCATCAGGCCCGGACACGAGTTCCGCGTGGTGAACGCACTCGTCACCAACTTCCACCTGCCGCGGTCGTCCCTGCTGATGCTGGTGGCGGCATTCGCGGGACGCGACGCGGTGCTGGCGGCGTACCGGGAGGCCGTGGAGCGGGAGTACCGGTTCTACAGCTACGGCGACGCGATGCTCGTCCTGTAGCGACGTGTGCGCTCCGATGGAGCGGTCTGGTCCGGCCCTCCGGCGCGACGACGCGGGAAAGCGGTGCTCCAGGGAATTCGTCTGCCGGTGCTCGGCATGGGTCCCGGTCACCCATGCCTCGGTCACGCCCTTTCGCACCGCTTTCCAGCCTGCCGCAGTCGCGTCGTGCGCAAGTCGGACCTGACCAGACCGCTCCATCGAAGCGCACACGGCTCTGGGCCCCCCGTCGTCCACCGCGTCTGGGCCGGGCGGGGCCGCGCTCGCAACGTGCTTGTGCCGGCGCACGCCTGCCCGTACCGTATCGTCCATGTCCTTCCCGTACGAAGAGTTCGACCTGTCCGCCGTGCGGACCTATCCGCTCGCCTCGCGCCGCAGCAAGGCACGGGCCGACGACTTCGCGCGCCCCGTGGCGCCCGGCGTGAGCTTCGCCGACTGGTTCGCCTCCCTGCCCGCCATCCTGGGCGCCGAAGACCTGCGCCGCGTGGTGGCGGCGGTGTGCGATGCGCGCCGGCGGGGCGCGGGCATCGTGTGGGGCCTGGGCGCCCACGTCATCAAGACCGGCGTGTCCCCGGTCCTCATCGACCTGATGCGGCGCGGATACGTCTCGGCGCTGGCGCTCAACGGCGCGGGCATCATTCACGACTTCGAAGTGGCGCTGTCCGGCGCGACATCCGAGGACGTGGACGAGGCCCTGGGGCCGGGTCGGTTCGGCATGGCCGAAGAGACGGGCCGCCTGAACGAGGTCATCCGCGAGGCGTCCGCCGCCGGCCAGGGCCTGGGCCAGGCCGTCGGCCATTACCTGGCCGGGCTGCCTGCACCCTTCGCCGACCAGAGCCTCACGGCCACCGCGAGCCGGCTCGGCATTCCGGTCACGGCGCACGTGGCCGTCGGCACCGACATCATCCACATGCACCCGTCGGCGTCGGGCGCGGCCATCGGTGATACGAGCCTGCGCGACTTCCGCTATTTCACGGGCTGCGTGTCGAGGCTGGAAGGGGGCGTGTACCTCAACTGCGGCTCGGCCGTCGTGCTGCCGGAGGTGTTCCTCAAGGCCGTGGCCATCGTGCGCAACGCCGGCATCGCGCTCACCGGCCTGACGACGGTGAACATCGACTTCCTGCGCATGTATCGCCCGCAGACCAACGTCGTCACCCGGCCCGTCGCGGGCACCGGGGGCCGGGGCATCTCGCTCATCGGGCACCACGAGTTGCTGATCCCCCTGCTGGCGGCAGCCGTCCTCGCCAGGGATGCCGCCCACGAGGGGGAGGATGCCGCCGGCGTTCCCACGCAGGCCACGCCCCGGGGAACGGAGGGCGGGGCGGCCGGGACTGCGGATAACGGGTCGCTATAGTAAAATCGGCGGTTCGTGCCGGAGTAGCTCAGTCGGTTAGAGCACGCGTCTCATAAGCGCGGGGTCGGCGGTTCGAGTCCGCCCTCCGGCACCATTTCCCCCGAATCGGAGTCAAAGCGATCAGGGCGTGGCCGCAGCAGGCGGTGCGGACGCATGATCCGCCCCGCATGAGGCGTGCGCCACCGGTCCGATGAAGGCTCTCCAGCAGCGCGTCAGGCGCACGATCCGGCGGCACGCACTGTGTCCGGCCGGGACGCGTGTGCTGGCGGCGGTGTCGGGAGGGTCCGACTCGGTCTCGCTGGTCCGGCTCCTCCTCGATCTGTCAGGTACCGGCGGGTTCCAACTGGTCGCCTTGGGCCACGTGCATCACGGTCTCCGGGAGACGGCCGGACGGGATGAAGCCTTCTGCCGGGCCCTTGCCGAACGGCTGGAACTGCCCCTGCTCACCCGGCGCGTGGACGTCCGCGGACTCGCCGAGAGCCAGAGGCTGTCACTCGAGGACGCGGCGCGCCGGCTGCGGTATGCGGCACTCGGCGAGATGGCTGACCAGGCGGGAGCTGACCGGATCGCGGTGGGGCATACGGAGGACGACCAGGCCGAGACCGTACTCCTGAAGCTGATGCGTGGGGCGGGGACCACGGGCCTCGCTGGCATCTATCCGCGCAGGGAGCGTGTGATTCGGCCCTTGATTGATGTAGCACGGAGCGACTTGCGGTCGTATCTGCGTGCACGCGGCGAGCACTGGGTGGAGGACGAGACCAACGACGACCGGTCGAACCCCCGCAACCGGGTCCGCCATGTGGTGCTCGACGCGCTCGGGCAGGCCGGCGGCGGCAACGTCCGGTCGGCGCTGGCCAGGGCCGCCGCGCTCCTGCGCGAGGACGCGGAATGGCTCGACGAGCTGGCCGCGGCGCAGATGGCGATGCTGGCCACCAGCTGCGACGACGGCCTGTCCCTCGACGTGGCCGGCCTTCAGGCGGCCGCGCTTCCAGTCCGGCGGCGTGTGGTGCTCCGGGGGCTGCGGGCCGTGGCTGGCGGGCGTGAAGTGGGCCTCGAGCACGTGGAGATGGTGCTGGCGGTGCTGGCCGGAACCGCGCGCGGAGCCGATACCCCGGGGAGCCGGGTGGAGCGTCGGCGCGGCAGGCTGCTCTTGCGGCAGCAGGGGATTTTGACGAAGTGATACTCTTGTTCCTTACCCTGTCTGGAGGGAAGTCTTGAACTCAACGATGAAGAGTCTGGTGTTCTGGATGGTCCTCGTCGTCGTCGGGGTGCTCGTCTGGAACTTCTCCACCCAATTCCAGACCGGGCAGAAGCCCTTGAGCTTCAGCGAGTTCATGACCTCCGTGGATGCGGGTCAGGTGGCTCGCGTCACGATTACGGGCAACGAGATCACCGGCGTCACGACGGGGACGGAAAACTTCCGTACCTACGCCCCGCCCCAGTACGAGGGCCTGGCCAACAAGCTCATCGAGCGTGGCGTGGTCGTCACCGCTCGGGAGCCGGCCGCCAGCCCCTGGGCCACCCTGCTGTATTCCTGGGCGCCGATTCTGCTGATGATCGGCTTCTGGATCTTCTTCATGCGGCAGATGCAGAGCGGCGGCAACAAGGCGCTGTCGTTCGGCAAGAGCAAGGCGAAGCTGTCGTCGAGCGCCCAGAAGAAGGTGACGTTCAAGGACGTGGCCGGCGTGGACGAGGCCAAGGACGAGCTTCAGGAAATCATCGAGTTCCTTCGCGAGCCCCAGAAGTTCCAGAAGCTCGGCGGCCGCATCCCGAAGGGCGTGCTCCTGATGGGCCCCCCCGGAACGGGCAAGACCCTGCTGGCCCGCGCCGTGGCGGGTGAAGCCAACGTGCCGTTCTTCTCGATCAGCGGTTCCGACTTCGTCGAGATGTTCGTCGGCGTGGGCGCGTCGCGCGTGCGCGACCTGTTCGAGCAGGGGAAGAAGAACGCCCCCTGCATCGTGTTCATCGATGAAATCGACGCCGTGGGCCGTCACCGTGGCGCGGGTCTCGGTGGCGGGCACGACGAGCGGGAGCAGACGCTCAACCAGCTGCTCGTCGAGATGGACGGGTTCGAGTCGAACGAGGGTGTCATCCTCGTGGCGGCCACCAACCGACCCGACGTGCTCGACCCGGCGCTCCTGCGTCCGGGGCGCTTTGACCGCCGGATCGTGGTCAACCGTCCCGACGTGAAGGGCCGCGAGGGCATCCTGTCGGTGCACACCAAGAAGATCCCGCTCGGAGACGACGTGGATGTGGCCGTGCTGGCCCGCGGCTCCTCGGGCTTCTCCGGTGCCGACCTGGCGAACCTGGTGAACGAGGCCGCGCTCAATGCCGCCCGCTACAACCAGAAGGTCGTCCGGATGGCCGATTTCGAGTACGCCAAGGACAAGGTCCTGATGGGCGCCGAGCGCCGCTCGATGATCATCAGCGAAGGGGAGAAGCGGGTGACGGCCATCCACGAGGCCGGCCACGCGCTGCTCACGGTCCGGCTGCCGTACGCCGACCCGATTCACAAGGTGACCATCATCCCGAGGGGCATGGCGCTCGGGCTGACGATGCAGCTGCCGGTCGACGAGAAGCACAACTACTCGCGCGAGTACCTCCAGGACCAGATCGCGATCCTGCTGGGCGGCCGTATCGCCGAGCAGATCACGATTGGCAGCGTCACGACCGGGGCCGGCAACGATCTCGAACGGGCCACCGAGCTGGCGCGCAAGATGGTCTGCGAGTGGGGCATGAGCGATGCGATGGGACCGCTCACCTTCGGCAAGAAGGAGGAACAGATCTTCCTCGGCCGCGAGATCGCCCAGCATCAGGACTACAGCGAGGACACGGCGCTGCGCATCGACCAGGAGGTGAAGCGCTTCGTCACCGACAACTACGACCGGGCCCATCAGGTGCTCGTCGAGCACAAGCCGCAGTTGATGGCGATGGCCGATGCCCTCCTGGCCCGGGAGACGCTCGACGCCGACCAGGTACGCCGGCTGGTGGACGGGTTGCCGCTTGACGACATTGCGCCCGCCTCCATGCCGACCGGCGGGTCGGACGGGGAGCAGCGCGAGCCGAACCGCGCCAAGGAACGCCCCTCGGCCATCGTGCCCCCGATTCCTCCGAGGCCGCTGACGCAGGAGTAGTCGGAAGACTCTTTCCCGCCTTCGGGATACGATCACGCCCGCCGGCGCCTCCAGGCGCGGCGGGCGTTCGTCTTTCTGCATGTACCCACGACGACGATTCTCAGTCAGGCTCCCCGGTGGCCGCCGCCTCGAGACGGGCCAGCGCACGCTCGTGATGGGGGCGATCAACGTCACCCCCGACTCGTTCTCCGACGGTGGGCGCCTGCTCGACGCGGCCGCGGCCGTGGAGGCCGGCGTGCGCATGGAGGCCGAGGGCGCCGACATCATCGACGTCGGCGGAGAGTCCACGCGACCTGGTGCCCGTCCGCTCGATCCGGCCGTGGAGCTCGAGCGCGTGCTCCCCGTGATCGCGGGCCTCGCGTCGCGGGTGACGGTGCCGATTTCCGTCGACACCTACAAGGCGCGGGTGGCCGAGGCGGCGTTCGGCGTCGGCGCCACGCTCGTCAACGACATCAGTGGGCTCCGCTACGAGCCTCGCCTCGCCGAGGTGGTGGCCCGCTCCGGCGGCGGGCTGGTCCTCATGCACACGCGGGGGCGGTCGCGCGACATGTACCAGCAGGCCACCTATCTCGACGTGGTGGACGAGGTGCTCGACGAGCTCCGCGAGAGCATCGTGTTCGCCACCGACGCCGGCGTGCCCAGGGACAGCCTGCTGGTGGACCCCGGGCTCGGCTTCGCCAAGGAGGCCCCGCACAGCTACGAGGCGCTGGCCCGGCTGCACGAGTTCGGAGAGCTCGGCCTGCCGGTCGTGGTGGGGCCCTCGCGCAAGTCGTTCCTCACGCGCGCCATCGGCCCCTCGGTACCCCCCGCCGAGCGGGACTGGGCCACGGCCGCTGCCGTGTCGGCGGCGGTGATGGCCGGCGCGCACGTGGTGCGGGTGCATGCGGTGCGGGAGCTGGCGCAGGTCGTACGCGTGATGGACGAGATTCGGAGATATCATCGCGACTGACGCTCTCCCGGTCCCTCGCCGGGGCCGTGCCGGGACATGAATCTGCTCACCGATCTCCTCAACTGGCCAGCAGTGGGATGGTGGGACCTGCTCGACGTCGCGCTGGTCTCCTTCCTCATCTACGAACTGCTGCTGCTCATCCGGGGCACCCGTGCGGCCCAGATGGCGCTCAGTGGCGCGTTCCTGCTCGCCCTCTTCTTCCTGTCACGCTGGCTGGAACTCGAGACCGTGAACTGGGTGATCCGCAACATGGCGGGCTACGTCGTGTTCGCGGTGATCGTCCTCTTCCAGGCCGACATCCGTCGGGCGCTCGCGCACTTCGGTCGTGCGCCGTTCTCGAAGTACTTCGCGCGGCAGACGAGCACCAAGGAGGCGATCGAGGAGGTCGTCGCCGCCGCCTCCGCGCTGTCCCACCGGCGGATCGGCGCCATCATCGTGATCGAGCGGCAGATCGGGTTGCGCAACTACATCGAGGGCGGCATCCCGCTCGACGCGGTCGTGACCTACGACCTGCTGTTCAGCATCTTCCAGCGGGAGTCGCCCCTGCATGACGGCGCCGTGATCATCCAGGCCGATCGCGTGGCGGCGGCCGCCTGCTTCCTGCCGCTGTCGGTGAACCCGCTGGTGAGCCGCGAACTCGGCACGCGGCACCGCGCCGCCCTTGGCCTCACCGAGGAGAACGACGCGGTGGCCGTCGTCGTGTCCGAGGAGAACGGTGTCATCTCCCTGGCGCTCGGCGGCTCGCTCGAGCGCGGGCTGTCGGCGGATGTCCTCCGTGAGCGGTTGCGCGCTTTGCTGCGGCGCAACGCGCCCGCCCGTGTGGTGCCCGCCGACGACGCTGACGACGGAGGGGGCCGATGACCATCCGCATTCCCTATCTGGGGCTGAAGGTCGTGTCCGTCGCCCTCGCGGCGCTGCTGTGGCTCACCGTGTCGAGTGACCAGAGTGTCGAACGCGCGCTGCGCATTCCCGTGGAACTGATCAACCTGCCCCCGCAACTCGAGGTGGTGGGCGACACGCCCGATGTCGTTGAGGTGCGTGTCCGGGGCGGCTCGGCCGTGCTGGCCGACATGGCACCAGGCGCGCTCGTGGCGGTGCTCGATCTGCAGGCGGCGCGGCCGGGCCGTCGCCTGTTCCACCTGACAGGCGCTGATGTCCGGACGCCGTTCGGGGTCGAGGTGGTCCAGTTGATGCCGGCGACGGTGCCCCTCGTCTTCGAACTCTCCGAGAACAAGGTCGTGCCCGTCGTGCCCCAGGTGGAGGGAGAACCGGCCACCGGCTTCATGCGGGTGTCGCTCGTCGTGGAGCCCGCGATGGTCGCCATCACGGGTCCGGCGTCGGCGGTGCGCGAGGTGACCGAAGCCATCACCGAGCCGGTGTCGGTCGCCGGGGCGACGAGCACGGTGCTGGATACGGCAACCGTGGGGGTGACGGATCCCAGCGTCAGGCTGGTCACCCCGCAGGCCGCCCGCGTGAGCGTGGTCATCGTCCCGACCGCTCCAGAGCCGCCTGACGCGAAGGACACGAAGGACGACGCGGGAGCGGACGCCACCAGCGGCCGGGGGGCGGCCGGTGGCGCCCCGCCCGGCGATGCCTCGCGCCGGCCCGGCTTCTGAGTCTGGAGCCGGACCGCGCACGGGTCTGGTCGCCACACCCAGGTCCCGGGGGCAGGTACACGAGAGTCGTGGATCGGGCCCTGAGCCGCGTGCGGCGCCGGGCGCGTCGCCGGATGGCCGCGCCGACGCCCTCATACCCGGGCAGACGCAACCGATAGGAGAGTCATGAGTCGTTTCTTTGGTACGGACGGTGTGCGGGGACGGGCGGGTGTGGCCCCACTCGATGTGGCGACGGTGCGGCGGCTGGGAGGTGCGCTGTCCCGCGCCCTGCGACCGGCGGAAGGCTCGCCCGTGTTCCTGGCCGGCCGCGATACCCGCGAGTCGGGCGACTGGATCGAGCGTGAACTGGCACACGGGATGGCCAGTCAGGGCGGGCGCCTGGTGTCGGCCGGCGTCATCCCGACCCCCGCCATCGCCTTCCTCACCCCGCGCCACGGCTTCACCGCCGGCGTCGTCATCTCCGCGTCGCACAACCCCTTCGAGGACAACGGCATCAAGGTGTTCTCGGGCACCGGTGAGAAGTTCACCGAGATGCACGAGCAGCGCGTCGAGGCGATCATGGCGGATCTCTCCTGGTCGGCGCCCGACGGCGGGCCTGCGGTCATCGAGACCCGCGACTATCGTGACGACTACCTCGCGCACCTGGGCGGCGTGCTGCCGGCCGGCGTCAGCGTGGCGGGCTGGCGCGTGGTGGTGGACTGCGCCAACGGTGCCACCACGACCGTCGCGCCGAGGCTCTTCGAGACACTCGGCTGCGACGCCCGGTTCATCGGCTGCGAGCCGGATGGGCGCAACATCAATCTGGGGTGCGGCTCCACCTCGCTCGGCCGGCTGGCCGACGCGGTGGTGGCGGGCGGCTACCGGCTCGGCATCGCGTTCGACGGCGACGGCGACCGTGCCCTGTTCGTGGACGCTGCCGGCCGGACCGTGGACGGCGACGCGGTGATGCTCATGTGCGCCAAGGACATGAAGCGTCAGGGCCGGCTTCGTGGCAACGGTGTCGTGGCGACGGTCATGAGCAATCTCGGGCTCGAGCTCGCGCTGCGGGACGCCGGCATCGACATGGTGCGCACGGCCGTCGGCGACAAGTACGTGATGGAGGAGATGCTGAAGCGTGACCTCGCGATTGGCGGCGAGCAGTCCGGACACGTGATTTTCGGCGAGTACCTCTTCACGGGCGATGGCCTCGCCACCGCGCTCCACGTGCTGGCGACGATGGCCGCCACGGGCCGTGAACTCGGGGACCTGGCGTCGGAACTCACCACCTATCCGCAGGTGCTGTTGAACCTTCGCGTGGCCCAGCGGTTCGACCTCGACTCGGTGCCCTCGATTGCCGCCGTCATGCAGTCGGTGCAGTCGCGGCTGGCCGGCAAGGGGCGCCTCCTGGTCCGCTACTCGGGCACCGAGCCGCTGCTGCGGGTGATGCTCGAGGGCGAAGACCAGGAGCAGATCCGGCAATGGGGCGAAGAGATTCTGGACGCGGTCCGGCAGCACGCCGCGGCCCCGGTCTAACGGTGCGGTGCCTGCATCGGCCACGCGGTCGGGGTCGGGTGACGCGCGGACGGCGCCCATGATTGCGCTCTCGGTCAACGTCAACAAGGTGGCGACCATTCGCAACTCGCGGGGCGGCGCCATGCCCTCGGTGCTCGAGGCGGCCCGCGTCTGCCTGGATGCCGGTGCCCACGGCATCACCGTGCACCCGCGGGCCGATGCCAGGCACATCACGCCGTCGGACGTGCGGCAACTCGCCGCCCTGCTGGCGACCCGGGCGCATCCCGTCGAGTTCAACGTGGAAGGCGATCCGCGGCCGGATCTCCTGGATCTGGTGCTGGAGGTGGTGCCCCACCAGTGCACCCTCGTGCCGGTGCTGCCCGGAGAAATCACGAGTCAGGCCGGGTGGACACCCGAGTCCGGCGCCGGTGTGGCCGCCGTGGTCCGCCGGCTGCACGCCGTGGGCATCCGCGTCAGCCTGTTCGTGGACCCGGTCGAGCCGGCCATCCGGTGGGCGGCCGATACCGGGGCGGAGCGTGTCGAGCTGTACACCGAACCGTTTGCGCGCGCCTTCGAACGCGGACCCCAGGCCGCCGAGGCATCCTTCGCGGACTATGCGCGGGCCGCCGAGTGCGCCGATCGCCTGGGCCTGGCGATCAACGCCGGGCACGATCTCGATGTGGACAACCTCGCGGTCTTTCGACGGTTGCCGCACCTGGCCGAGGTGTCGATTGGCCACGCCCTGATCAGCCGGGCCCTCTTCGTGGGCCTTTCCGCCAGCGTGCGGGCGTTCCTCGACGCGTTGTCGGGGCCCTGAGCGCGAGATCCCCCGCTCCGGGCGCCCGCTCCCCGGTGCGCGCCCGTCACCGAAGACCTGACCGCTCCTGGCCGGTGGTTCCCGTCCGACCCCGTCTGCAATAAGATCCAGGGCGATGAAAGCGGAGTCGATTGCCTTTGCCGTAGCCGGGATGTTCTTCGGGATCATCCTCGGCTGGGTGGGTGCCGTGCAGCAGGGCGCGGGGTCTGCGTCGCCAGCTGCCCTGGCCCAGGCCCCGGCGGCCGCCCCTGCCGCGGCGCAGCAGGGGCCGGCACCCCTCGACGAAGCCCGGGTGCAGGCCCTCATGACCGTGGCGCAGAGCGATCCTGCCAACGCAGGCGCCCGCGTCCAGCTGGCCAATGCCTACTTCGATGCGGAACGCTTCGACGAAGCGGTGTCGTGGTACGAGCAGGCCCTCGCGATCGATCCCACCGACGTCAACGCCAGCACCGACCTGGGCGTCGCCTACTACTACACCAACAGGCCCGACGAGGCGCTCCAGCAGTTCGAGCAGTCGCTGCGCCTCGATCCGAACCACACGAAGACGCTCCTCAACCAGGGCATCGTGCGGGCCTTCGGCAAGCAGGACCTCACCTCCGCCGCCCAGTCGTGGCAGCGGGTCGTCGAGATTGCCCCCACGTCGCCCGAGGGCCAGGCCGCACAGCGCGCCCTCGACGGCGTGGCGGCGGCCCATGCTGGAGACACGCCGACGACCCAGGAGCCGTGAGGGATGCTGCGGTACGTCCTGCTCGGCATCCTGCTCATCCTGATTGCCCGCGCCTTCTGGCGGGTGATCGACAGTGTCATCGAGGCCGCGGGCGGCCGGCCCAGGGTCTCGAGCCGCCGCACCCCGCAGGCCGTGAGACTCGTGCGGGACCCGGTGTGCGGCACCCACGTGGCGCCGTCGAGCGCCCTGCAGGTCGTGGCGGACGGGCGTGCGCACCATTTCTGTTCCGAGACCTGTCGCAGCGAGTTCCTGAAGCAGCAGAGGGCCTGAGCCGCCCACGCCGACCATGAGCACCCGCGCCGAAGAACAGATCCGAGCCGACATCGTCGAGGTGGGCCGTCGCCTCTATGAGCGGGCGTACGTCGCCTCCAACGACGGCAACATCAGCGTCAGGCTCGACGAGACGCGGTTCATCACCACGCCCCGCAGCGTCTCGAAGGGGTTCATGACCCCCGACATGATGGTCGTCGTGGACCTGGAGGGCCGCAAGCTCGCCGGCGAGCGGGAGGCCTCGACGGAGTTGCCGATGCACCTGGAGGTGTACCGGAACCGTCCCGACGTGAACGCGGTGGTGCACGCTCACCCTCCGGTGGCGACCGGATTCGCCGTGGCCGGCATCCCGCTCACCCGCGCCGTGCTGGCGGAGGTCGTCACCACCCTTGGCAGCATCCCCATCGCGGCATACGGCACCCCGTCCACGGCCGAACTGCCGGCCGCCGTCCGGCAGTACATCAAGGCCCACGACGGCCTCCTGCTGGCCAATCACGGCGCCATCACCTGCTGCCGCTCGGTGATGTCCGCCTACTACAAGATGGAGACAATCGAGCACTTCGCCCGCATCAGCCTCGTGGCGCGGGTCCTCGGCGGCGAGAATCTGTTGTCGAGGGACGAAGTGGGCCGGCTCCAGGGCCTGCGGGGCATGTACGGCATCGCGTCGCCCGCGCCGATGTGCGCGGACCCTGCGGCCGCCGACAGCACCGACCAGGCAGAGTGCCAGGTGATCGAGGCTCCGCACTCGGCCACCGAGCGGCTCGTGCCCGATGCGTCGGGCCGTGCCGCGGGCTCGAGCAGGGACGAGGAAATTCGGCTAACATACGGCGAACTCACGGAACTCATCGTGGATGCGGTGAGGAACCTCCGATGACGACGGCGCGAGGATGAGACGAGGACAGCATGGGTGAGGCGTTGGGAATGGTCGAGACCAAGGGCCTGGTTGCCATGATCGAGGCGGCCGATGCCATGGTGAAGGCCGCGAAGGTCACGCTGGTCGGCTGGGAGAAGATCGGGGCCGGGTACGTGACGGCCATCGTCCGCGGCGACGTCGCCGCGGTGAAGGCGGCCACCGACGCAGGGGCCGCGGCCGCCCGCCGCGTCGGCGAGCTGGTATCGGTGCACGTCATCCCGAGACCGCACGCCAACCTCGAGGACGCGCTTCCCATCGGCAAGTCCGGCTCGGGCGGCAAGTAGCCATCCGGTGGCCGGATGATCGTTGCCCGCATCGTCGGCACCGTCGTCGCCACGCGGAAGGATCCGCGGCTCGTGAGCCACAAGCTGCTGGTGGCCCGGGCGACCGATCCGCACGGCAAGAGCGAGGGCAACTACCTGGTGGCCGTTGATACCGTCGATGCCGGCGTCGGCGAGACGGTGCTCATCGTCAGCGGAAGCTCGGCGCGCATGGCGTCGGGGTTGAAGGATTGTCCGGTGGACGCGGCCGTCGTGGGCATCGTGGACGCCGTCGAGGTCTCTGCCGGGGATTGACCCCTTCCGGACCATACCCGTGCAACTCGCCAGGGTCGTCGGCGACGTCGTCTCCACCGTCAAGAACACCGCGCTCGGCGGCGTGACACTCCTCGTGCTCCAGCCCATCGATGCGGGCGGGGCGTCGGTGGGTCGCACGCTGGTGGCCGTGGATGCCGTGGGCGCCGGCGTGGGTGAGGTGGTGTTCTTCGTGCGGGGCAAGGAAGCCAGCTTCCCGTTCTCCCCCGTGGAGGTGCCGGCCGACGCCGGCGTCGTGGGCATCGTGGATCACTGGTCCCTCGGCTGATGCAGATTGCGCGCGTCGTCGGCACCGTCGTCGCCACCCGCAAGCACCCCAAGTTCGAGGGCGCGAAGCTGCTGCTCGTGCAGCCGGTCACGCTCGACGACCGGCCCCGGGGCGTGCCCCTCCTGGCCGTCGACGCCGTGGGCGCCGGTGTCCACGAGCGCGTGGTCATCGTCATCGAGGGCCGCGCTGCGGGCGAGGCGCTTGGCCGGAAGGGCGCGCCCGTGGATGCCGCCGTCATCGGCATCGTGGACGAACTCGACGTGATCGAGGACGACACCAGCGTCGGGCGCCGCGGGAGCGGCGTGCGCGCCGGGGCGGAGGGGTCCGCCGGGACGCCGTCCCGCCCAGAGACGCGAGGACCATCGTGAACGACGACCAGTTGCGGGCGCTCGTGCGGGAAGCCATCGCGAGGCGCTCGGGCGCGCACGCGGCTCCCGATGCGCCCCTCGCGACGGCCGCCCCGTCGCCCCGCGGCGCGGCGATGGCGCCGGCGGCAGCGTCGGCCACGGTGACGGTGTCCGGACACGTCAGCCACGCCACGCTCACGCTCGTCACAGGCACCGACGGGGACGGCGAGTGCATCGTCGAGCCCGAGGTGCCCTGCACCCACTGCGGTTTCTGCACCGCCTACGGACATTGAGCGCCTCGAGACCCTCGGTCCTGATCACCCGTCGCCTGCCATCCTCCGCGATGGTCGCCCTCGAGGCGCAGTGCGACGTCGAGTGCCCGCCCGGCGGCACGCTCAGCCCCGACGCGCTGCGTACCCGCATCGCGAAGCACGACGGGCTCGTCTGCATGCTCACCGATCAGATCGACCGCCGGCTTCTCGATGCCGCGCCACGGCTCCGCGTCGTGTCCACCGTTGCCGTCGGCTACAACAACATCGACGTGGCGGCGGCCAGGGCACGGGGGATCGTGGTGACCCATACCCCCGATGTCCTCACCGGGGCGACGGCCACGCTCACCTGGGCGCTCATCCTGGGGATCACGCGACGCATGGGCGAAGGCGAACGGCTGGTCCGTCGGGGCGCCTGGACGGGCTGGGCCTTCGACCAGCTGCTCGGCACGGAGGTGCACGGCCGCCAGCTCGGGATCGTCGGCGCCGGGCGCATCGGTCGGGCGGTGGCTGCCGTCGCGCCCGCCTTCGGCATGCGCGTGGCGTTCGCGGCGCGCGACGGTCGCGAGGTGCCTGGAGGCGTCTCCCTGCCGCTCGAGCGGCTGCTCGCCACCTCGGACGTCGTGTCCCTGCACGTGCCGCTCACGCCGGAGACCACGCATCTCATCGACCAGACGGCGCTCGCCCGCATGAAGCGGAGCGCCTATCTGGTGAACACGTCGCGTGGCCCGGTGGTGGACGAGGCGGCCCTCGTCTGGGCGCTCGAACGCGGCATCATCGCGGGAGCCGCGCTCGATGTGTTCGAGCGCGAGCCGGCCGTCACACCCGGCCTGCTGGCCCTCGACAACGTGCTCGTGCTGCCGCACCTGGGCAGCGCGACGGTCGAGACCCGCACCGCCATGTCGGAGCTCGCCGTGCGCAACGTCCTGGCCGTGCTGGGAGGCGCCCCCGCGCCCACCCCCGTGCCATGACCACGAGCGGACGCACGCGGCTATCGGCTGCCACGGGCTCGTCGTCCGCTTCATCGCCCGCCTCCTCCTCCTCGCCGCGGCGTCCGCCCGCCCCTCTCGTCAGGCGCGTGCTGACGACGCTGGCCCGGAAGATCGAAGGTCTCGAGCTGCCCGCGATCGAGAAGATCTCGGACGCCCAGGCCGAGGATCCGTTTCAGGTCCTCATTGCCACGCTGCTGTCGGCGCGCACCCAGGACGCCACGACGCACGCCGCCTCGCTGCGCCTGTTCCGTCGCGCGCGGACCCCACGTGCCATGAGTCGTCTGAGCGTGAAGGAGATCGAGGCGCTCATCTACCCGGTGAGCTTCTACCGCAACAAGGCGCGCTACGTGAAGGACTGCTGCGACGCGCTCGTCGAGCGGTTCGGCGGCACCGTGCCCGATACGCTCGAGGACATGGTCACGCTGCCGGGCGTCGGCCGCAAGACGGCCAACCTCGTGATGATCCTCGCCTTCCGCAGCGCCAACCACATCTGTGTGGACACACACGTGCACCGCATCGCCAACCGCCTCGGCTGGGTGCGGACCCGGACGCCAGAGGAGACCGAGCAGGCGCTCTACCGGGCCATCGACCGTCGCTGGTGGGCCAACGTGAACCTGTACCTCGTGACGTGGGGACAGCACGTGTGCCGGCCCGTGCATCCGCGGTGCGGGGATTGCGCCGTGGCACGGGATTGTCCAAGAATTGGGGTCACCCGGGTCGGCAGGCCCAGAACCGCTGCGCCACGCGCGCGGCAGGAGGACGCACGATGAGGCGTACGTTCCGGATGGCGGTCGTGCTCGCCGCGCTGCTCCTGGCAGGCGCACCAGCGGCGCTCGAGGCTCAGGCCCGCGCCGGCCAGGCCGCCCGTGCCGCAGGCCCGGCGGGGCCGGTGCTCGTCGTGGAGACGGTCAAGGGCACGTTCGAGATCGAGCTGTACCCGAACGAAGCCCCGAAGACCGTCGCCCACATCACGACGCTCGCCAACCGCCGCTTCTACAACGGTCTCCGCGTGCACCGGGTGGAAAAGGGGTTCGTGGTGCAGTTCGGGGATCCGCAGACGCGCGACATGACCAAGCGGGATCTCTGGGGACGCGGCCTGGGCGCCGGCAGCGGGCGCCCGATTGGCGTGGGCGAGTTCAGCAAGCTGCGCACCCACAAGCTGGGGGCGGTGGCGATGGCGCATCCCGGCGACGTGAAGCAGGGAGACAGCCAGATGTACATCATGCTGGCGCCCGCGCCGCGACTCGACGGCGATTACACCGTGTTCGGCCAGGTGACGAGTGGCCTCGACGTCGTGCGGATGCTCGAGGAGACGGACGTGATCAGGCGGGTGACCGTGCGCGAACCGGCTCGGTGACCACCAGCCCGGCAATCTCCGGATACCGCTCCACGAGCGCGGCGGGGTAGGCGCCTTCGATCGGCTCGCCCAGCTGCGCTTTGAGCATCAGGGCGTTGACCACCGACTTGGACGCGAAGTGGTTGTTCGTGTACAGGTACGCCTTCTTCACGAGGGCCTTCGCCGCCCCCGCCACGTCGGCAAACTCCTGCAGTTCGTCCGCCGAGTAGAGGTAGTTGTACCGGTCCTCGGCCTTGTCGTGCGTCCACCACTGGGCCGCATTGCGGCCGTGCAGCCGCATGTAGTGGAAGGACGTCACGTTCGGCAACTGATTCTGGCGGATGGAGAACCGGAACCTCGGCTCGTCGATCTGGACGAGCGCCGCGCCGTGGCTGCCGAGCAGCGCCAGCGTCCCCGGCATGTCGTCGCTCCAGCTCCGGTGACGCAGCTCCACGGCCACGGGGTAGTCGTGCAGCGCTCCCAGCAGGGCCGCGAGATAGTCGCGCGAGACCTGCTGGCTGTGGAAGCTGGGCGGAAACTGCGCCAGCACCGGCCCGAGCTTCCCGGCCTCCGCGAGCGGCGCAATGCCGGCCCTGAACTCGTCGATGTCGGAGGGCGTCACCTGGGCCAGGAGTTCGAGCAGCGCCCCCTCGTTGCCGGGAGCCCGTCGCAGCGCCGCGTCGCGGAACATCTTCGGGTGCGTGAACTTCTGGTACAGCTTCACGCTGAATTCGAATCCGGGCGGCGTGCGCATCGCCCAGCCGCGGGTCACCTCCGGCTGGGGCTGGCCGTAGAACGTGGCGTTCACTTCCACGGTGTCAAAGTGCTGCGCGTAGTAGGCGAGTTCGTCGAAACCGCGCGTGCCGTCCCGCTTCGACCGGGTGGGCGGGTAGAACAGGCCGTTCCAGGTGCCTCGGCCGGTCGGGTAGTTCCAGCCCGAGGTGCCGATCCGGAGCGTGCGCATCGGCCATTCTCCCTTCTCGTCGATAATAGGGGAGTTTGCTGACCGTCAACGAGATCTTCCATTCGATTCAGGGCGAGTCGAGCCATGCCGGCCGCCCCTGTGTCTTCGTCCGGCTCTCGGGCTGCGACCTCCGGTGTCGCTGGTGCGATACGCCCTACGCCTTTCACGAGGGCGTCCGCCGGACGGTGGACGACGTCGTCCGCGAAGTCGAGGCGACGGGATGCCCGCTCGTCGAGATCACCGGGGGCGAGCCCCTCCTGCAGGCCGATGTCTACCCGCTGATGGAGGCCCTCCTCGCCCGGGGACACACGGTCCTGCTCGAGACCGGCGGCCACCGGGGCACCGGCCAGGTGCCGGCGCCGGTCGTCGTCGTGCTCGACGTCAAGTGCCCGGGCAGTGGCGAGGCGGAACGGCAGGACTGGTCCAACCTCGAGCGCCTGCGACCGCACGACGAGGTGAAGTTCGTCGTGGCCGATCGACAGGACTACGACTACGCGGCGGACGTGATAGCCCGGTACCGGCTGCTGGAACGGGCGGCGGCGGTGCATCTGTCGCCGGTGCACGGCGGCCTCGACCCGCGTGTGCTGTCGGAGTGGGTCCTTGCCGACCGCCTCGCGGTGCGCGTTCAGCTGCAGCTGCACAAGTACATCTGGGGCGCCGACGTGAGGGGCGTGTGACGCACCCGCGTCCGGCCGCCGTGGTGTTGCTGAGCGGCGGTCTCGACTCGTACACGGCGGCTGCGCTGATGGCGGCGGAAGGATTCCGCCTGCACGCGCTCACCGTCTGGTACGGGCAGCGACACGCGCACGAAGTGTCGGCGGCCCGCGCCGTCGCCCATGCCCTGGGCGTGGAGCGCCATATCGAGCTCGGCGTGGACCTCTCGGCCTTCGGGGGGTCGTCGTTGACCTCGGCCGCGCCCGTGCCGAAGGACAGGCCCGAGGGGGCGCCCGGCATCCCGTCCACCTACGTGCCCGCGCGCAATACCGTGCTCCTCTCGCTGGCCCTGGCCTGGGCCGAGGTGATTCCCGCGCGCGACCTCGTGATCGGCGTGAATGCGGTGGACTACTCCGGCTATCCCGACTGCCGGCCGGAGTTCGTCGCGGCCTTCGAGCGGCTGGCGGGTCTGGCCACCGCCGCCGGCGTCGGCGGGGATGCCTTCAGGGTCAGGGCGCCGCTCCAGCACATGAGCAAGGCCGACATCATCCGCGCGGGGGTGGGCCTCGGCCTCGACTACGGCCTGACGCATTCCTGCTACGATCCGGCGCCCGAGGGACGCCCCTGCGGCCACTGCGACAGTTGCCGCATCCGCGCGGCGGGCTTTGCGGCCGCCGGCGTGTCGGATCCGCTGCTGGCACGTCGATGACCGAGCGCCTCTATTACACCGACCCGCTGCTGCGCGAGTTCGACGCGGCGGTCCTGGCCGCGGTCGATCACGACGGGCGGCCCGCGGTGCTGCTCGACCGCACCGCCTTCTATCCCACCTCCGGAGGACAGCCCTTCGACGTCGGCCGCCTCGATGTCGTTCCCGGCGTGTCCGATCATGGTGCGGACAGCCCGGGTGCCACCGTGCTCGACGTGATCGATGCGGGCGATGACGTGGTCCACGTCCTGTCGGCCGCCGTGCCCGCGGGCCTCCGCGTGCGCGGCGTCATCGACTGGCCGCGCCGGTTCGACCACATGCAGCAGCATACCGGGCAGCACCTGTTGTCGGCCGCACTCGACCGGCAGCACGGTGCGCGCACCGTCGGCTTCCACATGGGCGCCGAGATGTCCACGATCGATCTCGACCGCCTGCTCGCGCCGGAAGCCCTCGCGAGCGCGGAGTTCCTCACCAACGAGGTCGTGTGGGGCGACCACCCCGTCACGGTCCGCTTCGCATCGGCGGCCGACGCCGCCGCCTTGCCGCTGCGGAAGGAGTCGGGGCGCGAGGGGACCCTGCGCCTGGTGGAGGTGCCCGGATTCGACCTGTCCGCGTGCGGGGGCACGCACGTGCCGCGCACCGGCGCGGTCGGCGCGGTCGCCATCGTCGGCTCCGAAAAGGTGCGGGGCGGCACTCGCCTCACGTTCGTGGCGGGGGGGCGTGTGCTCCGGGTGCTGCACACCCTGGACGCGATCGTGGCCGCCGGCCTGCGCACCCTGCCGGTGTTGCCGGTGGACCTGCCGGGCGCCATCGAGCGGCAGGCGGCCGACCTGCGGGACCAGAAGAAGACCGTTAAGACCCTGCAGGAACAGCTGGCCACCGCAGAAGCCGCGCGTCTGGTGGCCGCCGCCCAGGCCGGGGCTCAGGCTGAGGCCCGGGCCGAGGGCGCCCCGGGTGTCGCCACGCTCCACGTCTGCACCGTCGTCGAGGGCTGGGATCAGGCCGGGCTGCGGCTGCTGGCGTCGCGCATCGTTGCCTCGCCCGCACGGCTCGCGGTGCTCGTCTCGGGTACGCCGGCCGCGGTGGTGGTGGCGCGTTCGACCGACGTCCCGCTCGATGCCCAGGCCGTGGTGCGGCGGCTGGTGGAGACATTCGGGGGACGGGGCGGCGGCCGCCCCGAGATGGCCGCGGCCGGTGGCTTGGAGGGCGGCGGCGCCGACATCGTGGCCCGCGCGAGGACGCTCGTCCAGCCCGCGGCTCCCTAGCCCAGCGCGCGTCGCACCCGAGCCCTGGCCGCGGAGCCGGCGCTACGGCTCCAGGGCGATCGCGGCGATTTCGGCCACCAGGCGGTCGATGGCAGCGGTGGCCTCGGCCGGCGACCCTTCGTGATTGTTCAGCACCACGGCGAACGACACGGCTCGTCCCGCACCCGTGGGCACGTATCCCGCCAGGGACCGGATGTTGGACATCGTGCCGCTCTTGGCGCGCGCGACGCCTTCGGCGGGTGTCCCCAGCAGGCGCGCGCGGAGGGTGCCCTCCCGCCCGGCGAGCGGAAGACTCGCCAGCCAGTCCGACGCCTCCGGTGCGGCGTGCATCCGCGCCAGCACGGTGGCCAGCGCACCAGCCGAGACGACGTCGCGCCGTGACAGGCCCGAACCGTCCAGCAACTGGACGGCACCCGCGGGAACGCCCCACGCGTCGAGCCGGCGGTGCACGGCGTCGAGGGCGGCCGCAGTCGATCGGGCGCCGAACGGACCGGTGGCGAGACGCAGGATCGCCTCGCCGTACAGGTTGATGCTCTCCTGCATCAGTGGCCGCGCCAGGTCGCGCAGCGGGCGCGAGCGGTGCGTGTGGAGCAGGCGGGCCTCGCGCCAGTCCAGCGGCAGCGGCAGCGCGTCGGCATCGTAGGCGGCGTCGTCCACTTCCACGCCCGCCGCGAGCAGCCGCCGCCGCAGCGACGTGGCGAACCACGCGGTGGGGTTGGCAACGGCCACCGACAGCGTGGCGGGTGCCGCCCCCGCAGGCACCGAGCCCACCAGGCGCACCCGGCTGCTGCCCGCCGGCAGCACCGGGCGGATACTCGCCTCGGCTCCCGCGATGTCGGTGAGGACCTCGTTCACGACGGCGTCGAGGCCCTCGGCCGACGCGCTGATGAGCGCGGGCGCACCAGGCGTGCGCGCGGGCGCGATCGTGACGTCGAAGCGGTTCTCCTGGTAGTTGAGCGCGCCGGCAACCGATCCGTACCCCAGCCCCAGGTCGCTCCAGGCCCACTCGCGGCCAGGCGCGGGCTCCTCCACGAGACTGTCATCGGCCACCACCCGCCCATCGACGCGCCGGATGCCGCGCGCGGTCACCGCGTCGATCAGGTCTCCGAGGTCGTCTCCGCCACGACCCCCAATCGATGGGTCTCCCGACCCCACCACGACGAGATCGCCGCGCAGCACCCCGTCGACGATGGGTCCCGTCGTGAACAGGCTCGTGTCGAACCGGTAGTCCCAGCCAACCGCCTCGGCGGCCACGGCAAGGGTGAGCAGCTTGGCGGTGGAGGCCGGCACGAGCAGCGCCTCGGGGTGTCTCCGGGCGAGCGGTGTCCGGTCGGGCAGCGACTCGACCACGATCCCCCACGTTCCGCGTGCCACGCCAGGCATGGATGTCACGGTGTCGATGACGTGTGCCAGGCGCGTCGCCGGAGTCTCGTCCGGGACGGCCGTCACCGCCACACGGGTCGGTCTGGCGGCACAGCCCGCGAGCAGCAGGACGACAAGGCCGCTGCTGATCCCGCCGGTGAGGCGGCCCACGCACTCTTTCGCGTGGCGCGCCTGTCCCCACCCGATCACTGCAGGGCGTCCATCGCCATCAGCACGTCGTCGAGCAGGGCCGCGTCCAGACGGGCCGCGCCGGGGTCGTCCATCCGCACGGCCCAGGCGCCAGTGGCATTCCGCAGCACCCGGACCGTCTCGGTGGTGCCGTCACTGGCTGAGAGGGTCGCTGTCAGCACCTGCGGAACAGCCGAGGGCACGGCCTCGAAGGCCTCCGCGCGGAGGGCCGTGAGCTTCTGCAGCAGGTCGTCCACCACCGTGGCCTCGACGGCTGCGCCGGCGGCGTCGCGCCACGCGGGCTGACCATCGTCGCCGGTCGTGCGCTCGAGCGTGACCGTCTTCTCGGCACCCTCGAGCGCGATTCGCGTCGCCTCGAACGGGCGGGTGTCGAACACCTCGCGCCGTCGCAGGTCGTCCACGGTCTTCCGCAGGCCGTCGGCGAGCGCCGCTTCTACGGCGAACACCGGCGCGCGCGATGAGTCCCTCGCCAGTTGCGTCGTACCGTCCCGACGGCCGAAGCTCAGCGAGGCACGCGAGCCGTCGCCTTCGATGAGGGTGACGACCAGCCCGGGCCGCGTGAGGCCTGCTGCGTCCAGGTCCGTGCCCGCCTCGTCCACGATGCGCTCCATGCGAGCCCCGGCGATGCTCGAGACGAGTCCGTCCACCGTGGAGAAGTCGCCGCGTGCCTCGATGGGCGACACCAGGCGCCAGGCATTGTCTGCAAGTTCCAGGCGCACCGGACCCGTGCCCGCGTCGATCTCGAGGCCGGTGAGCTGCTCGCGGTCGAAGGCGAGCACGCGCTTGTCGCGCAGGTCGAACGTGGCCCGATTGAACGTGCCCTCGAGGTACGAGGAGACCAGGAAGATGCCCGGCTGGTCGTCCCGGCGCGCATAGAGATCGCCCCCGGTCGGCGTCTGCTCGCCGAGCAGCAGCTGGTGCGTGGACGGGTCGTCCCTCACCGTGAAGGCCACCGTCACCCGTGCCGGCTGCAGGCCGAACTGCGCCGGCTCGGCACCCGTGTCATCGAGCACGCGCTGGATGTCGAGCGTCGACAGGCTGCTGGTGAGCGAGGCCAGCTCCGCCTCGTCGGCGCCAGCCTCCACGGGCTCGACGATCCGCCAGGCCCCATCCTGCCTGGTGAGGCGGGTCGTCTCGCCGGCGGTGTTGGTGATCGTCAGCGTCTCGATGGCGTCGGCCTCGGCCGCAAAGGCCTTCTCCTTGACGTCCACCTCGCCGAGCGGACGCTCGGCATCCACGAAGTAGAGGTACGCGACGACGCCTGCCAGCACGAGGCCGAGAATCGCCGTGGATCGCAAGCCGCGCATGACGCCTACTGCCTCCTTCGCCACCACGCATAGATGCCGGCGCCGAAGACGGTGGCCGGCACGACCACGATCGACAGCAGGAACACGCCGAGCGTCTGGCTCGCGGTGAGCGTGACGCGGCGGTCGGTGGGATCCCTCGGCCGGATGGCGATCAGGTTCTCCTGCTGCGCCAGCCAGTTGACGGCGTTCATGAAGAGATCGCCGTTGCCCTGGATGCCCAGTGCATAGTTGGCGACGAAGTCCGAGTCGCCGACCACGACCACGCGCGACTCCGGTGCCGCTGGAGCGTCCGCCTCATTGCCGGCGGTCCCCTCCGCGCCCTCTGCCGGCGGGGTGGACGCGGGGGCAGCCGGGGCGGGCGCCGACACGGCCAGGCCGATGGTGATCGGCCCCTGCCGGTCGCCGCGCTCGGCGTCGAGCGCGGTCTCGCCCTGCGACTCGAGCAGTTCGATGCTGGTCTCGGCCCAGCTGCGCGGCCCCGTCTCGATGATGGCTTGGGGTGTCCGTCCGGGCGCGGGCTCGGCCGCCACGTTCACCGAGCGGGCGAACGGATACGCGGTGAGCACGTTGAAGCGATCGGTGATGGGATGCGCCGGGTAGCTCGCCGCGACCGGGACCGACGCATCCGTGCCGATCAGCTGACCGACGCCGCTGGCGTCGACCACGACGTCGTTGCCGACCTCGATCGACCACTCCCGCAGCAGGGCCTCCAGCACCGGCATGCGGACGGCCGCGCCGTCGCTTTCCGGCGGATCGAGCAGGACGAGCAGGTCGCCACCCGTGTCGAGGTACCGGCGGAGCATGTCCGCCTCGCCAGGGAGCAGGTCCGTCTTCGGTCCCGCCAGTACGACGACGGAGGCATCGGCGGGAACCTCTGCCTGCTGCGCCAGCGTCGTGAGATCGACGATGTAGTTGTCGCGCGAGAGCAGGGTGGCCAGGGAGCTGTAGCCGGTGCGCTCGGTGTCCGTCGTCGTGCGCTCGCCGTGGCCCTGCGCGAAGTACACCTTGCGCGGGGCGTCCGAGAGCACGCGGATGAGGCCGTTGGTGAGGTCCTGCTCCGTCTCGGATGTCACGCGTTCCACACGGCCGTCGTGCTCGATGACGACGGTGCCGTACGCCTGCACCTGATACTGCCTCGCGCGTGCGGGCTGGCGGTCGGCGTCGATGTACTCCACGCGCACCTGATCGGACTGATACGCGTACTCGTCGAGCCTCGCCCTGAACCGGTCGAAGCCGCCCTCCTGGTCGAACACCAGGAACGTCACCGGCGTCTCGAGCGACTGCAGCAGCCGCAAGGTCTGGTCCGACAGGCTGAACTGCTGGTTCTCGGTCAAGTCCCACCGTGTGTTGCGGCGGGTCGAGAGGTAGTTGACGGCCACCAGCAGGCCGAGCGTGATGAGGACGCCGGCACCGGCCACCGCGCCGTGCCGGGCGTTGCGCGTGCCGAAGAACGCGAGGATATCGCGCCACTGGCCCAGGGTGTAGAGGACGACGGCCACGAGGCCCGCCCGGACCCCGTAGATGACGTACTGGTCCCACTCGGGCCGGACGAACCGCACGATGGTGGCGGCGAAGATCAGCGCCACGCCCAGCCAGCCGACGATGCCGAGGATTCGATGCGTCATGTGCGCCTCCGTCTAACCCTTCCAGCGCTCGGTGTCGACCGCCCGCACCGTGAGATACAGGCCAAAGGTGATGAAGCTCAGGTAGTAGACGAGGTGCTTCGTGTCGAGGATGCCCCTGGTGAAGTCGTCGAGGTGCTCGGTGACCGACAGGTAGTTGAGGACTGCCTGCGCGGTGGGGCCCTGGAACGAGGCCACCCAGTTGATGACCCAGAGCATCAGGAAGACGGCGAATGTGACCATCCCCGCCACGATCTGGTTTTTGGTGAGGCTCGAGATGAGCAGGCCCGTGGCCACGAAGCATCCGCCCATGAGCAGCAGGCCCAGGTAGCCGGTGACGACCGGCCGCCATTCGGGATTGCCGAACAGGAAGAGCACGGCCACGTGCACGACGGTGACCGCGAGCATCGCGGCGTAGAGCGCCATGGCGCCGAAGAACTTGCCGAGGATGATCTGGACGTCGGTGAGCGGCGCGGTGAGCAGGAGTTCGATCGTGCCCGACCGCTTCTCCTCCGCGTAGGTGCGCATCGTGACCATGGGCAGGACGAAGAGCACGATGACGCTGGCGTTGAGGAACACGGGTCGGATGAGCTGCTGGTTGACGTCGAGCGCCTCCGGCCCGCCGAAGCCGCCAGCCTGCATGCTCTGCTGCTGGAAGAAGACGAGGAGGGCGTAATAGAAGTAGCCGAACATCAGGGCGAAGAAGCCGATGACCACGTAGGCGATCGGCGAGGCGAAGTAGCCCTTGAGTTCCTTCTGGGCGATGGCGATGACGTTACCCATGGACCGCGTGCTCCTCCGGGACCTGCGGCTGCTCGGCCGAGTCCTCGGTCGTCAGGTGAAGGAAGATGTCCTCCAGGCTCATGCGCATCGGCCGCATTTCGAGCAGTCCCCAGCCGGCGCCGACGATGGCGGCGGCCAGGTCCCGGCGCACGTCGTGCCCGGTGTGGCTGGCGACCTCGCAGGCCAGGGCCCCGGCATCAGTGCCGGTCACGGCCACGCTCGTCACGCCGGGCACTGCGGCGAGTGCCGAGGCCACATCGGCCCCTCCGCCATCCACCAGCACGTAGATCGTCTCCGAGCCGCGCAGGCGTGCGGTGAGGTTGGCGGGCGTGTCCACCGCGACCACGTGTCCGTGGTTGATGATCACGACGCGCTGGCAGGTCTGGCTGACCTCGGGCAGGATGTGCGTGCTCAGGATGACCGAGTGGTTGCCGGCCAGTTCCCGAATCAGCTGGCGCGTCTCGATGATCTGTTTCGGGTCGAGGCCGGCGGTTGGTTCGTCCAGGACGAGCACGTCCGGGTCGTGCAGCAGCGCCTGTGCCAGGCCGACCCGCTGTCGGTAGCCTTTCGACAGCTTCCCGCAGTGGCGGCTCGCCATGTCCGCGACGTGCGTGCGCGCCATCATCGTGTCGACTCTGGAGCGTCGCTCGGCCCTCGGCACGCCCCTGATCTTCGCGACGAAGGTGAGATAGTCGCGCACGGTCATGTCGGGGTAGAGCGGCGGGGTCTCCGGGAGGTACCCGATGCGCTTCTTGGCTTCGATCGGCTGCTCGAAGATGTCGTACCCGGCGACGATCGCTCGGCCACGGCTCGGGGGCATGTAGCCGGTGACCATGCGCATGGTCGTCGTCTTGCCCGCGCCGTTGGGGCCGAGGAACCCGAGGATCTCTCCGCGTTCGACCGTGAAGCTCACGTCTTCGACCGCCGTGAACGCGCCGTACTGCTTGGTGAGGTGCTGAACCTCGATCACGACTGATGCCTCCGCGACAGGAGAACCCTGTAACGTGTGGTGAGAATTGCGGTTATAGCCTCTCGGCAGCCCGCCAACCCGTCATCCTAGTCGAAGGGCGTTCGCCGGGCAAGCGCCTGCCGTCTCCCGAACGTCCACTCGGACGCAGCGGAACGCGGTTTGGTCGTGCCGGCCCCGCCGGCCGGGTGGCGCCCGCGCGACCACCCGGTCCGCTGCCCATGCACGTGCTGGCGCATCTGGTGTTCGAGCCGAAAGACGCGGGGCCCGCGCCTGGAGACCGGACCACCGATGCTGCACGCGCCTTCGACACGGTGCACAGCCGTGCCGAGCGGCCCGCGACGCAGCCCACCAGACAGGTACCAGGTCCCGTCATGTCATCCGCGTGACACGCGACGGCAGAGCGCGTCGTGCACCGGCGGTTCATTGCGATGCGGGATGGCCACTCGCTATAATCGGAGCCTCGCCGCGAGTGCGCCGTCCGAAGGTGGCGGTGGCCGCGGAGCGCGAATCGACACGAGGAGCTCGTATGGCGACCTGCCCCGAATGCGACTATGACGAGATCAACACAGAGGACCTCGAGGAGGGCGATCCCGTGAGCTGTCCTGAGTGCGGAAGCAGCCTGGTGCTGCTGGGTGCGGACGAAGTCGACTTCGCGGACGACGACGACCTCGACGACGATGACGAGGACGACGAGGACGACGACGAGGAAGACGAGGACGACGACGATGACGACGAGGTCGACGAGGACCTCGACGAGTAGCGATCCCGGCGGCGGCGCCGCCGATCGCGAGCGCCGTCTCTTCGACCTCCTTCGCTCCTTCGAATCGGTCGTCGTGGCCTTCAGCGGGGGCGTGGACAGCGCCTATCTGGCGTGGGCCGCGACACGCACCCTTGGCCGGTCGGCCTTGTGCGTCACGGCCGAGAGCCCCAGTTATCCCGATCATCATCGGCAACTCGCCCGGCAGGTGGCGAGCGCCTGTGGACTGTTCCACGAGACCGTGGCCACCGGCGAACTGGAGCAGGACGAATACCGGCGCAATCCGACGAACCGGTGCTACTTCTGCAAGCGCGAGCTGTACACGGTGCTGTCCGCCCTGGCTGCTGCCCGCGGGTACCGGGTCATCGTCGATGGCAGCAACGCCGACGATCGTGGCGACTACCGTCCGGGTCGCGGTGCGGCCCGCGAGCACGGCGTGCGCAGCCCGCTCGATGACGTGGGACTCTCCAAGGCGGAGATTCGCGAGCTGTCCCGCCGGGCGGGCCTGCCGACCTGGGACGAGCCCGCCTCCGCGTGCCTCTCCTCGCGCATTCCCTACCTGTCGGAAGTGACCGATGCGAAGCTCCGCATGATCGAGCGTGCCGAGGCTTCGCTGCGGGCGATCGGCTTCCGTGTCTGTCGCGTCCGGCATCACGACGCGGCCGTGGCACACGTCGAGATCGGACAGGAGGATCTGGCCCGGGCCTTCGAGCCGGACTGGCGCACGCGGATCGTCGAGGCCGTGCTGGCCGCCGGCTACGCCACCGTGACGATCGATCCTCGTGGCTACCGGACGGGCAGTCTCAACGAGGGCCTGATGCTCCGACCGGTATAGCGACCGGTCTGAGCACGCGCCCGGCACGGCCGGCCGTGACCCAGGTCTGCCGTGCGCTGCGGCCGTGCATCTGGCCCGCATCCTGCGATTGACTGTGCCGGCGGTCTCTGTGCCGGCGGTTTCTGTGCAGGCACCGTGCTCTGTGCAGGCACCGTCTCTGTGCAGGCACCGTCTCTGTGCAGGCACCGTCTCTGTGCAGGCACCGTCTCTGTGCAGCCACTGTCTCTGCCGTCTGCCGCACCCGAGCCGACCCTGTGCGCCGAGTCAGCGTTGCTGCAGGGGCTATAGTGTGCAGGCGCAGTGGTCGAAGATCTGAAGGAGAGCTGGCTGATCGCACTGCCGTGTCCGTCCCGGCAGCGCGACCGTGCCCCCGCGACGCGCACGTGACTATCGCGCTGCTCGGACGTTGACACGTGGTGTGGTGGACGCTTAAGCTCGACCCGGCCAGCCACACCCACTCAGAACGGAGAGTCTGCTGATGAATGTGCGCCGCTTGATCCCCCCCGCCGTTGCCATGCTGCTCGTGGCGATGGTCGTCACCGGGTGCGCGCGAAACGTGCCTCCGCCTGCGCCGCCTCCCCCGGAGCCGCCGCCTGCCGCGCCCGCGCCGCCACCGCCTCCTCCGCCGCCGCCCGCCCCCGCACCGCCGCCGCCGCCGCGGCAGTTGTCGGAGGACGAGCTCTTCCAGCAGAAGACGCTGGACCAGCTGAACGCGGAGCGTCCCTTGAGCGACGTGTTCTTCGACTACGACATGTCGACCCTGCGGGACGACGCGCGCGCTACGCTCGAGCGCAACGCGAACTACCTGCGTCGCTGGCCCACGACGCGCGTGACGATCGAGGGACATGCCGACTCGAGAGGCACGAACGAGTACAACCTCGCGCTCGGCGAACGCCGCGCGGTGACGGTCCGCGACTACCTGGTCGGCCTGGGCATCGCGGCGGATCGGATGCTCGCCATCAGCAAGGGTGAAGAGACGCCGGTCTGCATGGAGGACAACGAGTCCTGCTGGTCGCAGAACCGCCGGGGGCATTTCATCTTCACCGCGAAGTAGCCCGTCGCGCCGTCGCTGGCACAATCGCGGGGCCGGGTACCCATACGGGGCCCGGCCCCGTTCTTATTGGAGCGCCCGATCTCTGCGCCGAACGCGGGCGCGCGAGGGAACATCCACGCTGGCGTCCTCGTCGAGGGTCGGTCGAAGTCCCCTCGACTCCCGGGAGGTGCGAGATGCGCAGCGGAGCAGGTGGTGCAGCGATCCGGCTCGGCCTGGTGGTCGCCGCTCTCATCGTGGGCGGGCTGGAACCCGGCACGGGGCTCCGGTCGGGACCCCTCCGGGGGCACGCCCGAGCTCAGGATCAGGCACCGGCCCAGGCGCAGGACGCCGTGGCGCTTGCCGGCGGCACCTTTCGCATGGGGCTTCCGCCCTCAGGGGTCGACGCGGCCAAGGTCCGCCACGGCATCGATTTCCCGGGCATCTTCCAGAACGAGGTGCCGGTGCGATCCGTCAGCGTCAGTGCCTTTCGCATGGATCGCTTCGAGGTGACCAACGCCCGCTTCCTGCGCTTCGTCGAGGCGCAGCCCGGGTGGCGGCCCGCAGGCGCGCAGGCGGGTCGCGCAGCGGGCGGCTACCTGCGGCACTGGACGGGAGGCCGCGTGCCGCCGGGACTCGAGCGGCACCCGGTGACGTTCGTCACGTGGGGCGCTGCACGGGCCTTCTGTCGCTGGGCGGGTGGCCGGCTGCCCAGCGAGGCGGAGTGGGAGTACGCGGCCACGGATGGCGATGGCCGGGAGTTTCCGTGGGGCGAGGCGCCGCCGACGCCCGCCCTGGCGAACTTCGCCGCCGCAGGGCTCGGGACTACAGCGACGGTCGGACGGTATCCACCCACCGGGCCCGGGCTCTACGACCTGGCCGGCAATGTGTGGGAGTGGACCCTCGACGCGTGGGAGGAGCGGCCCGGCGAGGAACCCGTCAGGGATCCGGTGGCCGGGGGGGCCGTGGATGACGCCGCGGCTGCCCTGGTGAGGGGCCGGCGTGTCATTCGGGGTGGGAGCTACGCAGGAAGCGTCGTGAACCTGCGAACCCGGTGGCGCGACAGCCACGAGGTGTCGAACGCGGTGGCATTCGTCGGCTTTCGCTGCGCGTATCCCGCCTGAGCAGGGAGGCAGCGGGCCGGATCGTGGCCTACGGCGTGCCGAGTTCCCGGGCGATGGCCTCGGCCGCCGCGCGCGGATCCGGGGCGCCGATGATCGGCCGCCCCACCACGATGTAGCTCGCACCGGCACGAACGGCGTCGGCCGGACCCATGGTGCGTGCCTGATCGTCCATCGTGGTGCCCGCGGACGCCCCCCGGATCCCAGGGGTGACGATTCCGAACGCCGGCCCGCACGCGGAGCGCAGGACACTGGTTTCGAGCGGTGAGGCCACCACACCGTCGAGGCCTGCGGCCTGCGCCATCCGTGCCAGGGTCACCACCTGGTCGGGCAGCGCCCGCCCGACGCCTACGCTCCGCAGCGTGTCTTCATCCATGCTGGTGAGGACGGTCACGGCGATGAGCAGTGGCGCCGGCACGCCCGTGTCGAGCGCCGCTCGACGACCGGCCTCCGCGGCCGCCTGCATCATGGCGCTGCCCCCGGACGCGTGCACGTTGATCATCCACGCGCCCGTGCGCACGGCCGAGGCCACCGCCTGCGCCACGGTGTTGGGGATGTCGTGGAACTTGAGATCGAGAAAGACCTTGTGGCCGTCGTCGGCCAGCTGTCGCACGAGGGAGGGGCCCTCGAGCGTGAACAGCCGGCTCCCGACCTTGAGACCGCCCGCGATCCCGCGCAGCGACTCGGCGAGCGCCAGTGCCCGCGTTCCGGTGTCCACATCGAGGGCGACGATCAGTCTGTTCATGCGTGCTCCGCGGTCGTGTCGAGCGAGCCGACGAGGGCCGCGACGCCCGGGATCGCGTGGCGCTCGAGATACTGCTCCAGGCCATCCACCAGCTTCTGCCAGATGAAGGGGTCCACGAAGTTGGCCGTGCCCACCTGCACGGCCGTGGCCCCCGCGATGAAGAACTCGAGCGCGTCCTCCGCCGAGGCAATGCCGCCCATGCCGATGATGGGAATCGTCACGGCCTGCCGGCACTCGTACACCATTCGGACCGCGATCGGGCGGATCGCCGGACCGCTCAATCCACCGACGACATTGGACAGGCGCGGGCGCCGCGTCTCGACGTCGATGGCCATGGCCAGGAACGTGTTGACGAGCGACACGGCATCGGCGCCGGCGTCGGCGGCTGCGCGGGCGAAGGACGCCACGTCCGTCACGTTGGGCGTGAGTTTGGGGATCACGGGCAATCGCGTGACCTTCCGCACCGCGCTGACCACGTCGTGGGTGCCGTGCAGGCTGCAGCCGAACTGGATGCCGCCCTCCTTGATGTTCGGACACGAGATGTTGAGTTCCAGGGCCGCCACGCCCTCGACGTCCGAGAGGATCCGCGCCAGCTCCACGTATTCGTCGAGCGTGCTGCCGCAGATGTTCACGATCGTCGTGGCACCCAGCCGGCGCAGTTCCGGCATCTTCTCGGCGATGAACCGGTGCACGCCGATGCCCTGCAGCCCGATGGCGTTGAGCATGCCCGCGGGCGTCTCGACGATGCGTTCCGGGGGATGGCCCTGCCGCTCCGACAGGAAGAGGCCCTTCACGGCGATGCCGCCGAGCCGCGACAGGTCGAGGGCTTCGGCGTACTCGACGCCGTACCCGAAACACCCGCTCGCCGCGATGAACGGGTTGGCGAGCTGGAGCGAGCCGATCCGCACGGAGAGGTCCACGGGTGTCGTCAGTCCCATACGAGCGAGGAGCCGGCAAAGACGGGCCCGCTGATGCACGAGCGCACGTAGTGGTGGCCGCCGTCGGGGGTCTTCATCGGCACCACGCAGCTGTAGCAGCCGCCCATCCCGCACCCCATCACGCGTTCGACCGACACCTGTACGTCGCGCCCGAACCCGGCGGCCAGCTCCGAGACGGCGGCCAGCATGGGCTCCGGACCGCAGGCGTAGCAGGCCACGCGCGAGCCGTCAGCCGCCTGGAACGCGGCGGCGAGTGGCACCGTGATCCGCCCGTGCGCACCAGCGCTGCCGTCCTCGGTGCTGAGGACCAGGCGTACGCCACGCTGCTCGAACCACGACCGGTAGAAGAGTTCGTCCGCGCGCCGCGCGCCGTAGAACAGGGTGGAGCGGATGCCCCGCGCGGCCAGCGACTCGGTGAGGGTGGCGAAGGGGGCCAGGCCGACGCCACCCGCAATCATCCAGGCCTCCGCGTTCGGCTCCGGCAGCGCGAACGGCTGGCCCAGGGGGCCCAGGCACGAGATCGTGTCGCCTTCGGCGGCCTCGAAGAGCAGCCGTGTGGTGGGGCCGATGCGCTTGCTGAGGATCGTGATGCCGATCGGGCGGTCTTCGTCCCGCAGGATCTCGAACACGGAAAAGGGACGACGCAGCAGGGGATCGAGACCGCGGGCGGGCCTGACCATCACGAACTGGCCGGGACGCGTGACCGCCGCGATTTCCGGGGCCGCAAGCGCGATCACGTTGTAGTCGGGAGAGAGGCGGGTGTTCCGAATGACCCGTGCCTCGACATCGACGGGCATCGAGGCATCAGTATAGCAGGCGGTCCCCAGGGCGGGGGTGCGCTATACTCGTCGCGCTCTTTAATCGCGAGCCCTGCGAGGCCGCCAAGAGGTGTCCATGCTCCCATCCCGCCGTGCCGTCCGCGTGAGCGGACGACTCACCTGCATCGTCCGCGTGAGCGGGCGACTCACTGACATCGTCCGGAGGTCCGCATGCCTGTCGTAATGGATGCGGATCGCATCTCCCGTACCCTTACCCGCATCGCCCACGAGATCGTCGAGCGCAACAAGGGCGTCGAGAACCTCGCCATCGTCGGCGTCCGGACGCGCGGCGTCCACATCGCGCGCCGCCTGGCACGCAGCCTTGCCGAGATCGCCGGTCGCGAGGTCCCGACCGGAGCCCTCGACATCACGCTCTACCGCGACGACCTGATGCGTCATGCCGTCGGCCCTCAGCCGCTGGTGCGCCGCACGGAGATTCCCTTCACGATCGACGACCGCCGGATCCTGCTCGTCGACGACGTCCTCTACACCGGCCGCACCACGCGCGCGGCCCTCGATGCCCTCATCGACTTCGGCCGGCCCAAGTCCATCCAGCTGGTGGTGCTCGTCGATCGCGGCCACCGCGAGCTGCCGATCAAAGCCGACTACGTGGGCAAGAACCTGCCGACCTCGAGCGGTGAGAGCGTGCAGGTGCGGCTGATGGAGAGCGACGGCGAGGACGCCGTCGTGCTGGAGCGGGAGGGCGGCGCATGAGCGCTGTCGAGGGCGGGAACGTCCTGCCGGCCACGGCGTTGCGCGGCAAGGATCTCCTGGGCGTGTCCGAGCTGACGCCCGAGGAGATCTCGCTCGTCCTCGACACCGCCGAGGCCATGAAGGAGATCGGAAGCCGGCCCATCAAGAAGGTGCCGGCGCTCAGGGGCAAGACCGTCGTCAACCTCTTCTTCGAGCCGAGCACGCGCACGCGCACGTCGTTCGAGATCGCCGAGAAGCGCCTGAGCGCCGACACGTTGAGCATCGCAGCCGGCACGTCGAGCGTGGTGAAGGGCGAGACACTGGTGGACACGGTACGCACCCTCGAAGCGATGCAGCCCGACATGATCGTCGTGCGGCATGCCTCCTCGGGCGCTGCCCACCTGCTCTCCCGCACCTGCCGGTCCGCGGTCATCAATGCCGGCGACGGCACCCACGAGCACCCCACGCAGGCCCTGCTCGACGCCTTCACCATCCGCGAGCACAAGGCGCGGCTGTCGGATCTGAAGGTGGCCATCATCGGCGACCTCCTGCACAGCCGGGTGCTCCGCTCGAACGTCCTGCTGCTCACGAAGATGGGCGCGCGTGTCTGGGCATGCGGCCCGCCGACCCTGGTGCCCGTGGACCTGCCGGGGCTTGGCGTGCGGGTCACGCACCGTGTGGACGAGGCGGTACGGGACGCCGACGTCGTCATGCTCCTGCGCATCCAGCTCGAACGCATGGAGGGCGCCTTCTTCCCTTCGCTGCGGGAGTACTTCCGTCTCTTCGGCATGACGTCCGCGCGGCTGGCCCTGGCCAGGCCCGACGTGCTGGTGATGCATCCCGGCCCGATGAATCGCGGCGTGGAGATTGCCTCCGACGTCGCGGACGGTCCCAACTCGGTGATTCTCGAACAGGTGGCCAACGGTGTGGCGGTGCGGATGGCCGTGCTGTACCTGCTGGCGGGCGGAGCGGAACATGAAGCGGTTGTTTAGGGGCGGGCGCGTCGTCGATCCCGTCAACGGTCTCGACGGCGACATGGATGTGCTCGTGGACGGGGACCGGATCGCGCGGGTGGGGCGCGATCTGCCCCTGGACGACGCGGTGGTCGTCGAGGTGCCGAAGGGATTCATCGTGTGTCCGGGGCTCATCGACATCCATGTGCACCTGCGGGAGCCGGGCCAGGAGCACAAGGAGACGGTGGCGACGGGAGTCGCCTCCGCGGTGGCCGGCGGCTTCACCGCCGTGGCGTGCATGCCCAATACCTCGCCGGTGAACGACAACGCCAACGTCACGGCGTTCATCCTGGCGAAGGCCGCCGAGGCGGGTCTGGCCAGGGTGTACCCGATCGGTGCCGTCTCGCGTGGCCAGAAGGGCGAGCAGCTCGCCGACATCGGCGAACTCCATGCCGCGGGCTGCGTGGCGATCACCGACGACGGCCATCCCGTGAAGACCGCGCTGCTGATGCGGCGCGCCCTCGAGTACGCCGGGATGTTCGGGATGCCCGTCATCGAGCACAGCGAGGATCCCTCGCTCAAGGGTGAGGGCGTCGCGCACGAAGGCGTGGTGGCCGCGGCGCTCGGGCTCAGGGGCATTCCCGGCGCGTGCGAGGCCATCATGGTGGAGCGGGACGTCCTGCTTGCCGAGCTGACCGGTTCTGCCGTGCACGTCGCGCACATGAGTGCCCGGCAGTCGCTGCGGGCGGTGCGGAAAGGCAAGGAGGCGGGCGTGCGCATCACGTGCGAGGTGGCGCCGCACCACTTCACGCTGACCGACGAGTCGCTCCGGTCGCCGGTCGCCTACGACACCAACACGAAGATGAACCCGCCGCTTCGGGAGGCGGCCGACCGCGACGCCATGCTCGCCGGCCTTGCCGATGGCAGCATCGACGTGATCGCCACCGACCACGCGCCGCATCATGCCGACGAGAAGCACGTCGAGTTCGATCGCGCGCCGTTCGGCATCGTGGGTCTCGAGACCGCCGTTCCCCTGTGCCTCGACCGGCTCGTGCACGCCGGGGTGGTCACGCTCCCCAGGCTGGTGGAACTGCTCTCGTGCAATCCCGCGCGGATCCTCAACCTGCCAGGCGGGAGCCTCTCGGTCGGCGCGCCCGCCGACATCACGATCCTGGCCCCTGACCTCGAGGTACGGGTCGAGGCGTCACGCCTGGTGTCCCTGTCGAAGAACACACCCTTCGATGGCTGGTCCCTCAGGGGCGGGGTGGCGGCGACGCTGGTGGGGGGGCGTGCCGTCTTCGTGCATGCGGATGCCGGGCTGGCGCGCGCCGGCCTCGACCCGTCGCCCGGCGGACCGGGGCAGGGCCGGTGACCCGCCGCGACGAGGCCCGACAGTCCGCGCTCGAGAGCCTGCAGAAGTACGCGGTGCTGATGACCGATGGGCATTTCGACTTCGGCAACGGCTTTCACGGTCCCCTCTACCTCAACCCGCACCAGTTGTTCCGTTTCCCGTCCACGATCTGGCGATTCGCGCAGGACCTGCTCGACGTGCTGCCCACGGAGACGATCGCGGAAGCCGAGGTGGTGGCGGGTCCCGTGACCGGGGGTGCGCTCCTGGCTCACACCATGGCGGGACTGCTCGACAGCCGCCGGGCCCTGGCTGCGCCGCCCACGGTGTTTGCGCCCTTCACCCCGGCACCTGCGGCGGGGCTCACACTCAGCCGGTTCTACGGGCAGCAGATCGCCGGCCGGCGCGTGCTGCTCGTGGACGACGTGCGCAACACGGGGCAGACCTTCGCGCGGTGTGCGGACCTGGTGCGGCAGGCCGGGGGCGTGGTGCTCGCCACGGCCGAGATCTTCGACCGTCTCGAGGCCATCGAGGACGTCGGCGTGCCGAACGTGGCGCTGGCCGAGTACAAGGCCCCCGACAACTATCCGGCCGACGCGTGCCCGCTCTGCCGCGCGGGTGTCGCCCTCACCACCTTCTGACAGGGACCGCGATGGGTGCCGTGGTCCTGCGGGGTGCACTGGACGGCCTCTACCGTCAGTTCGACCACGTTCAGTCGGCGACCGATCCGGTGCACATCGTTCGGCGTTTCGAGCGCCCCGACGACGTCGAGGTCGTGGCGTTCTGTGCGGCCGCCCTGGCCTTCGGCCGTGTCTCGAGCGTGATGCACTCGATCGAGGCGCTGCTGGCCGTGATGGGACCCGCGCCTGCGGACTACGTCCGGCACTTCGACCCGCGGCGCCAGCGTCGCGCCCTCGAGCCTCTGGTCCACCGCTGGATCCGTGGCGCGGACCTGGCGGCGCTCGTGCTCGTCCTGCGACGGATGCTCGACGAGTCTGGTTCGATCGAGGCGTTCTTCGCGGCGGGGGACGACCCGCGAACGCCCGACGTCTCGGGCGCGCTCGAGTCCTTTTCCGCACGGGCGCTCCAGACGGACGTGCGGGCCGTCTATGGCGGCACGGCGCCCAGGCCCGGCGTGTCCTACTTCTTTCCGCGCCCCTCGGGGGGGAGCGCCTGCAAGCGGCTCAATCTCTTCCTCCGCTGGATGGTGCGTCGCGATGCCATCGATCTCGGCGTGTGGAGCCGGGTGGCGCCCGCGCGGCTGGTCGTGCCCCTCGATACGCACGTGATCAGGCTCGGACGCTGCCTTCGCCTCACCTCACGCGTCAGCCCCGGCTGGAGGATGGCCGCCGAGATCACGCAGTCCCTGCGGGCACTCGATGCGGACGACCCCGTCCGCTTCGACTTCTCGCTCTGCCACGTGGGCATGATGAACGCGTGCGGCTTCGGGCGCGCGCAGCGCGACACCCAGTGTCCGCTGCGGGGCACGTGCCGCCCGGGTCGTCCGAGCCGCGTCAGGACGTGAGGGCGCCGGGCGGGGCCGTGCGCTGCGCGAGCAGCTCATCGTAGACCGCCACGGTCTCCTGCACCATCCGCGCGACGGTGAAATGCTCGCGTGCCCGCGCAAGGGCCGCGTTCCCCATCCGCGTGCGCAGCGCGTTGTCCTTGAGCAGCCGCACGATGCGATCGGCCATCGCCTCGTGATCGCGCGGCTGCACCAGGAATCCGGTGACCCCCTCCACGATCAGCTCGGGAATGCCGCCGGCCGTGGTGCCAACGGCCGCCTTGCCCGCGGCCATCGCGTCGATGAGAGCGGTGCCCATCCCCTCCGTGACCGAGCTCATGACGAAGACGTCGAAGCCCTTGGTCATCTCGAGCGCATCCTCGCGGAAGCCAGCCAGGAAGACGTGCCGTTCGAGGTGCATGTGCCGGATGTGCTGTTCGAGGCTCTCGCGCAGCTCGCCGTCGCCCACGATCACGAAGCGCGCGTCCGGTACTGCGCGCACCACGAGGGCGGCGGCGTCGAGCAGATGGTGCTGGCCCTTGTGCGGCACGAGCGCCGCCACGTTGCCCACCACCGGCGCGTGTGTCGGCAGGTAGAACGCCGCATGCACGTTGGCGGCAGGCAGGTGCTCCATCCGGTGGACGTCCACCGCCTCGTTGACCACGCACGTGCGGGACGCCGGAATGCCGTCGGCCACCAGCAGATCGCGCACTGCCATGCTGTTGGCGATGAAGCGGTTCACCAGCGAGTACTTCCAGCGGGAGAAGGAGTTCTTCGCCAGGCGGAAGTCCACGCGCCTCGAGGCCACGAACACGGGGCGCGGGGCCAGCGACCCCATCGACAGTGCCAGCGCGGCCATCGCCACCCCGTGCGGGTCGTGCGCGTGCACGATGTCGGGGCGCATCCGCTTGAGCAGGCGGGACAGCTTCCAGGCCGAGGCGAGGTCCACTTCGTTGCGCGGCGCGAGCGCCACCAGGTCGAGGCCGTCACGCATCCGCGTCAGCAGCGCGCCGTCGGGATGCGCGACCAGGACCGCGCGGTGGCCAGCCGCGCGCAGGCCGGTGACGGTGTACATCGCCTGTCCCTGGCCTCCGCGCCAGGTCCGTGCCGTGTCGATGTGGAGCGAGAAGGTCGGCATTGGGGGCTCAGCCCCGCGGCTCTGAAGGCGTCATGCCCGGGGCGGGACCTGCTGCAGTTCCCACAGCTTGGCGAACTTCAGGAGGACCGAATAGGCGTTCACCAGCGAGATGACGAGTCCCGCGGTGCCATCGAGGAAGCCCCGTCGCAGGACGTAGTTCCGAAGGAACGCCGCCGGTGGATGGACGAGCAGGTCCAGCGCCGAGGCCCGCCTTCCCCGTTCGTGCATCTGGCGCGCGGCCAGGGACGAATAGTGGTTGATGCGGTCGAGGTGATCGCGCAGATCGCGATAGGACAGGTGCTGAAGTTCCTCGTGCATCGTGTGGACTGGGCCGTCCGAGGAGACGGATTCGTGCACGTGCGCGCCCGTCCACCGGGCGGCGCGCCGGTCGTACAGCCTGGTCTGGAAGTCGGGGAAGAAGTCCGTCGTCCGCATCCAGCGTCCCAGATGGAAGGTCACCCGCGGGATGCGGTAGGCCGATGCGGAAGGCTCGCGCGCCAGCGTACGGGCGATCTCGGCCGCCAGGGCAGGAGGGACGCGCTCGTCGGCGTCCAGCGAGAAGATCCAGTCGTGGGCGGCTTCGGCCGCGGCGAAGTTCTTCTGGTCGACGTAGCCGGTCCAGGGCCTGACGAGGACCCGCGCCCCGGCCGCCTCCGCGATCGCGCGCGTACGGTCGCGGCTCTCCGCGTCGACGACGATGACCTCGTCCGCCCATCCGACGCTGGCGATCGCCGCGGCGATGTGTGCCTCCTCGTCGAGCGTGATGATGGTGACCGAGACCTTCGGCACCCCGCGATTCTACCCGCCTTCCCGCCGCTCACTGCGCGCCAGTTGCGGTCTGGGTCGCGGTTTGCGTGCCGGTTCCGGCTATGGGCGCCTGCTGCACCGCCTCGAAGTCCACCACCGACTGGTTGTAATCGAGCACCGCACGCAGCTCGTTGTTCCTGGCCACGGCGAGGTCCCGTTGTGCCTGGAACACCAGGAAGCTGGTGGAGGTGCCGGCGGCCAGCTTGCGCTGCTCGGCGTCCAGGCGGCGCTCGGCGAGTTCGCGCGCGACCCGCGTCGTCTCCACCCGGCGCTGGTTCGTCGTCACCTGGCGTCCCGCGGCCCGCACCTGGGCGGTCACCTGCAGTTCCAGACGCTGCAGCTCCGTTCTCGTGCGGGTGAGCTGCAGCCGCGCCCGTGCGAGGCTCGCCTCCTGCTGGCTGGTACCGAGCGGGTAGTTCACGCTGAGCGAGGCGGTCCACGTGGGGTAGGCGTTTCCGAAGACGTCGCCGAGCACCGAGCCGAAGCTGCGCTGGGTCTGGCCGATGATGGGCCCGGGCAGGCCCGGGCCCCTGACGAACTGCGTCCCGCCGAGGCCGGTGCCCCCGAAGTCCACGCCCGCCGACACGTCGGGCAGCGTCTGGTTCCTGAAGAAGCGCAGGCCGACCTCGTCGGTCTCGATGGCCCGCTGCGATCGTCTGACGTCGGTCCGTTCGGCGATCGCCCGCCGCACGGCGCCGTCGACATCCACCGGCGCCGGTTCGAAGGCGGGGAGCGCGGCCGGTTCGATCCGTACCGTCCAGAAGTCGGGCATGGACGGATCGAAGACGAGCGTGCGCAGCGTGTCCTGCTCCTGCTCGATCTGGGCCTCGGCCAGGATCAGGGCCTCCTCCCGCTGCGCGACCTCGGCCTCGGCCTCCACGACGTCGATGGGCGGCTGGGTGCCGATTTCGATCCGGGCGCGCGTGTTCCGCAACGACTCCTGGGCGAGCTCGAGCGACTGCCGCTGCACGTCGAGCAGGGCGATGGCGTATGCCAGGTTCCAGTACGCGCTCCTCACCGAACGGGCGGTGGAGACCACCGTCTGGCGGAGGTCGAGGTCAGCCAGCGATCGGTCGCGCGTGGCCGTGGCCACCTGCCAGCGCGCGGTGTCGATCTCGCGATCCCGCAGGAGCGGCTGCCGGTAGGAGAACGTCACCGACGAGCGCAGCTGCGGGGAGAAGTTCGAGAAGAGGTTCGTGGTGGTCGCGCGCGAGCTGTCCCACCCCACGCTGTAGCGCGCCCCCCACGGCAGGGCCTGCTGCAGGCCGACGGTGGTGGCCAGCCGGTTGTCGGTGATCGTGGTGCCCTCGGCGCCCGAGAGCACGCTCACGTTGGGCGAATCGGTGCCCGTGCCCTCGACCGTCGTGCTGATGGTGGGGGCCCAGGCCGTCCGTGCCTGCAGGATGCCCAGATCCTGCACGAGCGGTTCGATGCGGGCCACCCGGACGCCGAGGTTGTTCTCGAGCGCCAGGGCCACGGCCTCGTCCATCGTGAGCTGCCGCACCGGGCCGGATGGACCCGGCGGCGCCTGTCCTGTCTGCGCGCTGGCGTGAACCGCCGTGGACAGCAGCAGGAGTACGAGCACGACGAGGTGAACGACAGGGGCATGGCGGGCGTGCATCTGGACACTCCGGTATCAGAAACCAGGGACTGAGACGGCGGGAAGGGCGCGGATGTTCGGGATCGGGCAGAATATAGCAGTTCGACCCGAGGGTTCCCTGCCGGGTCCGCGCGCGAAGGATACCGATGCCCACCACGCCCACCCTGACCGAGGACGCGGTCCTCGACACGTTCCGCCGTCGTGGCGCCCTGCTCGAAGGCCACTTCCAGCTCAGCTCCGGGCTGCATAGCCCCGGCTATCTCCAGTGTGCCCTGGTGCTGCAGCATCCGCGCGATGCCGAGGCGTGCGGCGCCGCCCTCGGGGCCCTGGTGCGGGACCTCCGGGTCGAGGCCGTGCTGTCGCCGGCCCTCGGGGGCATCGTCATCGGCCAGGAAGTCGCGCGCGCGCTCGGCGTGCGCGCCCTGTTCGCGGAGCGGCAGAATGGCGCCCTCGTGCTCAGGCGAGGGTTCTCGCTGCAGGCCGACGAGCGCGTGCTCGTGGTCGAGGATGTCGTGACCACCGGCGGCTCCACGCGCGAGACGATCGACGTGGCCCGCGCCGCCGGGGCCCAGGTGGTGGGCGCCGCCGCGGTGATCGACCGCAGTGGGGGGGTGCAGGGCCTCGATGTGCCGTTCTCCGCGCTCGCCCAGGTGCGGCTGCCCACATACGAGCCGGCCAGCTGTCCCCTGTGCGCGCAGGGCACCCAGGCGGTCAAGCCGGGCTCCCGCCAGGCCTGAGGCCGGTCGCCTGGTCCCGACACCGATGGGCCAGCCCCGGACCCTCAAGCTGACGCTGGCCTACGACGGGTCCCGGTACGTCGGCTGGCAGCGTCAGGCCTCCGGCGACTCGGTGCAGGGTCTGCTCGAGGACGCCCTGGCTCACTTCGAAGGTGCGCCGGTGCACGTGCACGGCGCCGGTCGTACCGACGCCGGCGTCCACGCCCTGGGACAGGTCGCCAGCGTCCGCGTGCACGCCGCACACGATGCCCGCACGTTGCTGCGGGCCCTCAACGCGCAGTTGCCGCGCGACGTGCGCATCCTCCGCGTGGACGAGGTGGCCGACGACTTCCATGCCCGGTACTCGGCCGTCGCGAAGACCTACCGTTACCGCATCTGGAACGGGCCCGTCGGCAATCCCTTCGAGGCGCCCTTTGCCTGGCACGTGCGGGAGACGCTCGACGTGGAGGCGATGCGGGCGGCCGCGGCGCTCGTCGTGGGCACGCACGACTTCTCGGCCTTCCAGAGTACGGGGAGCGACGTGGCGACCTCGGTGCGGACGATCGTGCGTTCCGATCTGCGACTCGTGTCCGCAGAGGGCGGTGCGCGACCGTTCGACGGCAGCACCACGGGCGCTGGACTCGTCTGCGAGCCGGTTCTCGTGTACGAGGTGGCCGGTGACGGATTCCTCCGGCACATGGTCCGGGCGATCGTGGGCACGCTCGTCGAGGTTGGTCGCGGATGGCGCTCCCCGGACTCGATGGCCGCGCTGGTCGCAGGCGCCCCCCGCGCATCCGCCGGCGCGACGGCGCCGCCAGCGGGACTGTTCCTCGTCGCGGTGGACTATGATGAAGCGCTTGCACCCTGAAGAGACACGCGATGTCGCTTGAGTCGCTGCTGGCGTGGATTCCGGACGGGCATCCCGACCAGCATCTGGCCCGCGAGGTGAGCATCGACCGGTTGCCTGCCCACGTGGCCATCATCATGGACGGCAACGGTCGCTGGGCCGCCGGGCGTCATCTTCCCAGAGTCGAGGGACACCGGGCCGGGATCGAGGCTGTCAGAAGTACGGTCGAGACGGCCGCGCGCCTTGGGATCCGTGTGCTCACGCTCTACGCCTTCTCGCGGGAGAACTGGAAGCGCCCGCCCACCGAGGTCAGCACGCTGATGCGCCTGCTGAAGCGCTACCTCAGGTCCGAGCTCAATGCCCTCCTGCGCAACGACATCCGCTTCAACGTCATCGGCCGGACCGACCACCTCGCGGGAGACATCATCGACGAGCTGTCGGCGACCACGGCGGCTACCGGCGGGAACCAGGGCATGGTGGTCAACCTCGCGCTCAACTACGGTGGACGTGCCGAGATCGTCGATGCGGCCCGCCGGGCCATCGAAGCGGGCGTGGCGCCGGACGAGCTCGACGAGCCGCGATTCGCGGCGTTCCTCTACACCGCCGGGCAGCCGGATCCAGACCTGCTGATCCGCACGAGCGGCGAGATGCGCGTCAGCAACTTCCTGCTCTGGCAGATCGCCTACGCCGAGATCTACGTGACCGACACCTACTGGCCCGACTTCCGGCGCCAGCACCTGCTCGAGGCGATTCTCGCGTATCAGAAGCGCGAGCGGCGGTACGGCGGCATCAGCCCGTCCCGGGAGGCGGCGGGAGCCCGATGAGCCGCCGCACCCGATGACCCGGGTGGTGAGCGGCGCCGTCCTTGGCGCCGCTGCGCTGGCCGCCGTCCTGTACCTGCCGCTGGCCGGACTGCGCGTGCTCGCGTGCGTCGTGGCCCTGCTGGCGGCGCACGAGTATCTGCCCCTGGTCAGGACCGGCGCCGGCCGTGAGCGACTGCTGCCGCTGGCGCTCGTCGTCGTCACCTGCTGGTGGAGCAGCGTGGCTGCCACGGGTGGGACGTTGCTCGTGCTGGTGCTGCTGATGCTCGTGGCAGTGGCCGCCGAGACACTCATGTGGGAAGTGTCGTTCGAGCGCATCGTCGCCGCGTTCTTCCCGGCGTGGTACATCGGGCTGCCCCTGGGCCTGCTCGTGGCCCTGCACGCCGCGGGGGGGTATCGCGCGACCGTGCTGCTCCTGGCGACGGTGGTCGTGAGCGATTCCGGGCAGTACTACACCGGTCGTGCGCTCGGCCGTCGCCCGCTCGCGCCACGCATCAGCCCGAAGAAGACGCTGGAGGGAGCCGTGGGCGGCGTGGTGATCGGGACGGGCTTCGTGACCCTCGCAGGTGGATGGGCAATCCCGACCGCGTCCTCGACCTCGCTGGCGGCGCTCGGCGCCGTGCTCGTCGTGGTTGGCATCTGTGGCGATCTCTTCGAGTCGAGACTGAAGCGCTCGGCCGGCATCAAGGACAGTTCGTCGCTGATCCCCGGTCACGGCGGTGTGCTCGACCGCATCGACGCCTTGCTGTTTGCCGCGCCCGCGTTCTACGTCTACCTGCGGTGGGTGGGATGAGGAACCTGGCGATTCTCGGATCGACCGGTTCGATCGGGCGGAGTGCCCTGGCCGTCGTGGACGAGCATCCGGCCAGGCTGCGTGTGGTGTCACTCGCGGCTGGGGAGAACGCCGATCTGCTGGCCGAGCAGGCGGCCAGGTATCGCCCGCAGCTGCTGGCCATGGCGACGGCCGGCGCGGCCGCGCGTCTCCGGGACTGCATCGGCACCGCCGTTCCCGTGGCCGAGGGTGCCGAGGGCATGGTGGCAGCCGCCACCCATCCCGACGTGGACCTCGTGCTCTGCGCGTCTGCCGGCACGGCCGGGCTCGAGGCCGCGCTGGCGGCGATCGAGGCGGGGAAGGCGATTGCGCTGGCCAACAAGGAGATCCTGGTCATGGCCGGCGAGGTGGTGACCGCGGCCGCCGCGCGGCGGGGCGTGCCGATCCTGCCCGTGGACAGCGAGCACAACGCGATTCACCAGTGTCTCCACGGGCGCCCCCGGGGCGAGATCCGGCGGCTGGTTCTCACGGCCTCGGGCGGTCCCTTCAGGACCCACTCCCGCGAGGCCATGCGCGCGGTGACGCCGGCGCAGGCGCTCGATCACCCCACGTGGCGCATGGGACGCAAGATCACGATCGACTCGGCGACGCTCATGAACAAGGGGCTGGAGGTCATCGAGGCGCGCTGGCTCTTCGACGTGGCCGCCGACCGGATCGACGTCGTGGTGCATCCCCAGTCGGTCGTGCACTCGATGGTCGAGCTCACCGACGGCTCGGTGATGGCCCAGCTCGGCGTCACCGACATGCGCCTGCCGATCCAGTACGCCTGCTCATATCCGGACCGGTGGGAGACGTCCATTCCCAGCCTGGACCTCACGCGGCTCGGGCAGCTGGCATTCGAAGCGCCGGACCACGAGCGGTTTCCCTGCCTGGCGCTCGCTTACCGGGTCCTGCGCGAGGGTGGGACGGCTCCGGTCGTCCTCAACGCCGCCAACGAGGTCGCGGTGGCTGCGTTCCTGGCCGGGGATCTCCCCTTCATGGGCATTCCCGAGGTAATTGGGCACACGCTCGACGCCCACGAGATCGGGCCGGCCGCGTCTTTGCAAGAGGTGCGGGCCGCGGATGCATGGGCGCGCGAGCGGGCAGCCGCCTTCGCTCGCGGGGTAGAATTGCGGGGGTGAGGGGCATCGCGTGCAGACTCTGCTGGCATTCCTGTTCGTACTCGGCGTCCTGATTTTCGTCCACGAGCTCGGGCACTTCCTGGCTGCCCGTCGCCTGGGGATTCGTGTGCTCACGTTCTCCCTGGGCTTCGGCCCCAAGATCCTGAAGTTCCGCCGCGGCGACACCGAGTATTGCGTCAGCGCCATCCCGCTCGGCGGCTACGTGAAGATGGCCGGCGAAAGCCCCGAGGACGCCCGGACCGGGCACCCCGACGAGTTCATGTCCCGGAGCAAGTGGGAGCGCTTCCAGGTGCTCATCATGGGCCCCGCCATGAACATCATCCTCGCCGTGGTCGTCACCGCCGTGGTGATGGCCCAGGGCGCCGACGTGCCGGCGTACCAGGATGAAGCGCCCGTGGTGGGTGAGGTCGTGGAGGGCTCACCCGCCGAACGGGCCGGCATCCAGCGCGGCGACCGCATCCTCACCGTGGCCGGTGAAGAGGTGGACACCTGGGAGCAGCTCGGCCTGGCCGTCGGCACGCGTCCCGATCGCGAGGTGGCCGTCACGTTCCTGCGCGGAGGCGAGTCGCGCTCGGTGACCGTCCAGACCGAGGCGCAGAGCCGCTTCGAGGTCGGCTACATCGGCGTGCTGCCCGACGTGAATCCCAGCGTTCGCAGCGTCGTGCCCGACGACCCGGCCGATCGCGCGGGCGTCAGGCCTGGTGACGTCGTCGTTGCCGTGGACGGCAAGCGCGTCGTGTTCGCCTCCCAGCTGTCGGAGGCGATTTCCGCCGCGCCCGGACGCGAGATCGAGCTTCTCCTCCTGCGCGACGGTGAGGAACTGCGGTTGCCGGTCACGCCGGCGCCTCGCGGCGATCGTGGCATGGTGGGCATCACCATCAGCGAGGCGACCAAGTCGTTCACGCCGGGCCCCCTCGAGGCCGTGCAGCTGAGCATCCAGGAGAACATCAAGTACAGCGGCCTCATCTTCCGCACGCTCGGCGGGCTGTTCGTCGGTGAGACCTCGCCCCGCCAGCTGATGGGGCCGGTGGCCATTGCGCAACTGTCGGGCGAGTCCGCGGAGGCTGGCTGGGTGGCCCTGTTTTCGCTCATGGCGATGATCAGCCTGAACCTCGGGCTGCTCAACCTCATGCCCGTGCCCGTGCTCGACGGCGGTCACATCCTGATCATGGCCCTCGAAGGCATTGCCAGGCGCGACTTCAGCGTGCAGATCAAGGAGAAGATGCTGCTCGCGGGGTTCGTGGTCCTGATGCTGCTGATGGTGACCGTGATCTACAACGATCTCACGCGCGTGGCGTGGATCGAGCGCCTGATGCCCTGGCGCAACTGACCGCCCGCACCTTCCCCCTCGGTGCGGCGGATGTACGACCGCGACCCCTGCGGTCGGCCTGCCCGCGTGGCACGACGATCGTTGACGCACTCGACGAGAGCAGAGGAGGAAAGCATGTTCCGCACAGTCATCCTGGCCGCCGTAACGGCCTTCGCGCTCGGGCTTCCGGCCCCGGCCGCCGCCCAGCAGACCATGACGCAGGACGATCTCCTGCGCCTGCAGGACAACATTTATCAGGCCGAGCGCGAACTCACCGTGCTTGGCACCAGCGACACCGCGCGCGCGGCGCAGTTCCGGTTGTCGCTCGATGAACTCCGTGACGAGGTGACCTACCTCAAGGTGAAGATGCGGAAGGAGCCTTCGGTGGCGCGCGCCGAGTATTCCGATCTGCGAGACCGCATCGACGACCTGCGGGCCGATGCCCGCCGGGACGCGCCGCGCGCGGCGGCTGCGGCCCCCGCCCCGGCCCCCGCGCCCGCCCCAGCCCCTCGGCCTGCCCCGGCGCCTCGACCGGCCGCGGCCGCCAACCCCAATGAGGTGCCCGCCGGCACCGAGATGGACGTCCGGCTCTCGCAGGCGCTCAACTCCGCCACCGCGCAGGTCGAGGACTTCTTCGAGGCGACGACCCTCGTGGATCTCGAAGTGAACGGCCGTGTCCTGATTCCGGCCGGGTCGGTTCTGCGCGGCATGGTCACCCAGGTGACGCCAGCCACCCGCACCAACCGCCAGGCGAGCATGACCGTGAACTTCGACCGGATCACCGTGAACGGACGGGCACAGCCGCTGCGCGCCACCGTGACCGAGGCGCTCGAAAGCGAGGGCCTGCGCGGTGAAGCGGGGCGCGTGGGCGCCGGTGCGGGTGTGGGCGCGGTGATCGGAGGACTGCTCGGCGGGTTCAAGGGCGCCCTGGCGGGCATCCTGATCGGTGGGGGCGGCACCATCGCGGCCACCGAGGGCCAGGACCTCAACCTGCCCCAGGGCTCGGTCCTGCGCGTGAGGATCGACTCGCCGCTCACGCTGCAGTAACGGGTTCGGGCTGGACGACGGGGCTCAACGGCTCCGTCGTCCGCCCTGGTGCTCCGCTGGGCGATCCCTCAGCCGTGTCGCCTGGCGACCTCGCGCATGGCCCCCCCGGCGGCGGCGAGTGTGCGCTCGATGTCGCCGTCGGAGTGCGCCGCCGAGAGGAACCAGCCCTCGAACTGTGAGGGCGGGGCGTACACGCCCCGCTTGAGCATCCCCCTGAAGAAGGTGCCGTAGGCGTCGGTATCCGCGGTGAGCGCCGTCGTGTAATCCCGCACTGCGGCCGAGGTGAAGAACGGCGTCAGCACCGACCCGAAGGCGTTCACGCGGAGCGGGACGCCGGCGTGCCGCGCCGCATCGGCCAGGCCCAGCGCGAGGGTCGTCCCCCGCCTGGCGAGATCGCGGTACAGGCGAGGCCGGAGCTTCCCGAGTGCCCACAGGCCGGCCGTCATGGCCACCGGATTGCCTGACAGGGTGCCGGCCTGGTACACGGGCCCTGCCGGTGAGATGAGGTCCATGACGTCTGCGCGCCCGCCGTAGGCGCCTACCGGGAACCCGCCCCCGATGATCTTGCCCAGGCACGTCACGTCGGGCTGCACACCGAACACGGCCTGCGCCCCACCGGCCGACGCCCGGAATCCGGAGATCACCTCGTCGAAGACGAGCAGGATGCCGTGCCGGTTGCAGAGTTCCCGCAGGCCGGCGAGGAAGCCCTCCGCCGGGGGCACGACGCCCATGTTGCCGGCAATGGGCTCGACGCAGATCGCGGCGATCCTGTCGCGATGCCGCCGGCACAGGCGCTCGACCGCCGCGAGATCGTTGTACGGCGCGAGCAGCGTATCGGCCACGACCGCCTTCGGAACTCCGGGGCTCGTCGGCGTGCCCAGCGTCGTGGCGCCTGAGCCGGCCTTCACGAGAAACGCGTCGGCATGACCGTGATAGCAGCCTTCGAACTTCACGATGCGGTCGCGGCCCGTGAAGGCGCGGGCCAGCCGGATTGCGCTCATCGCCGCCTCGGTGCCGGAGCTCACGAACCGGACCTTCTGCACCGAGGGCATCAGCCGGCGCACCAGTTCGCCCAGCTCGTGCTCGAGGGGGCTGGGGGCGCCAAAGGAGGTGCCGCGTGCGGTCGCGCGGCCCACCGCGCGGACGAGGCCCCGCGGCGCGTGCCCGTGGATGAGGGGTCCCCACGACATCACGTAATCGATGTACCGGTTGCCGTCCACGTCCTCGATCCGGGAGCCGGCGCCTCTCTTTATGAACAGCGGCGAACCGCCCACCGCCGCGAATGCGCGGACCGGGCTGTCCACACCGCCAGGCAGCACCTGCTGCGCGCGCGCGAAAAGGGTCCTGCTCCGTCGTGGTGCGGTCATAAGCGTGTTGGATCCGGGCCGCAGCGGCGGCTCAGGCGAGTGCCCGCGCGGCCTCCCGGGCGTAGTAGGTGATGATGATGTCGGCCCCGGCCCTCGACAGGCTCGTGAGCGTTTCCAGCATGGCCCGGCGCTCGTCGATCCAGCCATTGGCCGCCGCAGCCTTCAGCATGGCGTACTCGCCGCTCACGTGGTACGCCGCGGTGGGCTGGCCGAACCGCATCTTCACGCGCGAGATGACGTCGAGATACGGCAGGGCCGGCTTGATCATGACGATGTCGGCGCCCTCGGCCAGATCCAGTTCGACCTCGCGCAGCGCTTCCTCCACGTTGGCGGGGTCCATCTGGTGGCTGCGGCGATCGCCGAACTGCGGCGCCGAATCGGCAGCCTCGCGGAACGGGCCGTAGAAGGCCGAGCAGTACTTGGCTGCGTAGGACATGATCGCCACCTGATCGAATCCGGCCCGGTCGAGGGCCGAGCGGATGGCGCCCACGCGGCCGTCCATCATGTCGGAGGGGGCCACCACGTGCGCACCGGCTTCGGCGTGGGAGACGGCCGTTTTCGCGAGCAGGACGACCGTGGCGTCGTTGACGATCTCCTCGCCCTGCAGGATGCCGCAGTGTCCGTGCGAGGTGTACTCGCACAGGCAGACGTCGGTCATCACGACCAGCTCGGGCAGGGCCTTCCGCAGTGCCCGCACGGCGCGCTGGACGGGCGCGTCCGGCGCCGCGGCTGCCGACGCGTCGAGATCCTTGGTTCCGGGGAGCCCGAACAGGAGCACCCCCGGCACGCCTTCGACGTGCGCGGCCGAGGCTTCCTTCACCGCTTCGTCCACCGACAGCTGGAACACGCCCGGCATCGAGCCGACCTCGCGGCGCACGCCTTCGCCCTCGCAGACGAACAGGGGATAGACCAGGCTCTCACGCGACAGACGCGTTTCGCGCACCAGACCACGGATCGCTTCGGTGCGCCGCAGTCGCCGGGGCCGCCGCGGGAGGGAGAGTCGCGCGCCGGTGCCGCTGTCGGTGTCGCTGGCCATCACCGGATATTGACCCAAGCCGGGCCGGCCCGCAACCGCGCTCAGGGCGTCGGTCGTGCGAAATGCGCGGCGATCGCGTCCACCAGCGCGGGCACCGAGTAGGTCGAGGGCTGGATCGCGACCGTGAGGCCGAGCTCCCGGGCTGCGTGCGTCGTCACGGGGCCGATGCTCGCCACCGCCACCTGCTGGAGCAGGTCGGCTGCCTGTTCGACACCGATGCTGCGCACGAAGCTGCGCACCGCTGACGGGCTCGTGAAGGTGACCACGTCGATCTGGCGATCCAGGAGCAGGCGATACACATCCGGGTGCCCCGCCGTCTGGCCCTCCTCTTCGACCGTCCGGTACGCCACGACGTCCAGCACGTCGGCACCCGCGAGGCGCAGGGCGTCGCCCACCACCTCGCGGCCGATGTTCGCGTGCGGGATCAAGACCCGTGCGGCCGCCATGGGACCGGTCTCGAGCATGGCGGCCACGATGCCTTCTGCGGTGAACACCCGTGGGAGGAGGTCCGGCCGTATGCCGTACGAGACGAGGGCCTCGGCCGTGCCCGTGCCCACGACGCATAGCCGGGGGCCGGCCAGGGCGCGCAGGTCGCGGCCTTCCCCGAGCAACGCGTCCATGAACGACGCGACGGCGTTCCGACTCGAGAACACGATCCAGTCGAAACCGGAGGCCTGCGCCGCCGCGGCCCGCAGTGGCGCCGCATCCTCGGGCGGCTCGATCCGGATCATCGGCGCCTCCACGGCGTCGGCCCCCAGCGCAACGAGCCGATCCACCAGCGGGCCCGCCTGCTCGCGCGGACGGGTGACCAGAACCCGCCGGCCGAACAGCGGGCGGCTGTCGAACCAGCGGGCGTGCTCACGCAGACCGACGAGCGGGCCGGCGACCAGGACGGCCGGTGTGCGGGGCGCGTGTGCGCGCACGCGCTCCCGCAGGTCCGCCAGCGTTCCGGCATCCGTCTGCTGGCCCGGCAGCGTAGCCTCGTGGATGAGCACCAGGTTGCCGTCCAGCGGCCAGCCGGCCGAGGCCATCGCGTCGAGCATCTCCGGCAGCTGACGCGGACCCGCGTAGCACACAACCGTGCCTCCGAGGCGCGCCAGGCTCGGCCAGTCGATGGCGCTCGGCGTGCGGGCTTCGTCCTCGAACCCCCGCAGCAATGTCACCGTGTCGGACACGCCCGGGGCCGTGAGCGGCACGCCGGCATAGGCCGGGCCCGCAATGGCCGGGGGGATGCCGGGAACGACTTCAAAGGGGATGTGCTGTTCGTGGAGGAACAGGGCCTCCCGACCGCTGCCGTCGAAGAGGAACGGGTCGCCCCACTTCAGGCGCGCCACGACGTGTCCCTCGCGTGCCTTCTCTGCCAGCAGGTAGTTGATCGCGTCCTGGTCCAGCGGGCGTGGTGACGCCAAGCCCACGTCGATGAGCTCCGTCCCCGGCTCGGCCAGCGCCAGGAGCCGCGTGGACACGAGGCGGTCGTGGATCACGACGTGCGCCGCGCGCAGACACTCCGCGCCCCTCACCGTCATCAGGCCCGGGTCGCCGGGCCCGGCGCCGATCAGATAGACCATCGACGGTGTCATTCGGGCCGGACGAGGGATGCGCCCGGCTGCGTGGCGCGGACCGCATGGAGGATCGCACCCGCACCCTCGGCGAGCAGCTGACCTGCTGCCTGCAGGCCCGCCTGCCGTGGGTCGGCTGCGAGGCCCCGCACCTCGACCCGGACCGACCGGGCGCCGTCGGGCGACGTGACAACGGTCGTCAGCCCGATCGTGTCCTCGTCGACTTCGGCGCAGGCGCCGATGGGCATCTGACAGCCGCCTCCGAGTTCGGTCACCACGGCCCGTTCCGCTTCGAGAGCCGCTGCCGAGGCCTCGTGCGTGATGGTGAGGAGCCGCTCGGCCACCCACGCATCGGCGGCGCGATACTCCACGGCGATGATGCCCTGTCCGGGTGCCGGGACGCAGGCCGCCACCGGTACCGGCGTGGCGATGCGGGCGTGATAGCCGAGCCGCCGGAGGCCGGCTGCGGCCAGTACGAGGGCGTCGAAGCCCCCCGCGTCCAGCTTCGCGAGCCGCGTGGCCACATTGCCCCTGATGGGCAGGAACTCGGCCGCCGGAAAGAGCCTGGTGAGCTGCGCGATGCGTCGGATGCTGCTGGTGCCGATGCGCGGGGCTCGTCCGAGGTGGGCGACGAGGGCTTCGAGCGACAGCACACGTCCCGTCGCTCCGGGCAGGACCACGGCGTCGCGCGGGTCGTCCCGCTCGAGGACGGCACCCAGGGCGAGGCCGTCCGGCAGGACGGCAGGCAGGTCCTTACTGCTGTGCACCGCGATGTCGACCGTTCCGGCCAGCAGCGCGTCCTCGATTTCCTTGACGAACAGGCGCTTGCCGCCGATCTCGGCCAGCGACGCCTCGGCGAGCCTGTCGCCGGACGTGCGGATGACCACGACCTCCGTCTCCACACCCGCCCGGTCCGCGAGGAGCGCCGCCACCGCGTTCGCCTGGAAGAGCGCCAGCTCGCTGCCGCGCGTGCCGATGCGTAGTCGCTCCATGTCAGTCGGCGTCCTCTTCCGTATTCGGACCGCCAGCCGACGGGCGCACCGGTTCGGTCACCGGATCGTCGCGCAGGCCGAAGAGGCGTCGCACCGCTTCGGTGTACACCATCTGGGTCTCCTCGTCCGGCAAGGCCTTCAGCTGTTCGGTGGGTTCGAGCAGCAGCTTCTCCACGATGATGCGGGTCACTTCGTCCACCCGTGCTCTCGCGTCGGGTGGGAGCCCGGCGAGCTTGCCCTCCAGCCGCTGCAGCTCGCTACGACGAATCCCGTCGAAGCGTTGCCGCAGGGCCACCACCGTCGGGATGGCGGCGCGCGAACGATACCAGGACGTGAAACGGGCCACTTCCTCGCGGATGATGGCCTCCGCGCGCGTCACCTCGGCTTCCCGGCGTGACAGGTTCTCGCGCACGATGCCCTGGAGGTCGTCCACGTTGTAGAGGAACACCTGTTCGATCTCACCGACCGAGGCGTCCACGTCGCGCGGGACCGCGATGTCGATGATGAACAGCGGCCCGGACCTGTGGCGCCCGATGGCGCTCTCCACGAGAGGCCGGGTCAGGATCGGGCGCTGCGAGCCGGTGGCCGTCACCACGATGTCGGCCGAGGCGAGGCCGGCCTGGAGGTCGTCCCACGGCACCACGTGTCCGCCGACCTCGGTGGCCAGCGCCTCCGCGTGCGCCAGCGTCCGGCTGGTCACCGCGATCTCCGACGCCCCGTGCGTCCGCAGGTGCTGCGCGGTGAGCGTGCTGGTCTCGCCTGCGCCAATCACGAGCACGCGCCGTCCTGCGAGGCGGCCGAAGATCTTCCGGGCCAGGGTGACGGCGGCGAAGCTGACCGAGATGGCGCCTTCCCCGAGGGCCGTTTCCGCCCGCACGCGCTTGCCCACCGCGAACGACCAGTGGAACAGACGGTTGAGGAGCGGCCCCGAGCAGCGGCGTTCGGCGGCCGTATTGAACGCGTCCTTCACCTGGCCGAGAATCTGCGGCTCTCCCACGACGAGTGAGTCGAGCCCCGCCGCGACCCTGAACAGGTGATCCACGGCCGCCGTGTCCTCGAAGGTGAAGAGGTGCGGCACGAACGCATCGGCCGGGATGTCGTGGTACTGGCCGAGGAAGCGGACCAGTTCCTCGCGGGTCTGGCCGGGGTCGCCGCTGGCGACGTAGATCTCCGACCGGTTGCACGTGGACAGCACGACCGACTCGGCGCTGGACGACTGCGTGACGAGCGCCTCCACGGCTGCGCCGACGTCACGGCTCGAGAAGTCCAGACGTTCCCGCAGGTCGAGGGGGGCGGTGCGATGGCTCACGCCGAGCAGGAGCAGGTGCACGTCAGTCGAAGGTGTGGCTGGTCGTGACGAAGTAACTGATCGGCAGGAAGTTGAGGAGCACGATGACGAAGCCGACGGCAGACAGCCAGGCCGCGCGCCGGCCAGCCCAGCCCAGGCTGCGTCGCGCGAGCACGGCAAACGAGTAGACCAGCCACGTCAGGACGGCCACGAAGATCTTCGGGTCGCCCAGGGCCATGGCCTGCACGTTGGGATCGTCGGGCGCCGTCACGCGTGCCTGGGTCGCCCACACGATGCCCACGATGACGCCGACCGTGAGAAACGCCCATCCGATGGTGACGGCACGCGAGTTCATCACGTCGAGCACCTGCAGCGAGGGCAGGCGGGTGTAGAGATAGCCGAGGTGCTTGGTCTTGATCTGGGTGAACTGCAGGACGTAGGTCAGCCCCAGCACGCCGGCCAGCGCGAAACTGGCGTAGGCGAAGAGCAGGGACGCCACGTGGACCCAGAACCACGGGCTGTCGAGCACGGGGTCGAGACGCTCGACGCCCGGATAGAGCACGGGCACGAGTTGCAGGCCTGCGAGAATCGGAAGGATCAGCACGCCCATGGCCCGCTCATCGGTCGTCATCTCCAGGTACAGGTAGGAGAGTGCGAGCAGCCAGACGAAGGTGGACACCGCCCGGGACGGGTTGGCGAACGGCACGTGCCCCACTTCCATCGTCTGCATGCCGATCACGAAGGTATGGACCAGCGCAGCGAGCAGCAGGAGCGTCGTGGCGGCGCGTCCGATCTGCGGCTGGCGCCTGGCGAAGTGCACGGCGTACACGACCGCCGCGACGGCGTAGAGGACGAGCGGGATGACAGTCAATTCGTCGGTGCGTAGTACCCGCGCTTGGTGCGCGGCGTCATGTTCGGCTTCGCGACCTGCACGACGATGCGCCTGAAAGCGCCGTCGCGCTTCGGGTTCTTCGGCGTGTAGGCGAGCGTGTACTGGCTCGACAACTCCTCGGAGATCTGCCCGTAGACGCCGACGAGGTCGTCGACCTTCTCGGGAAAAAAGGTGCGCCCCCCGGTCTCCTGCGCCAGCTGGCGCATCACGAACTCCGCCTCGCGGAACCCCCGGGCCTGCGACGACGTGTCGCGCAGGGCGATGGTGTACACGGCCGTCTCCGACCGCTTCGCCAGGTCGAGCACCTCTTCGAAGGACACGAGGCTCGAGGTGTCCTCGCCGTCAGAGAAGACGACCAGCGCCTGTCGGCGTACGTCGTCAGGGGAATCCGCCTTGATCTTGCGCAGTTCCTTCAGCGAGATGTACAGCGCGTTGTGGAGCGAGGTCGAGCCGCCCGCCACCGTCTGCTGGATGGCGCGCTGAAGGTCGCGCGTGTCGCCCGTGAACGGCTGGCGGATCTCCACGCGGCTGTCGAAGTCGATGACCTGCGCGATGTCGCCGGGCCCGAGTCGGTTCACGAAGTCGATGGCGGCTGCCTGCAGCGTGCCGATCTTGTCGTCCATGCTCGCGCTGCTGTCGAGCAGCAGCGACAACGCCACCGGTTCCTGCTGCCGCGTGAAGAACGACACGTCCTGCTTCACGCCGTCCTCGAAGACCGAGAAATCCTGCTGTTCGAGGCTGGTGATGTACTGCCCGCCGCTGCCGACCACCGTGACGTTCAGCGACACGATGTCCACGCCGGCCCGGAACGACGGCTGCGCTTCCGACGGCGGGCCGTTCTGGGGCCCCTGCGCGGTGGGCACCTGGACGGCGCCCGCGGCCAGCGCAACGGACAGCAGGAGCACACCCAGATGGCGCATCGGTCAGTTCCCCGTCTGCTCGCGCGCGGGAGTGGCGCGCAAGACGACGCCTGGCCGGCTCGACTCGATCTCCACCTTCTCCGGCGGGATGAGCGAGTCGGGCCGCACGTAGGTGACCTTGTACTGCGACGCCAGGGTGCGGCCCAGCCGGTCCAGTGCCTGCGGAACACCCTGGCTGGTCAGCACCACCTGGCGTGCGCCGCCGGTGGAGCGCGTGCCCCGATCGAGCACGATGGCGCGACTGCGATACGGCTCCTGGCCCGGGAACTCCGGCGTCCCGATCGTGATGGCGTGCAGCGATGCCCCCGAGCGCGTCAGCGCATCGAGCACGGAGCCGTAGTCCCGGTTGCTGAAGTCGATGCCTTCTGTCATCACGATGACGAGGGCGCGCCGCGGCGCCTCGCGCGTGGAGAAGCCGCGTGACACCTCGACGATGGCATCCAGGCTGGTCATCCCGCTGCGCGGCATCGCGAAGATCCGCCCGATGCCTTCCGCCAGGCGCGCGCGGTCCGTCGTGTAGTCCACCAGGATCGTGGGTCGATCGGCGAGACCCACCAGTGCCACCGACGTGCCGGGCGCGAGGGCCTCGACGAAGGCGTTCAGCCCCTCCCGCAGTTGCGGGATGGCCCCCTCCGCCGCCGCGCTGTTGTCGACGAGCAGGGCCACGTCGAGGGGCTCGACCGCCCTCGACAGCCGAAGCACCTCGCGGCGCAGGCCGTCCTCACGGATGATCACGTGCTCGGGGGCGAGGTTCTCCACGGGCTCGCCCTGCGAGTCGAGCGCGGTGACGAACAACGTGCGCTCGCCGCGGCCGGCCTGGGCCAGCAGGAGCCCCGGCGCGCCGGACCACACGGGCGCGAGCAGGGCTACGACGAGGGCGGCGAGCGGCAGAATCGAGCTGCGCATGATCGTGATCGTCCCCTGGAGAAGGCTCTGTGAGTATAGGGTCCGCTCCGCGAGCCGTCAAGGGTGATGTGGCTGAAACTCATTGATAGACAGAGACTTGCGAGTCTCGAGCGAGCCCGATTACCCTCCGTCGCGGCGGCGGGCTTCCCGCGGAGGTAGGATCGTCCGCTGCAGGAGCACACATGCCAAGGTCGTCCGGCGCCATGCACGCTCTCGGGTCGGTCGGTTCGGTGGGGTTCGCCTTCGTGCTGGCCGTGCTGATGGGATGGTGGGCGGGGGCCACCCTCGACCGCTGGCTGGGGACGGGGCCCTGGCTGACCTTCCTGATGTTCTTCATGGGACTGGCTGCCGGCGCCCTGAACGTGTTTCGCGCCTTTGGCCGCATCGCGGGGCCTGCACAGGGCCAGGAGGCAGGCCCCACCCGTCCGGACGGGGATTCCGGACCCGAGCGCGATGCCCGGCCCTGAATCCACGCTCCGTCGTATCGAACGGCGGGCCCTCGTGATCTGGGCCCTGATCGTGGCCGCGGCCGCCGTGTCCGGCGCCGGGTGGTCCGGGGTGTCAGGTGCCGCGGGCGGAGGGCTGCTCGTGGCCGTCAGTCACCGTGGCGTGCGCAGCGTCGTCGATGCGCTGGTGGCGGGCGCGGGGCAGGGCCCAGGCGCGGGGTGGCACCTTGTGAAATTCATCACGAGGTACGGTATACTCGCGTTTATCGCGTGGGCTATGATGGTGCGTTTGCGTGCGCACCCCCTCTGGCTGTTCGGGGGAGCGTCATCGCTGGTCGTCTCGGTGGCGCTCGAGTCGGTGCGGGTGCCGCGGACGCGGCCCTAGAGTGCTGTGGTGTTTCGTGTTCGCTGTCTGGTGCGGCTCCCGCACGCAGCAGGAGGCTTTTGACGTGAGCAAACGGTCAGTCCTGACAACCCTTTTCGTCGTCCTGGTTCTCGGGGCCTTTTCACCGGCCTACGCGCAGGAGGCGGTCGGCGCCGGCACTGAGATCGCCCGCTGGTCGATCATCACGGCTGGATTCGCGCTCGCCTTCGCGGCCGGGCTCGCCGCGATCGGCCAGGGACTTGGTGTGAAGTCGGCCGCCGAGGCCCTCGCGCGCAATCCCGCGGCCGCTGCTGAGATCCGGGGAGCGCTGATCATCGGTCTCGTGCTGATCGAGTCGCTCGTCATCTACGTGCTCCTGATCTCGCTGATTCTCTTCTTCATTCAGCCCTTCGGCGCCTAGGCGCCTCCCGGAACGAGGGCCGGACCGCGTCCGGCCTTCGCTCTGCCCCTCTCGTGTCCTCCGTTCCACGGCAGGCGGTCACGCTCATCGGCGCCGCAGTCGGTGCGGTGCTCTTCGTGTACGCCGTACGGCAGGTCGGCGCCCCCGACATCATCGAGGGGATCCGCCGCATGGGCTGGGGCTTTGCCGCAGTCCTGCTGCTGGCCGGTGTTCGCTTCCTGCTTCGTGCCATGGCCTGGCGGCTGTGCATGGCGCCGTCCGCGCGGCTCGGTCTGCCGCGGGCGTTGTCGGCGTTTCTGGCCGGCGATGCCGCCGGCAGCATCACGCCGCTGGGGCTGCTTGCCAGCGAACCCACCAAGGTGTTCCTCACGCGTCACCACCTGGCTCCCCGTGAGTCGGTGGCGTCGCTCGCGCTCGAGAACCTGATCTACGCCCTGTCGGTGGCGGCGATGCTCGGCGCCGGCATCGCCGTGGCCCTCGCGACCGTTCCGCTGCCACCAGGCTGGCGGGGACTGGGAGTCGCGGGACTGCTGGCGCTGCTCGCTGCCCCGGCGGTTGCCCTCCGCCTGCTCAAGGGAACCTGGGATCCACAGCGGGGCGCCCGCCCGTCGTGGCGTGACAGGCTGGCCCGCTGGCGGACCGACGTGGTGACCTTCACCACGCAACGCGGGGCGTCTCTCTGGGCGGTCTTCGGTGTGGATCTCCTGTTTCACGCGGTGGCGGTGCTCGAGGTCTACCTCACCCTGCGGTGGCTGCTCGGCAACGACAGCCCCACGTTCGTGCAGGCCACGATCTTCGAGACGGTGAACAGGTTCGTGACGGTGGCGTTCAAGTTCGTGCCGTTCCGCATAGGCATCGATGAGGCCCTGTCGGGAGCCGTTGCCCCCCTCATCGCCGTGGACCCTGTGGCGGGTGTGTCGCTCGCGGTCGTGCGAAAGGTCCGCAATCTCGGCTGGAGCGCCGTGGGGCTGGCCATCATGGCGGTGCACCCCGCCGAGCCGGAAACGAGCGCGACGGACTGAGCCGGAGCGCGTCAGCGCGGCGCCGGGCCGGCTGCCGGCACGCGGCCGCTGAACCTGGCTCGCGCATCCGCCCGCACCTGCGCGGCGCGCTCGCGTTCGCCGACCGCGGTCCAGAGGCGGGCCGCCGCGGCGAAGCCCTCGGGTGTCGGCATGTCCTCCAGCAGATCGACGATGGCACGTTCCACCTGATCGCTCCGGCCCGCGGCATCGTGCAGCATCGCGAGCCCGGCGTACGCGCCGGGCGTTCCCGGAAACCGCTCCAGCTGCGTCCGGTACGCCGCGTCGGCGTCCTCGGCGCGCCCGACCTGCGCAAGCGCGTCAGCAAACGCGAGGTACAGGTCCCGAGGCGGCTCCTGGCCCCTGGCAGCGGCGCTCGCCGCCACCGCGGGCTGCAGCTGCTCCAGGGCGTCGGCGGGGCGATCCTGATCGAGGAGGTTCAGGCCCTGCACGAGGCTGACGATCGAGGCCCCCTCCGCGTCCGCGGCGTCGGCCAGTGCGGCATCACGCAGCGCAGCGGCGAGATCGTCGGCGGCCAGTTCCGCGCGGGCCGCCACTTCGTAGGCAGCCGCCACACGGTCTGGCGCGGTCAGGCCGGCGAGGGCGGCCGCCCGGTGCCCCTCGCGTGCTGCCGCCGCGTGCTGCCCGTCGCGGAGCAGCGCCCAGGCCAGGGCGACGGCCGCCTCGGCATCGTCGGGGCGCGCCGTTGCCGCGGCGCGGAATGCCCGCACGGCGTCCGGCGTTCGGCCCGCACGCAGGAGCACCTGGCCGAGTTCGTACCAGGCCGGGGCAAGCCAGGGGTAGCGACCAACGACGTGGCCCAGGCGTTCAGCCGCCCCGCCGTACTGGTGCCCGGCCGCGAGCTGCGCGGCATTGGAGAGTTCGCGCAGCAAAGCCGAACTCTCGCGCGTCGTCATCGCGGGCTCGCTGGTGACAGGAGGCTGCAGCATGTCGAGCCAGCCCAGGCTGGCCACGCGATCGGCCAGGGCCTCGGGGATGTCGGCCTGTGGACGGGCGCCAGGCCCGGCGCGCAGGCGGTCGGCTGACTGCCTGAGCGCGCCGAGCACCGTGGGATCCGCCACTGCAGCCAGAGCCTCGTCCACGGCCTCGATGCGCTCGTCCTCGGTCCGGACGTATCGCACCCCATCCCGAAGGAGCGCCACATACGGAGGTCGCCCCAGCCGGAAATGAGCGGCCATCGACTCGGAATAAATCCCGGACGCGGGTGGCTCCAGCTCCTCTCCGTCGAGCACTTCACGCAGTGAGCGGCCCGCGAGGCCATCGGGCGTCGGGGCCCGCACGAGATCCAGGATGGTGGGCACGAGGTCCACCTGCTGCACGGGCTCGGCGATCCGCCGTCCGGCTCCGGCGGCATCCGGCTGCTTCACGATGAGGGGGACGCGCACCGCACGCTCGGCGAGCGGGTCGTCGCCGCTCAGGTCGCCATGTGCGCCGACGACGAGGATGGTGGCGTCGTCGTAGAACCCCTTGTCCTTGAGGAGATCGACCAGCCGCCCCAGTGCGGCATCTGCCGGTCCGGCATCCACGTGCGCGAAGAGGAAGAACCGTTGGTCCTGCTGCTCCTCCACCCAGGGCTCGATGGCGTCGATCGTCAGCTCGCCGTCCCGCATCGTCGTGAGGGGGCCCGTTGCCGCATCGGCCTCGATGCCGGCTTCATAAGTCGTGAACCCCTGGTTCAGCCCGCTCTCCGGCCCAAGCAGGGGCGAGGAGACCGCGCCTCCCGTGGCGAAGCCCCGGGCGTCGAGCAGTTCGGCCAGCGTCCGGGCCTCACGCCCAAGGGAGAACCCCACGTCGTTCCGCACCCCGTGCGCAGGGGGGAGCGTGCCGGTGAAGAGGGAGGCGTGCGATGGAAGCGTCTGTGTGGTGTGGGCGTAGGCCCGCTCGAACACCAGACTCTCGGCGGCCAGGGCATCGAGGGCCGGCGTGGTACCGTCGCCACCGCCATAGGCCGCGAGGCGTTCGGTGCGCAGGCCGTCCACGGACAGAAGGACGAGCGGTCCCAGATGTGGAGACGAACGCCTCGCATAGCGCCAGCCCACGACGGCTGAGGTCACGACGGCCAGGCCGAAGAGGGCCAGGATGAGCGTGGCCTGCCAACGGCTCGTGACCCTTGAGGAGCGATGGGGCATCAGTCCGGACGTGCCTGGCAGCTCGGAAAGTTACTGACCCGCCCGGCGCAGGGCGGCCTCGGCCTCCGCGACGCCCGGACTCGTCGGGTTGAGACGGGCCGCCTCGGCGAGGGCCGCCCGGGCAGCGGCGGTGTCGCCCGCTTCGAGGTGCGCAAACACGAGGCCGAGCCGTGCGCGCTCGTAGGCCGTGTCGGCCTCCAGCACGTCCCCATAGGCATCGACCGCGCGCGCCAGGAGGGCCGCACGTTCCTCGACGTTTGCCGTGGTGCGCGCCTGCTCGCGGTAGAGCCCTCCGAGCACCATCCCCATCATCGTCAACGTGGGGCTGTCGCGGTGGAGGCGCTCGAATGCCGCCGCGGCTTCGGCGTGGCGTCCTGCCTCTGCCAGCGCTCCAGCCTCGGTGATTCGATCGGCGATGTCGTTCGGGAGGGTGCCTCCGGGAGGCTCTGGCGCCGGAGCCAGCCTGAACGCGAAGTTGCCGGGGTTGCCCGTCCGCACGGTCATGGGCGCGACAAGCGTCTGGAAGCCCGGGGCACTGACGACGAACGTCCACACGGTGCCGCCGCTCAGCCCAATCATGCCGAAGCGCCCCTTGGCATCCGTCGTCGACGTCACCTGCCGGGGGCCACGGTCTTCGTTGTCCGCCTGCACGATGGCGCCTGGCACGGGTTGCCCCGTCGTGCTCCGGACGATTCCCGCCACACGCGCCGTCTGCGCGTGCGACGGCGCGGCCAGGGTCAGGGCCAGGGCCACCCCGAGGATCGCACGTCGAGCCGTCATAGTCGCCTCCACCGCAGGCTGTCGAGGAAGGGATTCATCTTACCGTAGCCGGTACACCGGGTTCCCGTCCCGTCAGTACAGCTGATACAGCATGAGATAGATCACGACGCCGGTGACCGACACGTACATCCACAGGGGAAACGTCCACCGGGCCACCCGCACGTGCCGGTCGAACTGCTCCCGCCAGCCCCTGCGCGCAGTCACGAGCGCCAGCGGTACGATGAGGGCCGCCAGCACCACGTGCGAAATCAGGATCACGAAGTAGACCACACGAATCAGGCCCTCGCCGGGGAACGGCCGGGAGCCGACGTTCGCGTGGTAGATCACGTATGACACCAGGAACAGTGCCGACATGGCCAGGGCTCCGAGCATGCAGCGCATGTGGTTGCGCTGATCTCCCCGGCGTATGAAGAGGTAGCCAGTCAGGAGCAGTGCCCCGGCCATCCCGTTGAGGACGGCGTTCAGCGCGGGAAGATCGGCCAGTTCCATGGTCCTAAGGCGCCGACAACCAGACGCGGTCGGCGACGAGCGCGCCCCACAGGAGCGGGAGGTAGGTGATCGAGGCGAGGAACAGTCGACGGGCTGCGGCCATGGAACGCTCGTTCGCGAACTGTCCCGCCAGGGCGATGAAGATCACGCCGAGCACGGTAGCCACGCTGCTGTAGAACACACCGGCCAGGCCGACCACCGCCGGAAGCAGACTCACGGGCCAGAGCGCCGCCGCGTACAACAGGGCCTGCCGGCCGGTGCGGCGCCCATCGCGCTCGATGACCGGGAGCAGCGGGATGCCGGCCGCCGCGTAATCGTCGCGGTACATCCACGCGAGGGCGAGGAAGTGCGGCATCTGCCAGAAGAACACGATGCCGAAGAGGACGAGGGCGGGCTCGGAGACGCTGCCCGCGCCCGCCGCCCAGCCGATGACGGGAGGCAGCGCCCCCGGGACCGCGCCGACGAGCGTCGCCAGGGAGGTGTACCGCTTGAGCGGCGTGTAGAAGAGCACATAGCTCACGAGGGTGAGGGCGGCCACCGCGGCGGCCACTGCGTTCACGCCGAGCGTGAGTTGGGCGAGCCCCGCCGCCGACAGGGCCACTCCGAAGCCCGTGCCGTGCGCCGGGCGTACCCGGCCCGCCGGGACCGGCCGCGAGCGGGTGCGACGCATCAGGCTGTCGGTCGACCGCTCCCACACCTGGTTCAGCGCTGCGGCGCCTCCCGCCACGAGCGCAGTACCCACGAGCGTATGGAGCACCAGCAGGGCGGGTACACCGGACGGCGCGGCCAGGTACATGCCAGCCAGCGTCGTCACGAGCACGAGCAGGTTCAGCCGGGGCTTGGTGAGTTCGATGAGATCTGCGGTGCGCCGCCCATGGCTGATGGACCCTGCCGCCGTCACGCCGACGGTTGCTGCCCGTGCTCCCGCCTTCATCACGCGGTGCCCCCGGCCCAAGGAGCCCGATACGGGGCGAATGTTCCTCGGATGGCCGGGCACCCGCGGGTCACGATAGCTGAGGGAACCTGGCAGTGCATGGTGGGCTCGGACCCCGGAATTATCTCACGCGGCCTGCCTCGTCGAGCTTCCGGAGCACCCGGTCCTGGATCCACTTTGGATCCCACCATTCCACCGGGTTCACGGCCTGGCCCTGGAGCAGCACGGTGAAGTGCAGGTGGTCGCCGGCGGCCAGTCCGGTCATGCCGCTGCGTCCGATGACGGCGCCCTTGTCCACCAGCTCGTCGGGGGCGACGCCGACCGACGACAGATGGGCATACAGCGACTGCACGCCCAGTCCGTGATCGAGGACGACCGCGGTGCCGTAGATGCCGAGATTGCCGGCGTGGAGCACACGCCCGCGCTGCGCAGCCGTGATCGGCACCTGCGCCGTCACCGCCAGGTCGAAGCCGAGATGCACCTGCTGGTCGATCTCCTCGCCGTCGTGCAGGTAGGTGCGATAGTCGGCAAACCCGGCTTCCACCGATGCGTTGCCGAGAGGCTGGAACGCATCCCGCCAGAACATCTCGGACGCCGTCCTGCCCGCCAGTTCCACCAGCGTCTGGTTGTTCTCGCGCCTGAGGTCCCGGTTGACGCGGAGGAAGGAGTCGACCAGGGCCTCCGGCGCAGTGGCCAGATTCAGGTCGGGATTGGCGGCGGCCATGGCCGGTATCACGCGCGACAGAAAACGATCGTCGATGGTGATCCGGCTGCGCGCGAACGCCTTCGGAAAGACCCGATGGTCGAGTGGGACGGCGGTCGTGTTGCCCGCCGGGTCCTCCGCCACCACCTCGATGGGCGTGGCGAGATCCTGATCGTGCAGGAGCGCGAAGAACGCCACCCGCACCCCGGCGTCGCCGCCGAGTCCGGCCGCCGAACCCGGGTAGCCGGGATACGTATGCTCGCCCACCCGCACGCCCGAGGTGACGTCGTCCGGCCCGACACGGTACACCACCAGTTCCGCGCCGCCGTGGTTGACGTAGTGGAACGTGGAAAGCACGGTCACCTGCGGGGGCTCGAGTCGGACCTGCACGTCCTTGGTGACCACCGATTCGGCCTGCCGGAACCCGTACAGGACCGGCCGGGCCGCCCGCACCACGATGCGTGCGTCCCCGGTGCGGAGATCGGCGATTGCGCTCCTGCCGATGGGTCGCATTACGTAGAGGCTCTCAGCCGAGTCCTGGGTCGCTCCCTCGTTCAGCGGGGCGTTGAGCGAGTACACCGGAAAGGATGTGCCGCCCTGCTCCACCGTGACATCCAGCGCCGACAGCAGGCCATCTGGCGCCTCGACCGCCAGATCGAGCGTCGTATCCTGTCCGATGAAATCGCCGGGTTGGCGGATGCGGATATCCGGGCCGGCCGCCCGTCCGGCCGAGATCCAGCCGACGCCCACGATGATCAGGGCGAGGATGCTGACCGCCACGATGAAGCGAAGAAGTGAACTCACCTGGGCATTCTAGCCAATCCGCGATCGGGCGTCGCCGGCGGAGGGGCCGCGGCTAGGGAGTCGTCGTGGGCGAGGCGTCCCCAAGCCGCCCGGTGGCCGCGTCGAACGCGACGCGTGCCTTCTGGTAGTCCGCGAGTGCCTTGATCTCACGGACGGCGGCGTCGGCGGTGTTGAGCTCCCGCAGGTTCACCAGAAACAGCGTGGAGTCACCGAGCGTAAACCGGTCGCGCTCGAGACCTTCGAGGTCCCTGGCCAGCACCACCTCCTGGCGCACGAGGTCCAGCGTCGTAAACACGGCGTCGAGTGCGCTTGCCGCATCCTGCACCTCGGCCCTGATCCGGTCGGTCACGAACCGGCGCTCCGACTCGAGCCCGGCCAGCTTCGCCAGTGCCTGCAGCTGCCTGCCCGAGGCGCGCCGCCGCTGGAGCGGCAGTTCGAACGACAGCCCTCCCGCCACGTCCGAGCCGGCCCGGCTGGGCCGGCCCTCTCCCGTATCGCGCGAGACGTCAGCGAAGAGCTCGAGCTTCGGCAGCAGGCTGTTCCTGGCCAGCGCCGTCTCGATCTGCTGTTGCGCCTGTCGGGCCTGCAGGCCGTGGAGTTCGGGACGGCGCTGCAAGGCCTCGGCGAGGCCTTCCAGCTCGTCGCCCGGCCCGAGTGGGGTTGGTGCGGGCAGATTCACGGGCACGCGCTCCACCGGCGGCCTGATCGGAGTGCCGTCGGGGGCCCGGTAGTAGAGCGACAGGGTGATGGCAGCCGCTTCGACGGCGCGTTGTGCAAGCCGGAGAGCCGAACGGCGGTTCAGGATCGCGCGCTGGTTCTCGGTCCGTTCAATCGGTGCGACCTGTCCCAGAGCCACCGCAGTGGCCAGATCCTGATCACGCTGCTCGGCCAGGTCGAGCAGCGCCGCGACGATGTCGAGCTGCTGGCCCGCCGCGACCCAGTCCCAGTAGGCGGAGAGCGCCTCGCGAAAGTACTGCAGTCTGAGCCTGGACACCTCTTGCGAGACGACCTCCACCCCGAGGTCCGCGCGGCGCACGCCCGCCCGGCGTTCGTCGATGGCCCGGTTCCTGAGGAGCGGAAGGGCGAGGCCCGCGCTCCACTCGCCTCCGCTCAACGTCAGGGTCTTCTCGTCGTAGGGCGCGAACTCTCCCCGGCCGACGCGGTAGCCGCCGAACAGCGTGGCCCCGAACAGCGCCAGGGGCTGGTCGACACCGGTCTCGAAGCGATCATTTGAGTAGTAGCCGTTCAACGCCGATGCGTCGGCCTTGAGCCGAACGTCGAACGCGCCACGCGACTCCAGTGCCACACCGGCAGCCGCGTCGCCTTCTGCACGCGCGCGTTCCAACAGCGGAAACGCGCGCTCCACCGACTCGAGGACCTCCGGGACCTCCAGGGGTGTGACCGTCTGCCCCTCGACCGCGACCGTGGCTGCGAGCAGCAAGACCAACAAGGCCGGCAGGACCGGCAAGACCCGGGTCGCCTTCACTTGGCGGCCCCTGACGTGCCGGCGCCTCCAGCGCCGTCGCCGGCTGCGATGGCTTCGGTTCCGGTCGGCAGCGGCTCTTCCGGCGCGATGATCGGCGGGAATCCGTTGAACTGGCGCCAGATCTCCCAGCCGATCGGGACCGTATCGAGCAGCACCCACCCGTTGGCCCTGACTCCCTGGCGCAGGTAGTGACTCGACGGCCAGGGGTCGTCCGTGCTGTCTGCGTCCACCAGCACGCGGAAGCGGCCCAGGCCGTTGTCGGTGGCGTCAACCAGCAGCACCCGGCCTCCGAAGGTGCCGACGGCGACGGCCGGCCACCCGGTGAACTGCAGCGCCGGCCATCCCTCGAACTGCAGGCGCACGTGCCGTCCTGCCTGGACCATCGGCATGTCGTTGCCGTTGATCCAGAGTTCGACGACGTTCCGTACCGACGCCGGTACCAGCACCGCCAGCGGCGCGCCGGCCTTGAGCTGCTCGCCACTCTGCCGTCCCACGATGCGAAGCACCGTGCCATCGATCGGCGCCACGACCTGCTGGGCCTGCTGCCGCGAAACGCGCACATCCATGCGCGCCAGCTCCGCCCTGGCCTTGGCCACATCGCTCTGTGCCGAGGCGAGCCCGGCGCGGGCCTCGTCGATGCGCGTCAGCGCCTCGGCTTCCGTGCGCTGCAGCTCGGCGTCGAATGCCCCGAGTTCGCTGCGCGCCGCGTTCAGGCTGGCGATGGCCCGCTCGACCTCGGCGGCCCTCTGCGTAGCCTCCAGGACCGCGAGCTCCACGTTCCGCGTCGATGTCAGGCCCTTGGCCGCCAGTGCGGTCTGGCGCTCGAGATTGAGGTCTGCCGTGACCTGGGCTGCGCGCGCCGCGGCCAGCGCCTGCTCGGCGGCGGCCGCGCGTTCGCCGGCCATCCGCGCGCGGAGCTCCGCGGCAGCCACGCCCGTCCTCCGGGCCTCCTCGAGGCCATGGATGCGGTCCTCGAGCACGCGCGCCCGTTGCGCCCCCTGTTCAATCGTGAGGGCAACCTGCATGCGCTCCGCCTCGAGGCGTTCGACGAAGGCGGGGTCGTTGTCGGCCAGCTCGACGATCGGGTCGCCGCGGCGGACCGTGTCGCCCTCGCTGACGTGCCAGCGCACGACCCGGCCATCGACCGGTGCATCGATGCTCTGCGGGCGCTGCTCGGGCGAGAACGCGATCACACGGCCGCTTCCCGCAATGGTCTGCTGCCAGGGCGTGATGACGAGGAGCGTCGCGCCCACGGCAATCATGACCACGAGCAGCCGCGACAGCACGCGGGCCGCACGAGGCGTCTGTACGCCGTGCAGGGACAGGCGGGCGTCCATGTGCCAGTGGTGTTCTGCGCTCACGACTCGAACTCCTTTTCGGTCACCGCCAGGTCCACGCACGCGCCGTCCCGCATCGTCACGACCCGCGCGCACCGGGAGAGGACGTCTGGCTGCTCGGTGAGGCAGAGCAGGGTCCACGGTGCGGTCGGATCGAACAGCAGGTCGGCGAGTCGCTCGCGCTCTCCTGGCCCGTCGATCTGGTCGAGCGCCCCGTCGAGCACCAGCAGACGGGGCCGTCCGACGATCGCCCTGGCGATCATCAGGCGCCGCGCCTGGCCCTGTGACAGGGGACGGCCGTGGGGCTGGATGGTCGTATGGATGCCTTCCGGCAGGGCCAGGACATCAGTGAGCAGGCCCACGGCCTCGAGCGCCGCCGAGACGTCGTCCATCGAGATCGCGGATCGCCCGAGCCGCACGTTGTCCACGATGGAGCCCGGGAACAGCTCGATGCTCCTGACGAGCGCCACATGTTCGCGCAGTGTCCGCAGCGAAAGGGCACGCTGATCGGCGCCATCGATGCGGAGCACCCCGCGCGCTGGGGGGCGCATGCCGAAGATGGTGTCTGCCAGCGTGCTCTTGCCCGAACCGTTCGGTCCGGTGATGCCCACGCGCTCGCCCGCGGGAACGGACAGGTGGGCCACGCGGAGCGCGGGGGGCGAGTCGTCGTCGTAGGACACCTGCACGTCCTGGATCTCGAGGCTCGCCGGGCCGGTCCCGGGCAGTGTCGCCTCGCCCCCGCCGCGCTCGAGTGGGAGATCGATGAGGTCGCCCAGCTTGTCCAGCGCTGCGCTGAGGTCATAGAAGACCTCGAGCTGCTTGCCGAACTTCGTGAAGGCGCTGACCATCGCCGAGACGATGAGTTCGCTCGCCACCAGCTGCCCGAGCGTCAGCTGGCGTTCGATGACGAGCCAGCCCCCGATGCCGAGCAGCGCGGCGCTCGCCACAGCCTGCAGGGCGAAGGAGCCGATGATCTGCCGGATGAGAATGGAGAAGTGCCGGCTCCTGTAGTCGAGGTACTGCTCGAGGAGGTGATGCGCCCGCGCCGTGGCGTAGGTGGTTCCGCCGGCCGACTTGAAGGTGACCAGGTGCGTGGCGAGTTGTTCCAGCCAGCCCTCGAGCGCGTACTTCGCCTTGGACTCCGTGATCGCCGTCGTGACCGCTCCTCGTCCGAGGGCGAAGACGATGACGAGCATCGCGAGGACGAGGAGCACGTCGAACACCGCCAGCCACGGATGGTAGACGGCGAGCAGCAGCATGCCGATGGCCGTCTGCATCACGATGCTGAGGCCGTCGATGAGCAGCAGGGAGGCGGACTTCTGCACCGTGACGGTGTCGAAGAAGCGATTGACCAGCTCCGGTCCGTGGTACCGGTCGAACGCGTCGGCGCGGACCCGAAGGAGTCGATAGGTCACGTCCGTCGAGACACGGGCGAAGATGCTGCGCTGGACGATCTCGACGACACTGGCCCGCAGGGTGTTCAACGCTGTCGAGAAGCCGAGCGCCACGAGCACGAAGAGCGTGAGCACCACGAGCGGCTGTATCACGGAGCCGAAGGCAATCGTGTTCACCACCGACTGCACGGCGATCGGAACGACGAGCGACAGCAGTCCGATGACGACGGAGTACACGACCGCCACCCACAGCGTCTGCCGTTCGCCGACGAGCAGCGCCCGAAGCCGCTTGTCGGGACCGATGCGCGCCATGCCCGGTGTCGTCCGGAGACGCGAGAGCGGGGCGGCGGGCTCCGCGAGGAGCCACTCCACGGTGGCCGAGGTGTCGGCGACGCGAAGCCACTCGAGCAGGCTCGCCACCGGCCAGCGAACCGGCCGGGCCGTGCTTCCGGGGACGACGACCTTCACGCCCCGGCGGCCGTACTCCAGGACCGCGAGTGCCTCCAGTCGCCCGTCGGCCGTGTGGTGGAAGGCCAGCCACGGGTACGAGGGACTGGCATCCGCCAGCACGTCCGCCACCGGGCGCCGGACGGTGGCGGTGGCCAGGCCCGCCTCGGCGGCGAGCGTGGCCAGGAGCCTGGCCGGCGTGGTCCCGGCCGTCGCCCTGGAGGGATCCCCAGTGCGGCGGAGGGCATCCTGGAGGGCCTGCGCGTTCACCTCGGTCGCGTGCACCCGCGCGAGGTACTCGATCGCCGGCAGCAGGCGGTGGGGGTCGAATGGCTGGGTTGAATTGGTATTATGATTCATATATTCAAACACATGAATACATGAATTGTATTGACGGGCGCGGGTCGCTGTCAACCCTATCTTTCGACCGATATCACCTCTATTTCGACTGTTTTCTCACTTCGCCTGGCCAATGGGCTTGGCTGTTCATTGCAATCATTGAGTTGAACATTCGAATGTATGGACATTCTAAAGAAATGTGATTGAATACGCGCGATGCCCAGTCGCGCCATTGCAGCTCGAGAGCTTGCGAAACTGTTCGGGGCCTTCAGCCATCCAGACCGGGTCCGCATCGTCGAAGCGCTTCGGGAAGGCGAGCGCGACGTCAATGCGCTCCAGGAGACACTCGGGGTGAGCCACTCACGCACCTCGCAGAACCTGGCGGTCCTTCGTGCGCACCACGTGGTCGTGGAACGCAAGGAAGGCCGCCATGTGTATTACCGGCTCGTGCACCCGGAGGTAGCCGAGTGGGTCCTCGGCGGCCTTCGCTTCCTCGAAGCCGATCTCGCCGATGTCGTGCAGCGCCGGATGGCCATCGAGGCCGCGCGTCAGGTCTGGACCGACAAGTAGCCTGCTATCGTACGGGCGTGATCTCCTTCTCGCGTCTCGGCAAGCAGTACGGCCGGCAGGTCCTGTTCGTGGACGCCGCCTTTCAGTTGAACCCGGGTGAAAAGGTTGGTCTGGTCGGGCCCAACGGCGCCGGCAAGACCACCCTCTTTCGGATGATCGTGGGCGAGGAGGTTCCCGACGAGGGAGAAGTCTCCGTGCCGAAGAAGCTCACGATCGGCTACTTCCGGCAGGACGTTGGGGAGATGGCCGGCCGCTCCGTCCTCGACGAGGCCATCGCCGGTAGCGGACGGTTGGGCGACCTGCACCACGAACTCGAGTCGCTCCAGCACGCCATGAGCGATCCGGCCCGCGCCGACGACCTCGACCGCATCCTGACGCGCTTTGGCGAGGTACAGGACGCGTACGACCATCTGGGCGGCTACGGCCTCGAGGCCCAGGCCCGCGAGGTCCTTCACGGGCTGGGCTTCGACGACGAGCGCATCGACGCCGACGTGGGGCAGCTGTCGGGGGGCTGGAAGATGCGCGTGGCCATGGCGCGCGTCCTGCTCGGCCGGCCCGACGTCCTCCTGATGGACGAGCCGACCAACCACCTCGATATCGAATCCATCATCTGGCTCGAGGGCTTTCTCCGCTCGTTGCCGGGCGCGCTCCTCATGACCTCCCACGACCGTGAGTTCATGAACCGCGTCACGACGAAGATTGCAGAGATCGACGGCGGAGAAATCACCACGTACTCCGGCAACTACGACTTCTACGAGCGCGAACGCGCCATTCGTGAGTCCAACCGCGAGGCGGCATACGCCCGCCAGCAGGCGATGCTGGCCAAGGAGCAGCGTTTCATCGAACGCTTCGCCGCGCATGCCGCGAAGGCGGCCCAGGTGCAGAGCCGGGTGAAGGCGCTCGACAAGATCGAGCGGATCGAGCTGCCGAAGAAGCGCAAGGTGGTGAAGTTCGATTTCCGGGTGCCGTCACGGTCCGGGGATCAGGTGGCGGTGCTCGAGGGCGTCTCCAAGGCCTGGGGGCGTCGCGTCGTGCACGCGGGCCTGGGCATGACCATCCGGCGGGGCGAACGCTGGTGCGTGATGGGGAAGAACGGCGCGGGCAAGTCCACGCTGCTCAAGATGGTGGCCGGCGCCCTCGAGCCCGACGCCGGAACGGTCGCCCTGGGGCCGAGCGTCAGGATGGGGTATTTCGCGCAGCAGGCGCTCGATCTTCTCGACCCCACGCTCACGGTGGAGGAGCAGCTGCAACGCGACTTTCCGCAGGAGTCGGTGGGTGCGCTCCGCAATCTGGCCGGCGCCTTCCAGTTCTCGGGCGACGACGTGGACAAGCGGATCCGCGCCCTGTCGGGCGGCGAGAAGACCCGCCTGGCCATGGCCCGCATGCTGCTCGACCCCCCGAACTTCCTGATCCTGGACGAGCCCACCAATCACCTGGACCTGTTCACCAAGGAGATGCTGATCGAAGCGCTCACGGACTTCGACGGGACGATGCTCTTCGTGTCGCACGACCGTGCCTTCCTGCGCGCCCTTGGCAACCGCGTCCTCGAGCTGGGCGGCGAGAGCGGTACCGACGTCGAGCCACATCTCTATCCGGGCTCCTACGTGGACTACGTCACCCGCACGGGACACGAGGCGCCAGGCGTCCACGCCTGACCCGGCGACGCCGCACATCGTCCCCAGACCCGCGCGCCTCACGAGCCGGGACGCCTCCGTGGAGGGGGCGGCCGCGCCACTGGTCGCGGCGAGGTCGCCAGCCGTGAGCCGCCTGCACCCGCTCGTCGAGAAACGCTTACCACCGCACGCGCCTGCCCGCAGGATGCACGCATCTGGCGGGACGACTGTCGCGTTGCCGGTCTGGCACGCGGACACCCGACGCAACCGCACCAGCCCATGCGCCAGGGGGCGCCCGGCTGGCCTGTGCCATGACGAGGACCATGCAACCACGTGTGACCGCAACGGCATTGACCATCCTGCTCGGCGTCGCCGCGTCTGCCGGCGCCGACACGATCTCCTACTATGTGGGCCTCGATGGCCGCAGCACTCCGTTCACGGCGCCAGCCGGGATCGGCGGGGGCGACTATCCGGACCAGCCGAACGATGGCCGCCTGACGCTGCTCTTCCATCACGGCGACCACTTCCACGCCCTCGGCACCTACACGTATTCGGGCCCCTCGGCCTCTCCGGTGCTCGCCGACACCAACGCGAACAACCGTACGCCGGAGGTCGGGACGCTGCTGCCACCAGTGCAGCTGCAGAAGGGGTCCGGTGCCTTTGCCGGCACCTGGCGTTCCGGGTTGCCCAGTGCATGGCCGCAGAATCTCGAGTACGGCAACTACGAGATGCGAAACGTCCATTCACTGGCAGGGGTGGACGACGTCACGTACCACAGCTCCGCGGGACGATGGGACGATCCCTTCGATGGTGCCCAGGTGCAGCTCGAACTGGTGTCGGCGACGTTCGGGCTCAACATTGCATTCGGCAACACCCCGACAGCTGACCTCACCGCGGGCAATCGCTGGACGCTTGGCCAGGGAGACGAGCTGTTCTCGGCAACGCCTACGTTCTGGGTCGCGCCCGGCGCGCCCGGCGGGACGTACACCGCCGAGTTCAGGCTGGTTGACGGGACCGGACGGTTCGGGGACTCCGGACGCTTCTTCGTGGACGTGGCCAAGGTCCCGGAGCCAGCAGCCGCCGGGCTGGTGCTCCTGGGCCTGATGGCCGTGGCGCTGGGCCGGCGCCTCACCGCGCGCGCCTGAGGACCCTCGCCGCCACGAACGCGTCAGAACGCGTCGTGTGTGGCCTCGAGGTCGTCCTCGAGGTCCACGAGCAGGCTGGCCAGCTTCACGTCGTCGAGGCGGAGGAGAGCCGCTGCGGGGCAATCGACAAGTGAAAGCTCGGGGTCAGGGTGGAGGCTCGCCCCCACCTTGGCCGCGAGCAAGTCGGCCATCTGTACCACGGCGACGAGCATGTCGCCCACGCCGCTCAACGAGGGGTCGTGATGCCGGCGGAGGACGTCGCGGAGGTCCGACGGGATCTTCCACGTCTCGAAGAGCATGTCACCCACCGGGCAGTGCAGGGCCTCGACGAACTCGAGTACCGTCGCGTCGTCGATGGCAAAACCGGCCGGTGCTCGTCCCTGCAGACCCGCGGCCGACTGGAGGACCACGACCTTGCCGAGGTCGTGGAGCAGTCCTGCCAGGAAGGCCGTGTCCGGCGCGATGCGGACCCGCGACGCCAGTCGCCGGGCTGCCAGCGCCGTCGTCAGGGAATGGCGCCAGATGCGCTTGTAGAACTCGGCATGTGCAGGGGCAGCCCGCTCGAAGAGCGACCGGGCCGAGAGTGCCGTGACGGCCTGCTGGACCGGCAGCAGCCCCAGGCGCATCACGGCCTGCTGGATGTCGGTCACTTCACGCAGGCCGGCGTACATGGCGGAGTTGGCGTACTTGACCACGGCCGCGGCGATCGACGGATCCCGTCCGATTGCGGCGGCTATTGCCGGGATGCCGGCTTCTGCTTCGATGAGCCGCTGGACCTCCAACGCGACCGCCGGCATGACCGGCAGGGTCAGCCGGCCTTCCTTGATCTGGCGCTCCACGCGGACCGCCAACGGCTCCACAGGGGGCGCCTGCTCGAGGTCCACGGCTTCGGGCCCTGTGGTGCCCCCCGCCACGGCGGACGCCGGATTCGTCACGCGCACATCTCCATGAGCTGCCGCAGCGGGCGCATCATCGGGCGGCGCGGGCAGTTGGCCGCGATCTCCGACAGCGTCGTCTCACCGCGCAGCGCCTTGGCGACGCCGTCCTCCTGCAGCGAGACGAAGTCGGGTGCCTCCTGCGCGACGCGCCGGATCTCGTGCGCGGCAGGCTTCTGCAGGATCGTGTCGCGCAGCAGGTCGTTCATGACGAGCAGTTCATAGACACCCACGCGTCCGTGGTAGCCCGTGTAATGGCAGGCTGGGCATCCTCGTCCCTTCGTCAGGCTGAACCCACCGAGTTCGTCGCGCGAGAGTCCGAGCGCACGCACTTCCATGGCGGTCGGCGTGTAGTCCGCCCGGCAGTGGGCGCACTGACGGCGTACCAGCCGCTGGCCGACGATGGCCGTGATGGTCGACGAGATCAGGAACGGCTCGATGTCCATCTGAATCAGCCGCACGAGCGCTCCCACGGTGTCCTCGGTGTGGAACGTCGTGAGCACCTTGTGCCCTGTCAGCGCCGAATGGATGGCCATGTTGGCCGACTCGGCGTCGCGGATCTCACCCACGAGGATGATGTCCGGATCCTGCCGCACGATGGACTTGAGCGAGTCCACGAACGACATGCCCGGCCGGTCCGAGACGGAACACTGGGTGATGCCGTCCACCACGTACTCCACGGGGTCCTCGCACGTGATCACCTTGCTCGAGGCGTCCACGAGCCGCTGCAGCGAGGCATAGAGCGTGGTGGTCTTGCCGCTGCCCGTCGGCCCGGTCACCAGCAGCATGCCGCTGTTGGGCTCGAGCACGTCCTGGATGAACGTCGTGAGGGTGGCGGGTGAGAACCCCATCTCCTCGAGGCCCACCAGCGTGCTGCCCTTGCGGAGGATCCGCAGCACGGCGTTCTCGCCGGCGACGGTGACGTAGAAGGACGCGCGCAGGTCGATGTCTTCGCCGTCGCAGCGGATGTAAATGCGGCCTTGCTGGTGTACCCGGTGCTCGGCGATGTCCGCCTCGGCCAGCACCTTGACGCGCGAGATGATGGCCGCGCTCAGGTTGGCCGGGTACTCTGCTACCGGAATGAGCTGGCCGTCGATCCGGTTGCGGACGCGCAGGCGGCTCGGGTCGGGCTCGAAGTGGATGTCGCTCGCCCGGTCGCGGATGGCGCGCAGGATGACGCTCTCGACGATCTCGGCGGCCCCGCCCGCGTCGTCGGTCACCCCGGGTGCGACGTTCCGGTACTCGATGCGCCGGTTCGTGGCGATGCGCCCTTCGGCCGTCTCGTTCTCGAGGGCCGAGAGCGTCGAGGCAATCTTGTGCCGTTCGCTGACCCAGAACGTGATGGGCGTGCCGTACAGGCGCTCGAGTTCGGCGGCCAGCTCGCTCTGCCCAACGTCGCTGATCACCACGTTCAGCCGGCCGTCCTTGATCGACAGCGGGACGATCCGGTGCCGGCTGAGATACTTGATGCTGACCTTCTTGAGCAGCGACCGATCGACGAGGCCGGGCTCCACGTCGATGAACGACATGCCGTGCCGCTCGCAATAGGCCAGCAGGTAGACACGCTCGGACACCGCTCCGATGTCGACCAGGTGCCGTGCCACATCGCTGGCGCTGCCCTTGAGCGCATCACGCGCCGCAGCGACCTGCTCGGCCCGGATGACCCCGCGCTCGACGAGAATGCCCTCGATCGAGAGCCCGCGCCGGTGCTTCCGCAGGGCTTCCTCGAGCCGCGCCCTGGTGAGCATGCCCAGCTCGATAGCCAGCTGGCCGATGGGCTTGTGGTCTTCGAGGCGGGCCTGGACGCGCAGGAGCTTGCTGAGCTGCTCTGCAGTAATAGCGCCGTCCTCGACGAGGACGTCCCCTATGCGGTGCGTATCCGCGAGTGCTGCCTTACCCGAGGGAGTGCTGGTAGGGTCTGTGACCGATGCCATCCTGAAAAACCGGCTATAGGAGCGGTGCTGACAGGTCTATCGGTTGCTGGCGGACACCGCTGCAGAGTGCAAGTCTGCCCGTCGAACCCCGTCACCTGCCCGCTGCGGGGCACGGCCGACCGCGCAGCGCTGTCGCGTGCCATCCGGGTGGCAGCCCTGCTGATTGCACCCGGGCACAAACCAGCGCATCCTTGCGGTGGCGCGCTCATCCGCCAATCCCGCTGATGCTGGAGGAGCCCGACTCGCCGGTCCGGTCAGGGGGACCGCGCGGCCCCGGGGCGGGGAGAGCCGGGTGCTATGATTCCGGCGCGTTTTCCCTGCTCTCAGGAGCCGCGCATGCTGTCTGTCCTCCGCCTGTTCGCCGGGTGTGTGCTCGCGTCGTGTCTGGGCGTCTCCCAGGCGTACCCGCAGGACGTCGGGGTCTATACCTCGCGGCTGTCGCCCCTGCCCGTTGATGCCACCCTCCAGCCGACGACGACCGGGGTGGGGGCGGTGGAGGCCCGCCTGGACGGGCGTACGCTGCGCGTGACCGGCACGTTTCAGGGGCTGCAGGGGCCCGCCACGGAGGCGCACATCCACGTGGGTCCGCCCGGCCTGCGGGGACCCACGCTCCTCGACCTCTCGGTGACGAAGGCCTCTGCAGGCACGGTGGAGGGCGTGTTCACCGTGACCGACGCGCAGCTCGAGCATCTGCGGCGGAATCGTCTCTACGTGCAGGTCCACAGCACCGCGGCCCCCGAGGGTAACCTCCGGGGCTGGTTGATGCCCCGGAAGGAGCGCCGGTGAGTCGTATCCGTCTGCTTGCGGTGGCCATTGCCCTGGTGATGGCCACCCTTGGCTGGAACCTTCGGGCTCAGCAGCCGACGTCGCAGGGGTCCGTGTTCACCGCGGCGCAGGCGTCTGCGGGGCGGGCGGCCTATGACGCGTCGTGCGCAAGCTGCCACCGTGCCGACCTTGGAGGCTTCAATGAAGCGCCGGCCCTGGCAGGCGTCAACTTCCTCTCGGAATGGGGGAGCCGCCCCGCTGGCGCCCTGATCGACTACATCGATCGGGCCATGCCCCCGCTCCAGCCGGGGACGCTGGGCATGGCCACGGCGACGGCCATCACCGCGTACATCCTCCAGGCCAACGGCGCCAGCACAGGCCCATCGGCCCTGGCGCCCGGTTCCACCATTGCGATTGGCGCGGCCGTCGCGGCATCGCCCGCGACCAATCAGGCGGTGGCGGTGCCTGCGGTCGGCGTGACGGCTACCGGCCCCGCGACGCTATCACCGGCCCCCGCGGCCGTCGCGCCTCCCGCGCCGGCGGCCGGTCTCACGGTGCGCGGCGAGGTCCCTGCCTTCACGCCGGTCACCGATGCGATGCTGCGCAACCCTCCGGCCGGCGACTGGCTGATGGCCCGGCGCACCTACCAGGGCTGGAGCCACTCGCCGCTTGATCAGATCACACGGGAGAACGTCGGCGCGCTGCGGCTCGCCTGGGTCTGGAACATGGTGGAGGGAGGCTCCAACCAGACGATGCCGCTCGTGCACGACGGGGTCATCTACCTGACCAACCCGCTCAACGTCCTGCAGGCGCTCGACGGCCGGACGGGAGAGCTGATCTGGGAGAACCGGGTCGGTCCGGAGCGCGCGCTCGGGCTCGCCTCGATGCGGAACATTTCAATCTACGGGGATCGGATCTACTTCACCACGACCGACGCAAGGCTCGTGGCCATCGAGGCGCGCACGGGGCGTACCGTGTGGGACGTGCCTGTCGCCGACACCACGGCGGGCAACTACACGGCCACGGTTGGGTCCATCGTGGCCAACGGCAAGGTGATTCAGGGGCTTGGCGGATGCGACCGGTTCGGCGCCGAGCCCTGCTACATCAGCGCCTACGACGCGGCCACGGGCGAGCGCCTCTGGAAGTTCCACACCGTGGCGTCGGGGGCCGAGACGGGCGCCGACACCTGGGGCGCGCAGCCGGACCACCTCCGGGCTGGTGGCGAGGCCTGGATCGTCGGCTCGTTCGATCCCGAACTGAACCTCACCTACTGGGGCACGGCCCAGGCGAAGCCATGGGTTCCCGCGAGCCGCGGCATGTCGGCGCTCGACAAGGCGTTGTACACGAGCTCGACCGTCGCGCTCGACGCCGACACCGGCCAGCTCCGGTGGCACTATCAGCACGCGCCCGGGGAGGCGCTCGACCTCGATGAGGTGTTCGAGCGGGTGCTGGTGGACGTGGACGACCGCAAGCTCCTGTTCACCATCGGCAAGCCCGGCATCCTGTGGAAGCTCGATCGCGAGACGGGCGCGTTCCTCGCGCACCGGGAAACGATCTTCCAGAACGTCTTCGAGTCGATCGACCCGCGCACGGGTGCCGTGACCTACCGTGGCGACATCCTCGAGGCAAAAGTGGGCGACTGGGTGAGCGCGTGTCCCAGCACCGAGGGCGGGCACAACTGGCAGGCGATGAGCTATCACCCCGGCGCCGGCCTGCTCGTGATTCCCCTCAGCCAGAGCTGCATGGAGATCCGGGGACGACAGGTCGAGCTGCGCGCGGGGTCCGGCGGCACCGCCGGCGACCGGAGGTTCTTCGAGATGCCGGGCACCGACGGCAACATCGGCAAGCTCGCCGCGTACGACGTGCGCACGATGAACGAAGTCTGGAGCTACGAGCAGCGCGCCCCGTTCCTGACGTCGGTGCTGACGACGGCAGGCGACGTGGCGTTCGTCGGCGACCTGGACCGCGCGTTCAAGGCGCTGGACGTTCGCACCGGCGAGATCCTCTGGCAGACCCGGCTCGGGACGTCGGTGCAGGGCTTTCCCGTCTCGTTCACTGCCGATGGACGGCAGTACGTCGCCGTCATGACCGGCATTGGCGGTGGCAGTCCGCGCAACGTCCCCCGCCTGATCGCACCCGACGTCCGCCATCCGGCTTCCGGGAATGCGCTTTACGTGTTCGAGCTGCCTCGCTAGCGCCGTTCGCGCTGGGGTGTAGCCCTCCATCCCGGTCCGACTTGCGCACGGCGTGACAGCGACAGTCTGGAACACGGGGCGCAAGGGAAGCCACCGAATGCCCTGGAGCATCGTTTTCCCACGGCGTCGCGCCGGAGGACCGGAATGGAGGGCTACACCGAAGCGAACACGGCGTGAGCACGCTGGTCGTCTGCTACAGCATCCGCAGCAGCGTGCCGTCCTTCTGCCACGCGTGGTGGTAGACGGTGCCAGCCACATGGACGCCAATGAGTACCGCCAGCAGCCAGCCCAGGATGCTGTGCCCCCAGTGCAGCTGCAGGGCGAGGTCTGGCCGTGCGTCCATGAACGCCGGTAGATCGATCAACCCCAGGAATGCCGTGTCCCCCTGTTGCGGGAAGCCGTAGGCGTTGGTCGTGAAGAAGCCGAGCACGGGTTGCACGATGAGCAGGGTGTACAGCGCCAGATGCACGCCGTCGGCCACGAGGCGGATGGCACGCGGCAGGTGCGCGGCGAGGGGAGGCGGCGGGTGCCGGAGCCGCCACCCCAGCCTGAGCACCCCCAGCGCGAGCAGCAGCAGCCCGAGGCTCTCGTGCAGCGCGTAGAACGCCATCTTCGTGTCGTCCACGATGAACCGGATCGTCATGCCCGACAGCAGGGCGATGCCGAGGGCTGGGACCGTCAGCCAGTGGAACCACTTGGCGACGCTGGTGTACTCGGCGCCCGGGCTCGAGGTGACGGTGCCGTGCGTCTGGCTGGCGGGCGCGACGTCCATGGCTGCAGGGATCTCCCGTGGGGTGCCGCATGGCTCCGCGAGCGGATGATTTCAGCGAGTCTGGTCGGGGATTGTGGCACGAACCGCCCGGCGTGCGGCCAATCGCCGGAGTGATCCCTGCGGACGCACAACGAGGTGGGAAGAGCTTGGTACCGGTACGGGGATTCGAACCCCGGTCCCGTGGCTGAGAACCACGTGTCCTAACCCCTAGACGATACCGGCACTTGGGGGGCGTGAACCACCAATTCTACTGAAAGCCCTTCGAGGAGTAAAGCGCCGGAGCCCTCTTGACCCGGCTCCGGCCATCAGGCGCCCCACTCGATACGGAGCCCGCCGGGATCCGCCGTAACAGTAGACGCTCCGCGTCCCGGCATCTGCGTCCCGGCAGGCTCCCTGCCCCTTGCCTGTCGTCTCTCCCGTGCGCCACCGGCGGCAGCAACAGCCCGGGGTCAACGGTGCCCGGGGGTGTCGGCTGAGAGCCCGCTACCAGCGTCGCCTGCCGTCGCGGTAGCCCGATTCGTACCCCTCGCTGAAGCCGGCGCGGTAGTTGGCGCGATAGGCGTCCTGGGGCCCATATTCGCGGAAGTAGCCATCGTTCGCCTGCCGGTAGTCGCGGTGGCGGACCGGGTCGTAGCGGTCGCCGTCGTCGCCGTCGTCGAGGCCGCGCTCGTAGCCATCCGCAAAGCCCCTGGCGAAGGCGGGCTCGCCGATGGCGCGCCGGCCCGCTGCACGCGGGCCATTCCCCACGACGATGCCCACCTGGAATCCGGGACGTCCCCACGCCGCCCGCACGCGCGCGAAGCCGGCATCGTATCCCTCGCCGAAGCCGCGCCTGAAGTCGTCGCGGTCGCGTCCGTTCCTGTAGCGGGCGTCGATCCGGATGTCGGGGCGGCGGGCATTCGACCAGTTCCTGTCGCCGATGGCGCGCCGGCCTCGTTGCAGGCCCTCCCGCAGGCCTGCCTGATACCCTGCGGCGTAGGCCTGGCGGGCGACGCCCTGCGTGTTGCGCCCCCGTTGCCGGTCGTTTCTGTCTCCAGGCGCCGCCGTGCTGACGGTGGGCGCGAGCAGCGCGACACAGGCCACGCCCGCAAGCAGAAGGTTTCGTGCATGTGCTCGTCGCATGGTCTGTCTCCTCGATGGCAGGCTGGCACGTCGCTGAGCAAACGTCACGCCACGTACGTCAGCGGGCTCGACCTGCTGCGAGGCACGTGATTTCCGGGCGCATGACCACGGGATCCCTCCGTTGTCCACAGCGAGCCCTCCGTGTGTGTCCGCATTAGGGGACGCATCGCGTGGCTTGTTTCGCCTACGCCGCCTGTTCCCTGCGCGTGGCGCGCTGGAGGGCCGGCACGATGGAGGCCGGCACTACGGAGGCTGGCCCTAGGAAGGCTGGCCCTAGGAAGGCTGGCCCTGTGGAGGCTGGCCCTGTGGAGGCTGGCCGCCCTGTGGAGTCCGGAGCGTTGGAGTCACGTACGGTCATGAGCGGACAGGCTTGCGGGCGCAGGGCCTGGGCGCGCGGCCTGAGGCAGCGCGTCGATCAGGGAGGAGGCTGGGTCGAGCAGGTGACACCGCTGGCCCAGCCGCGGGCGCAGATGTCGTGCGGGCGTGGAGCGCGTACGCGTGCGGCCCCCGCCCGCCGTGCTCAGCTGGCCAGGTGGGCCTGGACCATGCGTCCGACGAGGGCGTCGAGGGGCTCGCCATCCAGCGCGAACGACGACGTGAGCGGGTCCCATGTCAGCTTGAAGCTGCGCGACATCGCCGACACCCATATCTGCCGGACCGGCGCGTTGGGACTGATCACGAACTTCGCCGGCGGGTCTTCGAACACCAGCTGCAGGACGCCGCCGGCGCGCTCGATCTCCACCTCGCCCTCGTCGGCCTGGCGCATCAAGGTGCGCTCCACGTGCTCGAGAGCCTCGTCGGCGCGGAGGCGGAAGTCCTGTTCGGACAGGGGCTCGCTCATTGGGGGGCTCAGGGCGCGTCGCTGAGGCGGTCCTGCGACGCCGTATAACTGCGCCTGGCCCGGGCGCGCATGTTGCGGTCGCTCATTCGCACCTCGAGCCGGTGCTCCTTGTCGTCGAGCACGAGTGGGGTGAACCCCAGCGTGTACTGACTGTGGAGTTCCTGCGCGACGCGCGTGAAGGTGGGGCCCAGTTCGTCGGTTCGTTCCAGCTCGAAGTAGCCGCCGCCGGTCTGCTCGGCCAGCCGGCGCAGGCCGCGGTCCGGCTGGGAGCGCACGCGACGCACTCCGTCGAAGTACTCCGCTTCCAGGCCGATGGCGTAGACCATGATCTCCGACAGGCGTGCCCGGTCCAGCACGTCACCCAGGCCTTGCCGGCTCGCCGTGTCTTCGCCGTCGGTGAACACCAGCACGACCTTCCGGCCGCCGAGCGGCTCCAGCTGGTTCATGCTCTCGTCGATCGCGTCGTAGAGTCGTGTGGGATTGCCGAACTGCAGATCGGAGAGGGCCCCGATCAGGTCGTCACGGTCGCTCGTGAACGTGCCGCTCATCTGGATCTTGTCGCTGAACGCGCCGACCTGCGCCTGATCGTCCGGGAGCATCCGCAGCAGGAACTGTTCGGTGGCCGCCTTGAGGCGATCCAGATTGGCCGTCATGCTGGCGCTGAAATCCAGCATGACCACCGCGGTGAAGGGCTGGACCTCGCTCTGGAAGAACGAAATCTCCTGAGGCCGGCCGTTGTCGAGGATCGTGAAATCCTCTACCGAGAGGCCCGGGACCAGACGCCCCTCGCCGTCGGTGACGGTGGTCACGACGGGCACGATGCGCGTCGAGCTCCGGAAGACCCCATCCTGTGCCCCGGTCACGGCCGTGGCGGCGAGCAGCAGCGCCAATCCGCACGCGATTCGTACAGGCATGGCCCCGAGCTTAACAACCTGGGCGAACGAGGGCAACGTCGCGCCCAAGCCCGTCGCCCGCCTCCGTCGCTCGCTATCGGTCCGCGGATTGGCCGTCCGCCCGGCGGCCGCAGTATGATTCCCGGCTATGTACGCACGCCTCATCAGATTCCTGGCTGTTCTGCTCACGGTGCTTGGCTGCGCCACGGTCGCGCACGCACAGACCACCATCGTCGTCGTCGACGCATCGGGCGCACCCGTTCCCGGCGCAGCCGTCCAGGTGGGCACGGCCTCGGGTGAAACCGGCAACGATGGGACGCGAGCGTTCGCGGATGCGGCGCCCGGCGCCCGGGTGGACGTGACCGCACCCGGATTCGCCCCGGCGACCGGCACAGTGGCACCGGGGCAGACGCGGATGCGCCTGGTCCTCTATCCCGCGCCGCTCGTGGACGCGGTGGTCGTCACTTCGTCGAGGGGCACCGAGCGCCTGGCGACCCCTGCGGGGACCACCGTCGTCACATCGGCGGAGCTGACGAACTTCGCGGCGGGCTCCATCGATGACGCGCTTCGCAACACGCCCGGCTTCAGCCTGTTTCGACGCTCGTCCTCGCGGGTCTCCAACCCCACGACGCAGGGCGTCACCCTCCGCGGCCTGTCCGGGTCCGGTGCGAGCCGCACGATGGTCCTCGCCGACGGCCAGCCCCTCAACGATCCCTTCGGCAGCTGGGTGTATTGGAACCGCATTCCCCAGGCGGCGGTCGAACGCGTGGAGGTGGTCCGCGGCGCAACAGGCGACCTGTATGGTGCGCAGGCGCTTGGTGGCGTCGTGCAGCTCCTGACGTTCGCGCCGGGACGCACGCGCGTGCGCGGCACGCTGGACGGCGGATCGTTTGGCACCGCCCGGGCCTCTGGCTTCGCCAGTGGGAGTCGCGGACCCTGGCAGGCACAGGGTGCTGGGGAGCTGGTGCGGACCGACGGTGTCATCACGGTCGATGAGGCCTCGCGTGGCGCCGTCGATACCCCGGCCAGGAGCAACTACGGCACCGGTTTCTTCGCCGGCGGGTACGACGCCGGAAGCTGGCACGGCACGCTGCGTGTGAGCCTGTACGACGAGGAGCGCGACAACGGGACGCCGCTGCAGGTGAATACGACCACCTGGAAGCAACTGTCCGGGGAGTCCGGAGGCACGGCGGCCGGAGGTGCATGGCTCGTGCGTGCGGGCGGTGGACGGCAGGAGTACTTCCAGACGTTCTCCGCGATCGCGGACGACCGGCAGACGGAACGGCTCACGCGTGAACAGACCACGCCCAGCACGTTCTCGAACGCGTCCGGGCAGTGGACCAGGGCCTGGGGCGACGCCGTGGTGCTGGTCGGGGCCGACGGGCGGCGTACCCGCGCCGAGATCGAGGAGTTCGGCCGGACGCCCGCGGGCGCCCGTACTGGGCCGTTCTTTGGCGGCGGCGTCGAGTTCAACAGCGCCGTTTTCGGCCGCGTGAGCCTGTCGCCCGCCGACACCCTCACCATCGTGCTCGGTGGCCGAGGCGATTTCTGGCGGTCGAACCCGCTCGATGCCACAGCCGACGATCATGCGGCAAACTTCTTCAGCCCCCGCGCCTCCGCTGAACTGCGGTTGAGCGACGACATCTCGGCGCACGCGGCGGTGTACCGCGCGTACCGCACGCCGACGCTCAACGAGCTGCACCGGGGCTTCCGGGTCGGCAACATCCTGACCAACGCCAACAATCAGCTCGATCCGGAGCGTCTCACCGGCTTCGAAGGCGGGTTGCTCGTCGCGCGCGGCGTGACGTCGGCCCGGATGACCGCGTTCTGGAACCAGCTGGACGACGCCATCACCAACGTCACCATCTCGACCACGCCCGCGCTCATCACGCGCCAGCGGCAGAACACCGATACCGTCCGCGCGACCGGCATGGAGCTCGAGCTCGACGTGCGGCCGGCGTCACGGGTGACCTTCGGTGCGCTGGTGGGCGTGACCCGATCCACGTTCACGAATACGCCGGCCCAGCCCGATCTCGAAGGCAACCGCGTGCCCCAGGTGCCCACCTTCCAGCTGGGCGGGCAGTTCACCTACGTGGACCCGGTGGGATTCACCGGGTCCGTGCAGGCCCGGGTGTTCGGCTCGCAGTTCGACGACGACCGCAACGCGTTCGAGCTCGAGGGATTCGGGGTCGTGGATGCGTCGCTCAGCCAGGACCTGGGGCGCGGCCTGCAGGTGACCGTCGCTGTGGAGAACCTCCTCGATGCCGATTACGACGTCGGGCGCACGCCGGTGCGTACGATCGGATGGCCCCGGACGTTCCGCATCGGGGTCAGAGCCTTCCTGCCGTGACGCATGGCGGCCGTCTTGCGTGACGCACGGCGGGCCTTCTTGCCGTGACGCCCGGGGCTTTTGAGCCCAAAGGCAGCCCCGGTGGCAACGGGCGTCGTCAGGCGTGCGGATCGACGGCCGGCTGCTGAGGCGCGGCCGCTGAGGCCCGGAAGTACGAGGTCAGGCAGCAAGGTGTCGCACGAGATGACCAGAATCGCCCTCGCAGGTATGATCCCCGGCATGGTCAAGTTCTCATTCACGGCCGGGGCCGCCGTGCTCCTGCTGGCCTGCACCCCGGGTGTCCAGGACACGGCGTCGGCGCAGAACCCCTCCGAGGTCGGCGGGCGCGTCGGTGACCGGACCTTCACGATTCAGCAACTCGACGAGCGCTGGCGCGAACTGGATCCCACGCAGCACGCGCAGGCCACCGATCTGCTCTATGAAGGGCGGCGGGCCGCGCTCGACGACATCATCGCGAACCTCGTGCTCGAGAAGGCCGCTGCCGCCAAGGGCATACCGGTGCCCGAGTATCTCGAGGCCGAGACCCAGGCGCGGCTCACGCCGGTGACCGACAACGCCGTCGCGGCCTTCTACGCGGAAAACCGCGGCCAGATGCAGGGGCGGCCCCTCGAAGCGATGTCCGGCGCCATCCGGCAGTTCCTCGAGGAGCGCGCCGTCGAGGATGCCCGCAACCGCCTCATCGCCGAACTGCGCTCGGCCGATCCCTCGATCAGCGTCCTGCTCGAGCCGCCGCGGCGGCCCGTGCAGATTGCCGACACGGATCCGGTTCTCGGGCCGGCCAGCGCGCCGGTCACGATCGTCGAGTACTCGGATTTCCAGTGTCCCTTCTGTGCCCGGGTGGCGCCCACGCTGAAGCAGCTTCGCGAGACGTACGGCGATCGCATCCGCATCGTGTGGAAGGACTTCCCGCTCACGCAGATCCATCCGCAGGCGTTCAAGGCGTCTGAGGCCGGGTGGTGCGCCGACGAGCAGGACAAGTACTGGGAGTACCACGACCGGCTCTTCGAGAACCAGCAGGCGTTGACCGATGCCGACCTGAAGCGGCATGCCGCCAGCCTTGGCCTCGACGCGCGCCGGTTCGACGAATGCCTCGATTCGTCGAGGCACGCCGAGCGGGTGCGCGCGGGCCTCGGGGAGGGTGCGCGCCTGGGGATCACGTCGACCCCGACGCTGTTCATCAACGGACGGACCGTCGCGGGTGCCCAGCCCTACGAGGTCTTCAGCCGCATCATCGACGAGGAGCTCGCGCGGGCTCGCTGAGAGGATGGCGACAGGCGCTGGCCCGAGCGCCTGCGCATTGCACCGGCACGCCGGTCACCCCTGCGGGCGCCGGCCGACGCTCAGAGGGGGCTTGCCGGCCCGAACAGCGCGTCGAAGGTCCCGGCCAGCATTCGCTCGATATCGACTTCACCAATGCCCGTCGCGCGCATCGCCTCCACCTGCCGCGCGTACAGCGGCTGCTGCCAGCCCCGCGGGAAGAACGAGGAGTCGGTGCCGAAGATCAGCCGCCCAGGACCCGCCACGCTCAGCGCCGCGCGAAACACGTCCTCCAGTGTGAGCCCCGGCCAGTAGCGCATCCAGCTGTTCGAACTCGACGTGTCGAGGTACACGTTCGAGCACGTGTCGGCGAGCATCAGCGCCTCCTGCAGCCGCCCGGCGCCGAAGTGCGGCACCAGGAACGGCACCTGGGGAAACATGAGCGCCAGGCGGTGCACGGCGAGCGGATCGCCCAGCCGAAGGTCGAACCGGCTGGTGAGCCCGAGCTTCCGGCGCACGCCCACCGACAGCACGCCGCAGTGAACGAACACCACCATGCCCGGCGTGGACGCCGCTGCCTCCACCACGGCATGGGTGCGCGGGTCATCGAGCCCCACGTGATGCATGGCGGGGAACAGGCAGAGCATGCGGATGCCACGGGCGCGCAGCAACGCGACCCGCCCGGCCGCGTCCTCTCGCGAGGGGTCGATCATGCTGGCACCCACCAGTCGCCCCGGGTGTCGCGCCACCGCGGCCGCCACCGAGTCCTCGTCTCCGGGAATACTCCCGATCAGGACGGCTCGACCGACGCCGTGGCGGTCCAGTTCCTGCACCCAGCGGTCGGCGAGGTCTGGAGGCTCTCCGGGGACGTCCCACCCGAGCTCGGTACAGAGGTTCTCGGGCGTGTCCGAGGTTCCGCGCTGCCCGGCGAGCGCCCGCAGGAAGGCCCGCGAGAAGAGGTGGCAGTGCACGTCGTTGATGGCAGGGGTCACGGCGTTGGCTCCAGAGGGGGGAGCGTGGCAGGCGGGAAGAGCGTGTGCGTACGCCTGGCCCACACCCACGTGAGGATGACCGACACGAAGACGAGCCCGAGAGAGAGACCGAGCCACAGGCCCTGGACGCCGAGGCCCGCCCCGAAACAGAGGACGTAGCCGACCGGCAGGCCGAGCACCCAGTGCCCCACCATGTTGGTCAGCATCGGTGTGCGGGTGTCACCGGCCCCGCGCAGTACGCCCGTGGCGACGGCCTGTGCACCGTCGAACAGCTGGAAGCCCGCGGCGATCGCCAGCAGGCCCGTGCCGATCTCGACGACGCCAGGGTCTGGCGTGAAGGCCCGCAGCAGCGGCACCGGCCAGAGGAAGAGTATCAGCCCGATCGCGGTCATCAACACGGCACTCGTGCCGAGCGCCGTCCAGCCCGCGGCCACCGCCCGTCCCGGGTCGCCGGCGCCGATGGCATGTCCGACCCTGACGGCGCCTGCCGACGCCAGCCCGAGCGGCACCATGAAGGCGAGGCTCGCCGCGTTGAGCGCGATCTGGTGAGCGGCCGAGGACACCGGATCCAGCTGGCCCGCCAGTGCCGTGGCTGCCGCGAAGACACCGACCTCCAGGGTGACCTGTGACGCGGCTGGTGCGCCGATGCGGATGAGCGTCCGCAGGCGTGCCACAGATGGACTGAAGGGGACCCGGGGATGGGCATCTCCCCGCTGGCGATGCTGTCGCAGCACCGCCAGGCCCAGGAATGTGGCGAGATAGAGGCGGGCGGCCGACGTGGCCCAGGCCGCACCCTCGACGCCCAGCGCGGGCATGCCCAGATGGCCGTGGATGAGCGCCCAGTTCGCGACGGCGTTCACCAGGTTGGCTGTCAGCAGGGCCACCATGATTGGCCCGACGACGTGCAGGCCCTGCAGGTAGCGCCTGAACACGGCATAGAGCAGCAGCGGCAGCGTGCCGAAGGACACCACCCGCAGGTAGGGGCCCACCAGCGTGGCGATGTCGGCATGCAGACCCCACGCGGCCAGGGTGGAGAAGGCGACCCACGTCAGGCCCATGACGGGCACGGTGACCAGCGCCGCCAGCGTCAGGCCCTGATGGAGCCAGCGCAGGCATTCGCCCAGGTCGCCCGCGCCGAACGCGCGAGACACCAGCGCATCCAGGCCCAGCATCAGGCCCATCCCGAAGATCGCAATGGCCATGAAGACGCCGCTCGAAATGCCCGTGGCGCCGATGGCCGCGGGGCCGAGCGGCCCCACCATCAGCGTGTCCACCAGCCCCATGCTCATCCAGCCGATCTCGCCGATGATGACGGGGCCGGCCAGCCGAAGCAGTCTCGAGAGCTCGCCGTTCATGGTCGTCCGGGCCCACCAGTATCACGCATCGACATCGTCGTTGCTGAGGGGCCGGGGCCCGCCCGGTCGACTGGCGGGGTGGCGAGCGGTGTGCCCCGTGGGCGAGGCGAGAGTTGGAACCAGAGACGGGGCAGCAGCGGCGTGGACGATTGGCGTGCAGCGGGAGCGGAGCGGAGGAGACGGTGCGGCGCCCGGGGGTCGCCGAGTGCGGGCGGTGGCGACGCGCTGGCGGATGCCCGTCGCCGGGCACCCGCCAGGAGGAATCGGTTAGAACGACAGCCGGAAACCCAGCTGGGCGATGCGCTGCTCCGGCTGCTGGAAGTCGCCCGCGAAGGCCGTCGGCTGCATGAAGGAGCCGAGTGCGGCCCCCGACGCGGCCAGACGACGCGACGAGAGCGGGAACGACGGGTTCGTGGCGTTGAACAGGTTGTACACCTCGGCAATCGCCTCGATGCGCGCCGCGCCGGCGAGCCGGAACCCGCGGCTCACCCGGAGATTCAGCTGCGAGAACGCGGCTCCACGGCTGCAGTTCACGGTCTCACACGCGCCCGCCTCCTCGAAGGTGGCGCTGCCGTCGTCGTTGAGGCCGGTGAAGCGGTAGGCCGTCGGCGTGCGGTCGTTCACGTTGCCGTCGCGGTTGAAGTCGATGCCCTCGAACGTGTGGATGGGCAGCGCCGAGCGGAACGTGAAGAAGGGCGACACCTGGATGGCCCACGGCGTCTGGACGACCGCAGCCACCGTGACGCGGTGTCGCGCGTCCGTGCGCGCGGAGGGCGCCTGCTGCACCGCGCCGAACGGGTCGCGCACGTCCTGCACGAGGTTCTGGTTGAGTTCGTCGCTCGACGTGCCGATGTCGCTCCACGCCCGCGCGAGGGTGTAGGACGCCGTCAGGTCCATGCTGTTGGCCAGCCGCCGGTTGAGCGCCAGGATGACACCGTCGTAGAGACTGCGTCCCTGGCTGAGCGAGGTGCGGAAGGCGAACGAGTTCGGCTGGATCGCCAGGCCGGCCAGGTTGCGCCGTCCATCCACGAGCGTATTGACGCGCAGGCGCATGTTCAGGTCGCGGCCCTCGACGCGCACGTAGTCCACCGAGAACGACGAGGACGGGCCGAGCTGGCGCGCCCAGCCCAGGTTCGTCTGATAGCTGTACGGCTGCTCGATGCGCGGCGACAGCACGTGCCCGCCGAGCGGCGGCACGCTCGGATCCACGCCGTTCTGCGCCGCGATGGTCGAGAGCGGGTCCGACGGCGAGAACAGCGTGCCGTCGCTCTTCCGGATCCCTGCCGGGTCGAGCGCGAAGAACACCAGGCCCACGCCCCCCAGGGCATCGAGCGCGGGGGTCAGCGCGTTGGCATTCGTGTACGCGAAGTCGGTGTAGATGCCCCAGCCGCCACGGACGACGTCACGCCCGGTGCCATGCAGGTCGTAGGCGAAGCCGAGGCGCGGCTGGATGTTGTCCCAGTCACCGCGCGGCGCCTTGCCGAAGTCGTCGAGCACCGTGCCGTCGAAGCGGCCGGCGCGACCGGCCTCCTGCAGGGCGACGAAGTTCGGGTTGTTGTCCTGGTTGATGGGCATGCCCGCCACATAGTCCCAGCGCAGGCCGAGGTTGAGGGTCAGCCGCGGCGTGGCGCGCCAGTCGTCCTGCACGTAGAGACCGACCTGGTCGAGCGGGATGTTGACGGCCCCCGCGCCACCGATGACGAACACCTGCTGCACCGGCCCCGTCAGGCTGTTCGACGCCATCGTGAACTGGGGCGACGTGCTGCCCGTGGTGATGTAGAGGTGCGGCTCGTGGATCCAGTTCACGCCCGCCTTGACGGTGTGCGACACGCCCATTCCGCTGCCGGCCCACCAGGTGAAGTCGTCGCGGAACTGCCACTTCGTCTGCTCGGTGCTCTGCGGGGCCGCCGGGTTGGCGCCCGTGGTCACGCCGTTGGGGAAGGCCAGGTACGGGAGCGTGCTGCTGTTGGGGATGTCGTTGGCGAACGTCGCGTACTGGAACACCGCCTCGTTCAGGCGGGAACTCGACAGCACCGCGTTGTACGACGCGTTGAGGGAGCTGAACGCGTTGCTGCTCGTCGTCCATGTGGAACGCGCGGCGCGCAACGCGGCGCCGTAGGGCTGCGAGTTGCTGTTGCGGCCGTACCGGACCGCGAGGTAGCCACCACCATCGAGGTTGGCGGTCACCTTCGTCGAGAACAGGTTCTCGCGGTAGGGCGTCGCATAGACGCCGTTGTCGGCGGGGAAGAGTCCCAGCGTGTCCACCACCTGGCGCGTGTCCTGCTGGGTCCGTTCGTAGGCGGCGAAGTAGTGCAGGCGGTCCTGCACCAGCGGCCCACCCGCGCTGCCCCCGAACTGGTAGCGCCGGTAGTACTGCTTCTCGATGTCGTTGATCGTCTCGGTGAAGGTACGCGCGTTCAGGGCGTCGTCACGCAGGAGCGTGAACCACGTGCCGCGCAGTTCGTTGGTGCCGCTCTTGGTGACGACGTTCAGGACGCCACCGTTACTGCGGCCGTACTCGGCCTTGTAGCGCTGCGTGAGCAGGTTGAACTCCTGCACCGATTCCAGCGGGAAGAGCTGCAGCAGGCCACCGACCGTGTCGTCGTTGTTGTCGCCGCCGTCCATCTGAAAGTTGAGATTGCGTCCCTGGCCGCCGGCCACCTGGGCCGAGTACTGGGAACTCTTCGTCGGATCGGAGTGGAATCCCAGCCCCACGCCTGGCACGACCGCCGCAAGATTGGCGAACTGCCGTCCGTTGAGGGGCATGTTCTCCAACATGGTGTCGGACACCACCCCTCCGACGCCCGAGTCACTCGTCGAGACCAGCGGGTGCACCGCGGCGGTCACCGTGACGGTCGACTCCACCCGCGCAGGCTGGAGGGTCAGGGACAGGTCGGTCACGCGCGACACGTTCACGACCACGGCCGGCTGCACGGCTGGTGCGAAGCCGTCGAGGGCCGCCTCCACCCTGTAGGTGCCGACAGGCAGCGCGTTGAGGAGGAAGGCACCCTGGGCACCGCTCACGACCTCGCGCACGAAGCCCGTGTCCACGTTGGTGGCGGTAACCGTCGCGCCGGGAATGACCGCACCCTGCCCATCGAACACGAAGCCCGTGACGCCGCCGGCGGACTGCTGGGCGGCGGCGGGGGCCACGGCCACCAGCAGAAGGAAGAGCAACGCTCCGCGGACTGACTTCATTTCCTGACCTCCAAGAGTGAACGCTCGCCAGGCTGTACGGACCTCTCCCGGCACTGCCTGCTCTATCGGCACCAACCCCGTCCGGTGATTAGCCTTGTGCCACAGTGGTGTGTCGGCGGACCGACACACCAGGGGAGACCCATGGGCCTCGACCCTTGGCTGGAAACGTTGCCCGCGGCGCGACGCCACGGCACGGTAAGATGAGCGGGCCCGCAGCGTCCCGGCCGCGGGCTGGTTCCAGACTCCAGACGGAAGGCCCGCCCAGTCGTGACCGCTCCGCTCGCCATCCTCGTGCTGCTCTACCTGATGGGCGCGCTCGTCGGCCTCCTGTGCACGGATGACCGACTCCGACTGCGCATTGTACTCGGGTTGCTGTGGCCGATCGGCCCCCTCGCGTTCGTGGTCACGGTGTTGACCATGCTGGCCGCCGGCGCCACGGCGTATCCCCTGGCCGGTCTGGTGGCGGGTGTGGTGCTGGTCGTGGCCGTGATCCTTGCCTGGTAACTCGGGAACAGCAGCCCAGACGCCAGCGCGATCAGAAGTCCAACCACGAGTTCCTCGATGCCGATACGCTGGGGCCGCACGCGGCGCGGTGAGCCGTGGAGCGACCACAGTCCCCGCGCCGTGAGGGCGGTCCATATCCAGACGATGCTCGCGGGAACCGCGCCCACCGCGGCGAGCGCTGCGATGGTGGCGAGTGCCGTCGCCTGGGCGACCGAGGGGCTGACAGGTGAGACCTCGGCGCCGCGCAGGCGGAGTACCTGCGTCCGGACCGTCAGCACCGCCGGCACGGTGCGGGCAGCAGCCACCATCGAGAGCGTGGTCGCGGCGCCCGGCGGCCACCCGGCGGCGAGGCCGATGCTGGCCGCGGAAGCCGCCAGCGCCAGCGACCCGCAGATCTCCGGTACCAGCCCCCGACTCCGGTTGCGCACATCGAAACCCAGTTGCGTGAAGGCGAGCGGGGCGACGACGACCGCGGGGAGCAGCACCGAGGCGGCCGAGAGCTGGATGGCGGCCATGAGGCATAGGAGGCCGGCAGCGGCGTAGCTCGCGGCGAAAGCCAGGGCGCGTGTGGTGCGCGACGTATGGCGCCGCGCGATGAGGTCCGACGCGAGCAGCTTCAAGGGGTGACGCGTGAGGAACGCCGCCAGGGCGGCCGCGGCCACGGCGCACCCCGCGCCCGAGGGGGCGGCCGCCAGGCCGAGGGCCAGCGGTTCCAGCAGCAGGCCCCACCCGCCGTGCTCCACCGGCAGGGCGACGGTCTTGTACCCCACGTCAGCTCCCCGTGGGCCGGTCCCTCTGAGGCCTCACTCCACGCGGGGTTCAGTGTAGTGCTGGAGCAGTGCGCGTTGTGCGTCGAACGGCTCCGCGTCGCCGCCGGGCCGGCTGTAGGTGCCGTCAGGCCCCAGCACGCGCGCCCGCACGGTGTCGCGCAGGTACGCCTCGAGTGCCACTTCACGCAGGTGTGCGACGAGGCCGCGGTCACGGACCGGTGTGAGCACCTCGACCCGGCGATCGAGATTCCGCTCCATCAAGTCGGCACTGCCCAGGTAGAGCTCGGGCTCCCCCCCGTTCTCGAACCAGTACAGGCGCGAGTGTTCGAGGAACCGCCCCACGATGGAACGCACGCGGATGGTCTCGCTCACGCCGGGGATGCCCGGCCGGAGACTGCAGATGCCGCGCACGATGAGGTCGATCTCGAGGCCGGCCTGCGACGCCTTGTAGAGCACCCGGATCATCTGGTCGTCGGTGACCGCGTTCACTTTCACGATCAGCCGCGCCGGCCGGCCCGCGCGCGCGTGCTCGGCCTCGCGCTCCACCAGCTCCGCCAGCCGCTGCCGCAGCTGCACCGGCGCCACGAGCAGCCGCCTGAACTCCTTCTGGTTGGAGTATCCCGTCAGGTAGTTGAACACCTCAGATACGTCGGAGACGATGTCCGCGTCGGCCGTGAACAGCCCCAGGTCCGTGTACGCGCGGGCCGTGCCCGGGTTGTAGTTGCCCGTGGCCGTGTGCACGTAGCGCTGGATGCCCCCGGCCTCCTTCCGCACTACCAGACACAGCTTGGCGTGCGTCTTGAGCTCGGCGAACCCGTACACGACGTGCACGCCATGCGACTCGAGCCGCCGCGCCCAGATGATGTTGTTGCGCTCGTCGAACCGGGCCTTCAGCTCCACGAGTACCGCCACCTGCTTGCCGGCCTCCGATGCGTCGATCAGCAGATCAATCAGCGGAGAATTCGCCCCGATCCGGTACAGCGTCATCTTGATGGCGATGACCTGGCGGTCCCGTATCGCCGCCCGGAGGAACGCCTCCACGGCGTCGAACGACTGGAAAGGGTGGTGCACGAGCTGGTCGTGGTACTTGATCTGGTCGAAGATCACTTCCGGGTCGTCGTGCTCCGTCCAGATGCCCTTCGGGGTGAAGACGGGATCCTTCAGCTCCGGCCTGTGCTGCTGCAGGAGCTGCATCCAGTCGCCGAAGCCGACGCGCTCCGCGCTGCGGAGCACCGTCTCCTCGCCGATCTCGAAGTTGTCCTTCAGGATGTCGAGAATCCGCGCGGGCATGTCGGAGGCGACCTGCAGCAGCGCAAGGGCGCCGCGCCGCAGCTCGCGCAGGCTCCGGTCGATGGACTCGAGCAGGTCGTCGGCCTCGTCCTGCTCGATTTCGAGGTCGGTGTCCCGCACGACCCGGAACAGGTAGGCCCCTTTCACCTGGGTCTGCGGGAACAGGGCCTGGATGTTGTCGCGGACCACGTCCTCGAGAAACGCGAACGTCGTGCCCTCGGAGCCTGCCACGTGGTCGGGCACGGACACGAACCGCGGGAGGATGTCGGGCAGCTTGACCCGCGCGAACTTGGTACGGCCTTCATGCCGGACGACCACCGCGAAGTTCTTGCTCAGGTTCGAGATGAACGGGAAGGGGTGTCCCGGATCGAAGGCGAGGGGGGTGAGTACCGGCAGGATGTCGGCCACGAAGGCGGCGCGCAGGTGCTGACGCACCGCGGGTGTCCAGTCGTCGCGATCCAGGAACCGGATGCCGACGCCAACGAGCTGTTCCCGCAACTTGTGCCAGCAGGCAGCCTGCGCGACGAGCATCCGTGCGGCACGCTCCCGCATGGCCACGATCTGCTGGCTCGTGTTCAGCCCGTCCGGAGAGACGCGCTCGGTGCCGTCCTCGAGCTGCTTGAGCATCGTCGAGACGCGCACCATGAAGAACTCGTCCAGATTGGTACCGACGATGGCGAGGAACTTCACCCGTTCGAGCACCGGGTGGGACTCGTCCTGGGCCTGGGCGAGCACGCGCTCGTTGAAGGCCAGCCAGCTCAGTTCCCGGTTGATGTACAGGGCCGGATTCCGGAGGTCGGACGGATCCGGCGGCCACGGGGCCGGTTCCGGGTGCGGCACGGCTGCGGGGCCCTTCCTGACCGGCTGCCCGACGGCGCGCGCCGGTCGCCGCGGGCGGGTGCGGGGAGGTGCGTGAGGGGCGTCCATGCGGAAGGAATGACGGGCCGAGTCGAAAGCGTCGCATCATAACAGACGCGTGTAACAGCCCACCGGTCCCCGCGGCGCCGCTCCCGGGGTGCCACGGCGACGCGCGCGAAGCCCATGTTCCTGCACGGCTGCAACTACCCCTGGTCCGCCGCGGACGGCGTCGTCTTCTACGGACTCGACTTCGGCCGCAACGTCTGGGGCACGCACGTCGGCGTGTCCACGCGCCGACGGGGCGTCGTCCGCGACCTGGATGCGGTGGCGCGTCTCGGTTTCACCACGGCCCGCTGGTTCGTGTTCGCCGACGGGCGGGCGGGGCTCGTGGCCGACGAGACCGGCGCGCCGCTCGGGCTCGACGACCGGGTGTGCCCCGACCTGGATGCGGCTCTCGAGACCGCGGCCCTCGTCGGGGTGAAACTCCACCTCGTGCTCTTCGACCACCGCTGGATGTTCGCCGGCATCCGTGCGTCCGTGGCCGATCCGGTGGAAGGCTGCGTGATGGAGCACGTGCTCCCCGACGGCCGCGCTGCCTCCTTCGTGACGGCCTCCGGTCAGCGGGATCTCTTCGACCGGGTCGTGGCGCCTCTGGTCACCCGATACGGGCGGGGTGGCGTTCGGTCGGACCTGGGGAGCGCGATCCGCGCCTGGGAACTGATGAACGAGCCGGATTTCGTGGTGGCGGGCTGGAGCGTCGCCCGGCGCGTCAGGCGGGCCGTCCCGTGGGTGCGCTTCCGCGAAGCCGTGGCCACCTGCTCCGACATCGTGCATGGATGTTCCGCGGCATTGACATCCATGGCGGCGGCCAGGCAGCGCCACCTGCGCTGGTGGGATGACGATGGGCTGGGGCTCGACCTCCTGCAGCTGCACTGCTACCCGGACAGGTGGCGACTGAGTGATCCAGACCTCATCGGTATGTCGGCCGACGCATTCGGCCTCCATCGGCCTCTTCTCATCGGGGAGGTGCCGGCAAACGGACCACACTGTCACCCGCCCGGCACCTGGCCGCCACCCACGACGCTGGGCCAGTACCTGGCCCACGCCGTGGATGCGGGCTATGCGGGTGCCTGGCCATGGAGTTTCAGCGGGACCGACGGGTACGGCCCCCTTCCCCCCGAGCCCCTCCTGCGCTTCGCGGACGACCATCCCGAGCACGTCCATCCCAGGACCGGTGGCCCACCCCTGGTGCCTTGATCCGGTACACGACGGGGTGTAACTCCTGCCTGTCGTCCCCTCCCGTCGCGCGACATTCTCCTGACTCAGCGGTCGGATTATTGGCTTCCTTTTTGCGAGAGGGGGGAAATCCTTCTGGAGGTCCAAGCTCGATGCTCGATGAGCAGATACTCGTGGTCGCCCCCACCCCGTCCGTTGCGGATCGGCTTCGGTCGTCGCTGGCGTCAGCTGGGTACGGGGCCACGGTTGTCCCGGACTTCGCCCGCGCCAAGCACGAGATGACCGCCCGCGTGACCGAGTTGCTCATCACCGAGCTCAAGCTCGGCGAGTTCAACGGCCTTCATCTGGCTATCCGAGCCGGATGCCAGGGCACTCCCGCCATCGTCATCGGGGAACCCGATCCCCTCTTCGAGGCAGAGGCCGCGCAGCTCGGCGCGCAGTACCTTTCGGCGGCCATCCAGGAGGAGGAGCTCATCCCGCTGCTGCGGAGTCTCCTCATCGCCGCGCGCTGCGAGCGCGGGCCTCTGGGCCCGCCGATTGGCCCCCTCGATGACGACTCGCAGCGTGATCCCTCCGAGCTGCACTAGCACGACACCAGGCCCAGCCCCGACCCGCGTGGACTGCCGCAGGCAGCGTGTGCGCGCCTCTCTGGGCAGCTTGCCGGCCAGGGGACGGACAGGCGTCGGCTGGGCCGTGGGTCAGGGCCGCGGGGCCCTGGGCAGGCTGATCAGGTTCGCGAACTGGCGGTAGGCGCCAGGTACGCCGGCCGGCAGCTGTCGGAACCAGGCATACGCGGTGTACACGAACCGGCCGCGCCCCACGTCCGCGTAGAGCTCGCCGCCCCGTTGGGCCGCCTCGCCTGGGTCGGCCGACTCGAGCAGCGGCACGTAGGCCGCATCGAACCCCGTCAGGGCATAGAGGTTCCGTTCCTGGACCCACCCCTCGAAGTCCGCAGTGCTGATCTGGTTGGGGAACGTGAAGACGGGGTGGGAGGGCTGGAGGATCCGGACGGTGGCGGTCTCGTCGGTGACCCGCGAATTGCCCATGGATTCGGCGGGCAGGGGCGTGAGACGCCGGCCGGCATAGTCGCCCTGCTGGTACTGGACGATCAGGGTGCCACCCGCGCGGACGTACTCGAGCAGGCGGTCGTTGTTGGCCACGAACGCGGGCCTGGCCTCCGAGGCCCGGACGCCGACCACGATGCTGTCGAATCTCGCCAGGTCGCCGGTGGACAGGGTTTCGTCATCGAGCAGCGTGACCGGTACGCCCATCCGGCGGATGGCATCGGGGACCTGATCCCCGCTGCCCATCACGTACCCCACCGAGACCGGAGCCACCTGCAGGTCCAGGACCTCCGCCGTGGCGCGTGCCTGCCGGTACAGGCGGTGGGTCTGGATGTGGGGATACGCCACCTCCTGCACGTCCTCGGTGTAGGCACGTCCTGCGACGACGGCCTCGGCCACGATGGTGGCCGAGCCCCGGGCCCGTCCGGCCGGCGCGGTCACGACGAACGGGGCTGCCGTGGCGCTGCCCTTGGCAGGCAGCTGAAACGGTGTGTCGGCGGGGCTTGCCGTCCAGCCGTCGGGCAGGCGCAGGCGCAGCGTGCCCATCACTGGTGTACCGGCGAAGCTGGTGACACGCACCACCAGACGCTGCTCGTGCGGCGTGTCGCCCGCCGGCACGATGAGGAGCGGTGAGTCCAGGCCCACGGTCACGAGAGGCACGACCTGGACGTTTCGGCGAAGCTCACCCCGCACGGCATCCGCGAAGCGGTACTGCACCGGCACGCGCACCGTCACGGCTGCCCCGGCGATGTCGAGCGCGACCACGCCCGTGAGCGCCGGAGCGTCGAACGGCTGCCCCCGCGGCGCGTCGGTCGGCCAGTCGTAGCTGGCGCCGGTGCGCGGCGTGCGCAGGAAGTACGGCGTGGTGACCGGTGCGCCCGGCGGCACGCGCACACGGAAGAACGCCTCGTGCGCCGGCATCTCCCGGCGCCCGCCCCTGCCAGGTCCGGGCCCGGCAGCTCCCGGGTCGGTCGAGGCCTGGACGCTCCAGCCCGCCGGCGTCTCGACGGACGCGCCCGTGACCCGTGCGACCGAGCGCGCGGACTGGAACGTGCGTACGGCCACACCGACGTCTTCGCCCTGCACCACGGTTTCGTCGGACGCGAGCGGATCGACCACCACTTCGGCGGCACGCACGAGTGCCTCGCTGAAATCGGCCTCCTTGAACGCGAGCAGGAAGTCGGCTTCGGCGCGGCTGTCGGCCGTGCCGGCCGTCGTCGTACGCAGCGTCATCCGGGCCGCTCGCGTGGCACGCAGACCGTCCGCCAGATCGCCGAGGATGGCGCCCGGACGCAGGATGTCGTAGCCGGTCAGCGCCTTCGCGGCCGCGGTCTGCATCGCCAGGAGTTCGCGATCGATGACGCCGGGCGGCAGGCCGGCCAGCCCCGCCAGGCCCGGCACCGACACATCCAGCCCATCGAAGATGCCGGCCTCACGGGTGTCTGGCGCCGCCGGGGGGGAGATTCGGATCAGCCCCGCCGTCATCGGCCCCCGCATCTCCACGCTGCCCATCTCCTGCGACTTGTGCTGGCTGCGGCCCTCCAGCGAGATCTCGCCGAAGGTCCGGCCGATCACCGGGTCGAGCGCGCCGATCTCCACGTCCACCGTCGGCGGGTTCGCCGGGTCGGGCCGGAAGCCCGTCCCGCGATAGAGCTTGCGGGCCTGCCAGGGACGCAGGCCCTGCGCGATCTGCTCGGGATACTGCGCCGGATCGGCTGCCGCGCGGAACGCGATCGGGGTGAGGTAGCCCGCGAACTCGTGGTGCCCGTGGCCGTCAGCCGGCGTCCCGCTGAATCGCGAATAGATCACCAGGGGTCGGAACTGGCGGATCACCCGCACCATGTCGCCCAGCACGTCGGGCTCGGACCACAGGGCGCCTGCCTCGCGCCGGGACTTCGAGAAGCCGTAGTCGAACGTACGGGTGAAGAACTGCTGGCCTCCGTCCAGCCGGCGGGCCTGGAGAAGCTCCTCGGTGCGAATCACGCCCAGCGCGTCGAACAGTTCGGTTCCGATCAGGTTCTGTCCGCCCTCGCCCCGGTTGAGCGCCAGATACGCCACGCGGGCGTGATCGCCGCGCGCCGTCCGGGCGATGAACCCCGAGTCCTCGTCGTCAGGATGCGCGCCCGTGTGCAGAGCGCTGGCGGTGGTCTGCAGCCGCTGGAGGACCTGGGTGAGCCCGGCGGCTCCCAGGTCGTAGACGGGCCTGACCTGGCCGCTGGCGGGAGCGAGCAGCAGGCCCGCCAGTACCGCACCCGAGAGCGCGAGAAGGGGTCGAGGATGCATGCGGCACAGGATAGCAGAGGGGTGCCGGTCAGCCGGGGGGACGCCGGTCCATGGGGGCGGCGGGCGCGGAGGCGCGCTCGAGGTGCGACGTGCCGCGTTCGCAGACCATGCCGCCTCCGAATCGCTCCGTCGCCGTGCGCGCCCAGACGTTGCCGACGAAGTACCAGTCGGCCTGCAGGCGGTCTGCCGTGATGTCTACCACGGTATACCCGTTGGACCCGCCGTCCATGTAGCGGACGCTCGGCACGCTCTGCATCAGCGCTGCAGCCCGTTCCTCGGCGCGCCCGTCCCAGAAGAGCGGCGACGAGCTGACGGCCGGCGTCACGAATTCCACCGCCAGGGAGCCTGCGCCGTTCCGCGGCGCGTAGCCCGACCACGGGTTCCTTGGAATGTCGTTTCCCCAGGCGCTGTGAATGTCGCCGGAGAGGATGGCCACGTCGCGGATCCGCTCGGTCTCGAGCAGGTCCAGGATCCGGTCACGCGTGGCGGGATAGCCGTCCCACGGATCCGATGTGCCGACCGCGCGGCCCGGCGGGCTGAGACGCGAGAAGATCACCTGCTGCCCGAGCAGGCGCCAGGCGGTGTCCGCGCGCGCCGACGCGCGCAGTTGCTCGTGGAGCCAGCGCTCCTGCGCACTGCCGAGCATTGACCGCGACGACCGTTCGAGCGCCGCGAGATCGTTCGGGGACACCTGCAGGTCCCGCAGGGCCCTGGTGTCCAGCATGACCAGGTCGGCCAGCGTGCCGAATCGGAACGACCGGTAGAGCCTGATGTCCGGACCCGCCTGCTCCCGGATCGGCAGCCACTCCAGGTACGCGCGGTACGCAGCCGCCTTGCGGGCCGCCCAGGTGCCTTCGGTGTCCGGCTGGTGATTGACGGCCCCTTCCCGGGAGGCGTTGTCCGCCAGCTCGTGATCGTCCCACACGACGATGAACGGATGCTGCCGGTGCGCCTCCTGCAGGTCGGGATCGGTGCGGTACACCGAGTACCGCAGCCGGTAGTCGGCGAGGGACACGATCTCCTGGTTGGGCTGCGGTATCCGGCCGAGTTCGGTGCCGTCGCCGAAGTAGCCGTTCTCGTACTCGTAGATGTAGTCGCCGAGGTGCACCACCGCATCCAGATCGTCGCGCGCGGCGATCCGCCCGTACGCGTGGAAGAAGCCCGCCGGGTAGTTGGAACAGGCCGCCAGGGCGAGCCGCACACGCGTGGCGCCAGCCGGCGGCAGCGTCCGGGTCCGCCCGACCACCGAGCGTTCACCCGCCGCGGTGAACGCGTAGTAATACGTGGTGCCCGGCTCGAGCCCGGCCGCGTCCACCTTCACGGTGAAGTCGCGATCCGCGCTGGTACGCACGCTCCCGCTGGCGACCACGCGTGCGAGGGCGGGGTCGGTGGCGACCGTCCAGCGCACGTCCACCGGCGGTGCCGCGGCCACGAGCACGGTCGGCGGCGTCACGCGTGTCCACAGGATGACGCGGTCGGCCAGCGGGTCGCCGCTCGCCACGCCGTGCCGGAACCGCGTGGAGCCCGTGCCCTGCGCATGAACGGACAGCGGCAGGAGCAGCCCGGCCCCGGTCTGCCACAGGAAATCACGTCGGGAGAGCACCACGCGGCGATAGTAGCCGACCTGCGCCGTCCCGGGATCCCTGCCCGCGGTGCCGGCAGGTGCCAAGCGGGCGCGACAGTGAGGCTCGATGGCCGCCCTCACGGCCCGGTCGCTCCAGGCCGTACGCGGTTGACGCGGCCGCGCGGCGCTCCATTACACTGGTCTGCCGATGTGCTCCATCCTCCGGCTCCACCTCCGGACCGTGGCCGCCACGCTGCTCGTCGCCCTGGTCGCGGCCGGGGACGGGATCGTGCTGCACGGGATAGGCGAGGCCCACGTGGTGACCGGCGGCGCCTGGGTGGCGGCGCACGACGCGTCCGCGCATCGCATCGGTGCGGGCGAGGACGGGACGCGCCACGAAGCCCCTACGTGTCTGGTCTGCCAATGGACACGGGCGTTCCACCCGTCTCCCGACGGCCACGTGCTTCCCGGCCAGGCCCCGGAAGCGCGCGTCGGGCTCGTCCGTGCGGCTGTTCACGTGCCCGCACAGGTCCGCTTCGCCCACCCGCCCCTCAGGTCGCCCCCGCCTGCTCCAGCGCACGACTGAGCTGCGACGGTGCCGCTGTCACGCGGGCGCCGCCGTTCGTTTCCCGTTGTTTCTGGAGAGGACATGATGTTTCGAATGCCGCTGTCGGCATGCGCCGTCGCGCTCGCGCTGTTGGTCCATGTGACCGGGGCCTCGGCGCAGACCGGCGACATGCTGGGGGGACAGTTGATCAATTCCCTGTCGGGAGACCCCGTGCCGGGAGCCACGGTGACCCTCGAAGAGTTGCGCCGTGAGGTGGTCTCGGCCGCCGACGGCTCCTTCTCGTTCGACGCCGTGCCCCCAGGGACCTATCACCTCAGCGTGCGTGCCGACGGATATTCGTCTCGGCGCACGGAGGTCGCCGCCGGCCCCGGACAGGCGGGGCTCGTGGTCCCCGTCGATCCCGAGCTGCACTTCGAGGAGGTGCTCTCGGTGGGCCCGGAGGCCCGGAGTCAGTTCGACTCGTTTCAGCCCACCTCGGTGCTCGCGGGGCAGGAGCTCTCCAAGCAGCTCGAGATGTCGCTCGGCGCAACGCTCGAGCGTCAGCCGGGGGTGACCGCCCGGAGTTTCGGCCCAGCCTCGTCGCGTCCGGTGATCCGGGGCCTCGACGGCGACCGCGTGCTCATCCTGCAGGACGGCCAGCGAATGGGCGACCTGTCGAGCCAGTCAGGGGACCACGGCGTCACGGTCAATCCGGCCTCGGCCCAGCGCATCGAGGTCGTGCGCGGCCCGGCCACGCTCCTGTACGGCGCCAATGCGATCGGTGGCCTGGTCAACGTGATCACGGATCAGATTCCCACCCGGCCCACCACCGGCGCCAGTGGGAACGTCACCTTCGACCTGGGGTCGGCGGCGACCGAGGCCGGCAGCGCGGGCGATGTCCACGTCGGCAACGGCACGTTCGCCCTGCACGTGGGCGGTGGCGGCCGGCGATCGGGAGATGTCGGCACGCCACTCGGAGCCGTGGTGAACTCACAGTCGCGGAGCGGCTTCGGCAATGTCGGCTTGTCGTGGACAGGTGACCGGCGCTACGTCGGTGGCAGCTACGGCTACGACGACACCAGGTACGGCATTCCCGTCGTGGACGATGGCCAGCTGCAGCTCACGCCTCGTCGTCACGCCGTGTCCTTCCGTGCCGGCGGCGAGGGGCTCTCCGGGATGTTCGAGGCCTACAGGACCACGCTCGCGATTCGGCGCTACCGGCACGAGGAACTGGAGGGTGCCGACGTGGGCACCGCGTTCATCAATCGGACGACCGACGTCGAGTTGATGGGATCGCACCGGGCCATCGGGCGGATGAAGGGCAGCCTCGGCGCCTGGATCCTGCGGCGCAGCTTCGACGCCCAGGGTGCGGAAGCTCTGTCACCCGCCGTGGATCAGAACGGGCTGGCCGCGTTCTTCTACGAGGAGGTCCAGTGGCCCCACGTGACCGCGCAGTTCGGCGGACGGGTCGATCACGTGGCGTACGCCCCTGCCGGGGAGACATCGAGGACCTTCACGTCCGGGTCCGGCTCCCTCGGTCTGCTGGTGCGCCCGGCTGCGGCCGATGATCGGCTCACGCTGGCGCTGAGCGTGGCGCGTTCGTCCCGCAACCCGGCCCTCGAGGAGCTCTTCTTCTTCGGGAACCATCACGGCAACTTCGCCTTCGAGATCGGCAACCCGGGGATCGGACCCGAACGCGCCACGGGCGTGGACCTGTCGCTTCGCTGGCGCACCGCACGCGTCTCCGGCGAGGTGACGTACTTCCGCAACGACATCGCCGACTACATCTTCCGGAGCCCTCTGAGCGAAGACGCCTTCCTGGCGCGTGAGGAGGAGTTCGACGCCAGGTTCCCCGGTCGTCACGGCGACGAGGAGGCACACGCGCACGGCGAGGACGAGCTGCCGATCGTCGAGTACGTGGCGGCCGACAGTCTGCTCCAGGGCGTGGAAGCGCATGCCGACGTGCAGATCCATCCTCGCCTCACCGCGGAAGCCGGGCTCGACTACGTGCACGGGACCCTCTCGACGACGGGCGAGGCCCTGCCGCGCATTCCGCCGCTCAGGTTTCGAGGCGGCCTCCGCTACCAGGCCAACGCGTTCCAGGCGGGCGGGGAGGTTGTGGCGGCGGCGGCGCAGGAGCGGGTGTTTCGGGAGGAAACGCCGAACGCCCGCTACGGATTACTGCGGCTCTACGCGGCGTACTCCCTCCAGACGGGCGCCGCCGTCAGCACGTTCACGGTCCGGATGGACAACGTGACCGACGCGCTCTACCGGAATCATCTCTCGCTCATCAAGGACGTCGTACCCGAGATGGGCCGCAACGTGCGGGTCCTCTACAACGTCACGTTCTGAGCGGCAGGTGCCGCGCGCCTGGGCACGACTGCTCCAGCGCCCGGCGGAAGTCGTCTGGAAGCCGCGCTTCCAGGCGCAGGGGCGCTGACCAGGCTGGATGCGTCACCGTCACCCGCCAGGCGTGCAGCGCCTGGTGCTCGAGCAGGGGATGCGGCACTCCGTAGGCCGCATCCCCGACCACCGGCCATCCCGCCGCGGCCATGTGGACGCGAATCTGATGTGTCCGTCCGGTCAGCAGCTCGCACCGCAGCAGTGACACGTCGTCGCCGGTTCCAAGCACCTCGTACCGCGTGCGGCTGGGCGCGCCGTCGTCGCGCACGACCACGCGCCGCCGGTCGTCCGCGTCCCGCCCCAGCGGAGCGCTGAGCACGCCCGCCTCGCGCGGTGGCCGGCCCCGTACCAGCACCAGGTATTCCTTGGCGATCGCGCCGTCGCCCTGCAACTGGCGCTGCACGTCGCCTCCGAGCGCCACGAGCACGAGACCCGACGTCCCGCGATCGAGCCGTGTGAGGATGCCGGGCCGAGCGGCGGGTCGGTCGCGCAGATGCCAGAGCACGCCGTTGAGCAGTGTCCCGGAACGGTTCCGGTACGACGGGTGCACGACCGTGCCCGCGGCCTTATTGAGGGCCAGCAGGCGGTGGTCTTCGTACACAATGGACAGGTCGAATGCCTCGGCCGAGGGGCGCTGTCGTGCAGCCGCCTCGACGGGGCGGTCGATCTCGACCACGCTATCCGGCATGGCGGGCGAGGCGGGCCGCCGCACCGTCCGGCCGTTCATCCGGACGTGGCCGTCCTGGATCCACAGCTGAACCCGTCTGCGGGACGAGCCGAAGAGATCGCCCGCCCGGCTCAGCACCAGCAGGTCGAGCCGCTTGCCGGCGTCGGCCCGGTGCGTGATGAAGTGGACGACGGTGCGCGGGTCGGACATCTCGCCGTGCTGGCGATCATATGGCACTGCCTGCAGTGGCGCTGCCTGGAGGTTCCCATGAAGCTGAGGCTGCCGACCGCGGATCAGGCGCTGCCCGGGCGCGACGACTCGATGCCAGTGCCCGCGGCACACGCGGTGAACGGAACGAGGCTGCAGCCGCCGTTTCCTTCCGGCCACGAGGTGGCGCTGTTCGGGATGGGCTGCTTCTGGGGAGCCGAGCGACTGTTCTGGCGCCTGCCCGGCGTCTATACCACCGCCGTGGGATATGCGGGTGGTCTGACCCCGAACCCCACGTATCGCGAGGTCTGTTCCGGCATGACCGGACACACCGAGGTGGTGCTGGTGGCTTTCGACCCGGCGGCCGTGTCCTGGGACGCCCTGCTGCGCGTGTTCTGGGAGGGCCACGACCCCACGCAGGGCATGCAACAGGGCAACGACGTGGGCACCCAGTACCGCTCGGCGATCTACTGCACCTCGGATGCCCAACTGACGCAGGCGCTGACGTCCCGCGCGGCGTTCGCGGCCCGTCTGGCCGAAGCCGGCTATGGCCCGATCACGACCGAAATCGGCCCGGCCCCTCCCTTCTACTATGCGGAGGAGTACCACCAGCAGTATCTGGCCAAGAATCCTGCCGGCTACTGCGGGTTGGGTGGCACCGGGGTGTCCTGCCCGGTTGGTGTGTCGCTCGAGGACCCATCTCATGGATGAGGTCGGCCTTCGGCCGGCGGTGCATCTGCCTGCGGCATTGCTCCTGCCGCGGGGGACAAGGCGTTCTGGTCCCAGGGCGCTGCGAGCAACAGGGCCCGGCGGTATAATTCCCCGGTCATGAGCAGGGTTACCTACGCGAACATCGCCACCACCGCCGAGCAGGGCCAGCTGCGCGAGGCGCACCGTGTCCGCCTCGTCACGGCCGCGGAAGAGGGGACCGGCATCGACAGGCTCCCCACCGGCGTCTACGGCTTCACCTACGCCCCGGCCACGCCGAATGCGCCCCTGTTTTCAGACCGACGCTTCCGCTGCTTCGAGATGCACAAGCTCTCGGACGGGGACGTGCTCATCATCGGGTTCGTGACGCGCGATGCGGCCCTGCAGCTGTCCACGGCATCCGACACGGCCAAGCTTCGCCTGATGCCGGACCCCGATGCCAGCAACGACACCCTCGTAGTGGTGTCGCACTCGAGGCTCAAGGTGCACCAGCAGTTCTCTGCGCCCAACGAACAGGGCCTCGAGATTACCGTCGCACCCGCGCTCGAGTCGGCCTGATCCCGCCGACGTCAGGCTTTCGCCGGCCCTGTTTCGACCGGCCTCGATGGGTCGCTGCTCCATTCGGACCAGGACCCGGCGTACAGCCGTCCCCCTGGAAGCCCCGCGTGGGCCATCGCCAGCAGGTTGTGGCACGCCGTCACCCCCGACCCGCAGTACATGACGACCTGGGAGGGCACGCGCCCGGCGAGCGTCGCCTCCCACGACCGCCGCATCGCGCGCTCGTCGCGCATGGTGCCCGCGTCGGTGACGTTTTCACGATAGGGGTGATTGACCGCGCCCGGGATGTGTCCGGCCACCCGGTCGAGTGGCTCGGTACGGCCCTCGAACCGCTCCGCGGCCCGGGCATCGACGAGGAGGCAACCCGAGGTCTGCAGCGGAACGACCTCATCGACGCCGACGAGCATCTCCGTTCGCGGCTCTCCCACGAAGCTTCCCGGCTGCGGGAGCACGTCGCCGGTCTCCACCGGATGCCCCTCGGCCGTCCAGCGCGCCCACCCGCCATCGAGCACCGCCACCGCGTCGTGGCCCATATAGGTGAGCATCCACCACAGGCGTGCCGCGTATGCGCCCGCATCCTGGTCGTATGCCACCACCTGACGACCGCTCGAAATGCCCAGACGCGCAAACGCTTGCCGCATCTGGTCCGGTGTTGGGATAGGATGGCGTCCGTTCGTACCTGTCATCCCGCCCGAGAGGTCGGGAGACAGGCTCGCGTATACCGCGCCGGGCACGTGGCTGGTCCTGTAGGACTGGTGTCCCGCTTGCTCCGCACCCAGGTCGAATCGGCAGTCGATGATCGTCCAGGCGCCACCGAGGTGGGGGACGAGTTGGTCCGGCGTGATGAGAGTTCGATACATGTCGTCTGAGAGCTTAACCCGTCCGGCCGAATGTCCGGGGCGCCCCGCCACAGGAGGATCACGATGAGCGTCTTGCTGCTCGTCGGGCTCAGTCTGGTCGCGCTCGGGGCCCTGGCGCAGGCGGCGCGGGTGCGCTCCAGGCATGCCCACAACGGCCGCCCCGCCGATCTCGGGGTGGTCAGCAACCGGCGCCTGGCCGAGCTGCGCCGGGACGAGTCGTGACGATGACCCCAGTTGAATTCGGTGCGTGGCTGACCCGCGAGCGCGAGCGTCGTCAGATGACGATCGCGACCGTGGCCCACAGGACGAAGATCACGGGCGCTCTGCTCGAGGGCCTGGAACGGGGCGACCTGACCCGGTGGCCGACCGGCATCTACCGGCGGGCGTTCATGCGCGCCTACGCGAGCGCGGTGGGTCTCGACGTCGACTACGCCATGCGCCACTTCTCCCACCTGTTCGACGAGGAGTCGCCCGCCAGGCGCCCGGAGCGCGAGGTGGCGCGACCGGCGGAGTCGCTCGAGACACCCGAGCCGTCGGTGACGGCTGGCGTGACGCCTCCCGCATCCGGTGAGGAGGTCGAGCCGGTGCTCAGGCTGCAGCTCGGCGAACAGCCCCGGGTGGCGGTGGCCTCGACCCAGCTGTCGATGCTGCTGATGCCGCTCGGGTTTCCGCTCGCGCTCGGGGTGCTGGGCTTCTTTGCCGCGGGTGCCATCGGGTTCTGGTGCGTGACCGCCCTGGCGGCCCTCGCATGGGGTGTGAACGACGCGTTCAGCAAGCGGTCGGGGGTACAGCCGGCGGCGCTGGCTCCCGAGCTCGGGACCAGTGCCGTGTCCACCGCCGAACTGCCGCTCCATCTGCCCGAGCCCGACGCCCTTCCCGTGCGGCGCACCCGGGCCGTGTCCACGCCGCGCTCATCCAGGCGCCAGGACCCGGCCACCCCAGCGAGCCATGTGCCCTCGCTGCGGCGGCGGACGACGGACCGGGCCGACGAGATTCGCCCCGAGGCCTGAGGCGTTGCGCGCCGGGGTGGTGGTGACGGACGCGGGCGCGTCTGCGCCCGCTGCGTCCGCGGACTAGCGGAAGTTCTCGAGCGCGGCGATCCGCGCTTCGAGCGGGGGATGGGTCGAGAAGAAGGCGCCCCATTTGCCGGCGCCCGCAATCTTGAACGTCGCCAGGGCCTCGTGCCGCGTGTCGACGAGCTGACGGTTCGACGCCAGACGCCTCAGCGCGGCCAGCATGTGTTCCCGACCCGCCAGCTGGGCGCCTCCGCGGTCCGCGCGGAACTCGCGGTGCCGTGAGAACCACGCCGTGATCATGGAGCCCAGGATGCCCAGGCCGATCTCCAGCGCGATCATGACGATGTAGCTGAACATGTACGAGTTGCGGGAGTCGCTCGTCTGGCGGATGCCAAACGCGATGACGCGCGCGATGAACATCACGAACGCGTTGATCACGCCCTGGAGCAGGGTCATCGTCACCATGTCGCCGTTGGCGATGTGCGCGACCTCGTGAGCGAGGACCCCCTCGACTTCCTCCCGCCGCATGCCCCGCAGCAGCCCCGCCGACACCGCCACCAGGCTCCGGCTCTTGCTCGGTCCGGTCGCGAACGCATTCACCTCAGGGGAATCGTAGATACCCACTTCCGGCATCGGCAGATTGGCCTGTTTCGTCAGTCGCGAGACGGTCTCGTACAGCCAGTCGAGTTCGGCCTGTCCGGAACGTCCGTCCACCAGACGAACCCCGGTGGCGCGTTTGGCGATCCAGCGGGACATCTGCAACGAAATGAAGGAGCCGCCCATGCCCCAGATCAGGCAGAAGACCGCCAGGGCCTGGTAGTCGAGGCCGCCCGGCCCGACGTAGCCGCCGATGCCGAGCACGCTCATCACGACCGAGAGCGTGACGATGATGGCGAGGTTGGTCGCGAGGAAGAGCAGGATGCGCATGCCCATGGTCGAATCAGGATAGCACGGCTTTATCCGCGCGTAAGTGCCATTGAATGAGTTATTTATGCCTCATCAGCCTCGAAGGCTCTCCGCCAGGCGATGCAGGAACAGGCCCACGTCGGTCACCACGCCTACCGTCTGCGTGGAGCCACGGTCGCTGAGCTTGGTGACGACCGCGGGGTTGATGTCCACGCACACCACACGCACCCACGACGGCAGCATGTTGCCCACGCCGATGCTGTGCAGCATCGACGACAGCATGAGCACCAGGTGCACGTTGCCGGCGAGCGCCTTCGCGTAAAGCTCCTGCGCCTGGACCAGATCCATCACCGTGTCCGGCAGGGGACCGTCGTCCCTGATGCTGCCCGCCAGCACGAACGCCACGCCGTGCTTCACGCACTCGTACATGACGCCCGATCGCAGCACGCCGGTCTCCACGGCCTCGCGGATGCCTCCCGCGCGGTTCACCGCGTTGATGGCAGCCATGTGGTTGCGGTGCCCCTGTTCGACGGGCGCCCCCTTCTTGAGATCGATGCCGAGCGAGGTGCCCGACAGTGCGTACTCGATGTCGTGCACGGCCAGCGCATTCCCCGCCAGCACGACATCCACCCAGCCCTCCCGAATGAGGTCGGAGAAGTGCTCGACCCCGCCCGTGTGCACGACGACGGGTCCGGCGACCACGGCGATCCGGCCGCCCGCCTGGCGCACTTCGCGCATCATGTCGGCGATTCGCGCCACGCTACCCTCGACCCGCCGCTCCGACGACACGTCGTTGCTCATGAACGTGAAGCCGAGGCGGTCGCGCTCGCGGAACTCCGGCGTCACCCGGATGCCGGAATGGCCGCACACGACCGGCTCACCGGCCTTCACGTCCCGCAGCTTCCGGCAGGTGGCCCGTGTGCCCGTGACCACGATCACCGCGTCCATCCGCTGCTGCTCGACCTCCACCCAGCGACCACCGACCCGGACGTGCGTGCGGTGATTGGTGGTGGAGTAGAAGTCGTCGGGCACGCAGCGGTCCTTCTCCGCCGGCTTGATCAGGGCGTCTTCCTCCCGGACCGGATGTGCCCCGAACGTCGTGAGCTGCTGCAGGATGTCGGCGAGTTCGGCCTCGTCGGACGCGGTGATCCGCATTTCGATGCGGGAGACATCGTCGTTGGTCCTGCCGATGTCGAACGTGAGCACCTCGTACGAGGCGTTGAATTCGATGATCTTGTCGAAGATCGCGGAGAGCAGCCCCGAGTCGATCAGGTGACCCTGGGCTTCGATGGTGTCGCTGGCGGCCATGTCCACATCTTAGACCGCCTGTTTCCCGCCCTCCGGCACGAACTTGTAGCCGACGCCCCGCACGGTGAGCAGGAACTCCGGGGAGGAGGGCGACTCCTCCATGTAGCGGCGCAGCCGCACGATGAAGTTGTCGATGGCGCGGGTGTCGGTCTCCTCGTGCAGCCCCCACACCTCCTCGAGCAGCGTCCGGCGGGACACGGCGCGCCCGGCGTTGCGTACGAGGTGCCGGAGCAGACCGCACTCCATGAGAGTGAGCCTGAACGAACGTCCCCGGGCGTGGAGCTCCATGGCCCCGAAGTCGAGCGTACGGTCCGAAAACGTGTAGACGTCGGGCACCGGGTCGCCGGTGCCCGGCGTGGCCCCGGCGCCGCCCGAGTCGGGCGCGCCGGCCTCGTTCCACTGACGGCGCCGCAGCAGGCCGTGAATCCTCGCGAGCAGGATGCTGAGCTCGAAGGGCTTGGAGAGATAGTCGTCCGCGCCCGCCTCGAAGCCCTTCAGCACGTCCTCGGGGCGCCCGCGGGCTGTGAGCATGAGCACCGGGACGAACACGCCGGCGGCCCGGAGCGTGGTGGCCACGGTGAAGCCGTCACCATCGGGCAGCATCACGTCGAGGACGACCAGGTCCACGCCCTCACCCGTGTCGATCAACAGGGTGATGGCGTCGGCCGCCCGTGTCGCGATCAGCACCTCGTGCCCTTCCGCCTCCAGGTTGAACCGAAGGCCGTCGGCGATGTGCTGCTCGTCGTCCACGACGAGGATTCGGCTCACGAGCCTGCGCCTCGCGGCAGCTCCAGGGTGAACGTGGCGCCCTGGCCCTCGCCTTCGCTCTGGGCGAACACGCGCCCGCCATGCGCGCGGGCAATCGAGCGCACGAGATACAGGCCGAGGCCCGTGCCCTTCACATGCTTGAGGCCCCTCGCCTGCACGCGGTAGAAGCGGTTGAAGATGCGCTTGAGCTGCGTTCGGGGGATGCCCACGCCGCGATCCCGGACCCGTACCCAGACCGCGTTGGGGGCGGGCGCACGGACGGCCACCTCGACGCGCACCGGTGCCGTGGAGTATTTCACGGCGTTGTCGAGCAGGTTCGCGATGACGGTGCGCAGGGCCTCCGCGTCGCCCTCGACGGTGAGGGGGGAGCCGTCCTGGAACTCGAATGCGATGGCGTCAGCGGTGAGGTGGTGTCGCACGAGGGCGAGATCCACGCACTCGCGTGTCAACCGGCCGATGTCCACCGGGGCCTTGACGGTCACCTTCCGGCGCTGCCCGACGGCGCCGGCGCGGAGGACCTGGTCCACCGTATGGTGGAGCCGCTCGGCGTCGGCCAGCATGATGCGGTAGAAAGCCTGACGCTGCGCCTCGTCCACCTCGCGTGACTGCAGGGTCTCCAGGTACAGGCGAATCGACGCGAGCGGCGTCTTGAGTTCGTGGGTGACCGCGTTGATGAAGCTGTCGTGCTGCTCGTTTCGCCGGATCTCGAGGACCAGGAAGACCGTGTACACGATCAGGCCCGCGATGATCAGCGCGAAGAGGACGATGCCCAGGACGAGCGGCGTGACGCGCCGGGCGTTGATGAGTATCCAGCCGATGTTGAGGGAGACCGCGGCCGCGACCAGCAGGACGCAGAGCGTGACGAAGAAGATGGTGGCTCGCTGGCGCCGCGTCACGCCCCGATTCTAGTGCGTTTCGGGCGGGGCCAGACGCCCCACGGGACGTCCGGCCTCGCGCGTCGCACAGCCGTCAGGCGACCGCTTCCTCGCTGGGCAGGAGCTGGTCCTCGGTCATCGGCAGGGCCACCTTGGCCACCTTCACGTCCCAGGCCAGACCGAGCATGCGGAGGATGCTGATGCCGATCCAGTTGATGTCGAACTCGTACCAGGCCAGGCCGTGGCGGGCCGACACCGGATGCGCGTGGTGGTTGTTGTGCCAGCCCTCGCCGAAGGCCAGGATGCCGACCCACCAGAGATTGGTCGAGTCGTCACGGGTCTTGAACCGCCGCGTCCCCCACTTGTGGGTCGCCGAGTTGACGAACCAGGTCACGTGCAGCACCCAGGTGGTGCGGAAGAAGACGCCCCACAGCACGTAGGGGATCCCGCCGTAGGCGAGCAGCGCAAGGCCGACGACGACGTTCGTCACCCAATGCCACTTCGAGATCCACACGTGGAACCGGTCGCGGCTCAGATCGGGCACGTACCGGGAGAGCACGGTGGCGTCGTGGTGCAGCCCATGGCCGCTGATGATCCAGCCCATGTGTGCCCACCACGTGCCCTCACGCGGCGAATGCGGGTCGCCCTCCTTGTCCGACTTCTGGTGGTGAATCCGGTGCGTGGCCACCCAGAAGATCGGACCCCCTTCGAGGGCGAGCGTGCCGCACACCGTCAGGAAGTACTCGATCCACTTCGGCGTCTTGTAGCCGCGGTGGGTGAGTAGGCGGTGATAACCCATCCCGATGCCGAGCGAGCCCGAGGCGAACGCGAGGACGACCGCGGCCATGATGGCGCCGGCGTCGATGTAAAAGAAGGCTGCCACGGCCCCTATGTGGAACGCGGTCATCGCGATGACCGTGATCCAGTTGATGCCGTTTGAATACCTGCGGCCGTACATGAGTGCCGGTGCGCCCATCAGTAAGAATCCCTCAACAAGGTTGGTGTTGACATCCAGGTGTATCGGCGCACGATAGCAGGTGTCACGGACCTGGTCTGTAATAGTTGTGTACGAATCACAAGCTGAGTCTGGACAATAACTTGCGTGTGTACGCCCTTGGCACTCACGCCACCTACGGATGCGCCAACCGGGGCGCGTGCTGCCGGGCTGGCTGGGACATCCCGGTCGAGCCCGTCCTGGTGCCGTTGATCCGCGCCGCGGTCGCCGCCGGGCGCCTGCCTTCCGAGCCGGTGCCCCTGGTGACCGAGCCGCCCCTTCCTCCCGGCGCGGGCGCCGTGCTCGCCCGCACGCCCGACGGGGCGTGCGCGTTCCACGACGCCCGAGCGCACCGCTGCCTCGTGCAGGTCTCGGAGGGGGAAGCGGCCCTGCCGTCGAGCTGCCGCCACTTCCCCCGCGTGGTGCTGCGTGACGGTCGGGGCGTGTTCGTGGTCCTGTCCCACTTCTGCCCCACGGCAGCCGATCTGCTGTGGCGGGACGACCTCCCGCTCGCGATTATCGAGTCGCCACGCGCCTTCCCGGCCGGGGACGGACTCGAAGGCCTCGACGCCACCGACACGCTGCCGCCCCTGCTGCACCCGCGCATGCTCCTGGACCTGCCGGCCTACGCGGCATGGGAGTCCCACGTCATCCGCGCGTTCGGTGCCGACGAGGCACCCTCGGCCGTCCTGCGTGCGCTGAGCGCCCACGTCGAGGTCCTGCGAAGGTGGGAGCCCGGCCATGGACCGTTCGCTGCTGCGCTCGAGACACTGCCATCGTGGCCGCGCGCCTCTGGCGCGGCCGGTCCTGCGGGTGCCGAGGACGCCGCGCCCACCGAGGCCCTGTCGGCCGCCTCCATGCTGGCCCGCTACGAGGAAGTGCGCGCGGCCATCCCGGAGGACCTCAGGCCGCCGGCGCCGAGCTGGCGGCCCGGCTCGCGCGAACTCCTGGAGCGGCCGGCGCACCGCCGGGCCGTGAACCGCTTCCTTGCCGCGCATGCCTTCGCGAACTGGTGTGCGTACCAGGGTCAGGGCCTTCGCACGATCCTCCGCGGCCTCGAGGCCGTGCTGGCCGTCCTCTGCGTGGAGACGGGCCGCCTGCTCGGCGAGGTGCGACACGACGACCTGTCGGACCGGGGCGCGCGGCGTCTGGTGACCGAGGCCATCCGCGTCACCGATCTCCGCCTCGTGCACCAGGCCGATGCCGTGGTGCTGGCACGCCGCTGGAGTCGCGCTGAACGGTGAGCGGGGACGCGTGGCGGCCCGGGTCGGACAGTCGACGCCGGCGCCGAGACCGACGCGGGACAGGCAGCGCCGCCCGTCGCGAAGGGGGCCGCGACGGAGTGCCGTTGAGACGCCACGGCAGACGCGTGCCGTCGGTGCTGGGCGCTATGTGGGCACGTCGAAGACCGCAACGAGCGCACCGTGATCGCTCGTGCCGGTCTCACGCTCTACAGTGCAAGTGGACGCCCGCTCCGCCAGTGCGCGCGAGGCGAGCACGTAGTCGATCCGCCAGCCGATGTTGCGGGCCCGGAGGTTGCGCCACGGCGCCCACCACGTGAACAGTTCCGCGTCGTCGGGGTGGAGCCGCCGCTGGACGTCGTCGAGCCCACGGCTGATCAGCCGCTCGAGCAGGGCGCGCTCTTCGGGACGCTGGCCGATGACGCGCGGCTTGCGCTCCTTCGGGTGTACGTCCATGTCCGTACGGGCCACGTTCAGGTCCCCGCAGACGATGAGCGGGCGTCCGTCCTGTTGCTGCGCATCGGCCCAGGCGTCGAGCGCTTCGAGGAAGCGGAGCTTGGCGTCGAAGTCCTTGCCCCCGTTCGGCACATAGACCGACGCGATGGTGGCCTGGGGCAGATGGACGGTCACCAGGCGATGCTCGAAGTCGAACGTCGGGTGGTGGAAGTCCGGTTTCTCCGGACAGAGGGTCTTGCTGACGTGCAGGCCGACCCCGGAGTACCCCTTGCCCCCATGCCAGTAACACCAGTAGCCCTCCATCTCGACGACCCACACGGGAAGCTGCTCTGGCGACGCCTTGAGCTCCTGGAGGCAGATGACGGCGGGGCGTTCGCGCTCCACGATGGCCTGCAGCTCCGCCTGCCGGGCACGCACGCCGTTGACGTTCCAGCTGAGGACCTTCATCACGAGGCGACCTGGGCCATCTCGGGCAGGGTGGTGGCGCTAGGCCGGCGAGGCCGCGCGACCGGCAGGGCCGCGTCCGGCTGGCCAGGCGCGCCGGGCCGGAACGGCGGGGGAATGTGAGCGATGCGCAACGGTTCGCTATCATACCGGCGGTGGAGCACGCGAGCACGCGGGAGTCGGCGACAGGGACACGGCTGACGCCGCGCGCGGGCCTCGGCGTCCTTGTCGCGCTGCTGCTTGCGACCGCGCTCCAGCCCCTGACCCCGGCCGCCCAGGTGGCTGGGGCGCTCACCTCGCCACGCCAGCAGTTTGGTGCCGATATCGGGGACGACTACTTCCTGGCCACGTACGCGCAGCTCGAGGAGTACTGGCGTGTGCTGGACCGGCAGTCTCCCCGGATGTCGCTCGTCGACATCGGCTCGACGGCCGAGGGACGCTCCCAGTGGATGGCCGTGGTCACCGCGCCCGAAAACCACGCCCGGCTCGACAGGTACCGTGCCATCTCGCGACGGCTCGCCACCGCGTCCGGCCTGACCGACGCCGAGGCGAGGGCGCTGGCGGCGGAGGGTAAGGCCGTGGTGTGGATCGACGGCGGGATCCATGCCGACGAAGTGGTGGGCAGCCAGCAGCTCATCGAACTCGTGTATCAGCTCGTGAGCCGCTCGGATGCCGAGACGCTCCGTGTGCTGCGCGACGTGATCGTGCTCGTCGCCCATGCGAATCCGGACGGCCACGCGCTCGTGGCCGACTGGTACATGCAGGAGCCCGACCCCCGCCGGCGTTCGCTGGCACACGTGCCGCGGCTGTACCACAAGTACATCGGACACGACAACAACCGGGACTTCTTCCTCTCGAGTCAACCCGAGACCACCAACATCAACCGGGTCCTCTACCGGGAGTGGTTTCCCCAGATCGTCTACGACCATCACCAGACCGGCCCCATGGGGACCGTGATGTTCGCTCCGCCCTTCCGCGACCCGTTCAACTACGCGCTCGACCCCCTGGTGCCCGCGATGATCGACATGGTGGGGTCGGCCATGCAGGCCCGGTTCGTCGCCGAGGGCAAGGGGGGCGTCACCACCCGCCTGGGCGCCACGTACTCCACGTGGTGGAACGGCGGGCTGCGCACCACGGCCTATTTCCACAACCAGATCGGCCTGCTGACGGAGATCATCGGGAGCCCCACGCCGATCCGTATCCCGTTCGTGCCCGAACGGCAGCTGCCGGCCGGGGACCTGCCGCTGCCCATCCCTCCGCAGACATGGCGCTTCAGGCAGTCGATCGAGTACTCGATGACCGCCAATCGGGCCGTCCTGGACCTGGCCTCGCGCTATCGGGAGACGCTCCTCCTCAATGCCTACCGGATGGGCGCTCGGGCGATCGCCAGGGGCAGTACCGATTCGTGGACCACCACACCCCGGAGGCTCCAGGCCTTCGGCGTGTCCGGCGGATCCACCCGGCCGCGGACCGGCCTGGACGAGACGCCACAGCCCGCGATCCGGTTCGAGCAGGCACTGCGTGACCCGCGGCTCCGGGATCCGCGTGGCTACATCCTGCCCGCCGACCAGCCCGACTTTCCCACGGCCACCAAGTTCGTCGACGCGCTGCTCAAGAATGGCGTGACCGTCCTGCGCGCCTCGGCCGCCTTCGAGGCCGCTGGCCGGCGCTATCCGGCCGGGTCCTACGTCGTGAAGACCGCCCAGGCATTTCGGGCCCACGTGCTCGACATGTTCGAGCCGCAGGATCACCCCGACGACCGGCCCTCGCCCGGAGCACCCCCGACACCGCCCTACGACGCCGCCGGGTGGACGCTCGCGTTTCAGATGGGCGTCCGCTTCGATCGTGTCCTGGACGGTTTCGACGGCCCCTTCGTGGAACTGTCGGGCGCGGTCGCGCCCGTGCCTCCAGGACCGGTCCGCGGGGTGGACGGCGCCAGCGGGTTCCTCCTGAGCCACCACCAGAACGACGCCTTCGTGGCCGTCAATCGCCTCCTGGCCGCCGGCCATGCCGTGTACTGGCCGGCTGACCGGCGTTCCGGTGGCGCGCCGGGCGGGACGGGGGCCATGTTCGTGCCCGCCCGACCCGGCGTGCTCGCGCTGCTGCGACAGGCCGCTGCGGAGCTCGGCATTTCCGTGACCGGCACACGGATCCCGCCGGCAGGCGAGGCGCTGCGCGTCGCCCCGGTGCGGGTCGGCCTCTGGGATACCTATGGCGGGTCGGTGTCGAGCGGCTGGCTCCGCTATCTCCTCGAGCAGTACGAGTTCCCGTTCGAGGTGGTCTATCCGCCCGGCCTCGATGCCGGTGGCCTGCGCGCGAAGTACGACGTGCTGATCCTGCCCGACGGCGCGGTCACTCCACGCGACGCCGCTCCCGGTCCGCTCCCGGCCGACGTCCCCGCCGCGTATCGGGGCGTCGTGGGCTCGGTGACCAGCACCCGCACGTTGCCGCACCTGCGGCAGTTCGTCGAGGAGGGCGGCACCCTGATCGCGATGGGAGGGTCCACCGTCGTGGCCGACCTTCTCCGCCTGTCCGTCTCGAACGGGCTCACGGAGGCTGGCTTCGGCGGGCGCTCCAGACCCGTGGGCGCCGACCGCTTCTACGTGCCCGGCTCGGTGCTCAGGGCTCGGGTGGACAACACGCTCCCGCTCGGGTACGGGTTCGAGCCGGACGTCGACGTGTTCTACGACAACAGCCCTGTGTTCAGGCTCGACGGGAACGGCCCTGGCCGCCAGGTCGCGTGGTTCGCCAGCGCCACGCCGCTCCGCAGCGGATGGGCCTGGGGACAGGGGCTGCTGCAAGGTACTGCCATGGCCGTGGACGTGCCACTCGGACGTGGACACGTGGTGCTCTTCGGGCCCGATGTGGCGTTTCGCGCCCAGCCGCACGGCACGTTCCGATTCCTCTTCAATGCCCTGTTCTTCGGCACGGCAACCCCGGTGCCCTCGGTGCCAACACGCTGAGGTTCCGGCACGCTGAGAGTGGCGCGCCCGGGCCGTGGCGCCGGTCCCGGCTCACGCGCCGGCCGGCATGCCGTCCAGGCGGCGCCGCACGAGCGCGTACACGTCGTCGACGCGCACACGTTTCAGGCACTGGTTGTCGTTGCAGGAGGTGAGTCGCTGGTTGAAGGGGCTCACGCACGGGCTGCACGAGAGCCGTGTGTGCACGACGTCGGAGCGCGGGGTCAATGGGCGGTACCGGTCCGGGTGCTCGGGGCCGAAGCACACGATCACGTGGACCCGTGTGAGGCAGGCGAAGTGGGCCGGTCCCGAGTCGTTGGTGACCAGGACCTGCGCGATGTCGAAGAGATGGAGCAGCTCGGTCATCGTCGTCTCGCCGGTCATGTCGATCACCCGGGGCGAACGCACGCGCTCCACGATGTAGCGGGCATCGGGCTTCTCGCTGGCGACCCCCGTGATGACGATGCAGAGGTCCGGGTCCTCCAGCAGGCGCGAGGCGAGTTCCGCGTACGAGTCCAGGGGCAGGCGCCGCATGGGGAAGCGGTTGCTGGCGTTCGGGTTGAGGACCACGATTCGGCTCGCCGTGGCGGCCTCGGGGGCGTGTCCGGCGAGCTTCCCGCGGATGGCCCGCTCGGCGGCCGCATCGGTGGTGATGGTCGGCACGGCGTACGAGTCCTCGGCATAGGTGCGCTTGACCGACGGAATCTGTCCCGGCGGCTCGACGAGCGCGTGCACGAGGTCGAGGAAGGTCGTGGCCGCGTGCACGTGCGGGTTGTAGAGCACGCGGTGCGTCAGAAAGTCGCCGGTGTACAACCCCTCCTGGGTGAAACGGTGGAAGCCCACGCGCGTCGGGGCGCCCGCCAGATAGGACAGGAGGCTGCTGAAGCGGACGAAGCTCTCGAGATTGATCACCGTGTCGATGCGCCGCTGCCGCGCACTGCGCATGAACGCCAGCGTGCCCCGGAGCACGGACGACAGCGATCGGCTGTCGATGGTGAGGATGTCGTTCGGGTCGAGGATTCCCAGCATCTCCAGGCTGGGCCGGGCCTGGTCGAAGCAGAGGAAGTGCAAGGTCGCGTCCGGGAAGAGCTCGCGGGCCTTGCGCAGCGCGGGGGCCGCCACGACCATCGTGCCCATTTCGGCCAGCTGGATGAAGAGCACGCGCTTCGGCTGGTCCTGCGGGCGACGCGTCCCTCCCAGCCACTGGCCGAGGCGGTGTGCGAGCGTGACCACGAAGCACAGCGGGACGCCGACCCAGAAGTCGATCCGCCGCATCGTGTTGGGTTCCACTGGCTGCTCCTGGGGACACGGGCGTCCCGGTCACCCACCCGCACGGACGTGGTGTCCGCAGGGTGGTGATCCACAAGAGAATACCCGGAGCCGGAGCGTCGGGGGGAAGGGCCGGGCGCGCGGTGGCGGCCCGGTCGATCAGGAGGCGGCGGCTGCGCGTGTGGCAAGCCAGCTGCGTGCCCCGGCGCAGAGGATCCCGACGTCCCGCGTGAGACCGGCCACCACGGCGGGCGCACTGGCCATCTGGCCGCTCGCAGCCAGCCGCTCGAGGTCGAGCGTCGCCTGTGTGGCCGAGTCGAGGCCGAACGTGGCGACCGACCCCCGCAGCCGGTGCGCGCCAGCCTTGAGGGCGGTGGCGTCGTCTGCGGCTACGGCCTCCTCGATGGTACGGAGCAGGCCTGGCGCGGTGTCGAGCAGCATTTGCGTGATCTCGGCCACCAGCAGGTCGTCTTCGTATTCCGCCAGCAGTCGGGAGGGATCGAATTGAGGTCGCATGCCGTTCCGAATTGCAGCTTGCGTGCCGGACTGCGCGACGAGCAGAGCCGTGCGGGATGGCCGTTTTGCGCCTGTGCGTGCACCGCGCACGTGCGGACCGGTCACAGAGCGCGCCGAATCCGCACGCCTTCGTGTCGGCTTCCCGCGCGGGTGTCGGCCGCCTGGCGGGGACGTCGCCGATGAGGGACCTGCAGCGTGACGCGCTCGCGGCTGCCATCCGGGCTGGCGGCGCCATCACCGTCCTCACCGGCGCCGGTGTCTCCGCGGCGAGCGGCGTGCCCACGTTCCGCGGGCAGGCTGGGTTGTGGCGGTCGTTTCCGGCAGAGCAGCTCGCAACCGCGGAGGCATTCGACCAGGATCCGGCCCTGGTCTGGGAGTGGTATGCGTGGCGTCGCGCGCTCGTGGCCGAGGCGCAGCCGAATGCCGCCCACCGCGTGCTCGCCGGCTGGTCGTGCCGTCCGGACGCCGACGTCCGAATCGTGACGCAGAACGTCGACGACCTGCACGTGCGCGCCGGCACGACCCGGCTCGTACGACTCCACGGCTCCCTGTGGGAACTCGCCTGCAGGAACGGCTGCGCGGCCGCGCCACCAACCTGGCCTGATCTGCGCGTGCCGCTACCGGTGATGCCCCCTCGTTGCCCGCACTGCGGGGGGCCGGCGCGCCCGGCCGTCGTCTGGTTCGGCGAGTCCCTGCCCGCCGATGCCCTGGCCGATGCCGTCGGCGCGACACGCTGCCGCCTGTTCCTCGCGGTCGGGACCTCGGCACTCGTTCATCCTGCCGCGGGGCTGGTGAGGATGGCCCGCGAGCACGGGGCCTTCACGGTGGAGATCAACCCTGAAAGGACGGTGGCGTCGGGGGGTGTCGACCTGGCGTTGGCCGGACGGGCCGAGGTGGTGCTCCCACAGCTCGACGAGCTGGCCTTCGGCTCAGATTCAGGCTGAAACCGCGAGGCCGGCCCTTCCACGCCGACGCCTTCACACCTGGCGTCCCGCATGGCGCCCCGCACTGAGGTCACTGCGCCAAAACCGCCAGGCGGGAACCCGGGCACACGGAAACGCGTCCTACGGCAAGCAAGCACTTGCTTACAAGCCCTGGAGAGGTCATGATGTGCAAGCAAGTGCTTGCTTGCACAAGGCCACCTCGGATTCCACAGGCCGGATACGCCCCGACAGGCGGGGTGGCCGCGCATGTCACGCCAGGACAGCAGTACCAGGAACGCATGGAACGCACCGATATCCGCGAGCAGCTCCTCGAAGCGACGGTCCGCGTGGTCACCGAAGCCGGCTGGCGCGGCGCCACCACCAGGCGCATAGCCGAAGAGGCCGGCGTGAACGAGGTGACGCTCTTCCGCCAATATGGCTCCAAGGAAGCGCTCATCCGAGAAGCCATGTGCTGGAACGCCTCCCGCGTGCCGGTGCCCACACTGCCCGACCTGCCACGTCATCCGAAGGCGGAGCTGCTCGTCTGGGCCGAGCAGCACTACCAGCACCTCTTCCAGGCGCGTGCGCACATCCGCATGGCGATCGGCGAAATGGAAGGCCATCCCGACGTGGAATCGATGCCCCGCCGCGTCCCTTCGGCCGCGGGCGAGCAGCTCGAGCGATACCTGACACGCCTCAAGGAGCGCGGCTTCTCACGCGGCGTCTGGAACGTGCGGGCGGCGGCGTCGATGCTGCTCGGCACCCTCTTCGCAGACGCCATCGGCCGGGACATCCTCACCGACCGGCTTCCCGAGCCGGCCGAGGACGCACCACGCCTGTACATCGACCTCTTCCTCGATGCCATCGGCATCGAGGACCCAAGCAGAGACTGAGGAGCGTCTTGAGACGTATGCGCACAACTCGTGGACCTCTCGCGCGGGCCCTTCCCTGTGTCGCGGCCGGGGTACTGCTGCTCGGGCCCGCCGCATGGCCGGCCGCGGCCCAGCAGGCGCCCCCCCCGGCGCTCACTCTCGAGCAGGTGCTCGACATGGCCGAGGCTGGCAGCGAGTCGATTGCTGTCGCGCAGGCGGGCGTCCGGCGCGCCGAGGGCGCCGACGTGATCTCTCGCAGCGGACTGTTCCCACAGCTGAATCTGTCCGGCGGCTACGACCGCGCCCTCGCCACGGAATTCCAGGGCCTGTTCGGTGGCACCGGCGGCGGCGCGCCAGCCTGCGATCCGTTCGCGATCGACCCCACCGCGAGCCTCGACGCCCGCGTCACCGAGATCGAGCGCGCGATCGACTGCGGCGCCGTGGGCGGCGATCCCTTCGGTGGCGGGCAGGGCGGCACCAACGCCAACGCCCTGCCGTTCGGGCGGGCGAATACGTGGCGCGTCACGCTCGCGTTGTCCCAGACGCTCTATTCGGGCGGGCGCCTCGAGGCCCAGCAGGCCCTCGCGCGCGCGGGCGGCGACGCTGCCGCGCTCGCGCTGACGGGTGCGCGTGCCCAGCTCCTGTTCGACGTGACCCAGGCGTACTACGACGCCGTGCTGAGCAACCGTCTCGTAGCCATTGCCGAAGCGACCCTCGAGCAGGCCGAGGCCACCCTGCTCAGGACACAGGCCGGCTTCCGGGCGGGAACCCAGCCGGAGTTCGAGCTCCTGCGTGCGCGCGTCAATCGGGACAACCAGCGCCCAGCCCTCATTCGCCAACGGGTCAATCGCGACCTGGCGATGCTGAGGCTCAAGCAACGGCTCGAACTGCCGGCCGCGGCCGACCTGCGCCTGGCCGATGACCTGTCTGGCGACGACCTGCCGCCAGCGCCGGTGTTCGCCGAGCGGGTGACATCGGTGGAGGCGATGCTGATGGCCGCCGCGGACCCAATCCAGCCCGTGGTGCAGGCCGGCCCACAGCTGCTGCCGGAGCGGGCGGCTGTGCTCGAAGCGGGCGTCGCAGTCCGTTCGAGCGAGGCCGCGCTCGACGCCGCGCTCGCCGAGCGCAAGCCCAGTGTCACCCTGACCTCCACGTACGGGCGCGTTTCCTATCCCACCGGTTTCCTCTGGGGCTTCAGCAGCCTGCGCACCAACTGGACGGTGGGTGCCAACGTGCAGCTCCCGCTCCTGACCGGCGGACGACTGAGAGGCACCGCACTCGTGGCACGCGCAGAACTCGAACAGAGTCAGGCCCGCCTCCGTCAGGTCGAGGAACTGGCGGAACTCGACAGCCGGTCCGCACTCGCCGAACTCATCGCCGCACGTGCGGCCTGGGAGTCGACCGCGGGCACGATCGAACAGGCATCCAGGGCCTACGGCATTGCCGAGGTGCGTTTCCAGGCCGGGCTGTCCACGCAGCTGGAGCTGTCGGACTCGCGCCTCCTGCTGCAGCAGGCCGAGGCGAACCGCGCGCAGGCCGCCCGCGATCTCCAGGTGGCCCGTGCCCGGCTGGCGTTGCTGCCGGGGTTGCCACTTGGCACCGGCGGCGGGGCGGCACCTGCCGCTCCCGCGGGCCCTGCGCAGCAGCCCGCCAACCAGAACCAGAACGCACAGTTCGCGTCCGCCACCACCCAGCCGGGCGCCCAGCAGACCGGAGGGAGACAGTGATGGCTGCACGAGTGACATACCCGGCGGCGGCTCTCCTGGCGATGGCGTTCGTCGCCGGATGCGGGTCGGGCGCTCCGCCAGCCGAGGACCCGACGGCCCAGACGTCGACGCGGGTGCAGGTCTCGGGAGAAAACGTCGTGCGCGCCCGGCGCGACGTGATCGTCGTCGGGCCGATCGTGACCGGCGAGCTCCGCCCGGAGCGCGAGGCCACCGTGCGCGCGGAGCTGGGCGGGGCCATCATCGAAGCGATGGTCGAGGAAGGGCAGACGGTGCGGGCCGGCACGCTCCTCGCCCGCATCGAGGCCCGGACCCTCGAGGACGCACGGCTGTCCGCCCAGTCGGCCGTACGGTCGGCCGAGAGTCAGCTGGATCTCTCGCGGCGCGAGGCGGGGCGCATCGAGCAGCTCGTGGAGGCCGGGGCCGTGGCGGCGAGGGATCTGGATGTGGCACGCGGGGGTGTCACGACGGCCGAGGCGCAGGTGGCCGAGGCCCGTGCACGCCTGGCATCCGCAGAGCGACAGCTTGCCGACACCGAGATCCGTGCGCCGTTCACCGGAGTCATCTCCGACCGCGCGGTGGGTGCGGGAGACGTCGTGAGCCCCGGCACGGCGCTGTTCACGCTGATCGATCCGTCATCGATGCGGCTCGAGGCTTCCGTGCCGTCCGACGAGCTGAGCGCCTTCGCGGTGGGCACGCCGGTCCAGTTCCGGGTGCGGGGGTATGACCGCTCGTTCGACGGGCGGATCGTGCGGATCGCGCCACAGGCGGACCCGACGACCCGTCAGGTGCCGATCTATGTCTCGATCCCGAACGAAGGCGGTCAGCTCCTCGCCGGACTCTTCGCTGAAGGCCGGGTAGTGACGGACACGGCCGACGGTATCGTCGTGCCGGGCAACGTGGTGAACGAGTCCGGCGCCACGCCCTGGGTGGTGCGGGTGCGCGACGGGCGAACCGAACGGGTCGACGTGGCGGTCGGACTGCGGGACGCCCGGAGCGAGCTGGTGCAGGTCACCGACGGGCTCGCCGAAGGCGACGTCCTCCTGCGCGGCCCGGCGCAGGGCATCACGCCCGGCACCGCCGTGCAGGTCGAGACACCGGGCCTGCAGCCGGCCCCGGACCGAGCCGTGGCCGCCGGCGACGCGGGGCTCTGAGTTCGACTTCCACATCAGCAGGACCACATCCCATGTTCATTTCCGACAATGCCATCCGGCGCCCGGTGATCACCGTGGTCACGATGCTGGCGCTCGTCGTGTTCGGTGTCCTGGCGCTCTTCCAGCTCGACACCGACGAGTTCCCCGACGTGCAGCCGCCCATCGTGTCGATCTCCATTCCCTATCCGGGGGCTTCGCCCGACGTGGTCGAGCGTGAGCTGATCGATCCGATCGAGGAGGTGGTGTCGGGCATCAGCGGGGTGGACCAGGTCACGTCCAACGCGCTCGACAGCTTCGGCAACATCATCGTGCAGTTCGTGTTCGAGAAGGACCTGCAGGAGGCCACCCAGGAGATCCGGGACGAGATCTCGGGCATCAGGAACGAATTGCCCCTCGAGATCGAGGAGCCCATCCTCACCCGATTCGACCCGACCGATCAGCCCATCCTGTCGCTGACCCTCTCCTCGCCGGGCCTGACCGGGCCGGAGCTCACACGCCTGGCCGATCCCGACCTCACGCGCCGCCTGCGGGGCATCACGGGGGTCGCCGACGTGACGGTCGTCGGCGGGGTCGAGCGGGAACTGAGCGTCGACATCAGGCCCCGCGACCTCCAGGCGTCGGGGGTCAGCGTCGGCCAGGTCGTGCAGGCGCTCCAGAGCCAGAACCTCGCTTCGCCCGTCGGGCGCCTGGCAGGCGAACTCGACGAGCGGACCATCAGGCTCCGCGGCCGGCTCGAGTCGCCCGCCGACTTCGCCCAGCTGGTCGTGTCCGAGTCGAACGGCCGGCTGGTGCGCCTGGGCGACGTGGCCAACGTGCGCGATGCTTCGGAGGAGCCCAGATCCGGCGCGTCGTACAACGGCGAGGCGGCCGTGGGCATCGATGTCCGGAAGTCCAAGGGCTACAGCACGACGGCTGTGGCAGACGACATCCGCATCGAGGTCGAAGCCATCCAGCAGACGCTGCCGCCCGGCGTGATGCTGCGCGTCGTGCGCGACGCCGGCGTGCGCGTCGCCAACTCGGTGGCCAATGTCGAGGAGGCCCTCATCGAGGGCGCACTGCTCACCGTCCTGGTGGTGTTCCTCTTCCTCAACTCCTGGCGTTCCACCGTGATCACCGGGCTGGCGCTGCCGGTGTCCGTGCTCGCCTCCTTCATCATGGTGTGGGCGTTCGGCTTCACCCTGAACACCATGTCGCTGCTCGGCCTGTCGCTCGCCATCGGCATCCTCATCGACGATGCCATCGTGGTCCGCGAGAACATCGTCCGCCACGTGGAGATGGGGAAGGACCACTACACGGCCGCCTTCGAGGGCACCAACGAGATCGGACTCGCCGTCACGGCCACCACGATGTCCATCGTGGTCGTCTTCGTGCCCATCGCCTTCATGGGCGGGATCTCCGAGCAGTGGTTCGCTCCGTTCGCGCTGACGATCGCGTCGTCGGTGCTCGTGTCCCTGTTCGTGTCGTTCTCGCTCGATCCGATGCTGTCGGCGTACTGGCCGGATCCGCACATGGCGATGCACGAGCGGGCCTGGCTGTCGAGGGTGCTCGGCCGCTTCAATGCCTGGTTCGACCGCCGGGCGGAGGGCTACAAGAGCGTGATCGCGTGGGCCCTCGATCACCGCTTCTCGATGCTCGGCCTGGCGACGCTGAGTTTCGTCGGCGCGCTGGCGCTGCCCGCCGCGGGATTCATCGGCGGCGGATTCTTCCCGGTCACCGATGACGGCGAATTCACCATCACGCTCGAGACGCCGCCAGGCTCCAACCTGGCGTACACGATGGCCAAGGCCGAAGAGGTCGCCATCCTGGCGAGGGCGCGCGAAGGCGAGGTGCAGTACACCTACGCGACCGTGGGAGGGCGCGGCGACGCCGTCGACGAGGGTGCCGTGTTCGTGAAGCTCACGCCGAAGGCCGACCGGGTGCGCTCGCAGGCCGACATCGCGGCCTCGATTCGCCGCGACGCGGGACGCCTGACCGGCGTCACCGCCGCAATCGGCGGCGGGTTTGCCGACGGGCAGAAGCAGATCCAGCTGCAGGTGCGCGGCCCGGACATCGCCGAACTGAACCGGCTCGCCGAGGAGGTCGTGGCCGCCGTGCGCGACGTCCCCGGTGCCGTGGACGTCGGCCTGTCCACGCGAGGACAGAAGCCGGAACTCGACGTGCAGCTCGATCGGGGGCTGGCCGGCTCCCTGGGCGTCACCGTGGGGCAGGTGGCGCAGTCGCTGCGGCCCGCGTTTGCCGGCATCGACGCCGGCGACTGGATCGATCCATCCGGCGAGACGCGCGACGTGACGGTCCGGCTCGCAGCCGAGTCCCGCACGCTCGTGCGCGACCTCGAGTCGCTCCCGCTCGTCATCGTCGGTCCGCAGAACACGCAGACGACCATTCCCCTCGGCCAGATCGCCAGCGTCACCCCGTCGGTCGGCCCCGCGCGGATCGATCATCTCGACCGGGCGCGTGTCATCAGCGTGCAGGCCAACACGGAAGGGCGGCCCCTGTCGGCGGTGCTCACCGACATCACGGCCGCGATCGAGGCCGGCGTCGTGTTCCCGCCCGGCTACAGCATCAGTCAGGGCGGGGAGGCCGAACAGCAGGCCGAGACGTTCAGCGCCGTCCTCATCGCGCTCGGCGTGGCGGTGATGCTCATGTACTTCGTGCTCGTGGTGCAGTTCGGCTCCTTCGTGGATCCGCTCGCCATCCTGTTGTCGTTGCCCCTCTCGCTCATCGGCGTCATGCTCGCGCTGCTGACCACGGGCGATACGCTCAACGTGATGAGCATGATCGGCGTGGTGCTGCTCATGGGCATCGTCGCCAAGAACGCCATCCTCCTCATTGACTTCGCCAAGTGGTCCGAGGCGCAGGGCCTCGGCCGCCGCGAAGCACTCATCGAGGCCGGGCGCGTCCGCCTGCGGCCCATCCTCATGACGACCTTCGCCCTGATCGCCGGCATGATTCCGGTGGCCATCGGCGCAGGGGAGGGCGCAGATTTCCGGGCTCCCCTCGGCATCGCCGTGATCGGTGGCGTGCTGACGTCCACGCTGCTCACGCTGCTCGTCATCCCGACCGTGTACGAGATCCTCGCCGACATCCGCGACTGGGTCACGGCCCGGCTCGCCGGTCCCGCTGTCGGGGCGCCAACCACCGCTGCCGCCCACGCGTCGGGCCGACCCGCGCCGGCGCGTGAAGCCTGAGCGGCTGCCGGCTTCCCGGTGTGGCGAATCTGCCCTGGCGCATTAACATGAGCGGATGCACAACCCGCTGATTCCGGAGACTCTCGAGGGCTGGAGCCTCTTGCACCTGATGTACCGGGTCCGCTGGGACCGGCTGCGGGGGCAGTCTCCGGAGATGCTGTCGCGGCTGGCCGACGAGGTCAGGACCGCCATCGGCCGGCCCGAGGCTGGCGCCACGGCCTTCGTCCAGATGCTCGGACACAAGGCCGACCTGATGGTCATCTGCTTCCGGCGGAGCTTCGATGACCTGGCGCAGGCGCAGCTCGCGTTGTCCCGCACCGAACTCCACGAGTCGCTCGAGCTCACGACGTCGTATGTCTCGATCGTCGAGCTCGGGATGTACGACATGACGGCGAAGCTGCACGAGCAGGTGGGGGCGCGGCACCGCCCGGGCAGCGACGAGTTCGAGCGGGCCTTCGATGCCGAAATGGAGACACAGCGTCAGCGGGTGATGGGCCGGCTGTTCATCGACGTGCCCGCCGCGCGGTATGTGTGCTTCTACCCGATGAACAAGCGGCGCGGCGAAGTGTTCAACTGGTACGCCGAGAGTTTCGAGCGACGCGCGGCGATGATGCGCGAGCATGGGATGATCGGCCGGCACTACGCGGGGAAGGTGACGCAGATCATCTCGGGGTCGATCGGCTACGACGACTGGGAATGGGGCGTCGATCTCTTCGCGCAGGATCCGGTGGTGTTCAAGAAGCTCATCTACGAGATGCGCTTCGACGAAGCCAGCGCCCGGTTCGCGGAGTTCGGTCCCTTCTACACTGGTGTGCAGTTCTCGGCGAGCGAGCTCGAGCGCTATCTCGCCGGCTCCGTCCCTGCGCTGCAGGCGTGAGCAGCCACCCGCACAGGTCGCCGCACGTGGTCGCGGCCTCGGGCCGCCGGCTATAATCCGCAACATCCCGGACGACGAGGACATGATGATGCTGCGAACTCCTGCCGCCGCCCTCGTATGCGCGCTGGCGCTCGGCCTCGGCTGCGCCCGGCAGACAGTACCCACTCCGGAACCCGCTGCCGACCCCGGCCTCGCGGAGCCGGCCCCCGACTTCGATGCCGCCGAAGCGCCCAGGGCGCCCGACGTCATCTACGTGCCAACGCCCCAGGAGGTCGTGGATGCCATGCTCGAGCTGGCGAAGGTGGGGCCTGACGACGTGCTGTACGACCTCGGGTCGGGCGACGGGCGCATTCCGGTGACCGCCGCGCAGCGTTTCGGCATCCGGGCCGTGGGCATCGACATCGATCCCCAGCGCATCCGCGAGGCCAACGGAAACGCCGAGAGCGCGGGCGTCGCGGACCGGGTGACCTTCCTCAACCAGGATCTCTTCACGACCGACTTCAGCGAGGCGACCGTCGTCACGCTCTACCTGCTGCCCTCCCTCAATCTGAAGCTGATGCCCACGCTCCGCTCCGAACTCCGCCCGGGCACCCGCATCGTGTCGCACGCCTTCGACATGGGCGACTGGGTGCCCGACGAGACGGTGGACGTCAATGGCCGGCGCATATTCCTCTGGACGATTCCGCCCCGCTGACACATGGATCCACGTCCCCCCCTTGGTGTCGAACTGCTGTGGTCCGGCGATCTGGCCTTCGGCGCGCGCGTCGGCGACAGCGCCCTGGTCACCGATGGCAAGGGTACGGCGGGCCCGTCCCCCATGCAGCTGCTCGTCGTGGCCCTCGCCGGCTGCATGGCGGCTGACGTCGTGGCCATTCTGCTGAAGGGCCGGCATCCGCTGGAGGGGCTCCGGGCATCGCTCGACGGCGTCCGCGCGGATGAGCCACCCAGGCGGCTGACGAGCGCCGTCCTGCAGTTCCACGTCACGGGCAACGTCCCGCCGGCCGCCGTCGAGCGGGCCATCCAGCTCTCCCGCGACAAGTACTGCTCGGTCTTTCAATCGCTCCGGCCGGAGGTCGAGCTCTCCGTCGCCTTCGAGGTCCATCCGAACGGCTGAGGTCTGCACCCGCAGCGCCGGATCGGGTCGGATATCGACCCGTTCCCGGAACGATGGCCGGGGTTGTGGAGCACGAGCGGAGGCCGGTACAATTCGCCACCTTCAGGCGGCATGACGCCGCCGTAACGGCCGTGCTCCTAGCGTCTGAGTCCCCATGATCAACGTTGCTGCTATTCGTATGCAGCAGTTCGGGGTCCAGTTCTACCAGGCCTCCCTGACTGCCGGCGACATCGACAAGCTGGTCCGCTTCGAAGTGCTCCACTACGGCAGCAGCGGCCAGACTCCGGTCCGGGGCGGACGCCAGCGGGCGACACCCAAGGTGAACTGGGATCTGCTCGAGCGCCGCATCGCCTCGAGCGAGAAGGCGTACCAGCGGCAGATCATCCGCCGCAAGATCGACGAGCTGGTGCAGTACTACGAGCAGTGCCGCCAGGCGCGCGACCTGCCGTCCATACCAGGCGCGGTCATCATCTCGTGCGACGAGAAACTGTCGTTCGAGCCGCTCGATGCGGGCGGCTCGCTCGGCCGGCTCAAAGTCCCTGAGCGCGAAGGCATCCTGCGGGCCATCGACGGCCAGCACCGGCTGCTCGCGCTGCACGCCGACATCGAGAACATTCCGTCGGCCGACTTCACGGTGCCCGCCATCATCTTCGACCGGCTGCCGGAAGATCACGTCGTGCAGATGTTCGTGACCATCAATGCCAAGCACACCCGCCTGAACGCGTCCCACCTGGTGAGCCTTTCCGGGCGACAGCTGTACCGGGACGAGGCGCTCGCCACGGCCCACGATGTCGTCCGGGCCCTGAACGACCGCGAGGATTCGCCTCTCCACGGCGAGATCAAGCTGCTCGGCGTCGGCCACGGGCGCGTCGCGCAGGCGCCGCTGGCCCAGGAACTCAAGCGGCTGTTTGCCAGCGACGCGTTCGGTGGACCCCGTAAGTCTGCCGACTTCAGGGAAGACGCCCGGCGCTTCTTCGTGAACTACTTCAAGCAGGTGTCGGTGGTGTTCGGGGCGGCCTGGGGCGGGCGCAAGTACAGCATCCGTTCGGTGTCGGCACTTCGGGCGTTCATCCGGGTGGCACCCGACGTGGTGCGGCGCCTGGACCAGGAGCACGCCGACCGGGCCGACTTCCGCGCCATCGGGCGGGTCATTGCGCCGTGGGGACGGCGTATCGGGGATCTGCGCTTCGAGACCGACGGGGCCTGGACGCGGGGCGCCACGACGGTGGAATCGCTTGCCCGGGAGTTGAAGCTGGCGCTCGAGTATCCCGAAGGAGCGGAGGGGTGATGCGGAGAGGGTGAGGAGGTAAATCCCCGAAAGGGGCGCCGAAGCGCCCCTTCCAGGAAGTGTCGACCTGGCTCCCCCCAGCATTTACGGCGCCGTGCCGTAAACCACAGGCCGACGCCCTTCTCTTGAGCAACCCGCGTGCCGTGTCAGTGGACGAGGAAACCCCAGACATTCCACCTGGGCGCCCGACGGACTGTCGCGAATGAGGGGGCAAGAATTACAGCCGTGACTTCGGATCAGTCATGCGTGTCGATCTGAACGCCGATGTGGGCGAGTTGTCCGGCCAGGCGTCTGCCGGTGGTGACGACGGGTTGCTCCCCCACGTCACCTCCGTGAACGTCGCGTGCGGCCTGCACGCGGGCGACCCGGGCACCATGCGCCGTACCGTGGCGAGCGCCGGCCGGTGGCAGGTGGCGGTGGGCGCCCATCCCGGCTTTGCCGATCGGCCGGGCTTCGGCAGGCGGCCGATGGCGCTGTCCGCCCCGGAGGTGGAGGCACTGGTGGCGTATCAAGTGGGCGCGCTCCTCGCGGTGGCAAGACTCGAGGGTGTGCCCCTGCGCCATGTGAAGCCGCACGGCGCGCTCTACACCATGGCCGCACACGATCGCGCCCTGGCCGCCGCGATCGCCCGCGCCGTGGCCAGCGTCGATGACGGGCTCGCGCTCGTCGGGCTGGCGGGTTCCTGCCTGCTGCCGGCCGCCGCCGAGGCCGGACTGCACGCCGTTGGTGAGGCCTTTGCCGACCGCTCGTATCGGGCCGACGGATCGCTCGTGCCCCGTGATCAGGCGGAGGCCGTGCTCACCGACCCCGCGCAGGTGGTCGCCCGCGCGGTCCGGATGGTCCGCGAGCACCAGGTGCAGACGGTGGACGGCGGCGTGCTTCGCCTCGTGCCCGACACGATTTGCGTACACGGGGATACCCCCGGTGCGGTCGAGCTGGCGAGGGCTCTTCGGAGGGGACTCGAGGCGGCTGGCGTGTCGGTGGGGCCGGCCTGCCCGGACCAGCCGGCTCCCCGCCGGTGACCGTGGCACGGCCCGGGCCTGGCCGTCGCGGGATTCAGCCGAGAAGCATCAGCAGCAGGGCCTTCTGCGTGTGCAGCCGGTTCTCGGCCTGATCGAACGCGACCGACGCAGCCGATTCCAGCACGGCGGCCGTCACCTCTTCTCCGCGGTGCGCGGGGAGGCAGTGCATGAACAGGGCACCGGGAGCGGCGGCCGCCATGAGTCCGGCATCGACCTGGAACGGCGCAAAGAGCGCCCGCCGCCGGCCAGCCTCCTGCTCCTGGCCCATCGACGTCCAGACATCGGTATAGACCGCGTCGGCACCGCGCACCGCGTCGCGCGCGTCGGCAAACCGCCGGACGGCGCCTCCGTGGCGGGCCACACGGGCCGCCGCGTCCACCACCGCGTCTGGCAGCTCGTAGCCGGCAGGGGATGCGATGTGGAGCGTCATGCCGAGCATCGACGTGACGTGCGCGAGCGACGTGGCGACGTTGTTGCCGTCGCCGACGAATGCGAGCGTACGGCCGCGCACCTCTCCCCAGCGCTCCAGCATGGTCAGGGCATCGGCCAGCGCCTGGCACGGATGTTCCTCGTCGGTGAGGGCATTGACGACGTGGAGGGAGCCTGCGGCGGCCGCCAGCGTGGCCGCCCGCGACTGGGCGAACGTCCGCACGACCAACGCGTCCACCCAGCGCTCCAGGTTGCGCGCCACGTCCTCGAGCGGCTCACGGCCCCCGTCGGCGAACTCGCGCGGCAGGTGCAGCGTGTTGCCCCCCAGCTCCCGTACCGCGATCTCGAAGGTCGAAAGCGTGCGGAGGGACGGCTTCTCGAACAGCATCGCCACGTGCATGCCGGCGAGGGACGACGCCGTCGGCGCGCTGGCCCGCAGGGGGCGCTCGGATTTCAGCCGCGCCGCCACTGACAGGAGCGCGTCGAGGGCCTCGTGGCTGAGGTCGAGCAGTGACAGGAAGTCCTTGGAGGACGCGGCTGGTGCACGCTGCATGGGGCTCAGGTCCTGTACTCGCCGTTGATGCGTACATACTCGGCGGAGAGATCGCACGTCCAGATCGTGGCCGTGCCCGCCCCGCCCGTGCCGATGTCGATCGCGATGGCAATCGACTCCTGTCGCAACAGGGCTTCGGCCTCCTCCGCCCGTTCATCGTGCGGCAAGCCGTCCTCGAACAGGACGACGTCGCCGACCCGTACGGTCACGCTCCCGAGGTCGAAGCGGACGCCCGAGCGGCCCGCCGATGCCACGATGCGTCCCCAGTTGGGGTCGGCGCCATGGATGGCCGTCTTCACGAGCAACGAGTTGGCGATGGTGCGCGCCACTCGGCGCGCGTCGTCGTCGCTGGCAGCGCCGGTTGCGGTCACGGCGACGAGCTTGGTGGCGCCTTCGCCGCCCCGTACGATGCCGAGCGCCAGGTCACGCGACACGTGGCGCAGTCCGGCCAGCAGGGCCGGGTAGAGGGCGTCGTCGATCCGCACGCCGCTCGCGCCCGACGCCATCGCGAAGAGCGAGTCGTTTGTCGAGCACTCGCCGTCCACGGTGATGGCGTTGAAGGTGTCGCGCGCCGACGCCCGCAACGCCCGGTCCAGCATGGCCGGGGGGACATCGGCGTCCGTGGTCAGGTAGCCCAGCATCGTGGCCATGTCCGGCTCGATCATGCCGGAGCCCTTCGCCGTGCCGCCGACCCTGAACGCGCCCGCCGGGGTCGTCACGGTCACCGCGCACGACTTGGGGAACGGGTCGGTGGTCATGATGGCCCGTGCGGCGTCCGCCCCATGGCCCCGTGCCAGCGCCGCGGCGGCCGTCCGGATGCCCGGAAGGACCTTCGTGATGTCGAGCTTCACACCGATGACGCCCGTTGACGCGACCAGCACGTCCTCCGGGCGGCACGCGAGCGCCGCGGCCGCCTCCGACGTCATCAGCCGTGCGTGTTCGAATCCGTCGGTGCCGGTGCATGCGTTCGCGCACCCGCTGTTGGTGACGATCGCCCGTGCGTGTCCCGACGTGCGCTCCAGGTGCTCGCGAGAGACGAGCACCGGCGCAGCCCTGGCGAGGTTGGTGGTGAACAGGCCGGCGGCCGGCACGCTCGCGTCGCACGCCAGCAGCATCATGTCGAGCGCGCCGCTCTTCTTGATCCCCGCGTGCAGCGCACTCGAGGTGAACCCTTCGGGGCACGTGACGCCCCCGTCCGCTGGTACCACGATGAATTCCACGGAGTCCGACATCACCCTCTATCCTCGTGTTCCGTCGATGCGCCCGCGTGGTCGGCGTGCGCCGACGGGTCGGTCAGTGGCATCAACAACGGCGACTGCCCGCACCGGCGAAATACCGCGCACGACGCACAGTCCAGGCTGATCTTCTCGGGGAGCCACACGTGCGGCACCAGCGAGAACCCCAGGTGCATGAAGAAGCCCGGTGCGTGGCTGAACGCACACAGGCGGGTGAAGCCAGCGTGTCGTCCGCGGCGCACCACCTCGTGCATCATCGCGCGCCCCGTGCCTCGTCCGCGCTCATCGTGGTCCACCACGAACGAGCGGACCTCGGCGAGCGAAGGCCCGAGTGGCGCCAGCTCGGCACATCCCCTGATGCGCTGCCCCCCGACCGCGACGACGAACCGGGCCGCGTGCGCCGCAAGTTCGTCCGCGTGCCGTGGCAGCAGCCGGGCCGCGGCCGCATGACGTCCGATGAGATCCTCCAGGGCGCCCGCGTCGTCCGGCCGCGCCGTTCGCAGCCAGGTTCGCCCGCCGCGGGTGGCACCCCTGGCGTGGGTGGCCGGGCGCAGCAGGCGCGGGCGCGCCTCGCCCGCGATGGCCGCGGCGCTCACGCGGGGACCGCCACGTCCGTGGTGGCCAGCACCTCGTCGAGCACGTCCGCCGCGCGATCGAGGTCGGCCGTCGAGATGTTGAGGGCGGGGAGCATCCGGATCACCACGTCGTTGGTGCGGTTGACCAGGAGACCGCGCTCGCGCGCCTGCTCCACGACTACGGCCGCCGCACCCGTGCGCAGTTGCAGGCCCCACATCAGTCCCACGCCCCTGACCTCTTCGATCACCGGATGGCGCAACGCCAGCGTCCGCAGCCGACGTTCGAAATGGGCGCCGGCCGCGCGGACGTGCTCCAGCAGGCCGTGGTCGGTCAGCTGGCTCAGGAAGAACGCCGCTGCCCGGCAGGCCAGCAGGTTTCCGCCGTAGGTGGTGCCGTGGTCGCCGAAGCTGATGGTCTCGGCCACCCGTGCCGAGACGAGCGCCGCGCCGACAGGGACGCCGCTCCCGAGTGCCTTGCCCACCGAGACGAGGTCGGGCTGCAGGCCGAGCGTGCGCGCGTGAAACGGCTGCCCGGTGCGGCCCAGGCCCGATTGCACTTCGTCGGCGATCAGAAGAGCGCCGGTCCGCCGGCACGCGACGTCGATCGCCTCCGCCATCTCCCGCGACAGCGGACGGACGCCGCCCTCGCCCTGGATCGGCTCGGCGATGATCGCCGCGGTCTCGGCTGACACCGCAGCGGCCATCTGGTCGGGCCTCGACGGGCTGACGAACGTGACGGGTCCCAGCAGCGGCATGAACGGGGCGCGATAGTGCTCGTCGTGCGTCACCGACAGAGCCCCGCACGTACGCCCGGAGAAGCCGCCCTCGAGCGCGACGAACGCGTGCCGCGGGCTGCCCTGCGTGTACCAGTGGCGCCGCGCGAACTTGAGACAGGCCTCGACGGCCTCTGTGCCGCTGTTGCAGAAGAACACGCGCGGCAGTCCGGAGAGCGCCGCCAGCCGTTCGGCAACCTCGGCCTGCAACGGGTGGTAGTAGAGGTTCGACGTGTGCAGCAGGGTCTGCGCCTGCTCGGCGACCGCCGCCGCCAGGCCAGGGTGTGCGTGTCCGAGCGACGTGACACCGATGCCGGACACCAGGTCCAGGTACTCGCGGCCGTCCACGTCGTACAGGAGCGAACCGCTGCCACGCACGAAGGCCACCGGCTGGCGCCGGTAGGTCTGCAGCACGTGCTTCGATTCCCGCGTCCTGATGTCGTCGAGTGACTGTGTCATCGCCTCACCTGTGTGTGTCCTGCAGCGGGGCCCGACGCCCGCAGGGCGCCGGCCGTTACCGTCCGTCCGTTGACGATCAACACGTCGGCGACGCCGCCGCGCAGTGCCGCCTGGCAGGCCTGCAGCTTGGCGATCATGCCCCGGTTCGCCGTCCCGGAACGGATCAGGGCCGAGGCGTCCCGCGACCGCATCGACGCGATCGTGTGCTCCCGCTCGTCGAGCACGCCCGCCGTGCCCCCGGCGATCACCAGCCGTCGCGCCCGCAGCGACGCGGCCAGGTGCGCGGCGAGCGTATCGGCGTTCACGTTCAGCACCTGTCCCGAGGCCGTGACACCGAGGCAGGCGACGACGGGCACATAGCGCTTGGCCAGGAGATCGGTCAGCAGCGCTGGCCGCCCCGAGGACACCGGCACGCCGACGAGGCCGAGATCGACCGTCGCACCCGCCGTCGATTGCATGGGTCGGGCCCGGCGGACCGTCACGACGGACGCATCCACGCCCGACAGCCCGACGGCCCGGGCGCCCGCCCGCCGCACGGCGGCCACGAGGCGCGTGTTGAGCGAGCCGGCCAGCACCGCGGTCACCACCTCCAGCGTGCGCGCGTCGGTCACGCGGAGGCCGTCGACCTGCACCCTCTCGATGCCTGCCGTTCGGAGCGCGGCGTCGATCTCGCGGCCGCCGCCGTGCACGACGACGAGCGGGCCGCTCTCCGACAGCCGGGCGGCCACCGAGGCGACGTGCGCCAGGTCGGCCGGCTGCTCCAGCAGTTCGCCACCAAGCTTGAGCACGAGCGGCGCCGCCATCAGCGTGCCCCCGTGGGCGCGCCGTGCGCGGGAACGGACGCGCCCCGCGTCCCGATGGAGGGCGCGGTGGCCCTGCCTGCCATGTGCATCGTCATGGGTCCTGGAGGAAAAGAATATTTATACATTCGAGTGCATAAACAGTCAAGCATCTGGTGTATGCTGGGCGGCGGTCGTCGGCGCGTGGCCGCGACCGGTTGCCTGGAGACGAGTGCGCGTGTTCACCAAGGCCCGCCGCCAGGCGGAGATTCTCGACGTCATCCAGCGCGAACCGGTCCGGAGCCAGGAGCAGCTCCGCAACCGGGTCCGCGCCGTTGGCTTCGACGTGACGCAGGCCACCCTCTCGCGCGACATCCGTGAGCTCGGCCTCGTGAAGGGCGGGCCGGAGGGGGCCTACCAGGCCCCGGGGCAGGCGGCGAGCGCTCCGGGCGCGACCGGGACGCTCCAGCGGGCGCTCAGCGAGTACCTCTCGAAGGTGGACCGCGTGCAGCAGTTCGTGGTGCTGAGAACGGGCCCCGGCCAGGCCCAGTTGCTCGGCGTGGCGCTCGATCGCGCCAGGTTCGACGGCGTCGTGGGTACGCTCGCCGGTGACGACACGATTCTCGTCATCGCGCGGAGCGTGGCGAAGGCCAGAACGCTCGTGCAGCGCCTCACGGCGCTTGCCGGGCAGGGACGATGACGATGAACGAGCGACTTGTCTATGCGTGCCCGGCGGCGCCCGATGCCGCCACACTCGTCGGCATCCTGTCGAACCGCCACGGCATGGACGTGGCGACCGTCACCCTCGACGTCGGGGAGCGCGCCGATCTCGAGGTGGCCCGCGGACGCCTGCTCGCGGCCGGCGCGGTCCGCGCCCACCTGGTGGACGCCACCGACTCGTTCGCGCGGGACTTCGTGCGGCCCGCCTTCCTCGCGGGCGTGCTCGGCGACCGGGGGAACGCGGTGGGCGACTTGCGACGCGCCCTGGTGGCCCGCACCGTGGTCGAGACCGCGCGCCACGAGCGGGCGGGCGTGGTCGCCCACGGCATCACCGACGAGGCTGGCGCGCGGGCCTTCGCCGCCGCGGTCGCATCACTGGATCCCGACCTGCGGGTCGTCGGCCCGGACGCGACGGGGCTGCCGATGCCCGCGCCCCTCGACGTGCGGCGTCACGTCGTGCCGACCGGCGTGTGGGAACGGCAGGTGTTCGCGGTGCCCGCCGACGGTGAGGCCACAGCGGACGCGGCGGGTGCCGCCGGCGCGCTGTACGCCTTGACGGCGCCCACGCGAACCGCCCCCGACAGGCCCGCCCGCGTGCTGCTCGCCTTCGAGCAGGGTGTCCCGGTGGCCATCAACGGCGTGCCGATGCCCCTGGCCGAACTGGCCGAGAGCCTCAACACGATCGCCGGGCACCACGGCGTCGGGCGGTACGAGACGATCAGGACGTGGGCGGACGGACGGCGCGCCCGTGTGGTCCGTGAGGCACCGGCGCTGACCGTGCTCCAGCAGGCGCGGGAGGATCTGGAGCAGAGCCTCGCCGAACCGCACCTGCTCCGCCTCCAGCGGGACCTCCGCGCCGGATACCTCGCGCTGCTGCACGACGGTCTCTTCTTCACGCCGGCGCGGCGCGCGCTCGACGCGGTGGTCGAGACCGTGCTGGTCCCCGTGAGCGGCACGGTCGAACTCATTCTGTCGGAGGGCGCCTGTGTCGTCACCGGGCGGTGGGCTCTCGACGGGCGCGCGCCCGTCCTCCCGTCCCTCCCGACCTCCCCTCACTCCAATCTGGCACACGCATGACACTCTGGTCCGGCCGTTTCGACACGGCACCCGATCCCGACGCGTTCGACTTCGGCATCTCCTTCGGCTTCGACCGCGCGCTCTTCGAGGACGACATCCGGGGCAGCCTTGCCTGGGCGGATGCGCTCGGCGCGGCCGGCGTGCTCTCGGCCGAGGACACCGCGGCCATCGTCTCTGCGTTGCACGACATCCTGGAAGAGGGCCGGCGGGACCCCGCCTTCGTGTCCGGCCCAGACGAGGACGTGCACAGCTTCGTCGAGCGTCAGCTCGTGGCGCGTGTCGGCGACGCGGGCCGGCGCCTGCACACGGGACGTTCGCGCAACGAACAGGTGTCGCTCGACCTGCGCTTGTACCTGCGCCGCCGCATTCCGCTCCTCCAGGAGGGGATCGCCCGCCTCGTGGGCGCGTGCACCGACCAGGCCGAGCAAGCCGGGGACGCGCTGATGCCGTCCTACACGCACCTCCGACGGGCACAGCCCGTGCTGGTGGCCCACTTCTATCTTTCGCACGCGGCAGCCCTGCGTCGCGATCACGCGCGCCTGGCAGGAGCGGCTGCCGAGGCCGACGCCCTCACGCTGGGCTCAGGGGCCATCGCCGGTACCAGCTATCCCGTGGACACCGGCAGGCTGGCACGCGCCCTGGGCTTCTCGCGCGTCGTGCTCAACAGCATCGATGCCTCGTCCGATCGCGATTTCGTGGCGTCGTTCCTGTTCGCGACGTCGCTGGCCATGGTGCACCTGAGCCGGATGGCCGAGGACTTCATCCTGTTCACCGGCGAGGAGCACGGCTTCTTCGGGCTCTCCGACGCGTCGGCGACCGGCAGCAGCATGATGCCGCAGAAGAAGAATCCGGATCCGCTGGAACTGGTGCGGGGCAAGACCGGTCGTGCCGTGGGGCGGCTCACGGGGTGGCTCACCACGATGAAGGCCCTGCCCACCGGCTACAACAAGGATCTGCAGGAAGACAAAGAGGCGGTGTTCGATGCCGAGGCGACGCTGGCCGCCTCACTCCGGGCCACGCATGCGGTCATCGCGCGGCTGACACTGAACGCGTCCACGACCGAGGCGGCGGCGTCGGGACTCCTGCTGGCCACCGATGTGGCGGACTATCTCACCACGCGTGGTGTGCCGTTCCGGCGTGCCCACGAGATCGTCGGGGCCATGGTCCGTCAGCTGCTGGCCGAGGGGCGCGACTTCAGTGCGCTCTCGCGCGACGAGTGGATGGCTGCAAGCGAGCTGTTCGGCGCCGACGCCGCGCAGGCGGCGACCCCGCGCGCGTCGGTCGAAGCCAAGCGCACCCCGCAATCCACCAGTCCTGATGCCGTGCGCGCGGCGATCGCCGAGTGTCAGGCGTGGGTTGAGAACCTGCCCAAACCATCGGCCTGACTCGACTTAGCGTGGTTGCCGCGGTATGGTGCGTCTGCTACACTCTGGCCCTGCGCCAGTGTCCGTGGTCCCACCCTTGAGTTTGAGATCCGCACCTCGCGGGGGAGTGCATGCAGCAACGCCGGCCTCGGCTCGGTGACACAGTCGACGACTATTGTCCGCGCGAGCGTCGCCTCACCAATCACGCCGTCGTGGCGATGGTCGGCGACGACGTGAAGCAGACGCGGTGTTCCACCTGCGACACGGAGCACGAGTACAAGCACGGGCAGACGCCGTCGGCCCGGCGACGAAAGGAAGTGGCCGCAGGTGCTGTGGCGCCGTCCCCGCGTCGCCGGCAGGCCGTGGCGCCCCCCGGCGCGGACGCCGAGGAGCCGGAGGTGGCTGTGGATCCTGATACCGAAATCGATGCAGATGCCGTGCTGCCCGATCTCGTGGAGGCCGAGACCGTCCTGACGGTTCTGGCGTCCGACGCGGACCTCGATATCGAGCCCGACGATCGGGTGGCGGAGGACGAGGGCCCTGTGCACCGTCGCCTCATTCGCGCGACCCTCCCCCGGCCCGAAGGGCAGGTTCCCGAGCGGCGCGAACCGGACTTCACGGTGCGGCAGCCGGGCGGCCGACAGGGTGGCGAACCCGACGGCAACAAGACAGGCGCGCGGCGCCGGCGCGGCCGGCGTTCCGGGCGCCCGCCCGGTGCTGCGGCCGGCACGCCAGCGGCTCACCAGGCGCACGCCCAGCGGCGTGAGGGCAATCACGCTGGTGGCGGCGGGCGACCCCAGGGGCAGCGTGGGCAGGGCTTCGACAGCGGCCGCAAGCGCGGGCGGTAGTGTGCCGGCCGCGTGATGCGCGGCACGGGTCAGCGCCCGGACAACACCGCGCGAAGCGCCGGGACAACACCGCACGGAGCGCACGGGCAACACAGCGCGGAGCGCATGGGCGATACAGCGCGGAGCGCATGGGCGATACCGCGCGGCGATCAGCCCAGGACGCCCGCGCCAGCCACGCCACAGCCACTATTTCCAGCCGGCACACCGTAGGCGGGACGGCGTCTGCCGCGTCTGGGGCGCACGACGGCTGCGGCCGATACGCGTGCTCCTTTGGTAGCGACTCTTCAGCGAGGACACCTGATGGCGGACTTCACGGGCAAGGTCGGGTTGGTCGTGGGCGTGGCGAGCAAGCGTTCCATCGCGTGGGCCATCGCGCAGGCCACCGCCGCGCGCGGGGCACAGCTCGTCATCACGCATCAGAGCCGGTTCGAGGAGCACGTACACGACCTGTCGCAGGGGCTGGATCCGTCGCCGCTCGTCCTGCCGTGTGACGTGACGTCGGACGCCGAGATGGACGCCGTGTTCGCACGCGTGGAGCAGGAGTATGGCGGCCTCGACTTCCTGGTGCACGGCCCTGCGTTCGCGCCGCGCGAGGAACTGGCGGCGCCGTTCTCGAACACCAGCCGCGAAGGCTTCCGGATCGCCCTCGACGTGTCGGCCTACTCGCTGATTGCCCTCTCGCGCCGCGCGCTGCCGCTGATGGAATCGCGCGGAGGCGGCAGCATCGTCACCCTCACCTATCTCGGCAGCGACAGGGTGTTCGCCAACTACAACGTGATGGGGGTGGCGAAGGCCGCTCTCGAAGCGTCGGTCCGCTACCTTGCCGCCGACCTGGGTCCCCGGAACGTCAGGGTCAATGCCGTGTCCGCGGGTCCCATCAAGACGCTGGCGGCATCGGGCATCGCCGGCTTCTCGAGCATCCTCGACGTGTACCGGCAGCGTGCGCCGCTGCGCCGCACCGTGGACACCTCGGAAGTGGGCGACACCGCGGCGTTCCTCCTGAGTGACGCGGCGCGGGGGATCACCGGCGAGGTGCTCTTCGTGGACGGCGGCTACCACGTCACGGGCATGTAGACGGACGCGCCTGCGCTCGCGCGCCGGGGGGCAACGGCGGGTGTGCGTGTCCACCGAGTCCGTCCGACCCGGTCCTACCGCCCCCAACGTTCGGTGCGGATGCGTGCCGCGGGTACGCCCATCCGGGCCAGCGCTGCCACCGCGTCCTCCACCATCGACGACGGGCCGCACACGAAGCAGAGGGTGTCGCCGGGGTCGTGCAGCGCGCTCTCGAAGTGCTCACGGTCAACGCGCCCGCGCCGGCCGCTCCAGTCCATGCCGTCGTCCCGTGTCACCGTCTGGTGCAGGGCCAGCCGCCCTGCCGCCGCATGCGACGCGAACTCCTCGATGAAGGCGAACTCGTCACGGCGCCTCGCGCTGTAGAAGAGCGAAATCTGGCCGTCGTACCCTCCGCGGAGCGCATGGTCGATCATGGCCCGCAGTGGCGCGATGCCGGCTCCGCCCGCAATGAAGAAGAGATGTCGCTCAGGGGCCGACTCCGGAAAGGTGAATGCCCCGAGCGGACCTTCCACGACCAGACGGGACCCGGCGGGCTGGGCTGCGAGCGCCGTGGCCGACTCCGCATCGTGCACCACCAGCAGTTCCAGGCGTCCCGTTGCGGTGATCTGTTCGGGTGAGCAGGCGATCGAATAGGGGCGCCCCACGGCTTCGCCCGGCCGGCGGACGAGCACGGCCTGTCCGGCCACGTGGACGAACGCGTGTCCCGCGACATCGAGCGAGAGGAGGGTCGAGCGGGGAGTCGCGGCCTGCGTGCCGACGACCGCTACGGTGAGAGACGACACGACCCCGCAGTGTACTTCAGCCATGCGGCGGCTCAGTGCGGCTTGCGCACGGGCGTGGACGACAGATCGGCCATGTCCTCGTCCCCGGGCGCGTCCTCGGCCTCCGTATCGGCCTCCCGCCGCAGGTGCTTGTCGCGGTACATGCGCACGTCGGCGCTGGCGATGAGGCTCTCGTAGGTCCGCGCGTCATGGGGGAACACGGCCACTCCTGCACTGAGCGACAGCGGCCAGGGGTTGCCGGGCTCCGGCTCGAAGAGGACGTTGTTGACCGCGGCCTTGAGCTCCAGACGCTTCTGCTCGGCCTCTTCCGCCCCGCAGCCGGCCAGCACCACCACGAACTCGTCGCCGGCATAGCGGACGCAGATGTCGTACGGCCTGATGGCATCCCGGAGCACGTCTGCGACGGCACGAAGCGCGCGATCGCCCACGTGGTGCCCGAACGTGTCGTTGATGCGCTTGAAGGCGTCGAGGTCGAGCACGATGAGCGAGATCTCGGTGCCGAGACGCTCCGACCGCGAGAGCTCCCGCTCGAGGTGTGCCGTCATGAACCGCGTATTCGGCAGGCCCGTCAGCGGGTCGGTGAGGGAGTCCTCCTGCGTCTGCTCGAAGACCACCGCGTTGTGAATCACGGCGGCGGCCTGTTCGCAGACCCGTTCGAGGAGGCGCTGGTGATCCTCGTGATAGAACGCGGGCGACGTCTGGTAGACGCCCACCGTGCCGATGAGGCGATCGTCGAAGACGAGGGGGCAGACGAGTGCCGACTCGAGGTCCGTACCAAGGGGTGAGCCGGCGGCTTCGAGGTCGGCCACCGGGCGCGCATTGAGCAGGGGTGTCCTGTGGGCGGCCACCCATCCGGTGAGGCCGCTTCCGATACGGAGCGAGAGCTGCTGGATCAGCTCGGAGTCGATGCCGGTGGCGAACCGGCACACCAGCGCGTTGCTGCTCTCCTGGTGCAGGAACAGCGCGCAGGCGGAGAAGGGGACCACGCTCGACAGCTTCGAGGCGATGAGACCCATGGTGTCCGCCACGCCGAGGCTCGTGCCCATCGTCTGTGCGATCTGATAGAGGGCGTAGATCTCCTGGTGCGCCAGCGCGATGTCCTCGAAGACGCTCGGCCGGGCCCTGGCGTCGGCGTTCTCACCAGACATCCTGATGCGCGGCGCCTCGAGGTCGCTCTTCTGCGCGGCCGTACGCATCTGGGGCGCCAGCTGCAGGAACCGCTGGACCACTCCGGGGTCGAGCTCACGGCCCGCCGCCTCCTGCAGCCAGGCCAGTGCCACGTCGAATCCCGACCCCGGCGCCGATGAGCGGCGTTCGTCGAACATGTTCGCCAGGGCAAGGATGCGGGCGCCCAGCGGGATCTCCTCGCCCCGCAGGCCGGCCGGATAGCCCGAGCCGTCCCAGTGCTCGTGGTGGCTCAGGATGAGCGGCGCCACCGGATAGGGAAACGGGACGCCGCCGATGATCTCGGCTCCAATCTGCGGATGGAGGTTCATCTTCCTCGCTTCTTCCGGCGTCAGCGGGCCCGGCTTGGCGAGGATGTGTTCGGGCACCGCCAGCTTGCCGATGTCGTGCAGCAGGGCAGCGGTACGGATGGCCTGCTGGTCGCGCAGCGGAAGATCGAAGGCGCGGGCCAGGTGCGTCGCGAAGATCTGCACGCGCCGGATGTGGTTGTGCCCGGGCCGGTCCTTCGCGTCAATCGCCAGCGCCAGGGCTTCGAGCGTCGACAGGTGCAGTTCCGAGAGTGCCTGGGCCTGCTGGCGCTCGTTCTCGATCCGGGCCAGGTAGACCCCATGCATCCGGTACGACACGTAGAGGATCGTGGCGGTGAAGGGCACGAGCCAGAAGCCGGACGCGCCGATCGCGTAGGTGGCCATGATGGCGCCGGCGGCGCCGACGATGGTGCTCCGTCCGCTGGCGGCGGCCACCTGCGACCATCGCTCCTCGGTGCGTGCCCGCGAGGCCAGCTGGTGGCCGAGGCCCAGCACGCCATCCACCCCGAAGTACAGGAAGGCGGCGGCGACGAGCGGTTGCGCCATCGGCAGGAAGTCCCGCACGGGCTGGCCCGGTACGCCGCCGAGCAGCACGTATGCCGCGATTGCCGCCTGCACGGTGAGGGTGGCCTTGGCGATGTGGAAGATCGTGTGGTGCAGCCACTGCGGACGACGTGACGCGAACGCGCACTGGCTGAAGGCGCCGGCCATCGCGACGAGCGTGGCTTCGCCGGGGGAGAGCATGGCGACGGCGAAGAGTTCGACGCCGTGCGTGATCGCGACGCCCGAGCTGTCGCGGGTCCCGACGGCGCCCAGCCGGAAGGCCGACGCGATCGACGACACCAGCAGCAGGCTGGCGAACGGCCAGGGCTGGGCGAAGGTGGCGGCGGGCAGACCGGCGGCGAGGGTGATGCCTGCGAGCAGGATCACCGCGCTCGCGAACGCGGCAGCCGAGGCGGGCGGTCTGGACATGGCGCGACTCAGCGGCCGACCGGTGCGCGAACCCCTGTGGAGGCTCCCATGAGTCTGCGTACCCCTGCGGACCCGCGCCAGGATTGGCGCGCCGTCCGCACGGGGCACGGGTTTCGCTACCGCGCGGGACGCGGGAGCCAGATGATCGTCACTCGTCTTCTCATGGACATGACCTCAGCGTGTTGGGCGCGGGGCTGGCCAGCGGGTGGGGACGGGCTGTGCCGTGCTCCACACGATGTTCTCGTCGTCGTAGGTGCTCCAGACGATGTTCTCGTCGTCGCGCGTGGACCAGACGATGTTCTCGTCGTCGTAGGTGGACCACACGATGTTGTCGTCGTCGTCGTAGGTGGACCAGACGATGTTCTCGTCGTCGTAGGTCGCGATCAGGCTGCCCCGCGCTCGACCCCACACGCCGGTACGGCAGTCGAGGCCGCGGCAGGTCGAGCCCCAGACGACGTTGCGGTAGGTCGTGCTCCAGACGATGTTCTCGTCGTCGTAGGTCGACCACACGATGTTGTCGTCATCGCCGGCGCGCGTACTCCAGACGATGTTTTCGTCGTCGTACGTGCTCCAGACGATGTTCTCGTCGTCGTAGGTGGACCAGACGATGTTGTCGCGCCCACGGGTGCTCCAGACGATGTTCTCGTCGTCGTAGGTCGACGCGCTCCGGCCGTCGAGCGCCCGGGCGCCCCAGGTGACCGGCGCACCGTCTGCCGTGGCGAGCGCGCCCCAGGTCACGGTGCGTGCCCAGGCATTGGCATCGGGCAGGGGAAGGCCTCCCTCCACCAGGAAGTTGCCCCACAGCAGGCGGCGGCTCCAGGGCGTCCACGCGCCGGCTATCACGTCGCCGGGCCGGCCAGGTCCGCGTCGCGGGTCGGCGAAGAACGCCGAGAGACGTACGGCGCCCTGCGCGTTCAGCAGGCCGGCACCCTGTGCCAGCACCGGCTGCCCGGACCTTGCCTCCGCGGTGTACTGCAGGATGGCTTTCACCGCGTTGGGTGTCAGTTCGGGATTGGCTTCGAGCATCAGGGCGACGATGCCCGACACCAGCGGCGCGGCCATGCTCGTGCCGCTCAGGCTGAGATACGGCCGGTCCGGTGTGCGCCGCGTGCCCGTGAGCAGGTAGTCGGCCAGTTCCGCGTACAGCCGGCTGCCCGGTGCGCTGAGGGACTCGATGCCGACGCCCGGCGCCACCAGGTCGGGCTTGGCCGCGAAGTCGATCCAGGTCGGCCCCGTCGAACTGAACGCGGCGACCGCGTCGTCCGCGCGACCCGTGGTGCCGGCATGCGTCGATGCACCCACCGTCAACACCCAGGGGGCGTTGCCGGGCGCCGTGATGCCGCCGTACTGGCTGCGGCCGTCCGGCGTGCTCCCGAGATTGCCGGCCGAGGCCACCACCACGATGCCGTGCTCGACCGCGCGGCGGGCGGCCTGTGTCAGCGGGTCGGTGTGATACGACTCGCCGACGCCGGAGGCGACCGACAGATTGATGACGCGGATGTTGTAGGCGGTTCGCACGCTGATGGCGTAGTCGATGGCCGCAATGACGTCGCTGATGTAGCCGTGCCCCTCGCCGTCGAGCACTCGCAGGCCGATGATGTCGGCGCCGGTGGCCACGCCCCGACGCGCTCCCGACGAGTCGTAGCCACTGCCGGCGATGATGCCCGCGACGTGCGTGCCGTGGCCGTAGTCGTCAACGGCCTGCTCGCTGGTCCAGAGGGCAGCCGGCATGGTGCGCGTGAAGTCCTTGAAGTGGGTGACGACCGATCGTCGGGACGCACCACGCCCGCGGAACAGATCGTCGTGAGAGGCATCGACGCCCGAGTCGATCACCGCCACGCCGATCCCCTGGCCCGTCGTGCGCTGGAGGCGGCTCGCAGTGACGGCGCCGATGGCCGCGCCGCTTCGTTCCAGGGTGGCGAAGGCCGGACGATCGAGTGACACGCGTTGCACGCGCGGGTCGGTGGCCAGCGCCGCGAGTTGCGCGTTGCCGATCTCGGCGGCCTGCGCCCGCAGCAGCGCGATGCGACGGCCGGTCGTGCCCCCCCGACGGGTGATGGCCCGTACGTCGGGCTCACCCGTGAACTCCACGATGACGCGTGAACTGCCCGACAGGCGCATGGCCTGGCGCCGCAGCGCTGCGTCGAGGCGGCTGTCCGGCGTCTGGGCGCCCACCGTCGACGGCGCCCCGGCGACGACGAGGGCCATGAGAGCGGCGATGAAGGCTCCGACGCGGCGTCGAGCCCGTGCATGATGCGTCCGCAAGTCTTCCTGCCGGCATCCGGCGGAAACAATCGCCCTGCCGGCTCCGGCGCCCGAGGCGTAGGGAGTCTGCAAATTCATGATTTCCAATCAGTTGTGGTGGTAGTCGCCCGCGCGTCCGTGCCGGGCGCCGCGCGTGGCCCGACCAGGTACGCAGGAACTGCTGAAGGCGTTATCGGCAGGCAGCGAAAAAACTGCTGAGTTAGGTTGCACGCCGCTGCACGCGGCAGACGCAGTGCGCGACTGATCCGGTCAGGGCGGCCGCGTGGAAGGAAGGACTTCGGACCGGGGCGACGCAGGGGGCCCGCCTCACCGCCTGTGCCCCATTCGGCAGGGCATCTCTCGGCGGCGCCGCAGCAGGTCCTGCCCATGGAACTGCCCAGGGGCCGACGCACGGAAAAAGGTGGCGGCGACCGGCGGCCTATCTGCCGTCGGCCGCCGCCATGCACCCGGAGGAGGTTGCGATGACCTTGTTATCGGCCGCTGTCACGGGAAGCACAGGGGGGCGGTGCTAAGCTACGGGCTCGCCACCCTCGGAGGAGTTCACGTGCCCCATCGCGCCCCAGGAGCCCCAGGCCAGACCCGTAATCGTCACCTCGGTGGCAAGCCCATTCGCTACTACCGGCCGCGCGGCAGCGCGGAGCTCCGGCACCTGATCGACGAGGGGTTTCAGGCCTTCAACGCCGCACGGCTCGGCGAAGCCTGCCGCATCTTCACCGACAAGATGCTCCTGCCCGAGAACGACACGACCATCGGCCTCACGATGGCGGGCGCGCTCACGCCGGCAGGGCTCGGCGGCTGCGTGGTGGAGTTCATGGAGCGCGGCTTGGTGGACTTCATCATCAGCACCGGCGCGAACCTGTACCACGACCTGCACTACGCCCTGAATTTCACGCTCCACCGCGGCTCTCCCTTCGTCAACGACGTGGAGCTGTACGAAGAGGGCGTCATCCGGATCTACGACGTGCTCTTTCCCGCGCAGGTGCTGCTCGAGACCGACGCGTACGTGCGCGACTTCCTGGTGCGCTCGGGGCTCGACGGCCCGGTCTCCACTGCCGACCTCCACTACGCGCTCGGACAGGACCTGCTGACGCGCGAGCCCGGCAGCCGGGAGTACTCGATCCTGGCCTCGGCCGCCGCGTGCGGCGTGCCGATCTACACGTCGTCGCCGGGTGACAGCTCCATCGGGATGAACGTGGCCTATCACGAGCTCATGAACGACAGCCGGCTCATGGTCGATCCGAACAAGGACGTGAACGAGGTCTGCGCGTTCATCCTGGCGGCGACGAAGAACGGATGCGTGATCCTGGGCGGCGGCTCCCCGAAGAATTTCTATCTGCAGGGCCAGCCCACGCTGTGGGAGGTGTACGGCATCCCCAGGGGCGGCAACGACTACTTCATCCAGATCACGACGGACCAGGTCGTCTGGGGCGGGCTCTCGGGCGCGACGCCCGCCGAGGCCGTGAGCTGGGGCAAGGTGAATCCGGGCGTGTTGCCCGACACGGTCGTGACCTACTGCGACAGCACCATCGCGTTTCCCCTCTTCGCCGAGTACGCCGTGGGGTCGCCCCGCGGGCGCCGTCCACTGCGGCGGCTCGTGGAACGGCGCGACGAACTCGTGGCTTCGCTGCGGGACCAGGCGCGCGACGCCCGCCTGGCCGCCGCCGCCGACGCGCCGGAGGCCGGGCAATAGGATCATGGGCACGCTCCAGCGGGAGCTCGGCGCCCACGCGACCCGCATCGCCGGTCGTCCCCGCGTGTACGTGGACGCCAATGTTCCCGCCGGACTGGTCGCGTTCATGCGCGTGCGGCTCGAATGGGACGTGCTCTTCGTGGTGGAGCACGATGACCTGCGCCGGGCGAGCGACGCCGAGCACTACGCGCGTGCGCGTGATCTCCAGCGGACGATCGTGACCCTGGACCGCGACTATCTGGACGACCGTGCGTTTCCCCCGCTGCAGAGCGGGGGCGTGCTGGTCCTGAGCGCGCCCAACGAACCCAGCCTCGCGATCCTGCTGCAGAAGCTCGATGCCCGCCTCTTCCGGCGGGCCGTGGGCGAGGTGCCGCTGCCCCCAGCCCTGCCGCTCGAGCGACGCAAGCTGCACCTGCACTGGCCTGGCGAGGAACTGGACCAGGAGCCATGATCGCTCTGGTCGGCGGCTCGCTCGTCCTTCCAGGCCATGTGGTGCCCGGTGGGTCCCTGCTGCTCCGAAATGGTCGCATCGCGGCCATCGAGCGTGGGCGCGCCGACCCGGCCGGTGCGACCATCATCGAAACACACGGCGCCTATATCCTCCCGGGCTTCGTGGACGTGCACGTGCACGGTCTCGGCGGCCACGACACGCTGGACGGTGGCGATGCCATCGCGCGCATCGCCGCCCTGCTGCCCGCCCACGGTGTGACCGCCTTCTGCCCGACGACGACGGCATGCGCGCCCGCGGAGCTCCACGCCGCCTGTGCGGCCGTCCACCGGCTCCGGACCGAACGCCCGGCCGGGGCGGCACGCGTCCTGCCCGCGCATCTGGAAAGCAACTTCATCAACCCCGCGTACCGGGGTGCGCAGCCGGCCGCCTGCCTGCGCCTCCCCCCGCACACCGGATCCCCGGTCGAGCCCGACGGCGCCTTTTCGGCCCTCGACATCCTCGACGTCGTGGCCCGGTGGCGTGCCGAGGTCGGCATCGTGACGCTCGCGCCGGAACTGCCGGGCGGTCTCGACCTGCTGCGCTCGCTGCACGCGCTCGGGCACCGCGTCGCGCTCGGGCATTCCGGCGCCACGTTCGAGCAGGCCCTCGAGGCGGCGGACGCAGGCGCCCGTCATGTCACGCACCTGTTCAACGCGATGAGCCCGATGCACCATCGCCGGCCCGGGCTCGCCGGGGCCGCACTGGCCCATGAGGGGCTCTGCGTGGAACTGGTCTGCGACGCCGTCCACGTGCACCCGGCCGTGTGCCGGATGGCGCTGACGCTCAAGGGCGCCAGCGGCATCATGGCCGTGACCGACGCCACCAGCGTGACGGGCCTGGCGCCCGGCTCGATCGGCCGCCTGGGAGGACAGGCCCTGCACGCCGCAGCGGATGCGGCTCGCCTGGCGGATGGCACCCTGGCGGGAAGCACGCTCACGATGGAGCGTGCCTTCCAGCAGATCGTGAAGGGGTTGGGCGGGTCGGTCACCGAGGCCTCGGCGATGTGCTCGGGCACGCCCGCCCGGGAACTGGGGCTCTCCGGCCTGGGTGCGCTGGTCGACGGCGCACTGGCCGACGTGGTCGTCATGGACCGCGAGTTCCGCATCGTCCGCACCTTCATCGACGGCCTCGAGGTGTACGTCGCTCCAGGGCATCAGCCCGGCGCGTAGCCTGCCGCCGGGGCCCATGCGGGAGTCGACGACCGCCGCGTACGACCTCGGCGGTCACTTCGCTAAGATGGTCGGCATGTATTCGGTCATCAAGCGGATCGACTTCTGCTACGGGCACCGTCTGCTCGACTACGACGGCCCCTGCAGGCACCCGCACGGGCACAACGCCGTCGTCGAAGTCGAGCTGGGGACGGCGTCCCTCGATGGCCGCGACATGGTCGCCGACTTCGGTGACATCAAGCGTCTGATCAAGGGCTGGATCGATCGGGAACTCGACCACCGCATGATCCTCAGGCGCGACGACCCGCTCGTCGCGGCGCTGCAGGCCTTGGGCGAGCCCGTCTACCTGATGGACAGCAATCCCACCGTCGAACGTCTCGCACAGCTGCTGTTCGAGATTGTTCGCCAGCACGACCTGCCGGTGATCCGGGTCACGGTCTGGGAGACCCCGGCATCATGGGCCACCTACGCCAGCGCCTCATAGCGTTCGACCTCGACGGCACGCTCATCGACTCGAGCGCCGACCTGGCGACCGCGGCCAACCGGCTGGTGCTGGAGCTGGGCGGCACGCCCCTGGCCCCGGCAGCCATCGTGGCGATGGTAGGCGAGGGGGCGGCGACACTCGTCGCCCGCGTGCTGGATGCCGCCGGGCTTGCCCGGCAGCCGCAGGCGCTGGCCCGCTTCCTGACGCTCTACGACGACTGCCTGCTCGACACCACCCGTCCCTACGACGGAGTCGTCGAGGCCGTCGAGTACGCGGCCAGTCTCGGCACCGTCTCGCTGCTCACCAACAAGCCCGCGGCGGCCACCGAGCGCATCCTCGAGGGACTTGGACTGCGCGGCTTCTTCCGGGACGTGATCGCGGGGGACACTCCGCATGGACGCAAGCCGGATCCCCAGGGCCTTCGTGTCCTGATGGACAGGGCGGGCGCCCGCCCCGGCGACTCGGTGCTCGTCGGGGACTCGGCCATCGACCACGCCACGGCGCGCGCCGGAGGCGCCCGCGCCTGCATGGCGGCGTACGGGTTCGGCTACGCGACGTTTCCGCGGGAGCGGCTCGACGGGACCGAATGGGTCGCCGACACGCCGGCCGGACTGCGTCTGGCCTTCGAGGCCTTCGCGCGGGAGGCCTGAGCGCGGCACGGCCCGGGGCCCGGCCGGAGGCGCGGCGAGGTCAGCGGTCGAGCCACGGCTCGAGCGCGTCGAGCAGGAACTGCAGGACGTCCTCGTCGGTCAAGGCGTCGGGCGCGGCGCCCGCCTTCAGCACACGCTCCTCCTCGACGACCCGCGAGCCGCGCGTCACGTGCACGTGTCCGACGACCTGCGGCGCTGCGCCTGTCACGTCCAGGCCGAACTCGATGCCGTCGCTCCGGTTGCGGTCCGAGGCGAGTCGTACGCTGTCGCCCGGCGTGTGGACCGAGAAGGGACGTCCCTCGGCGGTCAGCGCACTGGCCAGCATGCGGGTGACGGGCGTGGCCACCTGTTCGATGAACGCGGCATAGTGACGCTGCGCCTCGTCGTTGCGCTCGCGTCGCAGCCGGGCCCGCTGTCGTGCCTGCTCCATGGTGAGACGCAGGCGGTTCCGGACGACCGATACTTCCACGGGCTCTCCTCGTGACCTGATACGACGTGGTGTGGCGCGTCCCGCGACGCCGCATCCTGCGGCGAAGCCGGCCCATCCGTGATGGCGCGCGAAGCCCGGCCCTCGAGAGGACCGAGCCCATCGGGACGAGCGCGCCGGGTGTTGCGCACCGCTCGTGCCTCGGTCATTGTAGTGTCTGCGCCAGAGCCATCATGCGGCGCCGGGCGTACGCGGTGCGCTGCGGCGCGCGGAGGAGTCGGGACCATGACCATGACCACGCGAACGGCGGTGGCCTTCGCTGCGCTCCTGTTCGGCCTCGTCGCCCCGGTGCGGGCACAGGGGACGGAACCGGAAGGCCCCCTCGCCGTGACGACGGGTGAGTCCACCATTCTCGCGACGCCGGATCGGGCCTTCGTGAGCCTGGCGGCGGAGACGCGCGCGAACAATCCCCGTGATGCCCAGCGACGCAACACCGAGGCGATGCAGCCCGTCCTCGACGATCTGCGCAAGGCCGGCTTCACCGGCGATGCGCTGAGGACGACCGGCTACGACGTCGAGCCGCAGTGGGACTTCGTGGACGGCCGCCGCGTGTCGCGCGGTTTCGTCGCGCGCAATTCGCTCGAGGTGCGTATCGACGACGTCGAGCGCGTCGGCGAGGTGCTCGGTCTCGTGGTACGGGCCGGGGCCACGACGATCAACGGCATCCGGTTCGACCTGCGCGACCGCGCCGGCGTGGAACGGGAGGCGCTCCGGCAGGCTGTTGCCGATGCGCGCCGCCGGGCCGAGGCCGCGGCCGATGGCGCCGGCATGCAGGTCGCGCGCGTCCTGCGGATCGACGAGCAGGGCGTGGCGGCGCCGCCGATGCCGATGCGGGCGTTCGCTGCCCGCGAGGCGGCCAGCGCGGACATGCCGCCCGTGGTGGCCGGGCCCATCGAGGTGCGGGCCTCGGTCACGCTCACGGTGCTCCTCCGGTAGAATCAACCGGCCCTGCGGCGGGAGTCGCCGTCGCCAGGGCCGGCGTCCCGCCGCCTGGAGGTACCCTGCCCATGCCTCGTTCCGCCGGTTCCGCCCATTCACCCGGGGGTCCTCCTGAACGCCGTCCGCAGCTGCGGGCACGGAGCCTCCCGAGCCTGCGGGTTCGGATCGCCGCGCTCGTGCTCGCGGTGGCGACGTCCCTGCTGACGCTCTCCGCGGCGCAGGAATCCGTGGTCACCGACGTGCCGAGCCTGCCGATCGAGCAGTTCACGCTGCCCAATGGGCTCCGTGTGATTCTGAGCCGTGATACGCGGCTTCCCATGGTCGCGGTCAACCTCTGGTACCACGTCGGCCCGGTGAACGAGGACGCTGGCCGCACCGGGTTCGCCCACCTGTTCGAGCACATGATGTTTCAGGGCTCGAAGCACGTGCCCCCCGATGCCCACTTCCGCCTGCTCGAGGCCGCGGGTGCGAGCAGCATCAACGGCACGACCGACTACGATCGTACCAACTACTTCGAGACCGTCCCGGCCAGCGAGCTGGAGCTGGCCCTCTGGCTCGAATCGGACCGCATGGGCTACCTGCTCGAGCAGATCGACACGGAGATGCTCACCAATCAGCAGGATGTGGTGCGCAACGAGCGGCGCCAGAGCGTCGAGAACCGTCCCTACGGGCTCGCGGAGGAAGCGCTGGTCCAGAGCCTGTTCCCCGCCGGGCACCCCTACCACGGCAACGTGATCGGCTCGCACGCCGACATCCAGGCGGCGCGCCTGGACGACGTGCGCCGGTTCTTCCGGCAGTACTACGCCCCCGGCAACGCGAGCCTGGCCATCGTCGGCGACTTCGACCCCGCCGCGACGCGCGCGCTCGTGGGGAAGTACTTCGGCTCGCTGCGTCGCGGCCCCGACGTGCCCGCGCCGTCGGCGCCGCGGCCTGTCGTCACCGAACCGATCCGCCGCGTGGTGCCCGACCGTGTGGAGCTGCCGCGCGTGTATTTCGCCTGGATCACGTCGCCCATCTTCACGCCCGGCGACGCCGAGGCGACGGTGGCGGCCAGCATCCTGGGCGGTGGCCGTTCGTCACGGCTGTATCGTGCCCTGGTCTACGAGCGGCAGATCGCGCAGAACGTCACGGTGCGCCAGGAGTCGCTGCAGCTGGGGTCCATGTTCCAGATCCAGGTCACCGGTCGTCCGGGGACGACGGCCCAGGCGCTCGAGGCGGCAGTCCGCGAGCAGCTGGCCGCCTTCCGCGCGGAGGAGCCGACCAGGCAGGACGTGGCGCAGGCGGTCACCACCATCGAGACCGGCATCATCACGCGACTCGAGCGGCTCGGCGGATTCGGCGGCGTCGCCGACCGGCTCAACATGTACGCGCACTACCTGGGAACGCCGGACTACCTGGCGCAGGACATCCAGCGCTACCGGGCCGTCACGCCCGCCGCGGTTGCCGCGTTCGTCCGCGCACAGCTCCGGCCGGAGGCCGTCGCGGTCGTGCACGCGGTCCCCGACGCGCCGGGGCAGGGTGCCGCGGCCGACAGGCCGGCGGCTGCCGTGCCGCCAGCCGCGCAGGGGGAGGCGCCGTCGCCCGCCCCTCAGGACGGCGGGCCGGCCGCGACCAACGTCGAGGGGAATCCCGAGGAGCCCTGGCGAGCGCAGCCGCCGCGCGGGGCCTCTCCCGCACGCCCGTCGCTGCCCGTACCGCAGTCGGCCCGCCTGGCCAACGGCCTGACGCTCATCGTCAGTGAGCGACCCGGGTTCCCCGTGGTGGCGGCGAGCCTGGTCGTGCAGGCGGGCGGCGAGATGAATCCCGTCGATCGGGCGGGCCTGGCGAGTTTCGTCGCTGCGATGCTCGACGAGGGTACCGCGAGCCGGTCGGCCACGCGGATCGCCGACGACCTGGCTGGCCTCGGCGCGACCCTCGATGTGTCGAGCAGCATGGACGCCACCACCGTGAGCACGCGGGCCCTGTCCAGGCACTTCGGCGAGGCGCTCGACCTGATGGCCGACGTGGTCGTCAATCCGGCGTTCCCCGCCGAGGAGGTCGATCGCCAGCGCGCCAGTCGACTGGCCCAGCTTGCCCAGCAGCGGTCGAACGCCGGCGCGATCGCCGACAGGGTGATGGCGGCGGCCCTCTACGGACGCGCCCATCCCTACGGGTACCCGGAGGCAGGGACCGAGGAAACGACCCGCCAGACCACGCGGGAGGATCTGGTGCAGTTCTGGCGGCGCACCTTCGTGCCCGGACGCGCGGCCCTCGTCGTCGCCGGCGACATCACCCTGGAACGTCTGCGCCCCCTCGCGGAGCGGGCGTTCGGCGCCTGGCGCGGCGACGCGGCAACCGCGCTGGCCGCGCCGGCGGCGCCCCGTCCCACGCGCGCGAGCGTCATCATCGTCGACCGTCCTGGGGCGCCGCAGACACAGGTGCGGGTGGCCACGGTAGGCGTCTCACGCGCCACCCCCGACCACGCACCCCTCCAGGTGCTCAACGCAACACTCGGCGGCCTGTTCTCGAGCCGCATCAACATGAACCTGCGCGAGGAGCATGGCTACACCTATGGCGCCAGCTCCCGGTTCGTCTACCGGCGGGGCCCGGGGCCGTTCGTCGTCGGCAGTGCGGTTCGCACCGACGTGACGGCGCCCGCCGTGGCCGAGGTGCTCTCCGAAATACGGGACATCCTCGGGTCGCCGATGACCGATGATGAGCTGGGGCGGTCCCGGGATGCCATGGTCCGGTCCATCCCCGCCTCGTTCGAAACGAGCGGTGGCACCGCCGCGAGCTTTGCGTCGATCTTCACCTACGACCTCGGGCTCGACTACTTCGCCCGCTATGCCGACCGGGTTACCGCGGTGACGGCCGAGCAGGCGCTGGCCGCCGGCCTGCGCCACCTCGCGCCCGACCGGCTCGTCGTCGTGGCCGTGGGCGACAAGTCCCGAATCGAGACTGGCTTACGGGCCCTCGATATCGGCCCGGTCGAGATCTGGACCGCCGACGGAGTGCCCGCCAATTGACGAAGTATCCTAGGAAGCGTTGACCGCATCCAACCCGTCGATCTAATGTCGGACTTCCGTTGTCGGATATGCCTGTCGTGATGAGTTCCGGACTGCAGTGTGCTACGTCGGTGGTCGACCTGGTGGGTCGTACGCCGCTCGTCCGCCTGAAATCCTTCGAGGTCGGCCTTCGCAACGTCGAGCTCTACGGCAAGGCGGAGTTCATGAACCCCGGCGGTTCGGTGAAGGACCGCCCGGCGGCCCGGATGATCGCCGAAGGCGAGCGATCGGGACGCCTGACGAAGGACCGCATCATCCTCGACGCGACCTCCGGCAACACCGGCATCGCGTACGCGCTCATCGGCGCGGCACGGGGGTACCGTGTCCGGCTGTGCATGCCCGACAACGTCACGCCCGAACGCAAGCGCATCCTCAAGGCCTTCGGTGCCGAACTCGTGCTCACCGATCCGATGGAGGGCTCCGACGGTGCCATCGTGCGTGCGCGGGCGCTCTACGCCGAGGCGCCAGAGCGGTACTTCTATCCGGACCAGTACAACAACGAGTTCAACTGGCGCTCACACTTCGACACGACGGGTCCGGAGATCCTCGAACAGACCGGGGGCCGCGTCACGCACTTCGTGGCCGGGCTCGGGACGAGCGGCACGTTCATGGGCGTGGGCCGGTGCTTCCGCGACGCCAACCCGGCCATCCGCCTGGTGTCGGTGCAGCCCGATTCCCCGCTGCACGGCCTCGAGGGCCTGAAGCACATGGAGTCGGCCATCGTGCCCGGCATCTACGACGCCGGCCTTGCGGACGAGGACCTGCGTGTGGGGACCGAGGAATCGTTCGAGCTGACGCGTCAGCTGGCCAGGCGGGAGGGGCTGTTGCTGGGCATCTCCAGCGGGGCCAACCTGGCGGGCGCCCTGCGGGTGGCGCGGTCGGTCTCGGACGCGGTCATCGTCCTCATCTTCTGTGACGGGGGTGAACGTTACCTGTCGGAGCGGTTCTGGGACGAACGTCCCGATGCCGCGGGAGCGCCGTAGCGTGGCCCTGACCCTGATACGTGCGGTGAACGACGCCATTCGCCGCCATGGTGCCGAGACCTACCCGAACGAATGCTGCGGCGCGCTGCTGGGGCGCGACGGCGTGGTGACGGATGTCTTCGCCCTGCCGAACACGACCGAGGAGGGGCCGCGGCGGCGCTTCCTGGTCCGCCCCCAGGATTACCGGGATGCCGAACGCCGCGCCGGCGAGTTGAAGGTCGATCTGCTCGGCTTCTATCATTCGCACCCGGACCACCCGGCGCGGCCGTCGCAGTACGATCTCGACCACGCCTGGCCCTTTTTCTCTTATGTCATCGTGTCGGTACGGGAGGGCGTACCCGAGGACATGACGTCCTGGCTGCTTCGGGACGACCGTTCCACCTTCGACCAGGAAACCCTGACTATGGCCAACACTGTCCAGATTCCCACCCCGCTGCGTCCGTTCACCGACAAGTTGGAGGCTGTCGAGGTCTCGGGCGCCACGGTGGGCGAGCTGCTCAACGACCTCACGACCCGCTACGCGGGCCTCCGCAAGCATCTTTATGCGGATGATGGGCGGCTCCGGAACTTCGTCAACGTGTACCTGAACGACGAGGACATCCGCTACCTGCAGAAGGAGCAGACCCCGGTCAAGCCGGGAGACACCCTGAGCATCGTGCCCTCGGTGGCCGGCGGTGCCCCGACGGCGGAGGTCGCGGCGCTGCCCGAACTCTCGGCCGAGGAAGTGAAGCGGTACAGCCGGCACCTCATCATGCCCGAGGTCGGCATGGACGGTCAGCGCCGGCTGAAGACGTCCAGCGTCCTGTGCATCGGCGCGGGCGGGCTCGGCTCACCGGCCGCGATGTACCTGGCGGCGGCCGGGGTGGGGCGCATCGGCATCGTCGACTTCGACGTGGTGGACTTCTCGAACCTGCAGCGGCAGCTCCTGCACGGCACGCCCGACGTCGGGCGGTCGAAGCTGCAGTCGGCCAAGGACCGCCTCAACGCCCTGAACCCCCACGTCCAGATCGACACCTACGAGACGTCGCTGTCGTCGGAGAACGCGCTCGACCTGTTCGCGCCCTACGACGTGATCCTGGACGGCACCGACAACTTCCCGACGCGGTACCTGGTCAACGATGCGTGCGTGCTGGCCGGCAAGCCCAACGCCTACGGCAGCATCTTCCGGTTCGAAGGGCAGGCCTCGGTCTTTGCGACCAAGGACGGGCCGTGCTACCGCTGCCTCTATCCGGAGCCGCCGCCTCCCGGGCTGGTGCCCAGCTGCGCCGAGGGCGGCGTGCTCGGCGTGTTGCCCGGCATCATCGGGGTGATTCAGGCCACCGAGGCCATCAAGGTGATGCTGGGAATCGGAGAGCCGCTCGTCGGCCGGTTCCTGATCTACGACGCGCTGAAGATGCGATTCCGCGAGCTGAAGCTCCGCAAGGATCCGGAGTGCCCGGTCTGCGGGGACAACCCCACGGTGACCGAACTCATCGACTACGAGCAGTTCTGCGGACTGCGTGAGGAGCCAACCGTGGCAGCCACCGACGCCGGCACGCTCGAGATCTCGCCGGTCGAGCTCAAGAAGCGGCTCGACGCCGGGCACCGGCTCCTGATCCTCGATGTGCGGGAGCCCAACGAGTACCAGATCAACCGGATCGCCGGATCCACCCTCATTCCCCTGGGCGAACTGCCGCGCCGGTACCAGGAACTCGACCAGGACATCGAGATCATCTGCCAGTGCAAGGTCGGGGGCCGGAGCGCCAAGGCGGTGGACTACCTGCTGTCGGTGGGCTTCCGGAACGTCAAGAACCTGCGCGGCGGCATCCTCGAGTGGATCGATACGGTCGACCCGACCCAGCCGAAGTACTGAGGGGGATATCCGACCGTTCTTGACGGGATTGCCCCGGGCGCCTAAAATACGACAACAGCAGTCGGATTTGAGTCAGGCACATGTTGAGGCTTTCCAAGAAGGCGGACTACGCGCTCATCGCGATGAAGCACCTCGCCCGGTGCGGGGCCGTGGAGTCGACCAGCGCGCGCGAAATCGCCGAGTGCTACCACATTCCCCTCGAGCTGATGGCGAAGGTGCTCCAGCGGCTGGTCCGGACCGGACTGCTGCATTCGACCCAGGGCACACGCGGGGGCTACAGCCTCACCCGTACGCCGGAGTCCATCAGCGTCGCGGACGTGATTCAGGCCATCGACGGCCCTTTCACGGTGACGGCCTGTTCCACCGACAACAACGGATGCGACCAGTACGACAAGTGCAGCATCCGGGATCCGCTGTGGCGGATCCGCGAACGCATCGTGTCCGTGCTCCAGACGGCGACGCTCGAGGAGATCACCCGGGACGCCGAAGGGGTTCCGGTGCCCGTGGCGCAGGCCGCCCGCCTGCATCAGCACGTGAGGACGTAGAGATGAAGCTGCCGATCTACATGGATTATCACGCCACGACGCCCGTGGATCCCCGCGTGCTCGAGGCGATGCTGCCGTTCTTCACGGAGCACTTCGGCAACGCCGCCAGCCGCAATCACGCGTTCGGCTGGGCCGCGGAGCAGGCGGTCGAACAGGCCCGGCGGCAGGTGGCCGATCTCATCGGCGCCAGTCCCAAGGAAGTGATCTTCACGAGCGGGGCGACCGAGTCGAACAACCTGGCGATTCGCGGCGCGGCCGAGATGTATCGCGAGAAGGGCAACCACGTCATCACGTGCGTCACCGAGCACAAGGCCGTCATCGACACCTGCAAGCGCCTCGAGAAGCAGGGCGGCCGCGTCACCTATCTGCCGGTGCAGAAGGATGGGCGCATCAGCCTCGACGAGCTGCGGGCCGCGATCACCGACAAGACCATCCTCATCTCGATCATGACCGCCAACAACGAAATCGGCGTGCTGCAGCCCATCGAGGAGATTGGCGCGATCGCGAAGGAGAAGGGCATCCTGTTCCACACCGACGCCGTGCAGGCGGTGGGCAAGGTGCCGTTCGACGTCAACCGCTGCAAGGCGGATCTCGTGTCCATCAGTGCCCACAAGATGTACGGCCCCAAGGGGAGCGGCGCGCTCTTCGTCCGCCGGCGCAATCCACGGGTGCTCCTCGCCGAGCAGATCAGCGGCGGCGGACACGAACGGGGCATGCGCTCGGGCACGCTGAACGTGCCCGGCATCGTGGGACTGGGCAAGGCCGCGGCGATCTGCCAGGACGAGATGGCCGCGGAGACGGTCCGTCTCCGCGGGCTGCGTGACCGGCTGAACGAGAAGCTGCACGCCAACCTGGACGAGCTGTACGTGAACGGGTCCCTGGAGCACCGGCTGCCGCATAGCCTGAACGTGAGCTTCGCGTACGTGGAGGGCGAGTCGCTCCTGATGGGGATCAGCGACGTGGCGGTGTCGTCGGGCTCGGCCTGCACGTCGGCCAGCCTCGAGCCGTCGTACGTGCTGAAGGCGCTCGGGGCCGGCGACGACCTGGCGCACTCCTCCATCCGGTTCGGGCTCGGGCGGTGGACGACGGAAGAGGAAGTCGACTACGTGGTGGACAGGCTCACCACGGTCGTGCGGCGCCTGCGCGAGATGTCGCCTTTGTACGAGATGGTCAAGGAAGGCGTCGACCTGTCGAAGATGCAGTGGGTCACGCACTGACGGTGGCATGAGACCCGCGGGCGCGTGGCGCCCGCCTCGGAGGAGAGAGGCACATGGCGTATTCCAACAAGGTTCTCGAGCACTACGAGCATCCGCGCAACGTCGGTTCCCTGCCGAAGGACGATGACAACGTCGGCACGGGCCTGGTGGGCGCCCCCGAGTGCGGCGACGTGATGAAGCTCCAGGTGAAGGTCAACCCCGAGACGGGCGTCATCGACGACGCGAAGTTCAAGACGTTCGGCTGCGGGTCGGCCATCGCGAGCTCGAGCCTGGCCACGGAGTGGCTGAAGGGCAAGACCGTCGACGAGGCCCTCCAGATCAAGAACACGGACATCGTCAACGAGCTCTCGCTGCCGCCGGTCAAGATTCACTGTTCGGTACTCGCCGAGGACGCCATCAAGGCGGCCATTGCCGATTATCGGAAGAAGAAGGACCAGGGCGTCGTCGAGGGCGCAGCGGCCACGGCTCAGCCCGCGCTCTGACACGGATGCGGCGACGGCGCGGCCGTGGTGGCCGCGGTGGTGCACGATGATTCAGATCACGGAAACGGCAGCACAGAAGATCCGGACGCTGATGGCCAAGCAGGGCATCAGCGAGGGTGGCCTGCGGGTAGGCGTCAAGGGCGGCGGCTGCTCCGGCCTGAGTTACACGTTTGCGTGGGAGCGCGAACCTCGCCTCGGGGACGAGGTCTTCGAGGGCCCCGAGGGAGCCAAGCTCTTCGTGGATCGCAAGAGCTACATCTTCCTCAAGGGCACGACGCTCGACTACGACACGGCCCTGCTGACGAAGGGGTTCGTGTTCAACAATCCCAACGCGAAGCAGACCTGCGGCTGCGGCAGCTCCTTCGGCGCCTGAGGCGCCTGGGGCCGGCCGACCGCGCGCCATCATGACACCCGAGAACACGACATCCGCCCGTTCGCTGCCGATGCTCGAGTGCCGCAGCTGCGGCGCCGGCGCGCCCGTGCACGAGCACTTCTGCCCGCAGTGCAGCCGGATTCTCGCCCTCGGGCGACACGGCGACTACTTCACGTTCTTCGGACTGCCCAAGCGGCTGCAGCTCGACGCGGACGTGCTCGAGCGCCGCTTCCGCGAGCTGAGCCGCCAGTTCCATCCGGACTACTACTACGGCGCCACGCCCACCGAGCGCCTGGCCAGTCTCGAGCGGTCGTCCTATCTGAACGACGCGTACCGGATTCTCAAGAACCCGGTCAGCCGGGCGGAGTACGTGCTCTCGCTCGAAGGCGTGCGCTCGCCGTCGGGGCAGCCCTCCGCCGTCCCGCCGGGCCTGCTCGAGGACGTATTCGCCCTCAACGAGGAGCTCGACGAGATCCGGGAACAGCGCGAGTCCGGCGCCGATGCCGAGTCCCTCAGGAAACGGCTCGACACCGCCCGCACGCAGGTCGAGGCGCGCCGGGAGGCCCAGGAGGGCGCCATCGACGTGCTGGGACGCGAATGGGACGAGCTGCCCGACGCGGAGACTGCCCGCCGGCGCACGACGCTCGAGGCGCTGCACGAGAAGCTGCTGGAGCGCCACTACATCGCGAACCTGCTCACGACGATCGAACGGGAGCTGGCGGGCCTGTGAGGCGGGCCTTGGGCACCGCCTTCGGAACGAGTACATGTCGAAGGTCGTAGGGATCGATCTCGGAACCACCAACAGCCTCGTGGCCTACGTGCGCGACGGGCGTCCGGTGGTGATTCGTGACGGCCAGGGCGACGCCCTGGTGCCATCGGTCGTTTCGCTCGGCGAGGACGGTACCGTCCACGTGGGTCGCGAGGCACAACGTCGGCTGCTGACCGCCCCCTCACGCACGGTCTACTCCGCGAAGCGCTTCATGGGCCGAGGCGTGGACGACCTGACCGAGGAGACGCACCTGTTCCCGTTCCGTGTCGGCGGGGAGGCGGGCGGCGTGGTGCGCATCGGCCTTGGCGACCGGGAACTGACTCCGCCCGAGATCTCCGCGTTCGTGCTGCGTGCCCTCAGGAGCCGCGCCGAGGACCACTTCCAGGCCGAGGGCGAGTTCGACTTCGAGGTGGACCGCGCGGTCATCACCGTGCCGGCCTATTTCAACGACGCGCAACGGACGGCGACCCGCGACGCCGGCCGCCTCGCGGGGCTCGACGTGCTGCGCATCATCAACGAGCCCACCGCCGCGTCGCTCGCCTACGGCCTCGACCAGCGCGACCGCGGGCTGATTGCCGTCTACGACTTCGGCGGCGGCACCTTCGACGTGTCGATCCTGCGGGTGGAGGACGGAGTCTTCCAGGTGTTGGCGACCAACGGTGACACTCATCTGGGAGGCGACGACATCGACCAGCTCCTCACCACGCAGGTGCTGGCCGCACTCGCGCCTGACGGCCGCCGAGACCCGCCGTCACCCGATCTCGTGCAAGCCATCCGTCGCGCGGTGATCGACGCCAAGCAGGACCTGTCCGACGCCGACGAGACCGAAATCCGGATTGAGCCTGGTCCCGACCTGCCGGCCGGGTACCGCGCACGCCTCACCCGTGCGGAACTCGAGCGGCTCATCCGCCCGCTCGTGGAGCGGACGCTCGAACCCTGCCGGCTGGCCATGGCCGATGCCGGCCTCCAGCCGTCCGACATCGACGAGGTCGTGCTCGTCGGCGGCTCGACCCGGATTCCGCTCGTGCGCGAGTCGGTGGCCGCGCTCTTCGGCCGCGCTCCGCACAGCGACATCAATCCGGACGAGGTGGTGGCGCTTGGTGCCGCCGTGCAGGCGGACATCCTGATCAGCGGCCGGCGGGAAATGCTGCTGCTCGACGTCACGCCATTGTCCCTCGGCATCGAGACGGTGGGCGGGGTGATGTCGAAGATCATCCTGCGCAACTCGACGATTCCCGCCAGCGGCCGCGAGATGTTCACCACGTTCGTGGACAACCAGACGGCCGTGGACGTGCACGTGCTGCAGGGCGAACGGGAGCTGGTGGACGACTGCCGCTCCCTCGCGCGGTTCCGCCTGCGGGGTATTCCCGGCATGCCGGCCGGCCTGCCTCGCATCGAGGTGGCGTTCCAGATCGACGCCAACGGCATCCTTTCGGTGTCGGCCCGCGAGCTGCGCACCGGAATCGAGCAGTCCATCGAGGTGAAGCCGTCGTACGGGCTGACCGACGAGGAAGTGGAGCGGATGCTCATCGAATCGTTCGAGCACGCGGAGGGGGACGTCGAGGCGCGGCTCCTCATCGAGGCCCGCAACGAGGCCGAGAGCGTGATCGTGGCCACCGAGAAAACCCTCCGACGCCCCGACCTCACGACCATCGAGGCGGAAGAACTGGAGGCCGGTGAGCTGGCACGCATCAGGGGGGCGCTCGCCTCCCTCCGCGAGTCGATGCCGGGCGACGACCGTCAGCGGATTCTCGAGGACACGACACGGCTGAACGCGGTGACCCAGCGACTGGCCGAGGTGGTGATGAACCGGAGCATCCGGGCAGCCCTGGCCGGGCGGAATGTCGGGGAGGTGTGATGCCGAAGGTGACCTTCATCATCGACGGGAAGGAGCGGACCGTCGAGTTCGAGGCGGGCAAGATGGAGTACCAGCACCATGGCCTGCCGGAGTCGCTCCTCGACGTGGCGATGAACTTCGGGATTCCCGTGGAGCACGCCTGTGGGGGGAGCTGTGCCTGCACCACCTGCCACGTCATCGTCCGCACGGGCGCCAACAACCTGAGCGAGATGGACGATGCAGAGGCCGATCGGCTGGACACGGCCTGGGATCTCACCACCAGCTCGCGTCTCGGCTGCCAGGCCGTGGTGACGGGCGACGTCGTGGTCGAACTCCCGATGTACACGAGGAACTACGTGCAGGAGGGTGGCGCCATCCAGCTGGGCAAGTCGGAGCCGCCCGCTGCGGACAAGGATCCCGTGGAAGCGGTGGAAGCGGAGGTGCGGCGATGACCTGGACGGATTCGGAGAGCATCGGCATCGCGTTGTGCGAGGCGTTTCCCACGCTTGATCCCCTCACCGTGCGTTTCACCGATCTCCGCGAGAAGGTGCTGGCGCTGCCCGGGTTCACCGATGACCCGAAAGCCTCGAACGAGGCGAAGCTCGAGGCCATCCAGATGGCCTGGTACGAGGAGTGGCAGGACGCGCAGGCGTGAACTGAGGTCGGCCAGGTTCCGCTGACGGCCGCCCCGTGGAGTCCGCGGCCGTCCCTCGCCGGCCCGGCAACCCCTCCCCCTGTTGCAGCGCGACGCGAGCCCCTGGATGCTCGCGCCGCCCTGCCCCGTACGCCCCGTCTTCCGGGGGCCTCCACTACCGGTAGATGAATTCGTGGCCGACGGATGCGCCAGGCGGGAACCACACCCTGATCGGCGCAGGCGTGCCTCGCCGGAACTCCCCGAACATCACGTGCTGCCCCTGTGGCATGTCCCTCGGGCGCGGTGTCTGCGCCGTGAACCCCATGAAGTAGATGCGGGTGCGTTCCCGGTTCATGACCCTGACGATGTCGAGGTTCGTGTCCGGTGCGGCCAGCTCGAACGTGTACGAGCCGGCCGGCAGCGTCACACCCGGCAGGACCACCGCCGCGTTGAACGTGAGGTGAGTGGTGCGGGACGAGGTGACCGAGGATGCCTCTCCCGAGAGTCCAAGGCACGCACCGAGGACCGTGGCTGCGAGTACGCCGGTGACTGTCTTGTAGCTGACCATGGCTTCTGACCTCCTGCCCGGTGATAACGGGTCGAAGCGCCAGACCGTACACCCGCCCGCCACGGCATGAGCTGTGACCGCCGTGCCTGCCGCCACCTTTCCCGGTACGGTTCCCGCCGCGCTGCCGTTCTCCTTCCCAAGCCCGCACGCTGTGACCCGCGGGCAGGGAGGGTGCCGTCGTGCTGTGTTCCGCTCCGCCGCCCGCCGCGCTCGCGCTCCTGCTGCCCGTGCTCTGTGGGTGCGCCACCCACCTCAGCGCACAAGGCTCCATGCCGCCGGGTCCGTTGACTGCCATCGAGCCCCGCGACAGGGTGCACGTCACCGCGGACGGCGAGGGCCATCAGGCAGCAGGTGCCGAGGCCGGCTCAGCACACAGCACGGAGCACGGCGCGCCCCGCACCCCGGGCGCGGGTGGCACCGCCTCGGGCTCCCGAGTACGGGGGCTGGACCCCGCCGCCCTGCGCCTGCTCGCAGCCGGGATGAAGGGTTCTCCGACGATTCGCGCCCTCGTCGGCTTTCTCAATTCCTCGGACCTCGTGGTGCACGTGGACACCAGCACCGCAGACGCCGTCCGGTCCCGGGCGACCACGCGGCTTGGCGCCGTGCGTCCGGGCGTCCGCTTCCTGCGGCTGCACGTGGAACTCGGGCGGGACCGGGACACGCCGGCGCCGCTGGCCCTGCTGGCACACGAGCTCGAGCACGCCCGTGAGATTCACCGCGCGCGCTGGGTCGTGGACGAATCGGGCCTGCGGCGGCTGTACCGGCGCATCGGGTTTCCGTCCTGCACGAGTCCAGGCGCCGAGTGCTTCGAGACGGAGGCGGCACTCGAACGCGGGCGGACGGCCCTCCGCGAACTCCTGCTCTTGCGCTGAGCGCGGCGGCCGGCGTCTCGGTCTGCGAGGGTAGCTAGGCCCTGTACGGTTTCCCGCCTGCCTGCGTTGTTCGAGGAGAGCGCCGTCCAGAGTGCCTGCCGCCAAGGCAGGCTTGTTGAGACCGCCGCGGAGGTCTACCATGCGCGACATCGACATCCGCCCATGTCTGCCATCCCGCCCCGTGACGGCCCGCCCGGTGAGCCCCCTGTCGGAGGGCCACACCCCATGCTGAGCACCATCGAACTCCTCGACAGGTACAAGCAGGGCGACGAGTCTGCACTCGATGCCTTGTTCGCGCGGTCGGTGCCGGCCCTGCGGCGCTATGCCCGGGGACTGTTGCCGCACTGGGCGCGTGGCTTGAACGAGACGCAGGACCTCGTGCAGGACGCCGTTGCCAGGTTCCTGCCGAGGTTGCGGAGCTTCGAGGCCCGCCACCCCGGCGCGCTCCAGGCCTACCTGCGCCAGGCCGTGACCAATCACATCCGGGACGAGATCCGGAAGGTGAAGACCCGTCCGGTGAGTGGCGACGTGCCGGACACGCATCCGGACCCGGCACCGTCCCCCCTGGAGCAGGCGATGGGCCGCGAGGGATTCGCACGCTACGAGGCGGCGCTGGCGATGCTGAAGCCGTCCGACCAGGAGGCCATCGTAGCGCGCCTCGAACTGCAGCAAAGCTACGAGGAGGTGGCGGTCGCCCTCGGCAAGCCCACCGCCAACGCGGCACGCGTTGCGGTGACCCGGGCCCTCGAACGACTGATTGCCACTATGGCCACGCTCTCGTAGGGCCTGCCGCCCGGCCCGCGGCTTTTCTGGTGCTGTCCGGCTGAGCCGCGAGTAGAATCCGGCGCACCGGACATCCAATGAGCGAGTTGCCCCCGGCTCTCGCAGCACTCGTCGAGTCGCTCGCCGATGGCAGCCTCGATCCCGCCGCCCGCGAGCGTCTCTCGCAGGCGGACGTACCCCCGCAGCTGCTGGCGGCGTTCGACGCCGTGTCCGCGCTGGCGGAGGTACACCGCGCCCTCGACGATGGCGCCAGTGGCGATGGGGCGCCTGACGTCACGGAGGTCGATGCCGAAGGGCGCCGCGGTGTGGTCGGCCCACGTGCTCCAGGCGGGCGCCCGGGGGCGGCCGAGCCCCTTCCGGGTCCGCAGTGGGGCAACTTCAGCCTCCTGCGGCGCCTGGGCGCGGGCACCTTCGGGGAGGTGTACCTCGCCCACAATCTCTGGCTCAATCAGGCCGTTGCTCTGAAGCTGCTCAGGCCGGAGCACTCGCACGCCTCGAACCTCAAGGAAGCGCAGCAACTGGCGCGGGTGCGTCACCCGAACGTCGCCATCGTGCATGGAGCCGACCGGCATGACGGCCGCCTCGGCTTCTGGATGGACTACGTGGACGGCACCACCCTCGCCGACGCGCTCGACACGCAGGGCCTGATGCGCGACACCGAGGTGGCCCTGACCGGGGCCGAACTCTGTGGCGCGCTGGCCGCCGTGCACGCGGCCGGCATCGTGCATCGCGATGTCAAGGCGCAGAACGTCATGCGCCGGCGCGAGGACGGCCGGCTGCTGCTGATGGATTTCGGGGCCGGGGAGTACCTCAATGCGCCCCGCCTGCCCGGCGACGGGGCTGCGGGGACACCGCTCTACCTCGCACCGGAACTGCTGCGCGGCGGGCGCGCCACGGTCGCCTCCGATCTCTACGCGCTGGGCGTGCTGCTGTTTCACCTGCGGTCCGGCCGATTCCCCGTTGAGGCCGACTCCTTCGACGACCTCCGCTCCGCCCATGCCGCCGGCCGCCGCCTCGCGCTGGACGAACTCCAGCCCAGCGCCAGTCCGCTGCTGGTTCGCGTCATCGACGCGATGCTCGATCCCGACCCCAGCAGGCGATATCGCTCCGCGGTCGCCGCCAGGGCGGCGCTGCTGGCCGCCATCGCGGAGCAGGCGCCAAGGCCCGCGCCGTCGTCGTGGGGAGCGCCGCTCGCGGCCGTCCTGCTGACGGTGGCGTTCGTTCTGGCCATCGGGAGCGTGGCCACGAGCGCCTTCAACCTCGTGCTCGGGCGCACGGGCGACTTCGCGCGCGAGTCGGTGCAGTCGATGTTCGTGCTGGGCTGCCGCGCGCTGCTCGCGCCACTCGTGTACATGGGGCTGGCCGGCGCCGCGGCGGGGCTCGGCATCACCGTCGCGCGCGCGGCCGGTGAGGCGCTCACGCGCCGGGTGCCCCGCACCTGGCGGACGAGGCGCCTGGCGTCGTCGCTTCTCGGCCTCGAACCGGTGCTCGTCCTCGACCTGCTCGCGGCCGCCGGCGTGCTGGCGGTCGGCGGGCTGGTGGGCCTCTCCTGGGACCGCCTCTCGGCGCTCACGGCAAGCATCAGTACGTCGCCCCTCGAGCAGGTGCAGGCCATCCCCAAGGCCTACGAGACCGAGTTCTTCCTCCAGGCCCGTTCGCTCGAGCTGTTCGTTCTCCTGTACGGTTTCGCCGCGTACGGCGTTTTCTCCCGTGTGGGCACCGGTGCGACGAAGGTCCCCTGGCGGACCGGCGTGGCGGTGGTCGCCGTTCCCGTTCTGGCTTTTCTCCTCCTGCGCGGTATCCCGTACCGCGTGCTGTATCAGAACCAGGCGGAACGGGTGGATCACGCGATGGAGCGCTGCTATCGGATCGGGGAGCGGGAGGACGCGGTTCTCCTGTACTGCCCGGACGTGCAGCCGCCGCGCAACCGCATCGTGTCGAAAGGGGACCGGGACCTCCGGCCACGGGGCGTGATCGAGAGCATCTTCACGCCGGCCGGTCCGGTGGCCCCGTAACGTGTGGCTGTGCGGAAGGAGAGCGTCATGAGCGTACGTGTATTGGCCAGAGTGCTGCTGGCCCTGGTGTGTGCCTGGTCGAGTCAGCTTGGTGCGGCTCAGGCCTACGATTGGGACTTCCTCGACAGGCTGAGCGGTCCGGGCCCCTTCAGGGGGCATGGCTACTTCTACCGGTTCGGGTGCCTGTCACGGATCGACGACGGGGATGACACACGGACCGCTCTCACGTTCCTGTCACCGATTCCGAGGGTAAGGCAAGAGCTGCCGTTGATCGCGCCCGGCGCCTCCGCCGAGACATGGGCGGCCTACGATTGCGCACGGGACGCGCTGTATCAACAGCCGGGCCTCACCGCTCCGGAGCGCCGATACCTCGGATACATGTCCGTCACGTACACCAGTCTTGGCAGTTCCGAGAACGTGCTGTATCCGGATGCGCCCGCGGCTGACGAGAATCAGGTCAGGATTCATCGACTCGAACTGGCGTACACCCATCGCGTCAACAGCGTGCTGGCCGTCACCGGCGGTCTGGGCGTCGGGATCTTCACGGGGGATGCCTTCGATACGTTTGCCCGCGTATGGGTGTCGCCTTCCGTCGAAGTGACACCCCTTGCCGTGTTCGGCTCGAACCGGAAGCTGCGGGCGCTCAAGGTCAGGACCCTCGCGGGGGCGTTCGCGCCAGGGTTCGACACCAACGACTTCTGCCGGGAGTCTGGAAGCTGTGCCGATGCACGCCCCGACTTTCGCAGCGGATTCGAGGCCCTGAAGCGCTTCAGCGTGTTTGTCGATGTGCCGTTGCTATTGTCGCGCTGAGGTGGGCACGACGGGCTTTGGTCACTAGAATGGATGGCGATGATCGACGGCTCCGCGCGGCGTAGCCCGTCAGGCCGGCTGCGGGTGCTTGGTGCCGCGCTGTGTCTCCAGGTCGGCTTCGCTCCCGCCGCCCTTGCCCAGGTGAACGCGGACCGCCTGCCCATCGATCTCGAGCGTGTGGAGCGCCAGTTGCGGCGCTCCAGCGAGCGCGACGAGGCGGACGGTCTCCGTCTGCGCTTCAACGTCGAAGTCTATGCTCGTGCGCCGCGGGTGGAGCTGTTCGCACCCGACGAAGACCTGCAGCACGGTCCGCTCCCGTTCTCGGCGCCGACACACCAGGAGTTCCTGCAGCACGTCACGCCGCGCGAGTTCAGTTCGCCCGCGATGGACTTCTCCGCGCTGCTGCGATTCCTGATGCAGAAGCGCGGCTCGCCCTGACACCGCGCACCGGAGCGTCGGTCCACACAGCTCGGCTGTTGTACACTCGCGCGCATTCATGCGCGCGAACCTGCTCAGGGAGACCCGGCGGCTCCTGCTGCGCCCTCCGCTGCGCGCCGATGCCCAGGAGATCTTCGAGCGCTACGCGTCGGACCCGGCCGTCACGCGGTATCTGAGCTGGCCGACCCACGCCACCCACGACGACACGTCCGCCTTCATCGACTTCAGCAACGCGGAGTGGAGCCGTTGGCCCGCGGGTCCGTACCTCGTGTTCTCGCGGCAGACCGGAGCGCTGCTCGGCAGTACCGGGCTGGCGTTCGAGACCACCTACCGCGCGTCCACCGGCTATGTGTTCGCGCGTGACGCGTGGGGGAAGGGGTACGCGACCGAGGCGCTGCGTGCGATGGTGGAACTGGCGCGCGAGGCCGGTGTGCACCGCCTGCATGCGCACGCGCACCTGGATCACGTGGCGTCGCGCCGGGTGCTCGAGAAGGGCGAGTTCGTGTTCGAGGGAGTGCTGCGCGGGCATACCGTGTTTCCCAACCTCGGACCGGCCCCGCCCGACGACGTCGCGTCCTACGTGCGGCTCCTCGGGCGCTCGTAGCGTGACCGTTCGCTGCATGCCGTGTCCGTACTTCGCCGACACGCATTTGGGCGCCTCGGGCCGTGTGCTATGGTCGTCGCGTCCACCAATACATCCGCAGCGATGAGAGCACGCTTCCCCCCCTGCGTCCTGCTCCTGTTCGTCGTCGTCCTGGGGCCCGGCGTGGCCGTGGCCCAGCAGGGGCCGGCGCCTCAGGCCATGCCCGGGGAGTGGGTCTACAGCGTCAGGCGAGGGGATACCCTGACGGCGATCGCCCGGGTCTTCCTGGCCAGCCCCCGCGACTGGCCGCGCCTGCAGCAACTCAATCAGCTCTCACCCGACGCGCGGTTGCGCACCGGCATGCCGCTGCGTATTCCGTTCGCCTGGATGCGCCAGCAACCATTGCCGGCCGTCATTTCCGACGCGGGCGGCGACGGACGGCTGGAGCGCGCGAACGGCACTTCGGCGCCCCTTGTCCCCGGCCTGCAGATCTACCCTGGGGACGCCCTGGTGACCGGGGCCGGCGGCAGCGCTGCGGTCACCTTCGCCGACGAGTCGACATTGCTGGTGGCTCAGGAGTCGCGCGTCGTGTTCGACGTCCTGAGTGGCTTCGGGCCCACCGGCATGGTGGATACCCGGCTGCGCCTGGAACGGGGCCGCACGCAGCAGGACGTCACCCCGCGGCGAGGCCGCTTCCAGATCTGGTCGCCCGGCATCCAGACCACGACCCGGGGCACGGAGTTCAGGACCGGCTTCGACCTGCAATCGGGCGTCGGCGTCGTGGAGGTCCTCGAGAGCGCCGTGGACGCGGTCAACGCGCTCGGGGCACAGGCCGTGGATGAGGGCTTCGGGACATCGGCCTCGGCGATCGCCGCCCCTGCGACTCCGGTGCCGCTGCTGCCACCACCCGTGGTGGACACGGCGGGCATCGTGCGCCGCCTTCCCTGGCGTCTCGAAGTGGCACCGGTGGCAGGCGCCGCGGCGTACCGCGTGGAGGTAGCCCCCGACGCGTCGTTTGGTCGTCTGCTGTTCGAGGGCGCATCGTCCACCACCCTGTTCGGTGGGATCGGGCTGGCCGACGGCTCGTATGCCTTTCGCGTCCGCGCCGTGGACGCGGCAGGTATCCAGGGGCGCGATGCCGTGGGGCTGGTGACCATCGACGCACGGCCCGAAGCCCCTTTCCAGACACTGCCCGCCGAGAACGCCGTCGTGCGCGCGGGTCGGCCCGCCTTCACCTGGACGCAGCCGTTCGGGGCCGACGCGTTCCGCTTCCAGCTCGCGGAAGGCGCGGCGACGCCCGACGCGTTCGAGCGGCCACTCCTGGACGTACGCGTTCCACCGGGTGCGACGTTCGTCCCCGAGGCGGACCTGGCGCCAGGGGCGTACCGGTGGCGAGTGGCCACCATCGACCCCACCGGGGAGGGGCCCTTCTCCGATCCCTTGCCGTTCACGCTGGCGGCCCTCTCGGCGAGACCCGAACTCGACGCACCCGCCGTCACGGCAGGTGAGGTGGTGGTGCGATGGGCGACGAGCGGCCCAGGGGCGCGCTATCAACTGCAGGTCTCGGCATCTCCGTCCTTCGAGCCGGTGCTCGAGGAGCGCATGGTGGACGAGCCGACCTTCACGTTCGCCCCCGCCGCGCCCGGACGCTACTACGTGCGCGTGAAGACCATCGAGATGGATGGCTTCCACGGAGAGTTCGGGAGTGCCCAGTCCTTCGACATCGAACCGGCGCCGAGGCGATCCTGGCTGCCCTGGGCGGCGGTCGCCGCCGCCGCGGCCGCCCTGCTCCTCCTGCTTCGATGAGCGCATTCCGGACGTGGACCGTACGACTCGCGCTTGCGGCGGCCCTGGCGGTCACGGTGGCGACGCTGGTACCCCTCGACTGGCTGTGGCGGGTGGACCTCGGTATCTACGATCAGTTGCTGCGCGTCGGCTTCAGGGACAACCCGCCGGCCGACATCCTGATCGTCGCCATCGACGACACCAGTCTCGGGCGACTCGGCCCGTGGCCCTGGCCGCGCGACACGCACGCGACGGTGGTGGACCGGCTTGCCATGGCCGGCGCGCGGGCAGTCGTCTTCAACGTGACCTTTGCCGATCCGGGGCGGGACGGGGAGGACGAACGTCTGGCCGCCGCGTTCACCCGCAGCGGACGGGTGGTGCTGCCGGTGGAGTTCGAGGTGTCGGCGTCCGGTGCGCCCATCGAACGGCATCCCGTGGACGCCCTCACAATGGCCGCCAGCGCGCTGGGACACGCGTATCTCGATGCCGATCGCGATGGGCTGGTGCGGACGATGTACATGACGGCCGGCGTCGGGACGGCCGTGTGGCCCGCCCTGCCGCTCGCGGCTCTGCGGATGATCGAGCCGGCCCGCTGGTCCGAGCCGCCTGGCGAGTGGGGTACCGCCGACGCCGAGTCGGTGGCGTGGGTGCAGAACAACCGGATCCTCATTCCGTTCCGGGGGCCGCCCGGACACTTCCGGAGTGTCTCCGCCGCAGACGTGCTGGACGGCGCCGTTCCGGAGAGCTGGGTGAGGAACGCGATCGTCCTCGTCGGCGTGACCGCGGCCGGCGTGGGCTCCCAGATCGCCACGCCCGCCACCGTGGACGGCCGCGCGATGCACGGGGTGGAGCTGCTTGCCCAGGTGGTGGACGGGCTGCGGAACGACCGCGCGGCCGTGTACCTGTCACCCAGGGCGACCGCCGCCGCGACGGCATTGTTCACCGCGCTCGTCTTCCTGGCCCTCTTCCTTCCGGGTGTCCGGCTGCTCGGCGCCCTCTCCGGTCTGGCGCTGCCGGTCGCCTTCTCCTACGGACTGCTGTCCGCGTCTCAGCTCTGGTTCACGCCCGCGCCCGCCATGGCCGGCGCGGTGCTCGCCACGGGCACCGCGCTCCTGTTCCATCGGCGTGACCAGTCGCGCCTGGCGGAACGGGAGCGGCTGAGGAGCCAGGCGGTGCTGGGCTCGGTGGACGAAGCGGTGATTACGACCGACGGCGACGGCCGGGTGGACTACGTCAATGCGATCGGCCTGAGGTGGCTGGGTGCGTCTCTCACGCTCGTGCGTGCCCGCCCTGTCGATCAGGTGATGACCCTGCTCGACGATGCCGACCGGCGAATCGCAGTCGACGAGATCCCCGAACTCGAGTCGGTGGAGGCGCGCCTGGTCGGCGCCGATGGCGGCCGGCGCATCGTCCGGGCATCCGCGGTGCGCATCGACGGCGCCGACGGGCACCGGCAGGGGCTCGTGATTGCGCTTTCCGGCGAGTCCATCGCACGCTGGGATTCTGGCGCGTACGACCGGCTCACCGGCCTCATCAGCCGCAGCGCGCTCCACGGCTACCTGGCCCGCGCCATCGAGGATGCCCGCGGCACCGGCAAGCGGGTGGCGGTCGTGATGCTCGATATCGAGCGCCTGCGCGACGTGAACATCACGCTCGGCACGGCCGCCGGCGACTACCTGCTGCGGGAAACGGCATCTCGCCTCCGGCGCGCGGTGATGGGGCGTGGCCTGGCGGCGCGCGTGGGCGGCGACGAGTTCGGGGTGGTGTTCGGCGATTTGCGCCTCGGCGACGATGCGGCCTCGCTCGGTGCCAGCCTGTTGCGGGCGTTCGACGTGCCGCTCAGCGTGAAAGGTACCGAGATCCGGATGACAACCAGGCTCGGGGCGAGCCTGTTCCCGGGCGACGGCGACGACGCCGAGACGTTGCTCCAGAAGGCGGATACCGCCATGCGTGCCTGGGCCCAGCACGGGAGCCGCGGCTTCCTCCTCTACAACGAAACGATGAGCGTGCCGGCTCGCGAGCGTCTCACGCTCACCCAGGCGCTGCAGGTGGCCGTCGAGCAGCGCACGCTGGAACTCGCCTATCAGCCCATCTCCGACCTGTCGAGCGGCGACATCGTCGGCGTCGAAGCGCTGGCGCGCTGGCGCGATCCGGTGCTCGGCCTGGTGCCACCATCCACCTTCGTGCCCCTGGCCGAGGAGGTTGGCCTCATCGACGACCTCGGCGCCTGGACGCTTGGAGAGGCGTGTCAGCAGGTCGCACGCTGGGAGCTGGTGGGGCTGACCTCGCTCTGGGTGTCGGTCAACGTCTCGCCGCGACAGTTCCTGCAGCCCGCGTTCCCGGCGACCGTCCGCCACGCCGTAGCGCAGGCGGGCATCAGCCCCGCGCGCCTGGTGCTCGAAGTGACCGAGTCGGCCCTGCAGGATGTCGAGCGGGCCGTGGCCATCCTCGACGAGATCCGCGCGCTCGGAGTGCGGGTGGCCCTCGACGATTTCGGCGTGGGCTACTCCTCACTCTCGCACCTGAAGCAGCTGCCGGTGGACATCGTGAAACTCGATCGTTCGTTCGTCTCGGGTCTCGACGCGGACGGCCCGGACCGCACGATCTGCCTTGCCGTGCTCGCCCTGGCCGAGAGTCTGGACCGGCAGGTGGTGGCCGAAGGGGTCGAGACGGAACTGCAGGCCGCGTTCCTGCGCGAGAAGGGCTGTCGCGAGATTCAGGGGTTCTTCGTGTCGAGGCCCGTGGAGCCCGCGCTGATCCCGCCGTTCGTGCGCGCCGGGCATCATCCTCCCACGTCGGCCGCGCGTCTGCCGTTCGCCTGACGCGTCGTTGGTCCGGCACGGGGCGCCGGGTCGCCTGACGCGCTCCAGGCTAGTGCCGTTCGCGCGTCGGTGCCGCACGCCATCCCGGTCCGACTTGCGCACGGCGTGACAGCGGCAGTGTTTTCCCACGGCGTCGCGCCGGAGGACCAGGATCGCGTGCGACACCGACGCGAAAATCGCGCTAGCGCGATGTCGGCGGGTGGATGGTCCGGGCCATGTCTTCGACGGCGTCGATCAGGCGGGGTCCGGGAATGACGAAGCCGTCCCCGACGAGCTGATACAGCCGGTTGTTCCTGACGGCCGGAATCGACGCCAGCGCGCGCCACGGGTCCAGATCCTCGCGCGACCCGCCGGCCACGCCAGTCGGCCGCACCTCCAGGATGATCTCCGGCGCCCGCGCGAGGAGCGTCTCCTGGGAGGGTTGCACGGACTCCGCGCGCACGTCCGCGAACACGTTGGTGGCGCCGGCGACCTCGAGCCCGTCGTGCAGGAAGCCGACGCCGCCGCTGGCGTACACCTGCCGGAGTGTGCGCGGTTGCCGGCTGAACACCAGCAGGGTCCGCGGCCTGGCGCGCCCGGCGACCCGGCGGCGGACGGCGTCCAGCCGCGCCCGGAACGAGCGGACCAGGGCCTCGGCCGCAGTCCCGTGGCCGGTCTCCTGTCCGAGGCGCGCCACGGCGCTCAGCGCGTCATCGAGCCCGCCGTGCCGGTACACGTAGGTGCCGATGCCCGCACGGGCCAGCTGGGTCTCGAGCGCCGACTGCGATCCGTAGGTGATGACGAGGTCCGGGCGCAGCGCCAGAATGCGTTCCACGTCGGGATCGAGCAGGGCGCCGACCCTGGGCAGTTGCTCGACCGCGGGCGGGAAGTGGTCGTAGCTGCTCACGGCGATGACCTGCGATCCTGCCCCTATCGCGAAGAGCGCTTCGGTGGCCGACGGGACCAGCGACACGATGCGCCGCGGGCCCGACGTGCTCGCCTGCGGGCCTGGGACGGCAGCGCCGACGCGTACCTCTGTCGTGCCCGGCCACACGGCGAGGGCCGTGGCCACCGCCACCGCGACCGCCACCCCGCGCGCGCGGACGCTCAACTTCGCCTGACCAGCAGCCACAGGAAGAACGGGCCTCCCAGCAGGGCGGTCACCACGCCCACCGGCACCTCGATCGGGGCCATCACGGTGCGGGCCACCAGATCGCAGGCCACCAGGAACGATGCGCCGAAGAGCGCGGCCGCCGGCAGCACCACGCGGTGGTCCGCGCCGACCATCAGGCGTACGAGATGCGGCACCACGATGCCCACGAACCCGATCGGTCCGGCCAGGGCCACCGCCGCGCTCGTGGCCAAAGAGGCACTGAAGAAAGCCAGCCGGTGCGCCCGGGCGACGTCCACGCCGCGCGCGGCCGCGGCGTCGCCGCCGACACTGAGCAGGTTGAGCGACGGGGCGAGCGGCACGAAGGCGGCGAGGGCGAGGGCCAGGAGGGGCAGGGCCGCCAGGATCGGATCGAAGCCGCCCACGTCGAGATCACCCATCAGCCAGCGGGCTGCGCGGTAGACCTCGCCGAAGTCCGAGGCGTACTGGACGAACAGGATCAGGGCGGAGAAGAACGAGTTGAGGGTCACGCCGGCCAGCAGGAGGACCGCGACCGACATGGCCCGCGACCGTACGGCGGCGAGCCAGTACACGAGCCCGGCCGCCACCGACGCGCCGCAGAGGCTCGCGAGCGGGACCGGCGACAGCCACCCGATGCCCACCGTGAGCCCGAACGTCATCGCCAGCATCGCGCCGAGCGACGCGCCCGCCGATACCCCGAGCGTGAAGGGCGTGGCGAGCGGATTGCGCAGCAGGGCCTGGAACACGACCCCGGCCGTGGCGAGCGCCGCACCGACCAGCGCCCCGGCCAGCACGCGCGGCACGCGCGCGATGAAGAGGATCTGCGCGTCCACGTTGTCCGCGAACGGGCGTGTCCGGTCGAAGGCGTCCGCCAGGTTCACCGGGGTGCTGCCCACGAGCGGCGCCAGTCCACAGACGAGCAGGGCGAGCGCGCCGAAGAGGAGAGTCGTGCGAATCACTCGCGCCCGTACCGGCACGTGCGCCGGACGTGCCCCGAGGTCGAGCGTGCCGTCGAGCGTCGTCATCGGACCGGCCTCACCGGCAGCACCACGAGGCGACCCGATCGCTCGTGCGCCACGATGTCGACGTCCACGCCGTAGAGGGCCCGCACCGCGTCGTCGGTCAGCACGTCGCGCGTCGGGCCCTGTGCGAGCACGTGGCCGTCCCGCAGCAGGATGAGCCGGTCGCAGACCGAGGCGGCCAGGTTCAGGTCGTGCGTCGCCATGAGCATGGTGATGCCCCGATCGCGATTCAGGGCGGCGAGCAGCGAGGCCACTTCGAGCTGGTAGCCCAGGTCCAGGGATGCCGTCGGTTCGTCGAGCAGCAGGACGTCGGTGGCCTGCACGAGCGCGGCCGCGATGACCACGCGCTGCTGCTCACCCCCGCTCAGCGTGCCGAACGTACGATGGGCGAGGTGACTCGTGCCGGTGGCGGCGAGCGCCCGCTCGGCATGTCGCAGGTCGTCCGGGCCCTCGAACTGGAAGCGTCCCAGGTGCGGATGGCGACCCATCAGCACCATTTCCATCGCGGTGTAGTCGAAGACCGGGTGGGTGGCCTGGGGGACGACCGCCAGTCGGCGAGCCAGTGCCCGACGTGGCAGTGCCGTGACGTCCTGGCCGTCGAGCGTCAGTACGCCGCGATCCGGCCGCAGCATGCCGGCGCACAGGCGCAGCAGCGTGGTCTTGCCGCAGCCGTTCGGTCCAATGAGACCCGTGAACGATCCCGTCGGGACCTCGAGGGCCACGTCGCGCAGCAGCCACGTCGGGCCGCCCCCGCTCGTCCGGTCGCCCGGGTAGGCGAACGACAGGCTATCCGCGCGCAGCATGGAGGGCTCCGTGATGACCGGAGCAGGCGTTCAGGCCGACGGCGCCGCGGGGGCCAGGGGCGCAGAGGCACCTGGCCGGGTGCGGCCGACGTGAGCGGCTCGCGAGCATTGACGTCCTCCCCGGCGTCCGTCGCGCCGGCGCCCGTCCGGAAGGGAGGGGCGAAAGGGACAATGCCGGGGGAGAGGTCTCCTGGCTCGCGACCTGCCGAGCGGCCAACCCGTCTTCCCACACCCGGAGGGTGCAGTGACCCGTGGATCAGCCTGGTCGCTTACAGTGGCGGGACCGCGTGGGCTTCGCACCCACTTCCCTGTTCACCCGGTGGTGTCTGTTGCCGCCGTCGCGGGCGCCACGTGCGTGGGCCCACTCCAGGCGGTTGTTGGCGGGCAGTATAGCACGCTAGAATTTGCAGGGGTTTTGACGTGATATCTCGCGTACGACGGGCCGGGCTCGGGGACATCGAGCAGAAGCTGCAGGCGGGCGAGCGGCTGTCGTTCGACGATGGCGTGCGTCTGTTCTCGTGCGGCGATCTGCAGGCGGTGGGCTGGCTCGCCAATCGCGAGCGCGAGCGGCGTCACGGCGCCCGCACCTATTTCAACTACAACCTGCGGGTCGAGGCCACCAACGTCTGCACCGCGAGCTGTCTGTTCTGCTCGTTTGCCCGCCTGCAGCCGGGTGACGACGGCGCCTATACGCTCTCGCTCGAACAGGCGTGGGACAAGCTGCGACAGCGCGCGTCGCAGCCGCTCACCGAACTCCACATCGTGAACGGCCTGCACCCCGACCTGCCCTTCAGCTACTACACGGAGCTGCTGGCCGGCTACAAGCGCATCAGGCCGTCGATTCACCTCAAGTGCTTCACGGCGGTCGAGATCGCGTTCTTCGCCGACCTGTACGGCATGTCGGACCTGCGGGTCCTCGAGGACCTGCAGGCGGCCGGGCTCGACTCGCTGCCGGGCGGGGGGGCGGAGATTTTCGCCGAGCGGGTCCGCCGGAAGATCTGCCACGACAAGTGCGGCGCCGATCGCTACCTCGACATCCATCGGCTCGCGCACGGGCTCGGGATGCGGTCGAACGTCACGATGCTGTACGGCCACATCGAGACCCTCGAGGAGCGCGTGGACCACATGCTTCGTGCGCGCGCTCTCCAGGACGATACCGGCGGTTTCCAGGCCTTCATCCCCCTGGCGTTCCACCCCGACAACAACCAGATGCGGAAGCTTCCGGCGCCGGGCGCCGTCGATACGCTCACCGTGCACGCGGTTTCACGGCTGATGCTTGACAACATCCCGCACATCAAGGCGTTCTGGATTGCGACCGGCGTGGAGCTGGCGCAGGCGTCGCTGTGGTTCGGCGTGGACGACCTGGATGGCACCGTGCAGGAAGAGAAGATCTACCACATGGCGGGTTCCGGGACGCCCGAGGCCCTCACCACGGCCGACCTCACCGCGCTCATCCGGGCCGCCGGGCGCGAGCCCTACGAACGCGACACGCTCTACAACATCGTCACTGCCCCCGCGGCGTCGGCGGCGGCTGCAGCCTCGGCGGCGGCCGCGCCGGCGGGCGCGGCGGGCTGACCCGTCGCTTTCCCGTTACGTTTCTCGGAATCCCGCTATAATCGACGGCAGGTCCAGGCCTTCGGAAGCGATAGCTTCCTCAAGCGCCTGGGCTTTTTCATGTCCGCACTTTGCGAAATGTTTCACAAACTTCACAAAGGGGCGCCGAGGCCATGGGCACGATCATTCCGCTGCTGACCGAATTCGAGAAGGAGCACCTCTCGGAGCGTCAGGCGTTGCCGGAACGCTACGTGGGTCTGTCCGACGAGGAGATGGCCCGTCGCATTGCCGACGCACGCCAGGCCCTCGGTACGCGGCTGGTGATCCTCGGGCACCACTACCAGCGGGACGAGGTGATCAGGTTCGCCGACTACACGGGCGATTCGTTCCGCTTGGCGCGGCAGATCGCGAGCCGTCCCGAGGCCGACTACATCATCTTCTGCGGCGTGCACTTCATGGCGGAGAGTGCCGACGTGTTGTGCGCTCCGCACCAGCAGGTGATCCTGCCCGACCTCGCGGCCGGGTGCTCCATGGCGGACATGGCGGCGCCCGACCAGCTCGTCACCACCTGGGAGGAGCTGACGGCCCTTGGCGTGCGCGGCATCGTGCCGGTCACGTACATCAACTCCGCAGCCTCCATCAAGGCGTTCGTCGGCGACCGGGGCGGCACGGTGTGCACGTCGTCGAATGCCGCGGCCACGCTGCGTTGGGCGTTCGAGCGCGGGGAGCGGGTGCTCTTCCTGCCGGATCAGCACCTGGGACGCAACACGGCCTACGCCATGGGCATCCCGCTCGACGAGATGGTGGTGTGGGACCCCGACGAGATCGGCGGGGGCGTGGAACCGGAGGCGCTGGAGCGCGCGAAGATGCTGCTCTGGAAGGGCCACTGCTCGGTCCACACCCGCTTCTCGGCCAGGCAGATCGAAACCATGCGGGTGCAGCACCCGGGCATCCGGGTCATCGTGCATCCCGAGGTGCCGTGGGACGTCGTGCAGGCGGCCGACGACAGCGGCAGCACCGAGTACATCATCCGGACTGTCTCGGAGAGTCCCGAAGGCTCGGTGTGGGCCGTCGGCACCGAGGTGCACCTGGTCAACCGGCTCGCGCAGCAGATGGCGCCCGGCCGGACCGTGCTCTCGCTCGATCAGTTCGGTTGCCTGTGCTCGACCATGTTCAGGGTGTCCCCGAACCATCTCCTGTGGATCCTCGAGGAACTGCTGGAGGGGCGCGTGCACAACCGCATCGTCGTGCCGGACGACCAGAAGCACTGGACGCGCGTGGCGCTGGACCGCATGCTCTCCATCAGCTAGAGCCTCTTCCACGCCCGGCCGGCACGTCGGGCCGGCCTGACCGTCCACCGGGTGCCGCGCGGCCATTCGCCGGGGCCGATGGGGTAGACCGGGTCGCGTCGTGTGCCCTGATGGACGGGCGGATCGCGTTGTATTTCCGCGGTCCCTGTGACTACGATCGACGGGTTGCAGCCACGAAAGACCATTACACGAGGAGGACGCATGGCGCACGAACTGCCCAAGCTCCCGTACGACGTCGCCGCGCTCGAGCCCCATGTCGACGCGCAGACGATGCAGATTCACCACGGGAAGCACCACCAGGCCTATGTCACCAACCTGAACGCGGCGCTCGAGAAGCACCCCGAACTGCAGTCCAAGAGCCTCGAGGATCTCTGCCGGGGCATCAGCAGCGTTCCTGAGGACATCCGTACGGCCGTCCGGAACAACGGCGGCGGCCACTGGAATCACAGCATGTTCTGGAAGTGGATGGCGCCGGGGGCCGGCGGCGCGCCCACGGGCAAGATTGCCGATGTCATCAATGGCACCTTCGGCAACTTCGACACCTTCAAGGAACTGTTCGGGAAGGCCGGGGTCGGGCGGTTCGGCAGCGGCTGGGCATGGCTCGTCGTCGATGGCAGCACCTTCTCCATTACCAGCACGCCCAATCAGGACAATCCCCTCATGGAGGGGAAGAACGCGGTCCTCGGGCTCGACGTCTGGGAGCACGCCTACTACCTCAAGTACCAGAACCGCCGCCCCGACTACATCTCGGCGTGGTGGAACGTGGTCAACTGGGACGAAGTGAACAAGGCGCTCTAGCGCCGTCCCGCCGCATACGAGAGGGCCGGGGCGACCGTCGGTCGTGCCCGGCCCGTCGTGTCAGTGCGGCTGGTGAGTGCCGGTGTTCAGTGCCGGTGTCGAGTGCCGGTGTCGAGTGCCGCTGTCCGGGGCACCGTGCGCGGCCGCCGCGGCGGCCCGTGAGCACGTCGGACCCAGCGGCACCTGTTGGCACCTGCTCGCATCGCGCCCATCCGCACCCATCCGCGCCAGCGTCGCGCGGCAGCATCATCGGGCACGTGCTGCGGCAACACCGCGAGAATTGCCGAGACAGCACCCTGCAGCGCACGGCAGTTGCCCTATAATGCCGCGTTATGCGCCCAACTGACGTCGGACACCCGGACTACTTCCACCGCGTCGTCGACTGCCAGTGGGCCTGCCCGGCCCATACCAACGTCCCCGAGTACATCCGGCTCATCGCCCAGGGCCGGTTCACCGAGGCGTACCTGGTCAATCGTGCCTCCAACGTGTTTCCCGGCATCCTCGGGCGCACGTGCGATCGGCCATGCGAGCCGGCCTGCCGCCGCACCCGCGTGGACGGCACGCCGGTGGCCATCTGTCGCCTCAAGCGCGTGGCCGCGGATCATCGGGACGAGGTGGCGCACCTCATTCCCACCGCGCCCTCCGAGAAGAACGGCAAGAAGGTCGCCCTCATCGGCGCGGGGCCGGCGTCGCTTACCGTGGCCAACGATCTGATGCCGCTCGGCTACGCCGTCACCATCTTCGAGAAGCTGCCGCGGGCCGGCGGCCTCATGCGCATCAACATCCCGTCGTTCCGCCTGCCGGAGGCCGTGCTCGACGAGGAGATCGGCTACATCGTCAACATGGGCGTGGAGATGCGCTACGGCACGCCGGTGACGAGCCTCAAGGCCCTGCTCGACACCGGCGAGTTCGATGCCGTGTTCGTGGGGAGCGGTGCGCCGCGCGGCAAGGAACTCGACATTCCGGGCAGGCGCGACTCGGACCAGATCTTCATCGGCATCGAGTGGCTCGAGTCGGTGCACTTCGGCCACGTGGACTCGGTGGGCCGCCGCGTCGTCATCATCGGCGTGGGCAACACGGCGATGGACTGCTGCCGCTCGGCCAAGCGACTCGGCGCCACCGACGTCAAGGTGGTGGCCCGCAAGACACGGAAGTACTTCAAGGCGTCGCCGTGGGAACTGGAGGACGCCGAGGAGGAGGGGGTCGAGATCCTCGAGAACCTCCAGCCGATCCGCTTCGTCCTCGAACAGGGGCGCCTCGTCGGCATGGAGTTCGACCGCTTCCGGTCCACCGAGGTGGACGGCACGCTCAAGCAGGAGGTGGTGGGCCGCGAGATCATCCCGTGCGACACCGTCATCCTCGCCATCGGCCAGGACAACGCCTTCCCCTGGATCGAGCGCGACATCGGGCTGGAGTTCGGGAAGTGGGACATGCCGGTCGTGGATCGCACCACGTTCATGTCCACGAGGCCCGGGGTGTTCTTCGGCGGTGACGCGGCGTTCGGACCGGCCAACATCATCTGGGCGGTGGAGCATGGCCACCAGGCCGCGATCTCCATCCACCACCACTGCCAGGGCGTGCCGGTGACGGAGCGGCCTCCCCGGGGCGTCACCCTCACCAGCACCAAGATGGGGCTGCACGAGTGGGCGTACAGCAACAACTACGACCCCTCGGGGCGCCAGAAGATGCAGCACGTGGAGATGCCGCTGCGCTTCCAGAACATGACCACCGAGGTGGAGAAGGGCTTCACTGCCGAGCAGACGCGCACCGAGGTGGAGCGCTGCCTGAACTGCGACGTGCAGACCCACTTCACCGATTCGCTTTGCATCGAGTGCGATGCCTGCATCGACATCTGCCCGGTGGATTGCCTGACGATCACCCCGAACGGCGAGGAGGCCGACCTCCGCACGCGGCTGATGGCGCCGGCCGACAACACCGAGCAGCCGCTCTTCGTCTCGGGACAGCTCAAGCAGACGGGCCGCGTGATGGTGAAAGACGAGAACGTGTGCCTCCACTGCGGCCTGTGCGCCGAGCGGTGCCCCACCTTCGCCTGGGACATGCGCCGGGCCGTCATCGACCTTCCGCATGCGGGCGCCGCCGTGGCGCTCGTCACACGCTAGTCGGCGTACCCGTCCGGACATCGCGCGCGCAGGGGGACCATGGATCGCGTCAACGAGTTCGCCTTCAAGATCGCCACCGCCAACGGCACCGGTTCCGCGTCGGCCAATTCGCTCATCATGCGGGCCATCTTCCGCATGGGGATTCCGGTCACCGGCAAGAACGTGTTCCCCTCGAACATCCAGGGCCTGCCGACGTGGTACGAGATCCGGGTCAACCGGCACGGCTACACCGCCAGGACTCCCGACTTCGACCTGATGGTGGCGCTCAACCCGGCCACCTACCAGCGCGATGCCGCCGAAGTACGCTCGGGCGGCTGGATGCTCTTTGACTCGACGTGGCCGCTCGACGAGCGCCTGCGCCGGCCCGACGTGACGTATCTGGGCATCCCGCTCGCCGCCATGTGCAACGCGGAGTTCACCGGCGTGCGCGAGCGCATCCTGATGAAGAACGTGGCGTACGCCGGCGCGCTGGCGGCCCTGCTCGGCATCGACACCGACATCATCCGCACGCTGCTCACCGAGAAGTACGCCAAGAAGCAGTCACTCAAGGACTCGAACCAGCGGGCGGTGGACATCGGCTTCGATTACGCGCGCGAACACTTCCCGTGCCCGCTGCCCATCCACCTCGAGCCGATGGACGCCACGAAAGACTGCATCCTCATCGACGGCAACACCGCCGCAGGCCTCGGGTGCCTGTACGCCGGGGCGACCGTGGGCGCCTGGTATCCCATCACGCCCGCCACGTCGCTGATGGAGGCCTTCGCCGGCTTCTGCCAGCGCTACCGCAAGGATCCCGACACCGCGCGCAACCGCTTTGCCGTGCTGCAGGCCGAAGATGAACTGGCCGCCCTGGGCATGGTGATTGGCGCAGGCTGGGCGGGCGCGAGGGCCTTCACGCCCACGGCCGGCCCCGGCATCTCGCTGATGAGCGAGTTCATCGGCCTGGCCTACTACGCCGAGATTCCCGCCGTCATCTTCGACGTGCAGCGCACCGGTCCCTCGACTGGCATGCCGACCCGCACGCAGCAGGGCGACCTGATGATGTGCGCCTACGCCTCGCACGGCGACACGCGGCACGTGTGCCTGTATCCGGCCGATCCCCGCGAGGCCTTCGAGATGTCGGTGGCGGCCTTCGACCTCTCCGAACGGTTCCAGACGCCCGTGTTCGTGCTGAGCGACCTCGACATCGGCATGAACGACTGGATGGTGAAACGCCTCACCTGGGACGATGCCTACGTGCCCGACCGTGGCAAGGTGCTGTCGGCCGAGGAACTCGAGCAGGTGAAGACGTTCCACCGGTACCTCGATGTGGACGGCGACGGCATTCCCTACCGGACGCTCCCCGGCGTGCATCCGAAGGGCGCGTACTTCACGCGCGGCTCGGGCCACAACCGGTTCGGCGGTTACACCGAGGACGGTGAGGAATATGCGGACGTCATGGACCGGATCGCGCGCAAGATCCAGCGCGCGTCGCAGGCCGTGCCGGCGCCCGAGATCCGCACGGTGAGCGGCGCCACCGTCGGCATCATCACCGTGGGCGGCTGCCATGCGGCCTGCGTGGAGGCCGTGGACCTGCTCGCGCGCGACGGCGTGAAGGTGGACTACCTGCGGGTGCGAGGCTTCCCGTTCGCCGACGAGGTGCGCGCCTTCGCGGAGTCGCACGCGGTCAACTTCGTGGTGGAGCAGAACCGCGACGCGCAGCTGCGAAGCCTGCTGATGCTCGAAACCGGCGTGCCCATCACCCGGCTCGAGTCCGTGCGGTACAACGGCGGGTTTCCCATGAGCGCGCACCACGTGCTCACCGGCGTCCGCGCGAAGCTGGAGAAGGTGGCATGACGTACATCGCGAAACCCAAGGTCCACCATCCCGCGCTGCAGAAGAACGCCATCGGGCTCGTGCGGCGCGACTACGAGGGCTCCGTCACCACGCTCTGCGCCGGCTGCGGGCACGACTCGGTGACGGCGGCCATCATCCAGGCATTCTGGGAGCTGTCGGTGCACCCGCACCGTGTGGCCAAGCTCTCGGGCATCGGCTGCTCGTCCAAGACGCCCACCTACTTCCTGCGGGAGGCGCACGGCTTCAACGGCGTGCACGGGCGCATGCCCGCGCTCGTCACCGGCGCCAATGCCGCCAACGGCGACCTGCTGTACATCGGCGTCTCTGGCGACGGCGACTCGCTCTCCATCGGCCTGGGCCAGCTGTGTCACGCCATCCGGCGTAATGTGAACGCGCTCTACGTGCTCGAGAACAACGGCGTCTACGGGCTCACCAAGGGGCAGTTCTCGGCCTCGGCCGATCCCGGCTCGCTCAGCAAGCGCGGCGAGGCGAACACGATGGAGGCCATCGACGGATGCCTGCTGGCGCTCACCATGGGTGCCACGTTCGTGGCGCGGAGCTTCTCGGGCGACAAGGAGCAGCTGGTGCCGCTGCTCAAGGCGGGCCTGGCCCACAAGGGGTTCGCCTTCATTTCCATCGTGTCGCCGTGCGTCACGTTCAACGATCACGAAGGCTCCACCAAGAGCTACGCGTACACGCGCGAGCACATGGTGGAGGTGGTGGAGGCCGACTTCGTGATGCCGACCAAGGCCATTACGACGCAGTACGACCCCGGCACCACGCGCAGCGTGACGCTGCACGACGGAAGCCGGGTGCAGTTGACGAAGGTCGCCGACGACTACGACCCGACGGACCGCGACCGGGCCTACGGGTACGTGCGCGAGAAGCACAAGGCGGGGCAGATCGTCACCGGCCTGCTCTACATCGCGCCGGATTCGAGCGACATGCACGAGCAGGCCAATACGGTGGCGGCGCCGCTTCACGACCTGCCGTACGAGACGCTCTGCCCTGGCAGCGCGACGCTCGAGAAGCTGCAGGCGCGGTTCCGCTAGGCCGGGCTTCGGCGGCGGCGCGATTCGGCCTGCCGATGTTGCGCCGGGTCTGGGCGCGTGGTGTCCAAGGCCAACCGGGTACACGCGGCGGGGCGGCGGGGTGCCGGGCGCCGCGAATCGAACGGGCCGGAACCGGCTGCGGCCGCTGGTGCAGGCCGCTGGCCGCGCGGGTCGCGCCGTATGCTGACGGTTGCGGCGCTCAACCGCGCGGGTGCCCTGAGCGGCCTCGCCGGTTCACACCCGGGCAGTCGGCCCGTCTCCACGCGTCGCCCGGCACCCCGCCGCCCCGCCGCGCAGTGTCCGCCGCACTCAACGACGCCTGGCCTGGGCCGGTCACGTCCCCGCGGGCGTTTCGAGGTAGGCATTCACCCGCGCAAGGTAGACCGGCACATCACGAAGCGCCGCTTCGAGCCCTTCGAACACCCTGCGCGGGTCCACCTCGTCGTACTCGTGCACGAGGCGATTTCGCAGACCTGCGGCCCTGGCGATCTGCCTGGCAAAGTCCGCATCCAGCACGCCCGCGTCCGCGAGGCGCAGGAACGAGGCGTGGTAGTCGGTCGGGGGAGGCTGGCCGGTGCCCGTGATGATGTGGAAGTTCACGTCGATCATCCGCCCGATGGCGCGTTCCAAGTACCGCTCGGCCACGGCCTGGTCAATGCGCGCTCCGACGTACGAGTCGATGCCTCGCGCGGCAATCGGACGGAGAGCCTCGATGTCGCTCGCGATGAGCATCAGCTTGCGGGTGACGAGCGCGGGGTCGACGGTCACGAGGCCTGTGGCGTCACGTGTCGGGCCACGTACTCCCGCTCGAACGCGAGGTAGGGACGATAGTCCTGGTAGCGTTTGAAGGCGAGGAGCCGCAACTCGGCGAAGCGGCGCGGCGCGCCAAACAGGAGCCGTGCTTCGTCCATCACGCGTCGCAGGAATAGTGGATCGGCATGGTTCAGGATCGCCACGTCCACGTCCTGCCCGGGGAACAGGGCCTGAACGTCGGTGACCAGATCCGACAGCGTCTCGAACGAATCGGGCACGTGCTCAACGAGCACGCCGATGTCCAGGTCGCTGCCCGGATGTGTCGCGCCGGTCACGGTCGATCCGAACTGCAGAAGCAGCAGGATGCCGTGCCTGCGTGCCGCACCTTCGAAGTCCCCAGATCTCACGGTGCCCATTATAGATACCGAAACGGATGGCGGCGCGTCGGAGGCAGGCCGCTGGCGTTGAGCGGCGCTCAATTTGCAGCGGCGCATGCCAGTGGTGGGGCGTCGGGGTGCCGGGCGCCGCGTGGAGACGGGCCGACTGCCCGTGAGTGAACCGGCGAGGCCGCTCAGGGCACCTGCGCGGTTGAGCGCCGCAGCCGCCAGCGTCCGGCGCGACCCGCGTGGCCCTCAGCCTGGGACCTGCGCGCGTCGGTGTCGCGGTCTACCCCGGTCCGACTTGCGCGCGACGCGACGGCGTCAGTCCGGAAAACGGGGCGGCCGAATCTCCTGGAGCCCCGTTTTCCCGCGTCGTCGCGCCGGAGGGCCGGGGTAGACCGCCACACCGACGCGCACAGGCAGCAGAGCACGGCCGGCGCGTCGTCGCTCAGGCCTGCTCGCCCTCGAGCGGGTGCGTCAGGATCACCAGGTCCTCCACCGGGCGGCCGCCGAGCAGGTGTTCCTGGATGATCCGCTCGAGCGCCGCCTCGTCGCACCCGCGGTACCACGTGCCCTCGGGGTAGACGACCGCGATCGGGCCGCCCTCGCAGATGCGCAGGCAGTTGGCCTTGGTGCGCAGCACGCCGCCCTGCTCCGACAGGCCCAGCGCCTTCAGCCTGCTCTTGAGATACTCCCACGCGCGGACGCCCGCGTCGTAGTCGCAGCACTTGGCCTTGGTCTGCTCCGCGCACAGCAGGATGTGGCGCCGCGCCACGGGAATGCCGATGCTCGCGGCCACCTGGTCGAGCGCTTTCGCCATCAGAAGAGCCTCACGTCCACGAGTTCCCCCTGCTCCACGATCTCGACGTCGGTCGGGATCTCGATGTATCCGTCGGCGTTGGACATGCTCGTGATGTCGCCCGACGCCTTGAAGGCGGGCAGCGCCACGCCGTCCACCAGCCGCACGGTGTAGAACTGGTACCGGCCCGGCAGCGAGACGATGCGCTGACCGGTCGGCACGCGCACCGAACGCGGTGTCGCCGCGGGCAGGCGCGCGAGTTGCCGCAGGGCCGGCGCCAGCAGGATGTAGCCGTTCGACAGGCACGAGGTGGGATACCCCGGCAGGCCGAAGAACGGCTTGCCGTCCACGAGGCCAAAGGCGGTCGGCTTGCCCGGCTTCACCGCGATGCCGTGGAAGATCACCTCGCCGCGCGCCCGCAGCACGTCGAGCAGCAGGTCGCGTTCGCCCACCGAGCTTCCGCCCGAGAACACCAGCACATCGGCATCGCCGCGGCAGCGGTCCACGGCCGCCGACAGCGCATCGAGCGTGTCCGGCACGGCGTCGGACGTGACGGCGACGCCCCCGTGCGCGGCCACGATGGCGGCGAGCGTGAAGCGGTTGACGTCGTGGATCTGCCCCGGCAGCAGGGCCTGGCCCGGCGGCACGATCTCGTTGCCGGTGGACACGATGGCCACGCGCGGCCTGGCATACACGGGGACGTCCGCGAGGCCGATGGCGGCCAGCGCGCCCAGGCGGCTCGGCGTGAGCACCTGGCCCACACGCAGCACGGTATGGCCGTGCTCGATGTCCGCACCCTGCCGACCCACGTGCTGGCGCGGCTGCACGGGCGACAGGACCCGCACCTCGCCGGAGTCGTCCGACGTGGTCTCTTCCACCATCACCACCGCATCGGCCCCCTCGGGCATCGGTGCACCGGTGGCAATCTCGAGGCACGTGCCGGCCTCGACCACGGTGGTGGAGACCTCTCCCGTGTAGGCCCGGCCGAGCGAGCGCAGGACGCGCGGCGCTGTCCGTGACGCGCCCGTCGTGTCCGCTGCACGTACGGCGTAGCCGTCCATGGCCGCCCGCGAGAACGGCGGCACGTCGGCCGGAGCCACGATGTCGTCTGCCAGCACGCGCCCCGCGGCCACCTCGAGCGTCACGTTCTCCAGGCGGGTGATGGGCCGAAGGGCGTCGTCGATGCGCGCGCGGGCCTCGTCGAGCGGGATGGTGTGCCCGAACGGACGCATCCGTGAACTCATGGTGCCACCTCGGTCATCGGCTCACCTGTTGGACGACGTGTCCGAGTTCGGGCACGATGAGCCGCGTCATGGCCAGGCGCACGGCGTGCTCCGAGCCTGGCAGGACGAAGACGGCCGTGCCGCGCGCCGACCCTGCGAGGGCGCGGCTCAGCATGGCTGCGGCGCCGATCTCCTGGTAGCTGAGCATGCGGAACAGTTCCCCGAACCCGTCGAGCCGCTTGTCGAGCAGCGCCGACACGGCTTCGTAGGTGCCGTCGCGCGAGGTGAGGCCCGTGCCCCCGGTCGTGATCACCACCTGCGTGGCCGCGTCGTCGAGCCGCGCGCGAACGTGGTCCGCCACGTCGTCGGGCTCGTCGCGCACGATGAGGTGACCGGTCACGTGGTGGCCCGCGGCCTCGAGCAGGTCGCGGATGGCCCGGCCGCTCGCGTCGGTGTCCGGCGTGCGCGTGTCGCTTACGGTGAGCACGAAACAGCCGACGGCGCGAGGGCCCTGCCGTCGATGGTCGGTGGCGCTCACCTGGAAATCATACCGCCGGGTCGAGGGGCGGCCGCGTCTCGCCGGTCACGTCGCCCGTGGCAGGACCCGGCTCGGGACCGCCCAGCGTCACGGGTCCGAGGCGCGCCTGTCCGCGCACCGCGAAGGCGCCCTGCAGCGCCTCGTGGCGGTACAGGAAGATGGTGCGTACGTCGCGCGCCACCAGGAGCCCGTTCGCGACGCCCGCCAGCGGCTGCGGCAGCCACATGCGGTAGCGCACCGTGTCGCGCACCAGCGTGCCGCCGTCCTGCTCCTCGAAGGTGTGGGTGTGCACCCACTCGCGGTACGGACCGCGCAGCTGCACGTCCCGAAAGCGGACGGGCGGCTCCCACTCGCTGATCTCGGTCTTCCACGCCATGGGCAGGCCGTGGAGGCTGATGCGGTAGTCGATGGTGGTTCCGGCCCGCATGGGGATGGGCCCTGGCGTGAGCACCCGGAAGCGCAGGAAGGGCGGGGTGATGCGCTCCAGGTTGTAGGCATCCGCGAAGAACGCGAACACATCGGGGCGGGGCCGGGGCAGCCACAGCCACGTGTCGAGGCGGTAGACGTCGCGCACGTCCTCAGTATGGCCTGCGCGCGGCCTGTGCGGTACGCAGCACGGGCGGGACCCCAAAGGCCCCGCCCGTCTGTCGTGCCCGATGCTATGGTCGTCGCGGTCGTTGCGGGCGGCTGTCGACGACGGCAATGCTGACGACGCCAATGCTGACGACGCCAATGCTGACGACGCCGGCGACCCGGTGGCGAGCGCTAGTTGCCCGCAGCCTGGCCGATGGCCGTCTGCAGGCTGGCCAGTGGCACCACGCCAGGGCCGTGGAGCGCGGCAATCCGCTCCACATTCAGTCCCAGGCGCATGATGTTCTCGTAGAGGCTCACCGAGAACGGGTTCGGCGTAGCCGGGGCCGGTGCGCCCGCGGGCGCCGGCGTGTAGGCATCGGCCTCGATGAGGATGCGCTCGGCCGGCAGGTAGACCATGGCGAAGGCATCGTTGTGGCCGTTGCTCTCGATCGGGTAGATCTCGATGACGCGCGAGCCGTCGGTGAGCGTGTGCTTGCCCGAGAAGGTCTCGAACGTGGCCGTCGCGTTCGCCTGCGCCATGCGGTCCGGGTTGATCGTGCGCGGCGCCGCCCAGGCCTGCTCGTAGAACGCCCGGTTTGCCTCGTGCGTCACGATCGTGGCGCCCTCGGCCACCCAGGTCCGCACGCCGCCCGAGTGGTCGAAGTGCACGTGGGTGTTGATCAGATAGCGGAGCGGCTTGCCGGGAATCAGCTCCTTCACCTTGGCGATGACCGCGTTCGAGCGCTCCTCGGTCTGCGGGCCCTCTACGACCACCACGTGGTCGGCCTGGTCGATGGCCACGCTGTGGTGGCTGCCGCCGCGCAGGTAGTACACGCCGGGCGCGAGTTCCTCCGAGGTCACTTCCACGGCGGGCGGCGTGAAGTTGCGCGCCTGCTCGGGGACCTCGATGCTCACCGTCGGGTTGGCCGTGACGCTCGACACCGTGAGGTCGAGCACCGGGTAGCCGCCCTGCGTCCGCTGGATGCGGGCGGGGAACATCACGCCGCCGAAGTCACGGTAGTCGGAGTAGGTGGTCTCGACGAGCGTGTCACCCATCACCGGGTTGTCGATCCAGGCCTGCACCTTCTCCACCTGGTTCGCCGCGTTGAGGGTGCCCACGTAGCGGGCGCCATCGGCGGTGAAGCTCACGTCGTTGCCCCCGGCCTCGCCGAGCGGCGTGGACGTGGCGTTGTTGGCGGCCGCGGCCTTCAGGAAGCCGTGCGGCGTCACCATGATCTCCATCATCCGCTCGGCCACCGCGGCCGGCTGTGGCTGCGGCGCGGGCGGCTGGCCCGCCGGCCCGCCCATGTTCCAGGCGAACCCGCCGCTCACGTACTGGTCGGGGCGCTGTTCCACGGGCGCCGGACGCTGGCGGCCGGGTTCCACCGTCTGCGAGCGCGTCATCTGGACGCGCGCCGCCGGGGCGGCGTAGTCGATGGTGGCCGTGTAGCTGGCCACGTCGAACTGCGGCCACGGGAGGGACGGTGCCGGCGCCTGGCCGAACTGATACCACTGGCCCGAGCCGGAAAACTCAATCGAGTTGATGCCCGCGGCGCCAAGGGCCTCCGACGTGGACTCGAGGGTCCCGGTCGGCTGGCTGCAGGCCGCGACGGTCGTGACGAGCGCCACGACGGCGGCCAGCGTGCTGACTTTCTTCATATGTGGATGCTCCAGGGAAGACGGATAGCGGGGAAGGAAGGCCGCCGGAGTATAGCCGAGAAGCTTGGCAGGCGGGCTGGGAAAAGGCGGCTCCTGGTCGGCGCCTTCGTCCCTTGGCAGGGACTGGCGCTGAGCGTGCGAAGTGGGCCGAAACGGCCGGGCCGTGTGCTATAGTGCCTGTTTGTGTCCGCCGGAGACGCCGTCTCCGTGGGCCTACAATCCGTCCCCGAAGCGCCCTTAGCTCAGCTGGATAGAGCGTCTGGCTACGAACCAGGAGGTCGCAGGTTCGAGTCCTGCAGGGCGCACCATTTCCTTTCAACAGGTTAGCGCGAATTGTCGTAGGCGGTCGCTTTCGACTGTGCCCCAATCTGTGCCCGGTCTACCGGAAGCGCACTGCTGATTCTGTCCTCACGGCCCGTTCAGTGCCGCATTCCTCACTCCTTGCGAAGTGACTGGGCGGGGATTCTGCCTTGGGCTATTGTTCGTCCATGCGAAAGGCGCAGTGCGTCTTGGCGGTGATCCTTGTGACGGTTTCCGGGACGCGTACCATGTCCGGGCAGGCGCTCCTAGGCACTCAAGCAGCAGCGGATGAGGGAAACGCTGAGGCCCAGTTCCTCATCGGCGCAATGCACGACTTGGGCCTTGGGGTACCGGAGGACGACACCGAAGCGGTGCGGTGGTACCGGCTCGCCGCTGAACAGGGTCATGCTGAGGCGCAGTCCAGTCTCGGTCTGATGTACGACATTGGCTCTGGCGTGCCGCAGGACGCCGCCGAAGCCGCGCGCTGGTATCGCCTCGCCGCCGTACAGGGCCAAGCTGAGGCGCAGTTCAATCTCGGCACGATGTACAGCGCCGGTCGAGGAGTGCCGGAGGACGCCGCCGAGGCGGTGCGGTGGTATCGTCTCGCCGCCGCGCAAGGCTACCTACCGGCGCAGCTTAGCCTCGGCGCGATTTACTCCGACGGTCGAGGGGTGACGGTGGATCACGCTGAAGCAATGCGCTGGTATCGGCTTGCCGCCGCGCAGGGTGACGCCCGTGCCCAGTTCGGTCTTGGTCTGATGTACGACACCGGGAGTGGTACACCGGAGGACGACGCCGAGGCAGTGCACTGGTATCGTCTCGCAGCCGCGCAAGGCTACCCGGAAGCCCAGTTAGCCCTTGGCTTTGCGTATGCCAACGGAGAGGGGGTGCCTACGCAGGGTACCGCTGCTTACTTCTGGATCAACACGGCCATGCCGAGGCTGGCTCCGGATCAGCGCAGCTTCGCTCAAAGCATCCGCGATTCTCTGACAGGACTTGATCCGAGCGAGATTCTCCGGATTCAGGGTGCATCGACGGCGTGCGCGATGGCGGAGTACAGGAATTGTCAGCCCCCGAACTGATCCTTCCCCCCAAGTTCGTCGATGGTAGTCGCCTTCACATCCTGTAGCTCTCTCACCCAGTCGCGGGCCTCTCGCATTGCGGCGAAGTCTAGGGCTTCAACCGCCCGGCGCTGTGCTTCTGAGCCAATGTGGCCGTATCGCTTCGCCATCCGCGCCGTTGTGTCAGCGCTCCAGCCGAGAAGCGCCGAAACGACGGCCAGCGGAACTCCCCGCTCCAGCATCCGGGTGCAGGCAGTGTGTCTCAGGTCATGGAAGCGGCAGTTGACGCCTGCAGCCCGTTTCGCGCCATTCCACGCCGTCTTGACCTCCCGTGTGGGCTTCGTTGGGTCGATGGTCGCCGCGTGAGGCTTACGCTCGTCGCCCGAAAGGCCGTAGTGCTCGGTCGGGAACACTGCATACCCAGAAACCCAGCGTTCCCTTGCCGAGCACTTCGCCGGTGCTTGCGTCGACGATGACCGTGCCATGTCCGCCGGGCACGCTGAGCCGCCTGGGTCTTGAGGGGAGCTGGTCGGGGATGCTGGGGTTCGCGCGATAGACGGGAAAGCCGCGCTTGGTGCCGACTTGCTTCGGATGTGGTGCGGGAAGTTGGCGGTCTTCTGCCATTTTGAGCCTTCAGTTTTGGCGATGTTCAGACACGACCATGACGGAGTTCCGCCAACTTGGCAAGTGGTTTTTGTCAGTATTCAGACCGATTCTGTCAGTGTTCCGTCAGAAACTGTCAGTTCCGACCGTGCAAAATCAGTGGTTTAGGCCATTTTCTCTTTCTTATACTTAATAAGGAACGCTCTGGCGACAGTTATCCACGCCCCGCCGAAGCGCGCCGCCAAGGTACGCTGGCGAGGCGGTGGGGTGGGTAACTATCTTCTTCAATTGTTCAAGACGAAGCGGGCGGGGGCTCTGCCCCCGCTCCCCCGGAGTATTTAGCCAGGCGCTGATGCATCGGGCGGCACCTAGCCGCTAACTGCAACTCGACTGATGAGGTACAGTGAGCGGATATGGCTTTGAGTCCGACGGTAATGGTCAGCTCGACATTCTACGACCTGAAGCAAGTGAGGCAGGACATTTATTCGTTCTTGGTAGAGCAACTGGGCTACCAAGCGCTGCTCTCAGAGCTGCCTGCCTTTCCTGTCGCACCTGATCTCGATACTATCGCCAATTGTCAGAAGCGCGTTCGAGAGCAAGCGGACGTTCTTGTGCTTATTGTTGGCGGTCGATATGGATCAATAGATGACAAGACTTCCAAGTCCGTCACGAACCTTGAATATCTGGCAGCCCGAGAGAAGGGCATACCGGTGTACGCCTTCGTCGAGAGCAGAATACTTAACGTTCTGCCGGTGTGGAAAGCGAATCAAGAAGCCGATTTCAGCAGCGTTACCGACACGTCTGAGCTGTTCAGGTTCATAAGTACTGTAAGGGACGAGGATAAGGTCTGGGTGTTTCCATTCGATGGAGCCCAAGACATTGTTCGGACACTGAGAAGTCAGTTCGCCCATCGGTTTTCTGAAGGGTTAGGTTTGGCGGCGCGCCTGAGAGGCGCAAGCCTGCCGCGCTACCTCAGAGACCTTGGTCCGGCCGCGCTGCGGACTGCGCTCGAAAAGCCAGATGCATGGGAATGGCGACTGTTCTTCGAGGCGTGGCAGGACGAGGTTGACAGCCGGGTTTCTCAATTGCGCGATCACTCGGCGAGCATCGCTATCGGACTCGCCGAGAATGTTAACGCTGCCGAGGCGATTGAGTGGATTCGCACCCGCATGCACGAGATGTCAACCCTCGTCGATACACTAAACCACCTCATAAAGGTTGAAGCCAAAGAGAGCTTTGGCGAGCCCGGTGTGCCCGGTAATGCTGAGCACATTGTGTGGACGACTCGAAAGGTGGGCGAGGCTCTCGACTGTGCCCTGGCATGGAGCCACAGAATTCGATTGGCGCGAGTCGAAGAGCCATTTCACCGACCAGCGAAAGAGATGGCGCTGTTTGTGAACGACCTCATCGATCAGATTGTGGCGTTTCCCCAGGCCAAGCTCGACCAGATCAGCCAAGCCTTGATCGCAGCGGCAGCGGACCCAGACACGCCGCAGGAGATGCGATTTACTCTGACTATCACCCTTAGCAACCTCCAGCCCTTCCTCGACGCCCTGGACGAGGCCGAGGGTCAGATCTAGCACCTCGGCGTGGGTCTGCGATTGGGTCTTGGTTAAACAGGAAGCGGCCCACAGGTTGCGCCGGTTCAGCGGAAGCATGAACAGCTGTGGGCCGCGACAACGTCTAGTAGTTCAATCACTTGCGGTGAGCGCCGCTGTCTGCCCTACGCAGCGTGAGGCCGCGCCGTGCGACTTCCCAATAGGGCTACGAACCAGGAGGTCGCAGGTTCGAGTCCTGCAGGGCGCACCATTTCCTCCAATCAGTCTCGCGGCCGATCACGACCCGTTCTCCAGGGGTCTGTGAACCGCTGCCTGCAGGAATCCAGTGTCCGCGGCGGCATGGTTGAGTTAGGCTGAGCGTCCTTGCCAACTGGCGTGCGTCGGTATCCACGTGCTCGGAGGAGGGGACCTCGATGAAGGCTATCAGTCTGGGTGTTGGCCGCACCGGCACGTACTCGCTCAAGCTCGCGCTCAACCGGCTTGGGTTCGGTCCGTGCCACCACATGGAAGAAGTCCTGCTCAATCCCGCGACGCAGGTGCCGCTCTGGACGGAGGCCGTGAACGGCCGACCGGACTGGGACGCGCTGTACGCGGGATATGAGAGCGCGGTCGACTGGCCGACGGCGGGCTTCTGGCAGGAACTGGTGGCGCAGTATCCGGACGCCAGGTTCATCCTCACCGAGCGCGATCCAGACACCTGGGTGCAGAGCTTCTCGGGAACCATCTACCCGTTGTTGTCGCAGCGAGATCGCCTGCGTCCGGAAGCCTTGCCGTGGATCGACATGTCGATCGGGGTCATTGCGAAGACCGGATTCCCGGCCGGCCTCGATGCGGCCGGCCTTCGGCAGGCGTTCGTGGCGCACAACGACGCCGTCAAGGCCGCCATTCCGTCGTCGCAGCTCCTTGTCTTTCGTGTGAAGGACGGCTGGGGCCCGCTCTGCGCGCACCTTGGCGTGCCCGTTCCGGACGAGGCTTTTCCGCGTACGAACGATCGATCCGAGTTCTGGGACAAGGTCGCGCCGGCGCTGACGGCGTCATAAGCACGCGTCGCAGGGGCAGGCTCCCCGGAAGCGTCACCTTTGGCACCGGCCGCGTGGCCCCCCCCATCCACGAGCCGTGCAGCGCCCTGGGCGTCGGGGGGCACCCGCACGAGGGGTGAGCACGCCGCTCGGCCGGCCGGCTGGTAAACGGCACAGACCGACGCAGCTGTATATAGCCGACGCTCCCTCATCGAATGCCTTCCTGGATCAACTCTCTGGAGACACGCATGCCAATCAGAACGCTCGCGGTCGCGACACTGTTCGTGACCCTCCTGCCCCTGGGCGCCGCCGCGCAGAACGCGGGAGCGGTGGTAGCCGGGGCCTCACGGGCGATGGGTGTCGATACCCTGAACGCCATCACCTACTCGGGCAGCGCCCGCAATGGCGCCTTCGGCCAGAGCAAGGCGCTCGGCGACCCGCTGGGGACGGTGAACAACACCCAGATTCCCCAGTACACGCGCACGGTCCGGTTCGACCGCCCCGCGCAGCCCACCGACCTCGTGTCCCGGGCCTTCGGCGCCACCCAGCCCGCACCCACCGCCGATGTCCCCAACCCGATGCCGGGTCAGTTCCAGCAGAACATCAGCGGACAGCAGGCGGCGGGCAACTTCGGCCAGGCCCTCAACGTCCTCACGACGCCCTGGGGCTTCCTGAAGGCGGCGGCCGCGGCCGGCGGCGCCACTGTCCGCCAGGAGGGCGGGCAGCAGGTCGTGTCGTTCTCGCCGGCGGGGCTGATGTCGCCGTCCGGTATGCCCTACACCGTCACTGGCTACATCAACGGCCAGAACCTCGTCACGAAGGTCGAGACGCGGGTGGAACACGCCGTGGTGGGCGACCTCCTGGTCGAGTTCGAGTACTCGAACTACCAGGACAGAGGCGGCGTGCAGGTGCCCGGCCGCATCGTGCAGAAGCAGGCGGGTCTCACCTCGTTCGAGGCCACCATCACGGCGGCCACGCCCAACCCGGCCAACCTGGCCGCGCTGCTCACGCCGCCGCCGGCTCCGGCGCGCGGCGGTGGCCCCGGCGGCCCCGGTCGTGCGGGCGGACCGCCGCCCGCGCCCATGGCCGAGCGGCTCGCTGACGGCGTGTTCAAGATTGGCGGCGGCTATACGTCGCTCGCCGTGGACATGGGGGATCACATCCTGGTTGCCGAGAGCGGCCAGAACGACGCACGGGGCCAGGCGGTGATGGCGGCCGCCAAGCAGGCCATTCCCGGCAAGCCGGTCCGGTTCGTCACGACGTCGCACGGCCACTTCGACCACGCGAGCGGCCTCGCCGCCGCCGTGGCAGAAGGCGCCACCATCCTGGCGCACCAGAACACCGAACCCGCCCTCGAGCGCTTCCTGGCCGGGCCGAGGACGCTCATGGGTGACAGCCTCTCGAAGGTGGCCAACCGTCGCGCGGACGTCGTCACGCCGGTCGGGGACCGGGAGACGCGGCGCGGGACGAACGGGCGTGTCGTGGAGCTGATCCACGTCCCGAACGAACACACCGACGGGATGCTGGCCGTGTTCCTGCCCGCCGAGAAGGTCCTCCACACGGGGGACGTCACGGTCGTCAACGCCAGCCCGGCGCAGCTGGGCGTTGTGCGTTCGGCGGTGGCTGTCTTCAATCGGCTGAATCTCGACTACACGACCTTCATCCCGGTCCACGCGCCGAATCCTGATCGCCCGCTCACGAAGGCGGACGTCATGGCCTCGGTCGGCTCCAACTAGCACGCGCCGGGGGCGGGGACCTGCGGGTCCCCGTCCTCGCGCCGCCGATCACGCGACCGCGCCCTGGCGGCCATCCCTCGTCGGCGACGCCCCGCCGGCCACGCTCCGTCGGCCATGCCCGGTCGGCGACACTCCGCCGGCCACGTCCCGCAGGCCACGCTCCGTCAGCCATTACGCGCCCGGCCGTGGCGCGCACTCCCACTCCCTCCGATCACTGCGCGCGCGTTCGCCCGCCGGTGGCCGTCTCTGCGAGCAGCCGCGACAAGGCCTGCTGGTCGAGCGGCTTCACCAGGTGCGCGTCGAATCCCGCAGACGCCGAACGTTGCCGGTCGGTGTCCTGGCCCCATCCCGTGAGCGCCACGAGCGTCACGTGGCGGCCCCACGGCTCCGCACGGATCGCGCGGCACACGTCGAGACCGTTCAGGCGGGGCATGCCGATGTCGAGCAGCATGACGTCGGGACGCAAACGCGTGGCGTGCTCCAGGGCAGCGAATCCGTCGTAGACGACCTGCGTCTCGTGTCCCTCGAGGCGCAGGAGCATGGCCAGCGCGTCGGCGCCGTCGCGATTGTCGTCCACGATCAGGATGCGCAGGGGCCCGTGCCCTCCCGCTGGCTCCGGAGACGCGGGCAGGGCCGCGGGGGCCGGCTCGTGGGTGGGCCGCGCGAGCGGCAGCCGGACGGTGAACTCGCTGCCGCGTCCAAGCCCCTCACTGGCCGCGGCGACACGGCCGCCGTGCAGGTTCACGAGCTGCTGCACGAGCGTCAGCCCGATGCCCAGGCCCCCGCGCACGCGCTCCATCGTCGGGTCCACCTGCGTGAACATCTCGAAGACGCGCGGCAGCATGTCGGCCGGGATGCCGATGCCGTCGTCCTTCACCGCCACCACGGCGTCGCCGCCCTGGTGCGTCACCGTGAGCGCGATGCGTCCGCCGGCGCCCGTGTACTTGCACGCGTTGTGCAGGAGGTTGCTGAAGACCTGGGACAGCCGCACCTGATCGGCGTGCATGGGGAGCGGCTCGTCCGGGATGTTCACGACGAGTTCCTGTCCGCCGCTCTCTGCCAGTGGCCGGCACGACTCGACCACCTGCTCGACGAGGGCGCCCAGGTCGAGCCTCTCGGTCCGGAGCGCCAGGAGATTGCGATCGACGCGCGAGATGTCGAGCAGATCATCGATGAGGCGCTGCATCAGCGAGACCTGCCGGTCCATGATGTCCAGCGCCTGGCGGGACAGCTCGGCGGCCGGTTCGCCCTTGAGGACCTCGAGCGAACTGCGGACCGGGGCCAGCGGGTTGCGCAGTTCGTGCGCGAGTGTGGCGAGAAAGGCGTCCTTCCGCCGGTTGGCCTCGCGCAGGGCGTCCTCGGCTTCGAGTTGCTCGGTGATGTCGGTGTTGGTGCCGAACCACTGGATGACCTGCTGGCTCGAGGGGTCGCGGATGGGCAGCGCGCGGGACAGGAACCAACGGTAGCGTCCGTCATGGCCCCGCAGGGGGAACGTGTCCTCCCACGCTTCGCCCGTGTCCCACGATCGCTGGATGCGCGCCACGACACGGTCCACGTGCTCGGGATGATGCACCTGCCGCCAGCCCCAGCCCTGCATCTGCTCCAGCGTCGTACCGGTGTACTCGTACCAGCGGCGGTTGTACCAGAAGATCCAGCCCGTCTGGTCGGCCATCCACGCCAGCTGCGACATGTTGTCGGCGAGGGTCCGGAACTGGGCCTCGGTCTCGCGGATGGCCTGCTCCGAGCGCTTTCGTTCCGTGATGTCCCGCGAGATCGTGCCGTAGCCGGTGACGTGCTCGTGCCCGTCGGTCAAGGTGATGGCCGAAGTGATCACCCACACGGCTTCACCGGTGAGGAAATGCCTGAACCGTATCTCGATCTCTCCCCGTCCCTCGCGACGTACCAACGGGAAGAATTCCTCGACGACGCGTCCCTGCTCCTCGGGAAAGAAGAACTCGGACACCGTCGTCCGACTCGCGTCCCCGAGACTGCTCAGGCCCACCATGCGCAGGCCGGCGGCGTTCACGTAGAAGGGCCGCAGGTCGAGGTCCCACATGGCGATGAACTCGCCGCTCGACTCGGCCAGCGCGGCAAAGTAGTCGCGCGTGCGGCTCGTACCGCGTCCTGCCTGGGATGGATGAGAACGGCCGAGCAAGCCGCGATCGTCTGAAGGCATCGGTCAGCGCCGCCCGGCGCTGGTGCCGGGCGCCAGAGGTGGCGGCCGGCTGCGGACAGGTCGACGCCCGCTCATGCTACCGCGGTACCGCCTGACGGACTCGCATCATTCCGGCGTCGTGGCGCAGCAGAGTCTCCGGTCGCCGACGGTCGGGCTTCTCACGTGACCCGTCGCTTGGCACCGGTTCTCCGCTCCGCGTAGACTCCAGCAGCCGGCCGCGTGGCCAGCGACGGCCGCACGCGTCGCGGCTGCGGCGACGGTTCGCATAACACCGCGATGGCGACGGTATCCGATGGGTGGAGGGAGTCATGAGAGCACGTGCTGCGGCCGCCCTGGGTGTGCTGCTGCTCGCGGGCCTGCTGGGGCCGTCACCGGCCCTCGCACAGGTCGATAACGAGATCTTCGGCCCCGACGACGGGACCGACGCCATGCTGCGCGGGCTGATTGCCGCGGCGCCCACACTGGCCGTCGAGCGCAGCGAGATCGCCCTGCCGGCCGGCCTGGCCATCGGCCGCATTCCGGGGCTGGCCGGTGACGCGCAGGGCAACATCTACCTGATCCAGCGCGCCCCGGAACTCGACGCCATCATGGTGGTCGATCGCCGTGGCACGGTGCTCCGCTCGTTTGGCCGGGGGCTCTTCGCGTATGCGCACACCGTGCGCCTCGACCCTGAGGGCAACGTCTGGGCCGTGGACGCGCAGACCTCGATGGTCTACAAGTTCTCGCCGCAGGGCGAGCGGCTGCTCGAGATCAGCGTCGGCGACGTGCCGGGCATCGCACGCATCCAGCGCGCCGCGGCCGACATCGCGTTCGGTCCGGGAGGGCTGGTCTACGTCGCCGATGGCTACGCCAACGGTCGCGTCGTGGTGTTCGACGCCGCCGGCCGCAAGGTCCGCGAGTGGGGCCGACGAGGCAAGGAGCCCGGACAGTTCAACCTCCCGCACGGGATCGCCGTGGGTCCCGACGGCACGGTTTACGTGGCGGATCGCGAGAACGGCCGCGTGCAGCTCTTCAGCCCGACCGGTGAGTACCTGCGAGAGTGGCACTACGGCGGTCGCGTGCTGAGCCTTGCGTTCTCCCCAGGCGGAGAGCTGTGGGTGAGCGCCGAGCCGAAGAGCGTGTCGATGGCCGAGTCCTACGTGATGCGCGTCGATCCCCGGGACGGCCGATTCACGGGCGCGTTTCAGGCCTTCGGACACCAGCTTGGTGTCGGCGGCGATGGCGTGCTGCTGCCCGCGTCGCTGACGGGCCCGATCGTCGTGTATCGGGTGCGGTGACCCGTTGCGTGCGTTGACGCGCGGCGTTCCGGCCTGCGGGGGCCGTGCCGCGTCTCAGAAGATGGCCAGCGGGTTCACCGGGGCGCCGGTTGCGCCTCTGGGTGCGGCAGGCGCGATGACCAGCAGGAACGCCCAGCGCTGGAGCCGGGCGCTCGTCTCGGCGAGCGCGCCCAGTTCGGCGTTGTCGAGCAGCGGCACGCCGAGCGCCGACAGCGACAGCTGGTGATCGGCATTCGGGCCATCCGAGCCGATCAGCGCCACGTCACGTGCCTTGAACCACGGCATCATGCTCAGGTCGAAGCCGGCGCCGATGTCGGGGCTGCCGCCGGTGAGCCCGGTATAGAGGAGCACGGCATCGCCAGGGCCAACGGTGACGCCGGTCTGCTGCTCCCAGGCATCCATGTCGGCGGGCGTGAAGCGGTCGCCACGCTCGAGCGCGCGCCCTCGCAGGCGCGGGAAGTCCACGAGCACGCCTCGCGCCACGATGCCCGCGCCGAGCGCGGCGACGTCCATCTTCGCGCAGCCGCGCTCCGGGTCCACGTTTCCCTCCACGGGAAGGTCGTTGTAGTAGCGCCCGTCGTAGCTGTCGTGGCACAGCGCGTCCAGGTGCGTCAGCAGCGCGCCGTGCACCGCGTACTCCTGCACGTCGCTCGAGAAGCCCGCGTAGCGGCTGTCGGGTGCGAACCGCCGCAGGCGCATCTCGTAGTACGGCGTGCCGTCGGGCAGCCCGTCGGCGGCGATGGCGGCCGACTTCTCCGTCAGCGCAATCGGTCGCATCAACGACACCACCGTACCCGTGCGCGCCAGCGCCAGCGCGGCCTGCCGTGTCTGGTCGGTGAGCAGGTTCGTCGCGCCGCCCTCGTCGTCGGCGCCCCAGCGTCCGGCGTTGCTGAGCGTGCGCATCCACTCGTCCTTCTCGGGCGACGGGCGGTTGGCGGGCGGGAGGGCCTCGGCGGGTTGCGTGGCGTCTTCCGCAGGCATGCGGGCATCAGGCGCCCCGCACCCGATCGCACAGAGCAGAGCGAGCGCCAGGTTCCTGCGGAACATCGAGTAGGCCAGCATCGTCATGCGGAGCATTCTACGCGCTCACGCGTGGCCGATTGCCGGGTCTCCCGAACCGTCAGCGTGCGTCGACGATCGTGTACAAGGCCCGGAAGGTGGAATTCGGACCTTGCCTGTAGTTCACCTGGCGCGTGTGCAGGTCCAGCTGGATGACGACGTCACGCTGCTGGTCCCAGAGATACACGGACCACTCGTCCCGGTTCTGCTCGGTGAACCTGAAGGCGGCTCGTCCGTCCGGGCTGTACTCCACCCAGTTGCGGGTGCCAGCCTGCTGCCGGTAGCTGCCGAGTATCGGGCTCTCCGCCCGGGCCGCGACGTCCGCCTCGCGCACCCGGTAGCCGTCGAGCCCGAAGGCGTGACTGGCCTTGCGATCGGCATCGCGCTGTAGTGCCGCGCGGCGCTCGGCGTTCCGGCGTTCCAGTTCGCGCAGTCGCGCATCGCGGACCGCGCTATCCGCGGGCGCCACCGTCGCCCCGCCCGTGCTCGGACCGACCGTGCGAACCGATACGGGTGCGGGAGGCACCGTTCGGTCTGTGCCCGCACTGGCGACAGCCGCGCTGCTCACCGTCGATGGTGTGGCCTCACGCGGCGCACTGCCCGTCGGAGCTGCAGGCGCACCGGCCGCGGTGGCAGGTGCCACGCCTGGACTTACCGCACCGAGCGTCTCCGTCCCCGGGGCCGCCGCGAGGCTCGTGCTGGGATCGGCTCCCCTCGCTCTGCCCTGCGGTGGCTCAGGGGACGCGTCGGGCACGGGCCCGGCTAAGGCCTGCGGCGCGCTATTCGGTACCTGGGTGGTGCCGTCGGGCGTGCCCGTCCCCGCCACGCGGGCCGAGTCGTCAGCGCGGACGTCGGTGGCGGCGTCTGCGACACCCTGTGCTTCCTGTACTGCACCCGCCACCGGGTCCTCGTCCGGCCCCCCGGACCACCACGCCACTCCCCCCACGACCAGGAGGGCCGCAGCGGCTGCCATGCCGACCAGGGCAGACGAGCGCCTGCGCCCGCCACCGTCGATCTGAGGCGACACCAGCGGCTGGGGCGGGGACGCGGCATCGGTCTCTGCCGGGGGCTCTGGCGACGAGGTCGTCCTGCGCGACTGTCGTTGGGGGATGCCCAGCCGCTCGAGCGCTTCGATCAGGAGCTGCACGTCCGAGCTCCAGCGCGCATGGGTCAGTTCCACCGCGTTTCGATACGACAGTTCACCCAGGTCCCTCGGCAGCTGATCGGCGCGCGGCATCTGCGCGCCCTGCACCAGGACCGGAACGACCGGGATGTCGCGCCGGAGTGCAGAGGCTGTTTCCAGACGCACGAAGTCCGCCGGGTCGTCGATGCGCCGGGCGCCGGATCCGTCGGCGGCGTCCAGCCAGTTGCGGCCCATGACGGCGAGCAGCACGCCGCACTCTGCCACCTTCGTGTCGATGACCTTCCGGAAATCGCGCCCGGGCTCGATGCCGGCCACGTCCATGAACACCGAGTCGCGCCCGAACCGATCGGCCAGGTCCGCGAACAGGCGGCCTGCGTGCCCCTCCGCATCCTCACGGCGATAGCTGATGAAAATGGCGCTCATGGGGTGCTCCCGCGCGGACTCAGCCGCGCCAAGGGGGCATTATGTGCGCAGTTCCACCCGTGAGTGCCACCCAGGTTGTGCAGGCCCTGTCAGGAGCCAGGCATCATCCATTCGCGATACCCTACGCCCCATGTCCGAGCGCTACGACGCCATCGTCATCGGCACCGGCCAGGCCGGGCCGTCACTGGCGGCGAAGCTGGCCGCCGCCGGCCGCCGCACCGCCGTGATCGAGCGCAGCCGTTTCGGCGGCACCTGCGTGAACACCGGCTGCACGCCGACGAAGACCATGGTGGCCAGTGCCCGGGCCATTTACCTGGCGCGCCGCGGCGCGGAGTTCGGCTTCCGCGTGTCGGGTCCCGTCACGGCCGATATGCCGAGGATTCGGGCGCGGAAAGACGAGGTGCTGGGCCCGTCCACGACCGGCGTCGAGTCGTGGATGAAGGGCCTGGAGGGCGTCACGGTCTACGAGGGGCACGCGCGGTTCGTCGGGCCGCGCACGGTGAGCGTCAACGGCGAGCGGTTCGGGGCCGAGCAGGTCTTCATCAACGTCGGCGGGCGCGCGGCCGTGCCCGACCTGTCGCAGGGCGAGCCGGTGCCCGTCCTCACCAACACGAGCATCCTCGAGCTCGACGACGTGCCGGCGCACCTGGTCGTGGTGGGCGGCAGCTACATCGGTCTCGAGTTCGCGCAGATGTTCCGCCGCTTCGGAAGCGAGGTGACGGTCATCGAACGCGGGCCGCGCCTCATGCCCCGTGAAGACGAGGACGTGTCGGCCGGCGTGCAGGCCGTCCTCGAGGGCGAAGGCGTGCGTTTCCGCCTGTCGGCCAGCTGCATCTCGCTGCATCGAACGGCGACCGGGGTGAGCGCGGGTGTGGACTGCGCCAGCGGGGCGCCCGAGGTCGCCGGCAGCCACGTGCTCCTCGCCGTGGGCCGCCGGCCGAACACCGACGACCTGGGCCTCGACGTTGCCGGCGTCGCGACCGACGAGCGAGGTTTCATCGTGGTGGACGAGACCTGCCGCACGAGCGCGGACGGCGTCTGGGCGATGGGCGACTGCAACGGCCGCGGCGCGTTCACCCACACGGCGTACAACGACTTCGAGATCGTCGCGGCCGACGTGTTCGGTGACACGCCGCGTCGCATCGCGGACCGCATCCCCTGCTATGCGCTCTACACCGACCCGCCCGTGGGCCGCATCGGGATGACGCTGGCCGAGGCACGGGCGTCGGGCCGGCGCATCCTGGTGGCCGAACGTCCCATGACGAAGGTCAGCCGCGCGCGGGAGATGGGGGAGACCCACGGCTTCATGCGTGCGCTGGTGGATGCCGACACGGAACGGATCCTCGGCGCGGTCGTCTTCGGCGTGGGCGGCGACGAGGTTGCGCACAGTCTGCTGGACGTGATGTACGCCGACGCCCCGTACACGACCATCGCGCGGGCCGTGCACATTCATCCCACGGTCAGCGAACTCGTCCCGACCATGCTGCAGGACCTGCGGCCGCTGTGATCCCGTCATGCAGCGGCGCGGTCGCGCCTACCGCTTCTTGCTGGCGGCCCGCACGCGGCCGGTGCTCATGGGCACGATCGTCTCGCCGCGCGCCAGCATGGCCACGAGCGACGCGATCTTCCGCGCACGGCCTTCCGGCGTCTTCATCGCGGTGGTCCGGAACGCCAGCGCGAACAGGTTCTGCCGGCTGAGCGTGACGAAGTGTTTCCGCGCGCGCGGACTCTTCAGGATGGCCGCCCGCAGATCCTCGGGCACCGTGTCGTGACTTGCGGTCCGCATGGGCGCGTACGCCGCGTCCCAGCGGCCGTCGGCCTTCGCGGCATCGATCTGCGCCTGCCCGTGGGGCGTCATCCGCCCTGCGGCCACCAGTCGCGCCACGTGATCGCGGTTCACCTGGCTCCAGACGCTCTTCGCCCTGCGCGGCGTGAACCGCTGCAGGAACGAGTCGGCGTCGAACGCCTTGCGCAGACCGTCGATCCAGCCCCAGCAGAGCGCCACGTCGAGCGCCTCGCCGTAGGTGACCGTGGGCACGCCGGACGCCTTCTTGTAGACCCGCAGCCACAGTTCGGGCTCACGCGCGTGGTTCGCGGACAACCACCGTTCGAACGCGGCAGCGGTCCTGAAGCGGCGGATGCGGGTGGGGTCGGGGACGACTGGCGCCATCGGGGTGGAGGCACGACGCGTGCGGTCAGCGGCTACACCCGCAGCAGGCCGCGGAACCCTCGTGCCGCGTAGTACGACTCCGCGCCGTTGTGGTAGATGAACACGCGGCCGTACCGGCGGTCGCCGAAGATCGCGCCGCCGAGCGCCCGCACGTCGGCCGGCGTCGAGAGCCAGCTGGACGTCTTGCGGTCGAACTCGCCGAGGCGCTGGAGCTGCAGGTAGTCCGCTTCGGTCAGGAGCGCGACGCCCATCCCGGCGGCCATCTCGATCGCACTGCCCGCAGGCTTGTGCGCCTTCCGCGCGTCCAGGGCTTCGCGGTCGTAGCACAGGCTGCGGCGTTGTGCGGGGCTTTCGGCTGCGCAGTCGCAGAAGATGAACGCCCCGGTGGACTCATCGACACCGATGACGTCCGGCTCGCCGCCGCTGGCCTCCATGAGCCCGAGCGACGTCAGTGCACGGGCGCTCCGCTCGAGCCGCGCCTGCACGTCGTCCCAGGCCAAGCCGTCGTGGCGCCGCGTGTGTGCCTGAAAACGCGCCTTCACCGCCTGCAGCAGGGCCTTCTGTGACGATGGCGTCATGGCCGGTATGGTACTCGGGTTCATGGCGTCCGGTCCGGTGCCGGGCGCGTGGCCTACCACCGTGCCGGCGGGCTTGCGACCGACACTCGAGCCGGCGCGCGGTGGCGGGACTCGCGGACAGGGCCGTCGCCGATGCGGACACCGGCCTCGCCGGTCCGCCACCTCTCCCAGGCGCGCTTGACCGCGTCGCCCGCCTGCGGCTCGTACCAGCGTGACACCAGCAGCGACAGCGCGACGGCGCCCAGCATGAAGACCATGCCCGCCGCCACCGGCGGCAGCGCGGCGTACGCTGGCGACCGCTTGAACCACCACGATGCCGGCACGTGCAGGATGTAGAGCGCGTAGCTCGCCCGGCCTGTCGCCAGGGCAAGCGGCGTCGAGAGGCCATGCGCCACCCAGCCGCCACCACAGGCGAGGCCCAGCACCAGCAGGACGCTGGTGAGACGGATTCCCGTATCGAACACCACGAACGAGCCGATGGCGTCCCGGCCGAGCACCAGGGCCACCCCTCCGACGATGGCAGGACCGTACAGCCAGGGCCCGACGCGTGCGAGGTGCGCGCCCCGGCGGCGCAGCGACTCGTAGAGTCCTGCTGCCGCCATCCCGACGAGGAAGTCGCCCAGATACAGGAGCGCCTTGGGCACGGGCGGCGTGAAGATCAGCCGCATCACGACTGGCAGGGCGCAGGCCACCGCGATGAGCGCCAGGACACGCCGCAACGTGGGCGTGCGCAGCAGCAGCAGGATCAACGGGGCGCAGGCGTAGAAGAAGACCTCGCTCGAGAGCGACCACGCCGGCGTGTTCCAGTTGACGAGCGGCGCGTGCCACCCCTGCAGCAGGAAGGCGTAGTCGAGCAGCAACACGACCGCGGGCGCCGTGCCGCGGTCGCCGGCGCCTACGTGCTCGACCATGATCGGCAGCAGGATCAACAGGCTGAGCGCATAGACGGGGTAGATGCGGCTGATTCGGGCAACGGTGAAGCGTGCAAGCCGTGCGCCCGTCCAGGGAGTGGTCCGGTACCGCAGCGCGATCACGAATCCAGAGATCGCGAAAAAGGCGGTCAGTGCAAGCCAGGCGGACTCGACGAACGTGGCAACCGCCGGCGTTGCGCGTGTCACCGCGTCCAGCATGCGCCCTGGTCCGCTCAGGTGGTGGACGACCACCCAGAGGGCGAGCGGGAATCGGATGCCGGTCAGCGCCGGCAGCCCATCCGTCGCTGCGGACGTGCCGCCTGGCGCGGCAGCACGATCGACCGGCAGGGCGGTCCCCGGCTGGGAGACAGGTGTGAGCAGCGGCACGACTGTGCCGCGTTTTGCAAGATCGGCTCCGGACCGCGAGCGCGCGCCAGCACGGCTGATATGCGGGGCGCTCCGTGCGGCCGCAACGGCGGACGCGTGCGTCGTGCACGCGGGCGCCGTCAGCCGGGCAAGTACTGCACGGGAGTCAGCCGGTCGCCGGCCCGCATATCGCGCTCGAGCAGCTCGCGGAGGGCCCGCGCGACCGGGCCGGGACGCCCGTCGCCAATCGTGGTGGCATCCCACGCCACGACCGGCGCCACCTTCACCGAGCTGCCGATGAGGAACATCTCCCGCGCCTGGCGGGCCTGCGCCACTGGGATAGGGCAGACCTCCACACCCGTGAGGACGGTTCCGACCAGCGCACGGGCCAGTTCGAGCAGCCGCAGCGAGGTGCAGCCGGCCAGCACGTGATCGAACGTGGGGTGCCGAAGCACGCCGTCGTCGGTCACGAAGGCAACGTTCATGTTCGAGCCCTCGCCGACGTTGCCATCCGGATCGACGAACACGCCGTTGTCGAACCCGTGCTCCCGCGCTTCCATCTGCATGAGCACGTTGGGCAGATAGTTGGTGGCCTTGGTGATGGCGTAGAGCGGAGGCTTGATGGGATAGCTCGTCGTCATCACGCGGAGCCCCTCGGTGTACCAGCGCTCCGGATACGAGAGCCCGCCGAACACCACCACGAAGAACCCGGGCTCGGCGCCTGCCGCCGGGCTCAGCTCGAAGCTGCCTGGCCCCGACGACAGCCAGTAGCGGATCGCGCCGTCGCGCACGCCGCTCGCGGCCGCCGTGCCGACGATCACGTCGCGCAGGTGCGGGCGCGTGCCGGGAACGCGGAGCTTCGATCGTTCCGCCGACGCCACGAACCGGTCGAGATGGGCCTCCAGGTCGTAGATGCGCCCGTCCACCAGGCCCGCCGTGTCGAACACGCCATGTCCGCGGTGCACCATGTGGTCGTCGAAGGGCAGGACCATCAGCGCGGGGTCGGTCACGATGCCCCCGAGCTGGCTCGAATAGAAGGCGGCGTAGGCCACCGGCTGGCGCTGGCGCAGGGCGCGCAGGCTCGCGAGCACGTCGGCCGCGTCGAGACGGGGGAGTGGTGGCAGAGGCGGTGCTGTCTCGTGTGGCGGCACCTGCGGTGCGAGCGGCACGGGCGGCTGTGGAGGTTGCGGTCGCTGCGGTGGCGTGGCCATGACGTCACTCTACAACGCCGTGTCCTGGAGCGGCGTCAGGGCATGGATGTGTCGGACTCCGGGGTCAGCCCGCGCCGAGTGCGTCCTGCAGAACCGTGCCGACGTCGCCCTCGACCTTCAGCGAGGCCAGGTCGTCGCCGCGCGTCCGTCCGCGGTTCACGATGACCACCGGCAAGCCGGCCTCGTGCGCCTGCAGCACGAAGCGGTAGCCCGAGTACACCATCAGCGAGGAGCCCGCGACGAGCAGGGCATCGGCGGCGTCGAGCGCGGCACGCGCGGCCGCGTAGCGCGCTGGCGGCACGTTCTCGCCGAAAAACACCACGTCGGGCTTCAGCAGGCCGCCGCAGGCCTCGCAGTGTGGCGGCTCGAAACGGGCCACGGCTGTCGTGTCGATGTCGGCGTCGCCGTCGGGAGCCGTGGCGCTCTCCGCCTGCCAGCCGGCGTTGGCGGCCCCCATCCACGCCTGCACCTCGTCGCGTGGTGCGCGGGCCCGGCAGCCGAGGCACACCACCGTGTCGAGCCGTCCGTGCAGGTCGATGACCGCGCGGTGTCCCGCCCGCTGGTGCAGGCCGTCCACGTTCTGCGTCACGACGTGGAGCAGCGATCCGGTGGCCTCCCACGCCGCGAACGCCCGGTGCGCGCCTGAGGGCGAGACGGTGGAGACGTGCGGCCACCCGGCATAGGCACGCGCCCAGTAGCGGCGGTAGATGCCCGGTTCGGCGCGCAGCGCCTGGATGGTCACCGGCGGGCGCCGCTTCCACGCCCCCTGTTCGTCGCGGTAGTCGGGAATGCCCGACGCAGTGCTCACGCCGGCGCCGGTCAACGCGAAGACCCGGTGGTGGCGCCTGAGCCAGTCACGCAGGACGGATGGGGGTGCCTCCGACGATGCCACTCCCGGATCGTAGCAGCGGTGATGAGGGCGAGGCGGCAGGTCCCCGCTGCGCGCGTCCCAGTCTGTCCGCACTCGAGACCGGGGCGCTCGAGACAGACACGGCGGGCATCGCGTCCCGGGCCGAACGCCTCGCCGCGAGCGCGACGTAGCCGAGCGCCGTATGCGGGGCGCCCGCACCCACACCGCGTCAGGCGAGCGGCGTCTTCGACAGCGGCAGGTCGCGCACGCGCTTGCCCGTGGCGGCGAACACGGCGTTGGCCAGCGCCGCGATGACCGGCGGCACGCCGGGCTCGCCGACGCCGGTGGGCGGTTCGTCGCTCTCGATCAGGTGCACGTCCACTTGGCGCGGGGCGTCGCCCATGCGTGCCACCCGGAAGTCGTGGAAGTTGCTCTGCTCGATGCGTCCGTTGGCGGCCGTGATCTCGCCGAACCGGGCCAGGCTCACCGCCATCACGGCAGCGCCCTCGAACTGCGCGCGCACCCGGTCGGGATTCACGATGAGCCCGGCGTCGGCCACCTGCACCACGCGCGGAATCGTGAGCTGGCCGGCGGCGTCCACCGCCACCTCTACGACCGAGGCGACGTAGGTGTTGAAGCTGCGGTGCGCGGCGATGCCCATGCCCCGCCCGTTCCCGCGCGGACGGTTCGCCCAGCCCGCCCGCTCGCCCGCCATCTCCAGCACGCGCCGCAGCCGGCCCGTGTCGATGGGGTACCTGTCGTACGGCGCGCCGTAGTTGGAATACTCGAATCCCTGCCCGGTGAGGTCGAGGATGCGCGCCGGGCCGAGCATGTCGAGCAGGAACTCCAGCGGATCGCGCCCGGCGGCCTGCGCCAGCTCGTCGGCAAAGCTGCCGGCCGCGAAGACGTGGAAGTTGTTGGTCACCGCGCGGAACCAGCCGATGCGCACGTTGGCATCGGCGGGACCGTTCTCGGCCCTGAGGTTCGGCACGTCGTAGGGGAGGTCGGTGAGGCCGAGGTCCAGCTCGAATGGGCCGGGATAGCGCGCCCCGGCCTCGAAGGTGGACTGGATCGGCTGGAAGGCCGACCGCTGCAGCCACGCCGTGGGCCTGCCGCGCCCGTCCACGACGGCCTTGTGGTACACCGCCGCGGCCGCGTGGTAGAAGTCGAAGCGAATGTCGTCTTCGCGCGTCCAGACCACCTTCACCGGACGCCCGACCGCACGCGCCAGGATGGCCGCTTCCGCGGCGTAGTCCGGCTTCGACTTGCGACCGAAGCCGCCGCCCAGCAGCGTGACGTGGCAGGTGACGGCCGTCTTGTCGATGCCGAGCGCCTGAGCCACCGTCTCCTGCACGGCCTGGGGGTTCTGCGTGGCGGTCCACACCGTGACAGCGCCGTCGCGATACTCGGCCACGGCCGCCGGCGGCTCCATGGCCGCGTGCGCCGCCATCGGCGTCGTGTAGGTGGCCTCGAGCGTCCGTCCCCCTGCGGCGAACACCGCATCCACGTCGCCGAGGTTGCGCGCCGCCCGGGCCGGCTGCGTCACCGTGTTCACGAGCTGACGCCCGAAGGCTTCGCTGTCAAAACGGCCATTCGGGCCATCGTTCCATTCGATGGCCAACTGTCGGCGTCCCTGGAGCGCCGCCCAGGTGCTGTCGGCGATGACGGCCACGCCGCCGAGCGGCTTGAACATCAGGGGTGGCGTCGGCGCGTCGAGCCTGATGGTCTGCAGCACGCCGCGGACGCGGCGGGCGGCGCTGTCGTCGAGGCTCCTGATGGTGCCGCCCACCACCGGCGGGTGCTCGATGGAGGCGTACACCATCCCGTCACGAAACGTATCGAGACCAAACTGCGCCTTGCCGGTGATGATGTCGCTCAGGTCGTAGATGGAGGTGTCCTTGCCGACGAACGTCCACGCAGTCCGTGGCTTGAACCGCAGCGTCTCGGGCGCGGGCACCGGCAGGCGCGCCGCGGCCGCCACGAGCGCGGCAAACGGCAGCCGGCGTCCGGAGGCCCGGTGCACGATCTCGTGGTTGTCGGCCTCGCACTCGGCGGCCGGCACGGCCCACTGCGCCGCGGCGGCCGACGTCAGCATCGTGCGCGCGGCGGCGCCTGCGCGGCGGAATGCTTCGTAGAAGTCGCGCATCGAGCGCGACCCGTCGGTGTTCTGGTCGCCGTACTTCGCGTCCCCGAGGGCCTGCTCGATCCGCACCCGGCTCCAGTCGGCGCCCAGTTCGTCGGCCGCGACGAGCGGGAGCGATGTGCGGATGCCGGTGCCCATCTCGGACCGGTGCGTCACGAGATAGACCGTACCGTCCGTCTCGATGCCCAGATAGACGCTCGGGTTGAACGGCGCATCCTGGGCGCGTGTGTGCACGCCTGGGTCCTGGGCCCACGCCGTCTTCGGCAGCATGTGCGCGGCGATCACGAACGCGCCCGCGGAGAAGATGCCCTGCAGGAAGGCGCGGCGGCTCGGGCTCCCGAGGCTGGTACGACCGATGCCGACGCTGTCGAGGCTCACGCCGTCGCCGCTCAGGCTGCCCTCCGCACCGGTGAGGCTCGCATTGTCGAGGCTCACACGGTGGCCACGCATCGTGTCGGTCGGCGTCATGCCGGGCCGCATCATGCCGCCCCCCCGCTCCGGCTGGCCGCCTGCTTGATCGCGGCGCGGATGCGCTGATAGGTGCCACAGCGGCAGATGTTGCCCGTCATCGCACGGTCGATGTCGGCGTCAGTGGGATTGGGTGTGCGCGCAAGCAGCACCGCGGCCTGCATGATCTGGCCGCTCTGGCAGTAGCCGCACTGGGGGACGCCCACGGCCTGCCACGCCTGTTGCAGCGGGTGCCGCCCGTCCGGGCTCAGGCCCTCGATGGTGACGACGCGCGCGTCCTGCACCGTGCGCATGGGCGTCTGGCACGCCCGCACCGCCTCGCCGTTCACGTGGACCGTGCACGCCCCGCACAGCCCCGCCCCGCAGCCGAACCGCGTGCCGATCAGCCGCAGGTCGTCCCGCAGATACCACAGCAGCGGCATGTCCTCGTCGCCGTCGAAGCGGCGCAGCGTGCCGTTGACACTCACACTGACCATGCTCGAATCCTCGCCGGGAGGGAGTATACGCCCAGAGGACGCCCCGGCTTCTGGGGGTGGGCCGCGCGGGCGTGGGTGCGCACACGAGGCCTGTCCGCGACCAGCCAGGCTGGCGTAGGATCGGCCTCCACCGACGCCACCGGCGATGGGCCTGTCGGCGCCGCTCGGACGACCCGGAGGACTCCATGTCCATGCGCCGTGCTCTGCCGCAGACGTCTCCTCGTGCAGCGCCGCTGTCTCGTCGCAGCTTTCTCGGGCGCACCCTCGGGGTGGGCGTGGTCGCGGCGGGCGGCGGAATTCCGCTCGCCGGGTCGGGAACCCTGGCCGCCGCCGCGCAGGTGCCGGCCGCCTCCCCGCCAGACGCGCGGCCGGATCTGGTGCTCCTCAACGGCCGTGTCCACACGATGGACGCCTCCAGTCGTGTCGCCGGCTGGGTGCGCGTTCGGGGGGACCGCATCGCGGCGGTCGGCGACGGCATGCCGGACCCTCGGCTCCTCGGCAACGCGCGGGTCGTCGATCTGGGTGGTCGCACCGTGATTCCCGGGCTCATCGAGACCCACCTGCACGGCCTCGATACGGCCGACCGCCCTGGCTACCACGTGCTGGAGCTCGAGAGCGCCGGCACTATTCGTGGTGTCCAGGAAGAGCTCGCCGCCCAGCGGCGCGGCGTGCCGGAGGGGCAGTGGCTGACGGCGATCGGTGCCACCAACACCAATCTCTGGGCCGAGCGCCGATTCCCGACCCGCCAGGAACTCGATGACGCGGTGCCCGACCGTCCGGTACTGCTGTACCAGGGGTTCAACGGTCCGGCGGCCACGAACACGCTGGGCAAGCAGTTCTTCGACGCGGCGGACGCTGAGCGACCTCTGCACCCGGAGTACGTCGCCGTCAACGTGTCGGAGTCCGGCAGCATCGCCGCCTCGACGCCTGCGGCGGGCGGACCGTCGATGAGCGCCCTCTACCTGCTGCGCCGCATGCAGACGTTCGAGGACAGGAAGCGCAACGCGCTCCGCACCATGGCCTACTCGACGAGCCTGGGCCTCACGACGTGGCTCGACAAGTCCACGATCTACTCCCTCGCGCCCCTGCACCCCCGCCAGGGGTCCGCGGCCGTGGATCCCTACCGCCTGCGCGATCCCTGGGTCGCCCTCCACGCCGAGGGCGAGCTGTCGATCCGCGTGCAGATGGATTTCACCTGCTTCGCCGAGCGCGATGACAACGCGATGCTGCGGGCGTACCTGAGGAACGCCCTGCCGTATTTCGGCGACGACATGCTGCGCACCGCAGGCATCGGGGAATGGCCGGCTCCGGCTGCCGAGGTCGAGCAGACCCGGGCGGCACAGCGCCTCGTGGCTGCCGCGCGCTGGCGCTGCGACAACGACGCGGGCACCCTCGAGGCGCTCAGTCGCGTGGTCGAGCAGCTCGAGGCGGTGAACGCGGAGTTCGACATCACGGCCCTCCGCTGGAACGTCAACCTCCTCGGGTCGGGCGTGGGGTGGGTGTCGTCCACACTGCTGGACCGCCTCCATGCCATGGGTTGCAGCATCCAGCTGTCCGCCAACAACTGGGTGAACTCGCGGGAACCCGATGTCGTGGTGGGCCACGCCTACAGGACGATTGCCGAGCACCCGATTCCGAAGAGCCTGTTCAGCAACGCCACCCATATCTCGCCGCTCAACCCGTGGATGCACCTGCACTACGTGGTGACCGGACTCAACACGCGGGGGCAGCAGGTCAATCCCGGCGAGCAGCTCTCCCGCGGCGACGCGCTGCGGCTGCGCACGCGCGAGGCCGCCTGGCTGCTGCGCATGGAGGATCGCCTCGGGTCCCTGGAGGCCGGACGCCTGGCCGACCTGGCTGTGCTCGATCGCGACTACTTCTCCGTGCCCGACGAGGCGCTCAGCCGCGTCCGCGCCGTCTTGACGGTGGTGAACGGCCGGGCGGTACACGACCCGATGGGGCTCGTGCCTCGCTGACCCGGGTTGTCGAGCTAGGGTTGGGCCCAGCGTCGGCCTTGTCCCCCCTCGGCGGGAGACGTGCCCGGGGGCTGCCCCGGGGCCACCCGACGTATACTCCCGTCTGCCGTCGGGCGGGAGGGACCGCTGGCGGCTCAGCGACACCGAGCCGTGGCTACCCGAGGCACGCGAGGCGATCGGCCGGCACCCATCCCCCGCGCCGCCGCTCACGGTGCCCACGGCCTGCGATGGCGCACGCCGCGCCACGCCACCGGAGCACGCGTCGGACGCACACACCAGGAGAGATTGATGCACATGCACACGCGACACATCGTGCGGGCGGGGTTTGCCTGCCTGACCGCGGCGACCCTCGTCGCCTGTTCGAGTCCGGCGGCCGAGGACGCCAGCGAAGCGACCGCCCCGGCCGCCGAGGTGGCGGCCACGCCGGCCGACGTCGGCATTCGGAACGTGAGCATCCTGCACCTCAACATCGAGGACATGGACCGCTCGCTGGCGTTCTATCAGGGCGTGCTCGGCATGGAGACGGTGCGCGACAGCGGCGGCCCCTCGCCGACGCCCATCGTGGCAGACGAAGGCGCCATGATGCACACGGTCGTGCTGCAGACGCCGGGCGGCGGGTTCTCGATGGAACTCGTGGAGGTGTCGGGCGTTCCGCTGCAGCCGCAGCATCCCCGCATCCAGGACCCTGGCGAGATCATGCTGGCCATGCAGGTGAAGGACCTGAACGGTCTCCTGGCCAAAGCGAAGGGCCTCGGCCTCGACGTGCTCTCGGAGGGTGATGCGCCCGTCGTCACCGAACGTCCCGACGGCGTGAACCGCGCCGTGATGGTCCAGGACGCCGACGGGTTCATCGTCGAGTTCGTCCAGAACGACACCATCGAGACGCCCATCGGCAACGTCGCGATCTACCTGTCGGTGGCCAATCTCGACCAGACCGTGGCCTTCTACAACCAGGCGTTCGGCATGGGGATGGAGACGCCCGCGGCCGCCAACGCGACCACCGAGCGGGTGGTGAAGCTGTTCGACAACACGGCGCTCGCCACGATGCGTACGGCGCGCGGCACGTTCCCGGGCACAGAGGTCACGCTGAACTTCCAGGAGTTCACCGGTGCAGACCAGGATCCGGTGCGGCACCGCGTGCAGGATCCGGGCGGTCCGATCTTCACGATGACCGTCGAGGACTTTCCGGCCACCATCGAGCGCGTCAAGGCCAGTGGCGGCACGATTGGCCAGGGAGACGCCTCGGAGATGCTCGCGCCCGACGCGCGGTTCTCCTGGATTCGCGACCCGAACGGCCTGCTGATTCGCGTCTCCGCGCCGCCACCGGCCGCGTCCTAGCGACCGGGCCGCGTCGTGCGTGCCCCCCGGTCCAGTGCGCCGCGTCCGGGTTGGATGGCACATCGATACGCGGGGTGCGGGGGATGACGGGAGGATGGCGTGATGCCGTCACCCCGCCTCCCCGCGCCCCCCTCTCTGCCTGCCACCTCTCCACGTGTTCCCCACCCCGCAGTCGCCCCCTTCGCCCGTCTGACCCGGGGCCCTGTATCATGCGGTGAGCAACGGCAACGTTCCTGGCGGTCCCGCCGGGACCCAGACGAGACGAGGACGACCGTGGTACATGTCAGCAGGTTCTTCGTGAAGGTGGCGCCGGTGGCCGTGCTCGTCGCGGTGCTGGTCGCGACGGGGGCCGGGACGGCCGATGCCCAGGGCGAGGCGCCCCGGCGCAACGGGCTGGGCGTGGCCTTCAATCACGTGTCCCTCGAGGTGGCGGAGTTCGACCGCGAGCTGGCGTTCTGGACCATGCTCGGAGGGAGCAGCCGGACGGTTGGTGACGGCGGATTCGCCATCGTGACGTTCCCGGACATGAACGTCACGGTTCGTCGCGGGCAGGGGACCGGGGGCACCGAAGGGTCCCTCATCGGCCACATCGGCTTCCAGGTGCCAGACATCCAGGCCGGCGAGACGCGCTTTCGCGGCGCCGGGCTCACCGTGGAGCCGGGTGGCTTTCCCGGCCAGCGCTGGCTCAATTCGCCCTCGGGCGTGCGCGTCGAGATCCTGCAGGACCCCAACCTCACGCAGCCCATTCGCGGCCACCACGTCCACTTCTTCAGCACCGAGCCGCTCAAGATGCAGGCGTGGTACGCCGGGGTGTTCGGCGCGGCCCCTGGCAAGCGGGGCAACTTCGACGCGGCCGACATCACGGCCGCCAACACCACGATGAACCTCACCTTCGGCGGCGCCGACGCGGCCACGCAGGCCACGAAAGGGCGCGCGCTCGATCACGTGGCGTTCAGCGTCACCAACCTCAAGGCGTTCATGGATCGCCTCGCGGCGCTGGACGTGCGGGTGGATCAGCCCTACACGCTGCAGCCCAATGGCACGACCGCCCTGGCATTCGTCATCGACCCGTGGGGCACGCGGATCGAACTCATCGATCAACAGGCGGGCGGGCAGTAGCGCCGCCTGGGTGAGGAGCGCGTCGTGCCGTTCAGCAAGCTGGCTGAGAGCCGAATCAACGAGGCGGTGGCCCGGGGCGAGTTCGACAACCTGCCCAATGCCGGCCAGCCGCTGGACCTCGATACCTACTTCAGCGCGCCGGCCGACCTCCGCATGGCGTACTCCGTGCTGAAGAGCGCCGATTGCGTGCCCATCGAGGTGGAACTGCTCAAGGAGGTGGCGCACCTGCGGGAGGCCGTGGCGCAGGCCACCGACGCCGCGGAGCGCCTGCGGCTCGAACGCCTTCTCCTGGAGCGCCAGACCCATCTGGCCATGCGCCTCGAGCGACGTCCCCGCGGCGAGAAGTAAGAACGAGTATAGGAAGCGGCACGTTGGCCCGGAGCCCACCGGCCTGCGGGGGCGGGTCGGGATCGGCCCGGTCGGGCCGGGATGTGCCACACTATCTGCCCGGCTGCAACCCCGCGCCCGTGGACGTGACCAGGATGTCCGACATCCCGTTCGCGTCGGTCACGGGCGGCGCCGAGACCATGTATTCCCCCGCACCCCGAGAGGCTGCGGGACGTCTGCCAGCTCTGGCCGCCAGCGCGCGGCCGTGCTGCGGATGGGACGCACACATGACGGGGTGTCCGAGCTGCGCGCGTCGCGCCCCGCGACCGCGCCGAGCAACGGCACGAGACGCGTGAACTGGAGGTCAAGCGAGATGAAGCGACATGTACTCATGGCGGCGTGTGTGGCGGCGGGACTGGCGCTGGCCGCACCCGCACAGGCCCAGGACCTGACGATCACGAATGCCCGCATCGTCGTCACCCCGGATCAGATCATCGAGAACGGCTCGATCGTGGTGCAGGGTGGACGCATCACCTCGGTGTCGGCGGGCGCACCCGCCCAGACCGTCGGGCAGGTCGTCAATGGTGCCGGGATGACGGCCATGGCTGGCTTCATCGACAGCCACAAGCACATTCGCGACAGCGAGGACTTCGCGCCGCAGATGCGGTCGCTGCTCGAGGCCGGCTATACCACCATCCTGAACGGAGGCGGCCAGGGGGCGCAGAACCTCGAGCTGAGCCGCCGCATCTCGAGCGGGGCGGTGCTCGGCCCGCGCGTCATCCCGTCCAACAGCATCAACTTCCGGAACACGACGCCGGACCAGGCGCGCGCGATCGTCCGCGAGATGGCCCAGATGGGCGTGATGCACACCGGAGAGATTGCCGTGACGCCCGAGCCGGCGCCGCCGCAGTCGGAGATCGAGGTCCTGAAAGCCATCGTGGACGAGGGCAAGAAGGTGGGCGTGCAGGTGAACGTCCACGCCGTGAGCAGCCCGGCCATGGTGGCGGCCGTCGAAGCCGGCGTGACGCGCCTGGTGCATCTGCCGAACAAGGACTTCACCAGCTTCGATCAGGCGTCGGTCGTGTCGCAGAACGGCGCCATCGTGTCGGGGCTCATCGCGTTCGGCGCACCGATCATCGATCGCCTGTCGCCCGCGCCCGCGCCGGTGCAGTTCCCCAAGGACAACATGCCCCGCTTCCGCGACGGCAAGGCCTGGCCGGAAGCGCTGGCCGGCGCCAACCGTGACGCGAAGGGCCGCGCCACCGGCACCGAGGGCGGCTATACGATCATCAACGCCCGTCGCATCTGGGATGCCGATCCCGCGCACACGACGATGGCGTTCTCGACCGACCAGAACTACGACGACCTCGTCGTGCTCGAGCACGAGCTGAAGTCGTTCAGCATCGTGTTCTCGATGCGCGACATCTTCCAGATCATGGGACCCAACTCGGCGACGTTCGTGGGCATGGAGAACGAGATCGGCACGCTGCAGCCCGGCAAGCAGGCCGACATCATCCTGCTGTCCGGCAATCCGACGGAGAACATCTACGGGCTGCTGACGAACAAGGTGACCATCCTGGGCGGCAAGGTCGTCGTCGACAAGCGCTAGTTGCCAGCACGCGAGAGGCGCGGACGGGAAGGCCTGCGGCCTGGTCCGTCCGCGCCATCCACGAGATGGGAGCCGGCCATGACGCCGGCGTCCGACCAGCCTGCGAAGAACCACGACCCGAGCGGGCGTCCTGCCCGTCCACTGACGCAAGGAGCGAACACTGTGACACACGGATTCCTGAGGGCCCTGCGCGGCCTCGGCGCGAGCGCACTGGCAGTCGTGATGGTGACGGGCTGTGGAGGCGGGGCGCCCGCGCCCGAAGAGGCCGCCGCGCCCGCGGAGGCTCCGCCCCCTGTCGTCGGTCGCATGGTCCAGCCGCTGGCGCTCGTGCACGTGGTGCAGGACGTCGAGCGCTCGGTGCCGTTCTACCGTGACGCCATCGGGTTCGAGCTGGTGTCACCGCCGGCGCCCCTCACCGGCTCGGCGCTCCTCAGCCGCGCACAGGCCGACGCGCCGGGCGCCACCGCGCGCGCCGCGACCTTCGCCATTCCCGGCTCCGAGATGTCGTTCATGCTCGTGGAGTTCGACGGCATCGAGGGACAGGCCTTCACGCAGCGGCTCTACGACCCGGGCGTGACGCGCTTCTCGATCCAGGTGCGCGACATCGAGAAGGCCTTTGCCGCCGTGCGCGACAAGGGCATCGTGGTGGACACCGTGGGCGGCGGGCCCGTCTACACGCAGCGCCCCGCCAACGACACGCGGGCCGTCATGATGCGCGACCCCGACGGGTTCGTGTTCGAGTTCGTGCAGTCGGGCAATCCCGTCGAGACCGATGTGCCCGAGTCGAGCAACGTCTACAACGCCCGCTCGTCGCTGGCGCTCGAAGACACCGCGCGGTCCCTGGCCTTCTACCGCGACATCCTCGGCTATGAGGCCGGCGACACCAACCCGGGCGTCACCGATGCCGTGCTCGCCCTCGAGGGCACGCCGGACGCGGTGGCCAAGACCACGCGCACGCAGCCGCCCGGATCCACCAACGTGTGGTTCTTCTGGGAGTTCGAGGGGATCGAGCGGACCAAGCGCACCCCGGCCGTGCAGGATCCCGGCGCGTCGGCCCTGTCGCTGCTGGTCGAGGGGCTGCCGGCCCTGCTCGAGCAGATGCGGACGGCGGGCATCGCGATTGAAACCCCCGGCGACGGCATCGTGGACCTGGGCGACGGCCGGACCGGCGCGCTCGTGCGCGGCCCGGACGGCCTGCTCGTGGAACTGGTGGAGCGGCCGTAGCGAGCGACCCGCCACGAGCGGCCGTCGCGCCTGGCTCCGACTGACCGCGGCGCCCCAGTCGCCGCGTTGCGGTGCGGGGGCGCCCGTCCGACCGGGCCTCCGGCTCGACGACGCGGGAAAGCGGTGCTCGTCGCACCGCTTTCCAGACTGACGCCGTCGCGTCGCTCGCAAGTCGGCCCGATCGAACGGGCGCCCCGGCACCGCACGCCAGCGCAATCCCGCGACAAAAGGCACTCAAGACGGCGACTGTAACGGGAGCCGCTGGCTCCTGCCTGCTCGAGAATATTGGAGCTGCATGGTCTCTTGGTGGTACCAGCTTTGCTCTGCCGCGCCGATGGTGGAGGGCCAGCATTCATGCGCTGCTTCAGGCTTGCCGTACTCTTCGTGATCGCGTTGGCGCCGAACTCGCTCGGCGCTGCACCGTTGGCAGTTGACTACGTCGACCCCACAACAGGCTGGGAATGGGCCGATCTCACGCAGAGCACCAGCCTGACATGGAACCAGGTAGACAGTGTGTGCGCCCAGGACGGCCTCACGCCGTGCAGCGCCAATCTGGGCGCCGTCGAACTTGCCGGATGGATCTGGGCCACCTCGGCGCAGGTAGCGGATCTCTTCGCGGCGTCTACCGATCTGACGCCCGCACAACTGGCCGACAACGACGAGGTGCAGAGTTCCTCGTCATGGGCACCGCAGTTCCTTGCACTCTTCTCCGCCACGCTGACGGACCCGACCCTCAGCTACGTGTCGGGATGGACCGCGAACTCCATTCCCCCAGTCTCCGGCGGGTTGGCACTCATGCTCGACAGGTCAGGCGCCGGGGACGACCGCGCCGTCCTTGGGCCGAACACCAAGACGTTCAGTAGTCCCCACAACGGCGTCTGGCTGCACCGCCCTGCCACCGTGCCGGAGCCAGGCCTCTTGGCACTCCTTGGACTGGGCGTGTTCCTGGCCAGACGTTCGCGGCGCTAGCTGGCCTCGCCGCGGTTCGGGGTCGCCCTCCCGAGCGGGCCGACTTGCGAGCGACGCGACGGCGCAGTCTGGAAAGCGGTGCGACGGGCACCGCTTTCCCGCGTCGTCGAGCCGGAGGCTCGATCGGGAGGGCGGCCCCGAACCGCTAAGCTGCTCCAGCGCTAGCCGGCGCGGCCGCCCTCGATCACGAACACGAACTCGACGCGCCGGTTCACCGCGCGGTGTTCCGGCGTGTCGTTCGGCTGGAGGGGCCTGAAGTCGGCGTAGCCCGCCACCCCCACGCGCGCCGGCTCCACGCCGAGCGCCACCAGGTAGCGCATCGCCGAGATGGCCCGGGCCGTCGACAGTTCCCAGTTGGAGGGGAACTCCACGGTGCTGATCGGCAGGTCGTCGGTGTGCCCCTCGACGACGATGCGGTAGCTGCGCCCCGCGATGAGGTCGCTCACGCGCTCCAGGATGGGCAGGGCCTCCTCCCGCAGGTAGGCCACACCGGGTCCGTAGAGCACCTCGCCGCTGATCCGGAGGATGACGCCCCGCCCCTCCTCGATGCTGGCATCCACCCGGCCGTCCAGTTGCTGCTCGGCAATGGCCTCGCGCAATTCTTCGAGGAACTGCTCGTTCTCGTAGGCCGACTGGTTCTGGATGACGGACATCTCCGGCGTCTTCTCCGAGTCGAAGATCTGGATCGGGTCGTCGGCTACGGCCTCGTGCGAGCCGCTGTGTACGAACTGGACGCCGAAGGCCTCGCGCATCGAGCCGAGCGCCTCCTGGAACTCGACGATGTCCATCGTCGCAAACGACAGCAGCAGGATGAAGAAGGTGAGCAGCAGGCTCATCAGGTCGGCGAACGTGGCCATCCATGGCGCACTGTCGCCGCCGCCGCCTTCGTCGTCGTCCTCGATCATCGGCTACGCGGCGGTGGCCTGCGGCGGCTTCCGGTGTTCGGGGTCGAGGAAGGCTTCGAGCCGTTCGCGGATGATGCGGGGATTCTCCTTGTTGAGCACGCTCTCGATGCCCTCCACGATCACCGCCATGTTGCGCACTTCGTCCTTCGTGCGCCCTTCGAGCTTGTCGGCGATGGGGTTGAACAGGAAGAAGGCCAGCAGGGCGCCGTAGAGCGTCGTGAGCAGCGCTACGGCCATCGCCGGACCGATGGACGAGGGATCGGACATGGTCTGCAGCATCTGGACGAGCCCGATGAGCGTGCCCACCATGCCCATCGCCGGCGCCGTGGCCCCCATGAAGCGGAACATCCGCTGGCCCTTCTTGTGGCGGTCGCGCAGCGACTGCAGTTCCCCGATCAGGGCGGACCGTACGGCCGACGGATCCACGCCGTCGAGCGCCATGCGGACGCCCTTGGCGAGGAACGCGTCGTCGATCTTCTCGTTCTCGAGGGCGAGGAGGCCGTTCTTGCGCATCACGTTGGCCAGGTTGACCAGCGTGTCGATGGTTTCGTTCACGGCGTGCGTGGGCTGGTTGAACGCCTGCAGGGCGATCTTGATGGTCCCGATGCACACCGGGAGGCGCTCGGAGGTCAGGGTGGCGGCAATGGTGCCACCCACGACGATGAGGATGCTCGGGATGTTCACGAACATCATCAGCGAGCCCCCCAGCATGATGGAGCCGAGGACCAGACCTGCGCCGAGCACGATACCGACGACGGTTGCGATGTCCACCCTGTGTCCGATCTGGTCGGCGTCGGGGGCAGGCCTGCGGCCCGCCCGGGCGGGTCCCCGGGTCCCGATGCCAGATGTGTCATCGGCAGGGACCGGGCAGGGGTTGAGTCGCCGACGGTGATCGTGGCTCCAAGCGTCGCGGCCCTGCCCGTGGCCCGAGGTCGGGCCGCGGAGTCTCCAGCGCTGCACGCTCCGTCACACCGCGGCCTGCATGCCGCGCATTCGCCCGCCGATACACGACACGATGGCTCAGCTTCCGCGGTGGCTGCTCGTGGCCCTGCTTTCCTGGCTCACCGCCCGCTTCGTCGCACATCCTCTCGACGAGGTGGTCATCAACGGCTCCTTCCTGCACCTGGTCAACCTGCCGTTCCACGAGGCGGGCCACGTGCTCTTCTCGCCGTTCGGCCCCTTGCTCACCTCGCTCGGCGGGTCGCTCCTGCAGGTGCTGGTGCCGGTGGTGTGCGTCGTGGCCTTCCTGCAGCGCGACGACTGGTTCGGGGCCGCGGCGGGCGCCTGGTGGGCCGGGCAGAGCCTGCTCGACCTGTCGCCCTATATCGCCGACGCGCGCGCGCTGCAGCTGGTGCTGCTCGGCGGCTTCACCGGCGCGGAGGTGGAAGGGCACGACTGGGAAGCCGTGCTCGGCGCGCTCGGGTGGCTGCACCTGGATCGCACGCTGGGGCTCGCGGCCTACGGCGCCGGAGCGCTGGTGATGTCGGTGTCGGTCGCGGCGGCCGTGTGGGCGATTTACCAGGACCGGCCGGCAGCATCGCTGGTCGGCCGCTAGAGCGGACCGGCGTGCCGGTGTCGGGCTCCGGATCGAGCCGACTTGTGAGCGACGCGAGGGCGTCAGTCTGGAAAGCGGTGCGCAAGGGCCTGACCGAGGCATGGGTGACCGGGACCCATGCCGAGCATCGACGAACGAATACCCTGGAGCTCCGCTTCCCGCGTCGTCGAACCGGAGGCCCGATCCGGAGTCCGGCACCGGCGCGCAGCCGCACGAGGCGCCCGATTGTGTCGGCGCCTGTCCGCATCCGCCACATTTCCGTGTGACCGCCCGCGCCACCGGCGTACGGCCCGCCGCCGAATCCTCCGCCAATCGCGCTCCGGCGCCTGCCGTGCCGCGCGTGCGTGTCGGGACAGACGAAGATGTCCATCTCCGCGCGGGCTCCTTCAGCGTTGTGGCACGCCCGGCGGCCCTGCGATGCGGCATGCCTGCGCGGCTTCGAAATCCCAATGATTTCGCCGCAGATTCCGGCCGCGCCCCGCGCCATGACGCGTCGGGCCCGGCGCTGATCTTGCTGTAGCGGCCGGGTCACGACCGTGTCCATCGGCCGCAGCGCCAGGGCGCCTCTCGCCCGTGCGGCCCGACGTCCTCACACCTCGACTTGCGTGCCCACGGAGGGTTCACAGATGAAATCACTCGCCTCGCTGGCGCTCCTGCTCGGCCTCGTGCTCACCGCCGACGTCGGCGCCGAGACGCATCGCTTCGTTCCTCGCACGTTCCCCACGGCGTTCGCGGCGGTCCACGAGGCGGCGCTGCGCATCAAGAGCGGCGACCGCGTCGTGACCTCGACGCTCGACGACCGGGGCACGGACGCGGAGGGCCGGACGCTTGCCGCCGGTCCCAACCCCCAGACCGGTCCGTTCTACATCGAGGGCGCGGCGCCCGGCGATCTCCTGGTCGTGACCATCGAGTCCCTGACGCCTAACCGCACCACGGGCTACTCGACGTCGCTCGTCGGTCCCCTCGCGGTTGGCGGCACGGGGCTCGAGGGACGCCCGGATCCCACGCGCGTGCCCTGGACGATCGACGTCGCGAAGGGCACCGTACGGCTCGATCTCTCGGCGATGGCGCCCAACGTCGAATGGCACACGCGGTTCGTGTCACCGGCGTTCGAAATGCCGCTGCGGCCCGTGCTGGGCTCGATGGGCGTGGCACCGGCGGGCGAGGCCTCCGTGGAGGCCACGGGCTCGGGTCCCTTCGGCGGCAACATGATGTCGGGTGCCCTGATGGCCGGGTCGCGCGTGATGCTGCCCGTCTCGCAGCCGGGCGCACTCCTGATGCTCGGTCACGGGCATGCACGCCAGGGTGATGGTCAGATCGCGGGCACCGGTGTCGAGACGTCGCTCGACGTGACGTTCAGCGTCGAGGTGGTCAAGAAGCAGGAATGGCCGCACAGCAGCGTGGTGCGTCCGTCAACCGTCGTGGGCGAGTTCCTCCAGGGCTGGCCCCGGGTCGAGAATGCGGACTACCTGGTCACCGTCGGTACCGCGCCCACCCTGCAGGAGGCGCTCCAGCATGCCACGATGGAACTGCACCACTGGCTCGACGACGATTTCGGCCTGAGCGAGAAGACCGTGTCGGTGTTCGTGGGCCAGGCCATCGAGTACGAGGTGTCGAGCCTCGCGGAGGGGCACGTCACCGTCGCCGCCCGCGTGCGAAAGTCGTATCTGCCCGCGCCGGTGGTTCTCCAGGCCACGGCCCCCTGACGACAGGCTGACGCCACCGGCGCGGGGGCTTCGTTGGCCTCCGGCGCCGGGGCCTCCGTCGTGGGCCTGTGCCGTGGGGCGGAGGCGTCTGGCGGAGGCGTCGGGCGAGCCCCATGCGCGCGCCATCCGGCACGGATGGACGGGGCGCCGAGGGGGAGCGCGCCGTCGCACGTGCGGGCCGCACGTGCGGGTCGCAGGTGCGCGTCGTGAGTGCGTCAGGCCGCTGGCCGGCGCGCGTAGCGTTGCGCCATGACCGAGCACACGAACAGCTGGAGCTGGTGGTAGCACATCAGAGGCAGCACGATGAGCCCGAGGGCGGGGTGGCTGCCGAAGATCACGCGCGCCATCGGCACACCCGATGCGAGCGTCTTCTTGGAGCCGCAGAACACCGTGGCGATCTCGTCCTCCACCGTGAAGCCGCATCGCCGTGCCACGCGCGTGGTGAGCCAGAGTACCAGCGCCAGCAGCCCGGCCGTCAGACCGAGGATCGTCGCCATCTGCCCGAGGCCGTAGCGGTTCCAGAGTCCGTCGGCGACCGAGTCGCTGAACGCGCTGAAGACCAGCAGCAGGATGACACCCCGATCGATCGCGCTCGTCCAGGGCTTCCACCGCGCGAACACGCCGCCAGCCAGGGGGCGCAGTGCCTGCCCGATCGCGAATGGCAGCAGGAGCAGCGTAGCCACGTTCATCACCACCGCGCCCAGTGGCCCGCCGCTGCCGGCGCGTCCCGCCAGCAGGCTGATGAGCAGCGGCGTGAGCATCACGCCGATCAGCGTGGAAAACGTGGCGTTGAAGATGGCCGCGGCCACGTTGCCACGTGCCAGCGAGGTCATGGCCACCGACGACGATACGGTGGAGGGCAGGGCACACAGGTAGATGATGCCGAGCATCAGCTCGTCGGGCAGCCATCGCCCCACCGTGAGGCTCAGCACGATGGCCAGCACGGGGAAGACGACGAAGGTGAAGACCTGCACCACCACGTGCACCGGCCACCGGGACAGGCCCTGGCGAAGGCGCTCGGTCGAGAGCCCGATGCCGTGCAGGAAGAAGATGGTGAAGATGCCCCAGTCGGCGATGGCGTCCACGTGCAGCAGGCCGCCGCTCCGACCGAGGTCGGGAGCCGCCGACGCCACGGCGACGGCGGCCACCATGCCGAGCAGGAACCAGTCGCGGGCCATCCGGGATACCGAGACGAGCCAGGCGGGCGAGGGCGCCGATGCGGCCTGGCCCGCTGTCCCCGCCCGCGCGGCGCCTGAATGCGGCGCGGCGGTTGGCGAGGGGGTGGGCGGCGGCACGGCCGCTCGAACGACGTCGACGGGTGTGGGCATCAGGTCGGCCTGGTAAAGGGGCGCCCCTCGCGGGGGCGCCTGGGTCCTGACGGCGACGCGGGGCTCACGGCTTCGAGGGGACCGGCGTCCACGCCGGCTCCCCGGCACGCGCGATCGCCTGTTTGCGGTGTGCCTGTTCCAGCCAGCGGCGCCGCATGGGTTTCAGCACGCCGATGGCGAGACCCGCGGTCGCGAAGTCCATGGTAATGATGACCGCAAACACGGGAATCCACGAGCCCGTGGAGTCGTGGAGCAGCGCCGCCACCGGTCCGCCCAGCACCGAGCCCACGCCCTGCGCCATGTACAGGCACCCGTAGTTGGCGGTGGCGTGCCGGGTGCCGAACGTGTCGGTGAGCGTGGAGGGGAACAGCGAGAAGATCTCGCCCCAGCCGAAGAACACCACGCCGGAGAGCAGCACGAAGAGCACCGGGCTCTCGCGTGTGAGCAGCCACAGCGTCATCGCCACGCCTTCGAGTCCAAACGCGATGAGCATCGTGTTCTCGCGTCCGAAGCGGTCGGACACCCATCCGAAGAAGGGCCGCGTGGCGCCGTTGGTGATGCGATCGATCGAGAGGGCGAGCGGCAGCACCGGCAGGCCGAACACCAGTACGCCGGCCATGCCGAAGTCGCGCGTGAACGCGCCCATCTGCGAGGTGACCATCAGTCCGGTCGTGGACATCATCGTCATCATCGCGAACATGAGCCAGAAGATGCCCGTGCCGAGCATCTCGCCGGGCGAGGCATCGATGGCCACGGCCGGCGGGGCCCCCGACGGGCCCACGCGGGGTACCGGCAGGTCCCCTGGCTGCGGGCGCCTGAGACCCTGTGCGGCCGCCAGGCCGGCCAGCGCGAAGATCACCCCGAAGCGCACGAGCGCGTCCTGATAGGTGGACTCGCGCAGCACGCGCGCGATGGGAAACGTGGTGAGGAGTGCGCCCATCCCGTAGCCGGCGGCCACCAGGCCGGTCGCCAGGCCACGCTTGTCGGGGAACCACTGCACCATGTGGCCGATGACGCCCACGTAGACGATGCCGGTCCCGATGCCACCGAGAACGCCGTAGGTCAGGTAGAGCCACGAGAGGCTGGTCGCCTGCGCGGCCAGCACCCAGCTCAGGCCCGCGACGACCACGCCGATCGACAGCAGGCGGCGGGGCCCGAAGCGGTCCACGAGGATCCCCTGCCAGGGAGAGAGAAACGTCTGGATCACGATGAGGAGCGAGAATGTCACCTGCAGCTGGGGCAGCGTGGCACCGAGCCCCTCGGTCATCGGCTGCGTGAGAAGCGCCCACACGTACTGCGGGCTCGAGATCACGATCATGCAGGTCAGGCCGAGCAGCAGCTGGCTCCAGCGCGAGCGGAGGAAGACGGTCAGGGACATGGGGCCTCGCAGGGGAAGGGTTCGGGGATGGCGGCTCCGTCCTTGCGGGGGTCCGACGCCCCGCCGTTCACGCCCGCGTCGTCGTCCCGCAGCACGCTCTGGCCCCCGCCGACGAGGCTCGAGTACGGGCCCTGCAGGTCGATCTCGTGCCCGCGGCTCTCGAGCGCGGCTCGCGCGCGGGCGGGGACGCGCGACTCGGCGATGACGTCGCAGCCACCGAAGGTGAGCTTGGTCACCCGGGCGGCTTCGAGGGCCGCCTGGATGTTCATGCCGTGGTCCACCACGTTGGACACGAACTGGGCGTGCGCCTGCGACTGGTTCCAGCCGCCCATGATGCCGAACGCCACCCGCATGCGGCCGCGCGTCATGAAGCCCGGGATGATCGTGTGGAGCGGGCGCTTGCGCGGTGCCAGCGCGTTGGGATGCTCCGCGTCCATGGTGAAGAGCCCGCCGCGGCTCTGGAGGACGAAGCCGGTGCGCTCGGGCACGAGGCCGGAGCCGAAGTTCGCGAAGTTGCTCTGGATGAGCGACACCATGTTGCCCTGGCGATCCACGACACTCAGATACGTGGTGTCGCCGCCCCTGGATGGGAGTCGGCCGGGCGCGGTGTCCGCGCTGGCCCTGTTCGGGTCGATGGCCCTGGCGCGCTTGGCCGCGTAGGACTTCGACAGCAGGCTGGTCACCGGCACGCGGTGGAACTCCGGGTCGCACACGTGACGCGCCATGTCGGCGTAGGCGAGCTTCTTGGCCTCGACGAGGGTGTGGAGCGCGTCGGCCGAGTTGTGGCCGAACGACGTCATCGGCGACAGCTCGAGGATGTTGAGCATCATCAGGGCCGCCAGGCCCTGCCCGTTGGGTGGCAGTTCGTAGACCGTCCAGTCGCGGTACGTGGTGGACAGCGGCGTGACCCACTCGGCGTCGTACTCGGACAGGTCTGCCCCGGTGAGCAGGCCGCCCCGCACGGCGGAGCAGTTGAGGATGCGCCGGGCGATGTCGCCCCGGTAGAACGCGTCCCGTCCCTCGGCCGCAATCACGCGGTACGAGGCGGCCAGGTCCGGGTTGCGGAAGACCGCGCCGACGGCCGGGGCGCGGCCGCCGGGAAGGAAGGTGCGCGTGGCCTCGGCTTCCTCCCTCAGCAGGGCCTCGCTGCCGGCCCACTCCGCGGCGGTGAGCTCCGGCACGGGGAAGCCCTCGTCGGCGATCCCGATCGCCGGTGCGAGCACCTCGCCGAAGGGCCGCCGTCCGAAGCGCTCGTGCAGCATGGACCACGCGGCCACGGCGCCAGGCACGGTCACCGCGTGCACGCCCGTCTGCGGCATGCGCGCGATGCCCAGCGTGCGCAGGCCGTCGATCGTCAGGCACATCGGCGCGTAGCCGCTGCCGTTGATGCCGTGCAGGGTGCCCGACGCGGCATCGTGGACCATCGCGAACAGGTCCCCGCCGATGCCGTTCATCATCGGCGCCACCACGCCCATGGCGGCGTTGGCAGCAATGGCGGCATCCACCGCGTGGCCGCCCCGCGCCAGCACGGAGGCGCCCGCCTGCGAGGCGAGCGGGTGTTCAGTGGCGACGATGCCACCTCGGGAGAGGACCACCGACCGGCCCTGCGACCGGTCGATGGCCGTGCGCACGTAGTCGGCGGTGGCCCTGGCCGACATGGTCCTAGAACGCCAGCCGGAAGCCGACCTGTCCGGTGCGCGGCACGTAGGCGTTACCCGACGACGCGGCAGGCTGCCCGAAGACCGCCGAGTCGAGCTGCGTCTGGTAGTTCCCGTAGTTCTTGCGGTTGAAGACGTTGAACACCTCGGCGAGCAGCGTCACTTCCACGCTCGACGAGAACCGCACGATCTTCGAGACCCGCATGTCCAGCTTGTGGAGCGGCAGGCCGCGCAGCGCGTTGCGTGGCCACTCCGCGCCCGTCGCAATGACGGCCGGGCCTTCCCAGCGGCTGAGGACCGCCTCCGGGATGGTGATGGGCGCGCCCGTGTTGAGGCGGTTCGTGCCGGGCTTGTTGAACGGACGGCCCGTGCGCGTCGCGTTGTAGTAGGCGCCCGACCCGTAGAAGAACGACGCGCCCAGCGTGATCTGGCCCGGCAGGTTGACGATGCCGTTCGCGCGGAACGTGTCGCGCTGGAAGTCCGTGGACCGCGACCATTCGTCCTCGAGGTCGAACTGGTTGTTCGCCTGGATGCCGAAGCCGGTCGTGTTGTCGTTGCGCCGGAGGGTGCGCGTGTAGGTGACGCCACCCTGGAAGTTGTTCCGGAACCGGCGCGTGAACGAGGTGGCGAGCAGGAGCGCCTCGGTCTTGCCCTTGCTCTCCATCCACTGGATCTCGCCCCACTCCGGGTTCGGCCGGCCGGCCCGTGCCGGGTCGAGGTTGTAGCCGGTCACCGGATCGAAGAACAGGTTGGGGTCGCGGCCCCGCACCTGGTTGCGCTCGCTCAGGTGGGTGAGGTCCACGTCGAAGCCCATGACCGCGCCCAGCTGCTTCTGGAAACCGATGGAGCTCTGCAGGCTGTACGGCATCACGTAGTCGTCCGCGATGATGCGCGCCGTCTGCACCGGGGCGGGCACGCGGCCCGTGAGGTAGTCCTCGGCCGTCACGCCGCGGGTCGGGTTCTCGATGAAGCCCGGCCCGTCGGGCAGGAACGTCGCGGCCACCGCGCGGTTGTAGAACTGGTGGCTGTAGGTGACGTTGGACACCGGCGTGGCGTAGTAGACGCCGCTGCCGCCGCGAATCACCAGGTCGCCCGTGCCGCCCACGTTGTAGGCGAAGCCCACGCGCGGTGCCACGTTGTTCAGGTCGCGGATGCCCGTCTTGTAGCCGAAGTCCCTCGACTCGACGCCGTTGTCGATGAGGATGACGTTATCGGTCACGAAGGGCGGGTTGGTGGCGCCCCAGTCGGCGTCGTACCGCACGCCGACGTTCACCGACAGGTTGTTGCTGACCCGCCAGTTGTCGCCGAACCAGAGGGCGAGCGTGGGTCGCGGCGTGTCCACCAGGTAGTCGGGGTGGAAGTTGATGTCGAAGCGCTGCAGGTTCGCCTCGAGGCCGCTGAGGTCCCACTGCGAGGGGTCGTTCCAGGCATCGGCCGGGAAGCGCCGTTCGAGCTCCGCGTCCGACGGGCGCGTGGCGAAGACGTACGTGCCGCGCCGGTTCAGCGACCAGTTCTTCGTGTCCTTCACCCGGAGGAACTCCGCGCCGAACTTCATCTCGTGCCGGTCGGTGTTCCACGTCAGGTCGCCCCGCGAACTCAGCGTGTCCTGCCACGTGTAGTTGGGGTAGTTGCGCTGCCCGCCCAGTGTCAGGCCGGGAAACGAGATCTGCGGCACGAAGAACGGCGTCTGGTAGAACTGCACGTCGTTGGACGGGATCGCGTCGTTGAACCACGAGAAGCCGTTGTAGCCCCCGTGCACCTGCAGCATCACGTTCGAGCTGATGACGTGCGTCCACGTGCCGAACACGTTGGTCGAACGCTGCCGGAGCTGCTCGGCGGTTGACGGGTGGGCGGTGCCGCTCGAGATGTCGAACGGATTGTTGAAGTCCCACCGCTGGCCGCGGACCGTGAACGTGTCGGTCGGCGAGTGCTGGTAGTCCACCCGTCCGAGGTAGTTCTTGTTCACCGACTTCGTCTCGAAGCGGAACGTCTGGTTCGGCAGGCGCGTGGGCTGGAGGAATGCCGTGCTCGGTTCGCGCTCGTACTCGTAGGACCCGAAGAAGTGGGCCTTGTCACGGGCGATGGGGCCGCCGACGGTGAAGCCGGCCTGCTGGTTCTGGAAGGGCAGCACTTCGCCCGCCACCGGGTCCGGGGCATTGAACCTGTCGGAGCGGAAGAAGCCGTAGGTCACCGCGCGCAGGTCGTTGGTGCCCGCGCGGGAGACGGCCTGCACCTGCATGCCGGTGGAGCGGCCCTGCGTGATGTCGAACATGTTCGTGACGATCTGGAATTCGGCGATCGCTTCACGGCTCACCTTCGGCTGGCCGAACCCCGAGCCGGCCACGCGCTGCGTGATCTGCTGCCCGTCGAGGTTCAGCTGAAATTGGCCGTCGGAGGCGCCGGGCGTGTTGGTGACGTTGTTGGCCGTCACGCCCTTCACCATGAGGGACAGCTCCTGCCAGTTGCGGCCCTGGAGCGGAAGTTCGGCCATCTGTCGGCGATCGATGTTGCCCGCCACCTGCGAGGACGTCACGTCCACGAGCGGCGTCTCTCCGGTCACCGTCACGGTCTCCTCGAGCGTCGCCAGCTTCATCGACATCGGCGCGAGCCGCGCGTTGGCGCCGACGAGCAGTTCGAGGTTGGGCACTTCGGTTGTCGCGAAGCCCGGCATCTCCACGCGCAGCAGGTATTGGCCCGGCGGGAGGTTGTCGAGGCGGAAGCGGCCGTCCTCGGCCGTGACCGCCAGCGACTGAAAGCCGGTATTGGCCTCCGTGGCGGTCACGGTCGCGCCAGGGAGCGCTCCTGCCGACTCGTCGACGATGGACCCCTGGACCGACGCGTTCTGCTGGGCCGCGGCGTGGGCAGGGAGCAGGAGTGCGAACGCGAACAACCAACACAGATAGCGGCGCATGTAGCGACCTCCTTACGAAGTGGCCGACGAGGGAACGTGCACGGTCGTGATGAGGAGCGACGCACGCAACGGTTGCGCAACGGCGTCTGTGTGCAGCAGCGCTGAAGTGCCGAAGCCGAACACCGCATCGGTGTCGTCCGAAACACTCCGTGGTGCCAGCCGCTGTGTCGTGCGCAGCGCTGTGCGTGGTGCCGCAGTGCCGTCACGCGGTGTTGCGCGTGCGTGCCGACCACTTGTGCAAGCGACGAGCCACGACGCCTTCCGCACGCACGTACTGGTGTTTTGCCCAGCGATTGCGCATGCACGTCTTCGCGAAGCCGCCCGTCCGGCGATCGCCCGCGATCGGAGAGCTACAAGCGTGGGGTGATACGCCGTTCCGATGAACTCAAATGTTCGTCATCGCGTGTACGTGCGGACGTGCGACCGCGCCATGACATCTCTATGCGGGTGACGAGCGTGTGCCGCAGGCCGTCCACGACATCGCTGCAAGAGTCGCGATCGGCGACAGACATTTCAGTTGCTCTGGCGCTCTGAACGGCGCAGGCCCGCCGATGCGGCCCTTGCGCGCAAGCGATTGCGGCAGCGGCAGTTGCAGGCGATTCGTGCACGAATGTCGAACCCCTCGAGCCTGGAGTCGATATTGCTCTTTCCACGGCGGGCCCTTGCGTGACCGGTGTGTCGCGGGGGTGCGTTGGCTCGATCGACTGCAGGCGGAGGGTTCATGAAGGGACTCGGGATTCGACAGGGTCGCTGGGTATGGCTGGGTCTGCTCGGGTGGCTCGTGCTCGCTTCGGTGGCGGTCCGCTCGGCGTCCGACGGCGGGTTCACCACCATGTCCGCGCTGACGCCGTACGCCGCGCATGGCACGGACGAGGCGACTGCCGCGGCGCGAATGGACGCGCAGGCCTGGGGACAGGCACAGGCACGGGCACAGAGGCTGGCGCAGAACGCCTCACCCGCGGCGCAGACACGTGCGTCGTCGCCGATGGAGATGCCGTCGAAGGCGTTCGTGGACACCTACTGCGTCACCTGCCACAACCAGCGGATGGAAGCCGGCGGTCTCGCGCTCGACAGGCTCGATGTCGCCGACGTCGGCGCGCACGCCGCCGAGTGGGAGAAGGCCGTCGTGAAGCTGCGTGCGGGCCTGATGCCGCCGGCGGGCGCCAGGCGCCCGGATGCACAGGTCATGGCAGGCTTCACCGCGTCGCTCGAGGCGGCGCTCGACGCCGCCGCCGCCGAGCGGCCCGACCCCGGCCGCACGGAGCCGTTCCACCGGCTGAACCGCGCCGAGTACCAGAACGCGGTGCGCGACCTGCTGGCCCTCGAGGTGGACGCCACCGACTGGCTGCCCACCGACGAGATCAGTTACGGCTTCGACAACATCGCCGGCGTCCTCAAGCTGTCGCCGCTGCTGACCGAGCGCTATCTCAACGCCGCACAGAAGGTGGCGCGCCTGGCGCTCGGCACACCGGCCCCTCCAGGCGGCGAGCACTACCGGGTGCCTGACCAGCTCGATCAGGACGTGCGCCTCGAGGGCATGCCGGTCGGCACACGGGGCGGGATCCTGGTGCAGTACATCGCGCCCCGGGACGGCGAGTACGTCATCAAGGCCCGCATCGGCCGCGGCATCGACTACGACATTCCCCACTATCTCGGCGAGCAGGTCCTGGAGATCAGCGTGGACGGCGAGCGCGTCGAGGTGTTCACGCTGCCGGCCACGCCGGGGTCCGACCTCAATCTCGAGCGGCAGGTGTCGCAGGGCCGGCCGCAGCGCATCGACCGTGCGGAGCAGGCGCCGCGCAACGTGGACGACAACTGGGAAGTGCGGGTCCCGCTGCAGGCCGGGGTGCGCGAGATTCGTGCGACGTTCCTGATGAAGACCGCCGCGGTGTCCGAGGGCTTCCGCAAGCCCTTCCTGAAGCCGTACATCGGCCGGGGCACCGACGACGAGCGGGAGACACGCGAAGGCGCGGCGCTGCGGGAGCTGGAGGTGCTGGGACCGCTCAACGCGGGCGGGGCCGAGTCTTCGCCGAGCTACCAGCGGGTGTTCACGTGCCGTCCGGCGCAGGCCTCGGAGGAGAGCGCCTGCGCGCGGCAGATCCTCGGCACCCTGGCGCGCCGCGCCTACCGACGCCCCGCGACCGAGCCCGACATCGATACGCTCATGGCCTTCTACGAGGAGGGCCGGGCCGGCGGGACGTTCGACCTGGGCATCGAGCTTGCACTCCAGCGGATTCTCGTGAGCCCGTCGTTCCTGTTTCGCACCGAGTTCGACCCGCCGGGCGTGGCGGCGGGCAGCGTCTACCGGCTCAGCGACCTCAGCCTCGCCTCGCGGCTGTCGTTCTTCCTCTGGAGCAGCATTCCCGACGACGAGCTCCTGCAGCTGGCCGTGGACGGTCGTCTTCACGAGCCCGCCGTGCTCGCGGCCCAGGCGCGGCGCATGCTCGCCGACCCGCGGTCGCGCGCGTTCACGGAGAACTTCGCCGGCCAGTGGCTGTCGCTCCGGCGCCTGCCCGACATCGTGCCCGATCCGTTCCTGTATCCCGACTACGGCGACACGCTGGCGCTGGCGTTCAGGCGCGAGGCCGAGCTGTTCTTCGACAGCGTCCTGCGCGAAGACCGTCCGGCGCTCGACCTGCTGACGGCCACCCACACGTTCGTGAACGAGCGCCTCGCCACGCACTACGGCATCCCGAACGTGAAGGGCGTGCACTTCCGGCGGGTCGCGCTGCCCGACGACAGCCCGCGCATCGGCCTGCTCGGGAAGGGCGCCATCCTCACCGTCACGGCCATGCCCAACCGCACGTCGCCCGTCGTCCGGGGCAAGTGGGTGCTGCAGAACATCCTCGGCGCGCCGCCTCCGGAGCCGCCGCCCAACGTGCCCTCGCTCGAGGAGAACGGGGAACGCGTGACGAAGGTGCAGACGCTGCGTGAGCGGCTCGAGCAGCATCGGGCCAACCCGGTGTGCGCGTCCTGCCACCGCGTGATGGACCCGATCGGCTTCGCGCTCGAGCGCTTCGACGCCGTCGGGCGGTATCGCACGGTGGACGAGAACTTCGAGCCCATCGACAGCTCGGGCGTCTACCCCGACGGGTCGGCGATCGACGGCCCCCTGGGACTGCGGCGGGTGCTCGTGTCGCACGGCGACCAGTTCCTGCGCAATCTCACCGGCACCATGCTCACCTACGCGCTCGGGCGGGGACTCGCATCGCACGATGCGCCGACCGTGCGCGGCATCCTGCGGGAGGCCTCCGGCCAGGAGCACCGTCTCTCCGCCATCGTCATCGGCATCGTCACGAGCACCCCCTTCCAGATGAGGAGATCCCAATCATGATGATCACGAAGAAGGCGCTGTCGCGCAGGACCGTCCTGCGCGGACTCGGCGTGGCACTGGCCCTGCCGTTTCTGGACGCCATGGTGCCAGGGCTGGCATCCGGCGCGGTCACGACCACGGCGCGGCGCTACGGCTTCTTCTACATGCCGAACGGCGTGGCGATGAACCACACGGGCGTGAACTTCTGGAAGCCGGCGACCACGGGCAAGGACTTCGCGTTCTCCCGGATCCTGCAGCCGCTCGAGCCCTTCCGGAACCAGGTGACCGTGGTGAGCGGACTCCACAACCGAATGGCGGAGAGCCTGGGCGACGGCAACGGCGACCACACGCGCAGCACGGGCGCCTGGCTGACCGGGTCGCACATCAAGCGGACGGAGGGCTCGGACATGCGGGCCGGGACGTCAGCTGACCAGGTCATCGCCTCGCGGTACCGGAACGAAACGTCGCTGCCGTCGCTCGAGCTGGCCATCCTGCCCAACTCGGTCACCGGCGGCTGCGATACCGGCTACAGCTGCGCCTACGGCACGACGCTGTCGTGGGCATCGCCCACCACACCGCTCCCCACCCAGAGCAGCCCGCGCCTGGTGTTCGAACAGCTCTTCGGCGACGGTGGTCCGGCTTCGCAGCAGCTGGCCGCCGCCCGGCGCAAGCGCAGCATCATCGATTCCGCGATCGACGAGATGCACGGCCTGCAGGCGAAGCTCGGGCCCTCCGACAAATCCATCGTGTCCGACTACCTCGACGTGCTCCGCGAGGTCGAACGACGCATCCAGCAGACCGAGGCGCGCAACGCCGAGGCGCCGCTGCCGGAGTACCAGCGGCCGGGCATCGGCGTGCCCGACCGGTTCGACGACCACGCCAAGCTGATGTTCGACCTGCAGCACCTGGCGTTCCAGGCCGACATCACACGGGTCAGCACGTTCATGTACGGCGGCGAGCAGCGCGCCCGCATGTATCCCGAGATCGGCCTCAACGAGTCGCACCACGCGATGTCGCACCACGGCGACAACCCCGAGAACCTCGAGAAGTACACCAAGCTGTGCACCTGGCACGTGGACCTGTTCGCCTACCTGGTGGACAAGATGCAGGCGACGCCGGACGGCGACGGCACCCTGCTCGATCACTCGACGCTGATGCTCGGCGGCGGCATGAGCGACGGCAACATCCACTCGCACATGGACGTCCCGATCGCGCTCGTGGGGGGCGGCGCCAACCTCACCGGCAACCGGCACGTGGCGATGCCCATGGGAACGCCGCTGTCGAACCTCCTCGCCGGCGTCATCAATGCCGCCGGGGTACCGGTGGACAGCTTCGGCGACAGCTCGGGCGTGCTCGACCTCAATGCGGCGCCCGACGGAGTGATCACGCGGACGTGACCGATCCCGGACGTCCGGTGTCGTGCGCCACGGCCCGCGTCGCGGGCCTGGCGCGTGTGTCAAGACATGAGCGTGCGGAGGTGTGGACGATGCGTGGACGAATGACGGTGGGCGCGGCGCTGCTGGCGCTCGCGGTGATGGGGACAACCGGCCGAGCCGAGGCGGCCGCCAGGGATCTGCCGTTGCACGCGGCAGTGGAGGCGGGAGACCTCGAGACCGTGCGGCAGGTGCTCGCGCAGCCGGGCGCGGCCACCGAGGCCGCTCCGGATGGCACGACGGCCCTGCACCTGGCGACGGACCTCGACAACCTGGCGGCCGCCCGCCTGCTCATCGAGGCGGGCGCCGACGCGACCGCGGCCAACCGGTACGGCGTCACGCCCCTGTACTCGGCAGCCGTGCGGGGCAACGCCGCGATGATCGAGCTGCTGCTCGATGCCGGGGCCAGTGCCCAGACGGCACTGCCGGAGGGCGAGACGGTCCTGATGACGGCGGCGCGCACCGGCCGGCCGGCGGCCGTGCGGCTGCTGCTGGCGCGCGGCGCCGACGTCAACGCGCGCGAGGGGTGGAAGCAGCAGACGGCGCTGATGTGGGCCGCCCACGAGGGCAACGCCGAGGCCGCGGCCATCCTGCTCGAGGCCGGCGCCGACGTGCGGGCGCGGTCCATCTTCGGCTGGACACCGCTCCTGTTCGCGGCGCGGCAGGGGCAGATCGAGATGATTCGGGTGCTGGTGGCGGCGGGCGCCGACGTCCACGAGACGCTGCCCGACGGCACGAGCGCCCTGGTCACCGCCGTGCAGGGGCTCAACTACGAGGCCGCCGTGGCCCTGCTCGAATCGGGCATCGACCCCGACGCCGCCGGCCAGGGTTGGACCGCCCTCCATCAGATCGCGTGGTCGCGACGGCCCCAGCGCGGCCAGAACAACCCCGGCCAGAAGCCCCTTGGCGACCTGGGGAGCCTGGATCTGGCCCGCAAGCTCGTCGAGCACGGCGCGGACATCAACGCCCGCCAGACGAAAGAGCCGACCTCCGACATGGAAGGTCGCAACGACCTGAACCGCTACGGCGCCACCCCGCTGTTCCTCGCGTCACGCTCGGTGGACGTGCCCCTCATGCAGGTGCTGCTGGAGCTGGGCGCCGATCCCTTCATCGGCAACGTGGATGGAGACTCTCCCCTCATGGTGGCCGCCGGCGTCGGCGTCTACTCCCAGGGCGAGAGTCCGGGACAACCCGAGGAATCCGTGGATGCCATCGCCCTGCTGCTCGACTTGGGCGCGCCGGTCCACGACGTGGACCGGACCGGCGAGACCGTGATGCACGGGCCCGCCTGGCGCGGCTCCAACGAAGCGGTGACGCTGCTGGTGAATGCCGGGGCCAGGCTCGACGTGCGGAACAACCGGGGATGGATGCCGCTGACGATTGCCGACGGTGTGTATCACAACGCCCGGATCATGATGAACAAGCACACGGCGCAGCTGCTGCGGTCGCTCATGACCGAGCGCGGCCTCGACACCAACGATGCCGGCACCGACCTGGGCGGCGCTCTGCGCGCGGAGGTCGAGGACGAGACGCAGGTGGACGCCCAGAATCCCGCCGAGGTGCAGCGCCGGCTGCTGGAGGTGCAGCGGAAGCGGGAGGAGGCGCTGGCCCAGGGCGCATCGGGCAAGTAGCGTCGAGAGGGATCCTGACATGACGAACACGACACCCACGTTCTCTCGAAGACGCCATGGCGCGCTGCTGGCCGCGGCGGTGCTCGTGCCGCTGCTGGTGGCGGCGCCTGGCGCCCAGCGACGTAATCGCAACAACAACGCGCTGTTCGGCATGCCCGTCGCGACGACGACGATCAGGCACGACCCCGGCGCCTACATCGGCCGGCTGGTGACGGTCTCGGCAGGGGTCGAGGCCGTGCTCACGGACCGGTCGTTCGTCGTAGACCAGCGGAAGATGGACGGGCCGAAGGCGACCGTGCCGGCCGGGAGTCCGATGCTGGTGATTGCGCCGTACCTGGCCGGGTCCCTCGCGGACGCGCACTACCTGCTGATGCGGGGTGAGGTGCAGCTGCTCGATGCCGCGACGCTGGCGCGTCTCGCGGCCGACTACGACATCATGCTCGACGCCGCGATGCACCAGGCGTACATGGGCCAGCCGGTGCTGGTCGCGACCTCCGTCCTCGACGGCACCTACGCGGAGCTGGCGCCGATGCCGATGCCGCCGCCGACGGCCGGCGAGGTGGCCCTGGATGAGGCGATGAAGGTCATCGGCCCGGCCGTCACGGCCATGCGTACCGGGGTCGAGCGCAGCGACAGCGAGGCCGTCGCGCTCAATGCGCGCACGCTCGACGCCGAGTGGGTCCGGGTGGAAGAGACACTCGATGCGATGGGGCAGGGGCCGGCCGCGCAGTGGGCGCGCGAGGCGCGGACGCACTCGCTGGCCGCGGCACAGGCGGCTGCAGCGGGCAGCTGGGATGGCGCCAGGCAGGCGACCGCGTCACTCGGCACCCTGTGCCAGAGCTGTCACGCGTCGTATCGGGATCGGCTGGAGGACGGGACGTTTCGTACACGACCCGGCACGTTCTAGCCGGGCGTCAGAACGTCGTCTGAGGGCAGGGAGATGCGCCCCGATGGCCGCCGTGGGCAGCCATCGGGGCGCAGGCGTGTACTAGGCGGGCTGAACGTTCTCTGCCCGGGGGCCCTTCGGGCCCTGGCCGATCGTGAACGATACGCTGTCACCCTCGCGCATCGAGTCGAAGGGCGTGCTGGTGCACGCGGACCGGTGAAAGAAGTACTCGGTGCCGTCGGGCGTGGCGATGAAGCCGAAGCCCTTGTCCGTGATGCGCTTGATGATTCCGGTGGTAGCTGCCATGGTCAAGTCCTTGTGAACGCGTGATGCGTGTGATGGGCGAACCACCCTGACTGAGATGGAGTGACGCGTCGCATGCGCCTTTCAGAGTTGTCGGGGACCATCGGGTCCACCGCGCTCTGACGTGTGGGAATGGAAAAGTGTCGCAGGTGGGCTCGTAACGTCTCTTGAGAGGCTACACGGTAGCACGGGTTCGCGATTTCCGCATACTTTTCCGCGCCTGGGCCCTTCGGGGGGCCGCGACCCTCCCCGGAGAGCTGGTCCCGGCCCATCCGGAGCCTGCGGGCTCCCGGGCCGGGCCGTGGCGTGAACCTCGAGCCTGGCCAGTCGCCGCCGACCCCACCTGCCTCCCTGCGCGCCTTTCGTTTACACTCCGCGCATGACATGGATCAGTCGGCGACGCCCGTTGATGTTGTGGTTCCAATCGAGTGGTCGGCCCACGGCTGCCGACGTGCCCAGCGGGCCGGCGCCGGTGGCCGTCGTCACCGCACGGCGGGCGGGCCGGGCACCGCGTGCACTCCTGGCCCTGCTGACCGTGCTGGCCGTGTTGCCGGTCGCGCTGCTGGCCGGCTGTGCGGCCGCGCCCGCGCCGGCCGAGGCGCCACGGAGCCTGACGGAGCCGGAGGTGATCACCGGCACGCTCGAGGACGGCAGCAACGTCCGCGCCGTGATGCCGCCGGCGTGGAACGGCACGCTCGTGCTCGACCTCGACTTCGCCAACAACCCCGAGGCAGAGCCATCCGTGCTCGAGCGCTGGATGGTGGCCAATGGCTATGCGATCGGCGGCATCTCGCGTGAGCCGGTCGCCTACCGCTTCCGCCAGGCCGTGGACGACCTGCTGGAGGTGCGCCGGCAGGTCGTCGAGCGCTGGGGCACCGAGCCGACGCGAACGATCAGCCTCGGCAACTCACGTGGTGGCTTCGTGTCGCGGATTGCGATGGAGATGTACCCGGACGTGTTCGACGGCGCGGTGATGTCGGCCGGCGGCGGGGCCGGGGAGATCGCCACCTTCAACGCGAAGCTCGATGGGTTGTGGACCTTGCGCGTCCTCACCGGCACGCCGCTGCCCCTGGTCCAGTTCGCGGGCCGGGACGACGCCATGGCGGCCAACGAACAGCTGCGTGCGCTCGTCGCCGACCTGCGCGCCACGCCAACGGGTCGCGCGCGCCTGGCGCTCGCCGCGGCGTTCGAGCAGTTCCCCCGGTGGACCGAGGGCGAGGAGCCCCCGGCGGCGACCGACTACGAGGCCCAGCTCGATCAGATTGCCGCCGCGTTCGCGTTCGCCAATCCCGCGCAGGTGCGCTGGGGCGTGGAGGTCGTGGCGGGCGGCAACTTCTCGTGGAATCACGGCGTGGACTACGAGGCGCTCCTGGGCCGCTCCGGCATGGCGGATCTCGTGGAGGCGCTGTACACGACGGCGGGCGTGAGCCTGCACGCCGATCTCGACACGCTCGCGGCGGCCCCACGCATCGGCGCAGACCCGGCCGCCGTGGCCGCCGCCGAACCCATCACGACCTACTCGGGCCGCATCGCGGGTCCGGTGATCGTGGTGGACAACATCGGCGACCCGGTGGACGCCGACGCCTACAAGCTCGCCTACGCGCAGACCGTGGCGCGCGCCGGCAACGAGCGCCTGCTGCGCACCACCTGGGTGCGCTCGTCGCGGCACGCGAGCCAGTCGGCGCTCGAGAAGCTCGCCGGCTTCACGCGCCTCATCGACCGGCTCGACACCGGCGCGTGGGGCGACACCTCGCCCGCCGGCATGCAGGCACGCGCGGCCGAACTGGCCGCGGCCTCCGACCTCGACCTGGGACCGGCGCGTTTCATCGACTACGCGCCGCCGGAACCCCTGCGCACGTGGGACGGCTCCACCTGGGGCACCTACGTGCCGTGTCCGGGGTGGGTCGCAGCCACGTCCGCCTGCCCCTGAGATCCGGCACGCCGGTGCGCCCTCGCACCCGGGGACGAACCGGCGCCGAGGCTCGGGCACGCCTGCGGCGCTACGGCGCCGTTGCCCGCGCGAACGTGTCGGGCGTGTAGGGCAGGAAGCGGCTCGGGCCGAGCCCGAGGGCCCCGGCGAGACTGTTCATCGTGTGGGGGTTGGTGCGGTCGTCCCAGCGACCGGTCTCCACACGTGCCGAGAGCGCCTCGACGGCGGTCACGATCTCGGCGGCCGAGAATCCGCAGTGGCCCGCGGTGCGCGTGTACACCTGGCGCAGCATGTCGCCCTGGCCGGCCGCGCGGACGGCGCGTTCGTAGGCCTCCTGCCCGGCCACGGGTGAGATGGCGTCGCCGATGCCGTTGACGGTGAGCACGGGCACGGCCAGGCGGCCGGTCCAGGTGGCGGGTGCCGTCCACGCCAGCGCCGACTGGTCGGCGCGCACCCGGGGTGCGCGTGCGAGCGCCGCGAGGTCGTCGGCGAGGTCGAGCCCCGCGCGCCGATACAGCTCCCGCACGATGTCGGAGCCCCGCACGCGATCGAGCTGCGCCGCGTAGTCCACGCCGGCGTTGGTTGAAATATTGCCGCCGCTGCGACGTTCGATCTCGTGGCGGCTGCTCATGGCCTGGCTCACCACCGGACGCGACCCCGCCAGGCTGTCGTAGAGACCCGCCTGCAGCGCCTCGAGGTCGTTCGCTGACGGCTCGGGCTTGCTCGGATCCGACCACGTGGGCAGCTGCGCGAGCACGGCCGCCAGGGCGATGCGCGCGCGGCCCTCGGGTGTCTGCTGGGCGGCGGCCAGCACCCGGAGCCACGCGGGCCGGGCCGTGGTGGCGAAGTCGGCGGGAATCCCGATGACCGGCAGCGACGCGTCCGTCGGCGCCAGGAGCGTCTTGGCCACGAACACGGCGTCGAGCTTGCTGTTCCACAGGCCTACCGCGCCGGCGAGTCCGCCGCACACCAGCAGGGCGCCGTCGAAGCGTTCGGGGCGTGCCTGGATGGTGGCCGCGCCGGTATGGGCGCCGAGCGAGGCCCCGTACACGAGCGTGCGCGTTGGACGGCCGTGGACCTTGGTGAGGATGTCAAGCGTGGCGAGCTGGTTCGCGATCGACTGCGTGACGTCCCATCCCGTGACGAGGCGGGTGGTCCCCGCCATGGCGTAGCCCCGGGCCAGCAGCGCCTGGCTCGTCTCGTTCGCGGCCGTCGTGCCGGCGGCGTAGTCGAGGCCCACCAGCACGGTGCCGTTCCAGGGGTCGGGCACGTCAATCCGGTAGGCCGTGCCGTCCGGCAGCGTCCCGGTGGACGTGCGGGTGTCGGCGGCCGCCACGGCAGGTGCGAGGAGCGTCGCGGCGAGCACGCCCCAGAGCACCACCCCACGCGCGAGGCGGACGACCGGGCAGGCGGTCACCATGCGGCCGACGGTGTGTTCGGCGGCGCGGTGGCTATCCGTCTGCGTCGCGAGACCGGCGACGGCAAGCAGGCGAGTGCACGAGGTCATGGGCGGAGCCTCCGTTTCAGGGTTGGGTGCTTCCGGGTGCGGTGCGTTCCGAGTGCTGTGTTTCTGAGTGCTGTGCTTCCGAGTGCTGTGCATCGGGGCGCGGCGCATTGTAGGGCGCGCGTGCCTGGGAATGTGCGCACGTGCCTCGTCACAACCCCTCGCGCAGGAAGGCGACGAGCGGCGGATACGTGCGATCGGGGTCTTCCACGTGCGGCACGTGGCCCAGGCCCGGCAGCAGGAGCAGGCGGCCGCGGCCGTCGGGGATGGTGTCGGCAATGAACCGCATCCGCTCCTGGAAGAGGGCGGCCGACCCGGGCAGCACGTCTTCCGCGCCACCGAAGGCGAGCGTGGGCACCTGGATGTGCGCCCAGTCGTTCACCACCTGGTCGGCGTACAGCATCTGCCCGATGAGCGCCTGGGCCATGGCCAGCCGCGGCCATTCCGCACCGAGCGTCCAGGCGTAGCGGATGCGCGCATAGCGCTCGAACTCCTCGTTCCAGGCGGACGGATCGTGTGCGACGTAGCGCAGCAGACCCGTTTTGATCGACTGGTAGGTGGCCTCGAGGTTCTGCCGGTAGGCCTGCTCCGGGTCGGGCGCGCGCCGCGCGAACCGGCCGTCGGTCACGCCAATCGGGTTGTAGAGCACCAGCCGCTCCATCATGTCCGCGTTCTGCGTGGCGAAGCGGGCCGCGGCCATGCCGCCCATCGAGTGCCCCACCACCATCACGCGGTCGATGCCCAGGTGCTCGAGCAGCCGGCGCGTGTTGCGCGCCATGTCGTGCAGTGTGTACGGAATGGCAGGCTTCGACGACCGACCGTAGCCGATCTGATCGGGGACCACGACGCGGAAGCCTGCCGCGCGCAGCGTGTCGATGAGCCCGCCGAAGTAGAAGCCGGCGAAGTTGTTGCCGTGCAGGAGCACGACGGTGTGCCCGTTGGCCGCGCCGGCGGGGGTCACGTCCATGTAGGCCATGCGCACGTCCTGCCCGTAGACGCTGAGAGGCAGGTAGCGGCTGGGGTATGGATACGGGCAGGCCTCGCAGGCGATGCCTGCCGGCGCCACGTCGGGTGCCGGACCGGGGGCGCGCACCGTGCCGGGATTGGGTGCCGCGCCTTGCTGCGCTCCGGCCACGGTGCCCGCGAGAAGGACGACCGCCAGCGTCCGCATCGGTCTCATGGCGGGAGAGTGTAGATCGGGCGGCTCGGATCGCACCGCTCGGCCGGGGTCGCCCGGCCTGGGTCGCTCGGTTCGGGCCGCGTGAGGCCACCCTCCGCCGGTCGAGGCGGCGGACCGGCCGACGGGCCAGGGACGCCGGGGGCGACCGCCCGGGGTCGAGGTACGGTAAGGTCTGCGTCAGGGTCGGACGTTACTGAGGGAGGGCGCGCTCATGCACGTACTGGAATGGCGGTGGCCACTGGTCGCCGTGGCGGCGGGTGTCGTACTGCTGGCGTCGGGTCCGGCGTCGGCGCAGATCGATCTGTCCGGGGAGTGGGACGCGCGCGTCCACGAAGATCAGCCCGAGCGCGGGCCGGGTCCCGAGATCGCGGACTATCTGGGCATTCCCATCAACGAGGCGGCGCGGTTTGCCGGGCACGCCCACAACCCCGCCCTGCTCACGGTGCCCGAGTATCAGTGCCGGCCGCACCCGGCCGACTACGCCTCGCGACACTCGGAGTTCCGGATCTGGAAGACGGTAGACCCCCAGACGCGGCAGGTGGTCTCCTGGAACACCCACAAGCGCTGGCAGGAGCAGGTGCGCACCATCTGGATGGACGGCCGGCCGCACCCGCCGGAGTTCGCGCCGCACACGTGGCAGGGGTTTTCGACCGGCGAGTGGGTGGGCAACATCCTCAAGGTGACGACCACGCACCTCAAGAAGTCGTACCTGCGGCGCAATGGCCTCCCGCGGAGTGACGCGGCCACGCTCGTCGAGTACTTCATCCGGCACGACAACGTGCTCACCTGGGTGAGCATCGTGGACGATCCGGTCTACCTCACCGAACCTTACGTCCGGACGTCGGACTACGAGATCGATCCCGAACAGGTGATCGAGGCCTATCCCTGCAGCTACGTCGTGGAGATCGACAGGCCGAAGGACGAGGTGCCGCACTACCTGCCCGGCACCAACCCGTATCTCACCGAGTTCTCCGAGCGGCATCACCTCCCGGCCGAAGCGGCCGAGGGCGGTGCGGCGACGATGTATCCGGAATACCAGAAGATGCTGCGCGGCGCCGCCGCGTCGAACTGAGGAGCTGACCAACCGGCCCGGCCCTGCAGGTGCAGGACCGGGCCTCGGTGTGGCGATGGCGCGCGGCCCTCTTAAGGACGGCGCTGCTTAGAGCGGTGCCTACTTCGCGCGGCCGGTGAAGCCCTGCGCGACCATGTCGATCGCGAAGATCTGGACGTCGCGGATCGCCACGCCGAAGAGCGTCCGCTTGCCGGGCCCGCCGAACGCGACGCTGATGAGCGGGCGCGGCGACGAGATGAAGCCGGCGATCCCGCCGTCCGGGTTCACCACCCACACGCCGCCGTTGCCCGTCGTGTAGATGCGGCCGTCGTTGTCGATGGCCGTCCCGTCTCCGCCCACCCACGCAAACTGCCGCTCGTTGGTGAGGCTGCCGTCGGCCTGCACGTCGAAGGCGACGAGGCCACCGGTGGGCTCGGGCGCCCCGGCCGGCACCGACAGGTTGGCGGGCGGGGTGGCATTCGCGAGCCGGCCCGTCACGTACAGGTTGCGGCCGTCGCGGCTCAGGATGAGGCCGTTGCCACCCACCGTGCCGAATCGCCCGCTCACCACACCCTGGGGGTTGGCGTAGTACACGCCGCCCATCGTGAAGTACATGCCGCCGCGCGTATCGGCCACCATGTCGTTGAGGACGCCCGTGCCGAGGCACTCGAGCGGCTCGCCGTCCTTGGTGTTGGTGAAGAGCCGGCGCTGCGGCTGCACCTGCCAGATGCCGCGGTTGAGCGCGCGCTCACCGACGAACAGGCGGTTGTCGGTCGTCATCGCCAGCGCGCCGCCCGTGTAGGTGTCGGTGGCCAGCAGCTGCACCTGCCCGTTGAGGCCCACCTTCAGGATCTGGCTCTTGTCGTTCTGCGCGACCAGTACGCCGTCCTCGACGCCGATGGGGCTGTCGGCGTTGTTGCCGGTGTCCTCCCACAGCAGCCGCCAGCGCGTGCCGCCCTCGATCACGCCCGGAATGGCGGCCACCGTGTAGTTGGCGGGCTGCGGCGCGGGCGGTGCGCCGCCGGCGCGGCCCGGCCCGCCGCCACGTGCGGGGTTGGCCGCGGGCGGTGCGGCTGGCGCCTTGCAGTTCGCCATGATGAACGCGTTGCGGTTGGGATCGTTGCCGGCCTGCACGCCGGGTGTGCGGGCGGGGTCCGCCGGTTGCTGCTGCGCGAACACCGTCATGGTGGTGGCAGCCGCCAGCGCGACCGTCAGCCATTTGCCTCTCGTCTTCATGCGTCCTCCCTCGGAGCCTGGATCGTGCCGGATATGTTCGTCCACTTCCGTGCCGCATGCGAGACATTCTCGGCCGGCGCACGTGTCGCGGCCGTTACCTGGGTCCAGGCAGGCTGTGGCTCTTTGCCGGCACTGGCGGACGGCACGCTGAGGGCGCGCGCAGAGACCGACGTGCGGGCCGGTGCAGGCCGGCGCGGGCCGTTGCGGTTACAAGGCCGGTCCGTCGAGTTAAGATCCGGCCCATGAACCTGCGCATCACTGGTGCCGCCCTGCGTGTCGTGCGCCTCGTGGTGGGTGTCGCCGTGGTGGGTGGCGCCCTGGTGGGTAGCGCTGTGGTGGGTGGCGCCGTGGTGGGTAGCGCTGTGGCGGGCGCGGCGCCCGGTGCGGGCGGCCAGGTTGCGGACGCGCCGGATCCCGTCGCGCTCCAGGCCGGGGCTGCCACGTGCACGGACCCGGACAGCCGGTTCGCGGACTGCCTCGACGGCACCGTGCGCGACGGCATGACGGGCCTGACGTGGCTGCAGCATGCCGACTGCCTGACGACCACCGTCCACGCCGAGGCCGGTGCGGTGGTGGCCCGCCTCGCCGACGGCCAGTGCGGCCTTACGGACGGCTCGGTTCCCGGCGACTGGCGGCTGCCGACACGCGAAGAGTGGTCGGCCACGCTCACGGCCTCGGCCGCGCTGGGCTGCCGGCTCGCGCTCGCGGGCGGCCAGCCGCTGCTCACCGACCGTACCTGGGCGGAATGCTTCCAGGAGCTCGAGCAGCGCACTTCCGATGGCCGAGGCACCCTGTACGGCGGCGTGGCGTCGGCCATCTACCTGTCCGGTGTCACCAGTGGCGAGGGGCCCGGTGTGGCCTGGCTGCCGTTCCTCGGCGACGGCGACAGCAATTTCATCGGGACCTTCGGCCAGGGATTCTCGCTGCGCCTGTGGCCCGTGCGCGGCCGCCCCGCGCCGCCGGCGCCATAGACCGTCATCGAGTCACTGGCACGTGCTCGACGCGGCGCCTCGTATCCAGGACGGTCGCTTGCTGCTCGCCGTGGGCAGGTCCAGCGGACAGGCGGGTCGAGCCGACGGCCCTTCAATGTGAGCCTTCCCCGATGGTGTCACTCTATGAACACGAATGAGATCCCATGGTCCCTGGTTCCCATTCCCGAGCTGGGTCATCAGCTTCCCGTCAAACAGCTCATCGACGATCCTGACACCGGGATGTCGATTCTCAAGATCAAGTACGAGGCTGGATTCACCAATACATGGCATACGCATCATTGTGCGCATGGCATGTACGTGCTGGACGGCATCCTCAATACGAGCAAGGGGCGATTCGGTCCAGGGGAGTTCGTGTGGTTCGCCGAGGGAGAGCGCATGTTTCATGGAGCGACCGAGGACAATGACGCGGTCTTTCTCTTCATCACGAACAAGCCCTTCGACATCACGTTCGAAGGCGCGGGCGCCTAGCTCCAACGCAGCGGATTGTGTTCACGTGAGGGAGAGGTGATGGCCGTATTCGTCCTCGTACACGGTGCCTGGCACGGGAGCTGGTGCTGGAAGCGCGTCCGGAGAGCCCTGCAGGAACACGGGCACGACGTGTTCACGCCCTCGCTGACCGGTGTCGGAGAGCGCTCGCACCTGCTGTCTCCTCAGGTGACCCTGGACACGCACATCGACGATGTCGTCAACCTGCTGCAGTGGGAGGAGCTGTCGGACGTGGTGCTGTGCGGCCACTCGTACGGCGGCTGCGTCATCAGCGGCGTGGCCGAGCGCGTGCCCGAGCGAATCAGCGCGCTGGTCTACCTGGATGCGTTCGTCCTCGAAGACGGCGAGTGCCTGCACGACACCCTGCCACCGGCACAGCGAGATCAGCAACTCGCTCTCGCGCGGCAGCACGGAGAGGGCTGGAAGGTGCCACCGATTCCGGCCGAAGTCTTCAACGTGAATGCCGGCGATCGCGAGTGGGTGAACCGTCAGTGCACGATGCAGCCGCTGGCGACGTTTCAGCAGGCCATCAGGCTGAGCCGGAACAGCGACGCGGCGAAGCACACCGTGTTCATCCGGGCCACGGGCTTCGACAAGCCTCCGTTCCCGATGTTCTACGAACGTGCCACGGCACGGGGTTGGAAGACGCTGGCGATCGCGTGCGGTCACGAAGTGATGCTGGACCGGCCGGAGGAGCTGACGGCAGCTCTGCTCGACGTCCTGGCGGATCGGTCGGCCCCGCGGTGACGCGTGCGGGCCCGGCGATGGCGCGTGGGCAGGCACGGCGTAGAGCCGTGAGGGGCCAGCCCACGCCGCCCGCACGGTAGACTGGGAGGTCACCAGCGCCGCCACTCCGGTGCGCCCGCGCGGTGAGGGCCGCCCTGCCGTGACGTCCACGGTGCCGGGCCGGCAGGAGGGGACCCCATCTCGCACCGCATGCTCAGCCTGTTCGTCTCTGTCTCGTCCCCGCGTGCGCGCCATGCGCCACGCCGGGATGCGAGGGCGGCTGCACACCGGTCGCGCGGCGCGCGGCCAGCCGTGATGGCGGCGGCGCTCCTCATCGCGTTCGCGGTGTCGGCGGCCACGCTCGTCACGCCGCTGCAGGCGCAAGCGAACCAGGCTTCGTCCGACGCTGCGCTGGCCGACACACTGGCCGGGCTCGAGCGCGACCTCGCCAACGCGATGCACGCGCGCGACCGCGCACGCCTCGAGCAGATACTCGCCCCGGACTACATCCTGCGCGGCACGCCCGACATCGACCGCGACACCTGGGTGCGCAATGCCGTGTCGCTCTGCTGGGGCGAGCGGTCCGACATCGACGACCTGCGCGTGCAGCCCCTGGGCGACGTGGCCATCGTGTCGCTCGACCTCACCTTCTACGTGAACCCCGATACGTGCCGTCCGGCGGTGCTCCGCAGCCTCATCACCGACGTCTGGGTGCGCTCGGGCGGGGCGTGGCAGCTGCAGACGCGCCACTCGGGCCCGCCGCCCACCGGCGGCATCGCGGCGCAGTTTGGCGCGGTGCCGGAGACGCCGCCGACGTGGGACCTCGGGAGCGAGGTGTCGGTGGTGGCTACGGCGGGCACCACGTCCACGCGTACCGTGGGGCTCGGCGCCAGCGCGCTGCACCGCGCGGGCGCGGGCACCACGCAGGGGTCGGTGAGCTTTCTCACGACGGAGGTGGACCAGGTGCCGAGCGCGCGGGTCCTCACCGTGCGCGGACGACAGGGCTACCGGGTGAGCCCGCGGCTCGAGCTGTTTGGCGATGGGCTCTACGGGCGCGACCGGTTCGCGGGCATCGGGCACCGGGTGGTGACGTCCGCGGGCGCGGCGTATACCGCTCCCTTGCCCCGTCGCCATGCCCTGACGTCGGAAGGGAGCCTGGGCTACTCGGCGGAGCAGCGTCTCGACGGGGCGGAGCTGCGCTATCCCATCGCCATCGGCACGGTGCGCTACCGGTGGACCATCACGCCGGGCACGACGCTGGCGCAGGACGTGGGGTTCAACGCCGACCTGGACATCGTGCGCAACTGGCGGGGCACGAGCGCTACGGTGCTGAGCATCGCGCTCACGCGTCTGCTGTCGCTCAACGCGTCGCAGACGGTGGAATACCGCAACCAGCCGGTCGCCGGCTTCGGGCGGACGGACCTGCGCAGCTCCGTCGTGCTGGCGTTCGCGTTCCGGCGCTGAAGCAGCCAGCACTGAAGCGGCCGGCACTGAAGGGGCCGGGGCTGAACTAGCCAGCACTGAGCGGCCGGCGGGGAGCGGCCGCCCCCCGGGCCTCCGGCGCCGCACGCCGGAAGTCTTGCGACGCTCGTACCCTGTCGCCGACGCCGCGAGTAGGGGCGGATCCGCACGCCGGTCGATCACGGCATGCACCGGCGCCGCTGATCCGCACGTCACGGATCGTGCGGTCCGGACTCGCGGCGGGCAGTGCCGTCGCGGCGACTGCAGGGGCGAATATCCGGCGTGCCGCGCAGTCGGCCCGTGGGGCGGCCGGTCCCCGCCGGCCGGCGGGTGCGCAGGGAACAGCCGCCCCCCGCCGGCGGGGGGTTG